>DATNQO010000217.1:0-28908 GCA_036704005.1 Leptolyngbyaceae cyanobacterium | reverse complement strand
CCCCTGCTTCTTTTTCTCCCCCTACTCCCTCATCTCCCTCATCTCCCTCATCTCCCCAATCCCCAGTCCCCAATCCCCAATCTACCTAACTTCGGTAATTTCTAACTTGTAGGGAAAATACTTGTCTTTGTTGTAAGAACCGACCCAAACTTGGTAATTTCCTGGTAGCCACTCGCCACTGATGCCTGGATTTTTGCCGTTCACGTCATCATTACACCAAGTACCGCCAGGCCCTTTGACTAGGATGGTGGTATCTTGCGGAGATTGGACTTGCAGTTTTAAATACTCGAAATTACTGTTGAGTTTGATGGTGTGGTCTGGTTTCTCATCGACAAATCCGTTACAGGGGCCGGTGGGTGTTTCGATTCTGCCTGCTACTTGGTTTGCCGCTATTGAACCGCCACTCATACCCCTGACTACCAAGGGGTCTGGAGAAAATTTCTTACTGATTGTGACATCCCCAAATATTGGGGGCGCTTCTTGCGCTCTGCTATGGGTATAAAGTGCCGAGATAACGCCAAGCGTAACTATCATTAAAGATACCCGGATGCCTCTATTTAGGGATGTTTTTAACATTGTAATTACATAAACTTTTCAGTGTTAGCAAAGACACTAATTTTACAGCGAATGTTCCCAAATTGAGAGAAATTAACTACGTGACATCTCCTACACTTCCCTTTCCTACGGAACGCTAGCGCGAACGGGTAAGTGTAGGCTTCTCAGCGACTCCCGGTTCACGCGCGGACATTAACTGAGCTTTAAGAACGCGATGCCCCTGCGCTCTATTCTTTATATTTATTGCTGCATTATGGTCACGGTCAAGACTGCACCCGCAATTAGGGCAATTATGCCATCGGATATGCAGTTTTTTAGGAACCTTGACACCACAACTAGAACAATCTTGACTTGTACCAGACGCTTTAACTGGGATGACCAACAGACCAGCGTTTACGGCTTTGTTTGTCAGTATCAACAAAAAACTTGACCATCCAGCATCAAGTACAGATTTAGCCAATCTGGTACGTGCTAGTCCCTTAACGTTCAAATCTTCAACTGCAATAACATCATATTTTTTCAACAGATTGTTAGCAGTTTTAAAATGAAAGTCTTTGCGTTTATCTGCAACTTTTTTGTGTTGCTTACCTAGCTGCTTAACGGTTTTTTGCCTACGTTTACTGCCTTTTTTTCGGCGTGAAACACGTTTCTGTATGACTCGTAAACGTTTCTGAGCTTTGCGATAATGCTGAGGTACAGAAACAGTTTCGCCATCAGCAGTTGTCAAAAATTCTTTTAGACCAACGTCAATACCTGTTATAGAGTCAGGATTAAAATCAGGCTTAATTGCAGGAACCGTCTGGTCTTCAAGACTTAGTGTTACATAATATCCATCTGATTTTTTAGTTATAGAAACGGTTTTGATTTTAAAACCATCTGGAATAGGTCGATGAACAATAACTTTTACATCCCCTATTTTTGACAATGTAATTTTATTGTTAACAAAATGATGTTGTTTAAATTGAGTATAAGTGAAAGTTTTATATTGTCCTTTACCTTTAAATCTAGGTCTACCAGACTTCTTACCGTTAATGTTACCTTTCAACCATCTATCAAAAGCTAGTTCAACTCTTTTGGGAACTTCCTGTAGCACTTGAGAATGAATCTCTTTGTACCAAGGTCTATCAACTTTTAGTTGAACCAAAGACGCTTTTTGATTGTAGTAATTAGGCTGTTCCCTTAGCTCTGGTAAATGACAAATTAATGGGCATCTATCAATAGGACAACGATTAAACTCATACCAGTCAAACCTTTGAGCAAGCAAATAATTGTATTGATGACGCAGCATTTCCAAGGTATTATCAATTTTTTCTGCTTGCTGTTTGGTTGGTTTAATTCTGTATTGGTATGACGTTTTCATTTTTTATTTTATTTTTCGACCTACGGATATGATAGCATAAATGCAAAGACAATGTGTAGGCGTTATGAAAAATAAAGCATTAAATTTGAGAATATCTGAACGTAGATTAAACAAGCTACGTTTATACTCGGCTCAAAATGATAAAACTATGACTCATGTAATTGAAGATTTTATAGACTCGCTCAAAGTCAAAAATGGCGATTCCTCACTTCGTGACGCTACGCGAACATCGACCCACAACCAAATTAATCCTGCGGATTAATTTGGTTGTGGGTCAATTCGTCACCGCCCAAAAATTCATCTCATCACCTCCCTTCCCTACGGGACGCTACGCGAACGGGTAGGTGAGAGGCTTCTTTTTGTTTTAGCTAAATTTTACGAGGGAAATCAGGGCCACAGACTTTTATAAAGTAAATCTTTAATTTGTCGCTTCACTCGTCCGGTGCGGGCAAGATGCCCACACCACAAGAACTATCAGTCTGGTTTATCAGGGATTGTTAACTAGCTGCTACTGCTTGACTCAAGCGTGGCTTATCCAAAGCAATTTGGTTGAGGAGTAACCAAGATTGAATTAAGTCGGGGCCATGCACGTCTCCGGTGAGGGCGACTCTGAGCGATCGCATCACTAAACCTTTCTTCACATTTTGGGCTTTCACCACTTGTTTAATTATGTCTTGGGCAGCTGCTTCTGTGAGTTGGGGTTGGGCTTCTAAGCCAGCAATGATGGCTTCAAGTGCAGCCTTAGAACCTTCTTGCTGCAATTGCTTACTCCCTTCTTCGCTCAATTCCACTGTCTCGATGAAGAACAGCTTGGTCATCTCTACAGCATCGGTTAAGCGTGTCAAGCTGGCGCTAATTAACCCAACCAACTGTTCCAACCAAGGGCGATCGCGTCCCTGTGCGAATGAATATCCTGCTTCTTCCCAATAAGGTATCAACAAATCAGTCAACTGATCAACTGGGGTATTGTGGATGTATTGACTATTCAACCAATCTAGTTTTGCCCAGTCGAATTTTGCCCCGGCTTTATTCACCCGTTCAAAACTAAATTCTTTGGCGGCTGCTTCCAAGGTAAATATTTCTTGGGTAGAATCTGGTGGCGACCAACCCAGCAAGGTCATGTAGTTGACTAAGGCTTCAGGTGTGAAGCCCATTTTCTGAAAGTCGGAAATGGATGTCACCCCATCCCGTTTAGAAAGTTTACGCCCTTCCATATTCAAAATTAAGGGAGCATGGGCAAATTCGGGTATTTTTGCCCCAAAAGCTTCATATAGCAGAATTTGCTTGGCAGTATTGGCGATGTGGTCTTCCCCCCGGATGACATGAGTGATTTGCATATCAATGTCATCAACCACGACAACAAAGTTGTATAAAGGTTGACCAATACCATCTTCGGAAGCACGGGCAATGACCATATCACCGCCTAAATCACTGCCTTTCCAAGCCACTTTACCCCGTACTAAGTCGTTCCAGACGATTTCGCGGTCATCGTCAATTTTAAAGCGGATGACGAAACTGCGTCCTTGGGCTTTAAATTCGGCTTCTTGTTCTGGGGTGAGGTTGCGGTGACGGTTGTCGTAACGGGGGGCTTCACCTTTGGCTTTTTGCGCTTCTCTTAAGGCTTCTAATTCTTCTGATGTGGTGTAGCAGCGATAGGCTAAACCTTGGTCTAAAAGTTGTTGTACCGCTTTTTGATAAAGGTCGAGGCGTTGAGATTGGTAGAATGGCCCTTCATCCCAATTTAGCCCTAACCAACGCAGTCCCGTCATAATATTTTCTGTGTATTCGGGACGCGATCGCTCTAAATCTGTGTCTTCAATTCGCAAGATAAATGTACCGCCGTGGTGGCGGGCAAACAGCCAGTTAAATACGGCTGTCCTGGCTGTACCAATGTGTAAATTTCCCGTTGGACTAGGAGCAATTCTGACTCTAACCGTCACAGTATTTCTCTCTTTCGCAAAGCATGAATAAATTTAGCTTAATATCTAAGCCTCTGAGTCCTGAGATTTTTCTAAGAAATCAAGACTCCAAACAATTACTAGTTATCTGTGTCCTCTTCCTATACTACTCAGGACTCAGCGCTTATTACTCACAACTTTGAACGGGACTGACGGGGCTCGAACCCGCAACTTCCGCCGTGACAGGGCGGTGCTCTAACCAATTGAACTACAGTCCCTTAATTTGCACTTCCCTATTATGACGCACCCCTCAAGGATTGTCAACCTAAGTTTCTAATTTTTTTGCTTGTTATGGCAGGGTACAGATTGAAAGGCTGTTAGGGTATGGGTTTTATGATTTGTCTATGTCCTAAACAGAAAAAGTTTAAGTCACTGGATAATTAAATTACATTATTGAGAGTCTGTTGCCAGTCTGCTACGCTTATACGTTCCCTCTCAAACCGTGATATGTGTTTTAAGTTGGTTGTTACAATTACGACTTCATCAAAACTGGGTAGTTGGAGAATAGCCTGAGCCGCCAGAATTACGTCACCATCCAAACTTTCATTGCTTGCAGTTGGCTGTCCTTGGTTTCGCACCCACGCCCATAGTTCTGCTGCTTTTCGCATTGTTTCTGGGGTTAATGGTATGAGGCAATTTTGGCTAAGTTGATTGAGACGCGCTATACTTTTACTCTTTCCTTGCCTTAATAACTCCCGACGTAGCTCATAGTCTGCTATTTCTGGGACACGTATAACAGTTTCAGTATTTTGTAAAGATTGTAGCCATTGTCTAACTTTTGGCTCTGCCTTTGGATGTGTTACCGCACTTAATGGATGAGTATCTAGTAATATAACCCTGCTCATCTGAGCTTTTATCAAGATGGACGATTTTGATTTAAAGCTGCCTCAATTTGAGGATAACTTTCCTCATCGTACCCTGATTCCTCATCCATCCATTCATCAACCAAATCTATAAGTTTTTCTAAGGAATCATCTTTATTTGGAGTTAATTTAGAAATCCGGGCAATTTCATATGCAATTAATTTACTAAAATCAACATTGTTTATGAGGGTAATGTCGGTGATTTCAAGATGACTTTTGATACTGGAACTGGAAATTACACCAGAGAGTGGGTTGGTGATGTCAATGTCTTCATTATCACCTGAAACAGATGTCATCCTCTGATAGCTTCCAGAACTTAAAATACTGGCATTCAAAGATTTCTCCTCAATTAACGCATTGACTTTAGCCCTAACTTGAAGTAGTTCTGGTAGTGAGAGAGCATTTAATTGTTCAATAATCACATCAAGTGATGGTTTCTTAACCATAGCGTCAACATGGGTAAATCTGTCCTAATTCTATCTCATATTACCTAATCCCTTTGCTAATTCTGCCATCTGGTGCGTAGATGATAATTGCTGAAGCATCTGTGATTGGATTTGTTTATACTGCTGCTTGAGCAGGTTTTTACTTACATGAGCTTGAGAAGCTGGCGGAAGTTTTTGACTTTGTTCCACCCAAATTTGTAACTTTTGCCTTTGGCTGGGTTCAATGTCACTACTGAGGATTTGAATACAGCTATGGGGTGGTTCTAGGGTGAAGCAAATTAGAGGGTAGCTGGCATTGTTAACTAAGGATATTACTAGTTGGCGATTGAGGGTATTTTGCATATCTAGGTAGCAAGGTAGCCACTTTGGTTCTAATTTTTGGTTGTAGAGTAGTGTCACCCACAACAGCATCGGATGGGGTGATGTAACAAAAAGGAAGCGGTTATGAATTTGACAGTTTGCCCGTAGTTGAATTTCTTTTTTAGGTAACATTAGCCAGACTGTGGCTAAATTATTCTTGTTGATGTTTAGCTGTTGAGGGAAAACAATTTCTTGTATAGGTTTATTTTGAGGCCAAGTGAATTGGTGGGATTGTTTTTTTAAGGCTGCTATTAGTTCGTAACCTAATGTTAATTTAGGAGTTGCTAGGGATGATATATTAGTAGGAAAGCTGGCACATTGTAATGGGTCAATGCTATTGATAATTTGTAAGATTTCTCCAACGTTTTGCGGGCGATCGCTGGCTTTTTTCTCTAGGCAAGCCATGATTAAATTGTTGAGTTGTGAGGGAATTTTTAGGTCGGGTTTAACATCGGCGATCGCTCGCGGTTTTTCAAAGTTATGTGCTTTATACCAAGCGCCAAATAAATCTGTTTCCGGTTGCCAAGGTTTAGCACCAGTGAGCATTTCAAACATGATCACACCCAAGCTGTATATATCAGAGCGACTATCTAAGTTTTCTCCTTCTAGTTGCTCAGGTGAACAGTAAGGTAAAGTTCCATGAAATCCTTTATTTGTACTCGCTGTAGCTGTATAGTTAATAAATTTAGCGATACCAAAATCTAGAATTTTTACTAACTGTTCTAATATGGGATCGGGAACAACTATTATATTTGCTGGCTTAATATCTCGATGGACTAAAGGATAAACTTTACCATCAATTTGAATACCTTGATGGGCGCATTGTAAGCCCAAACAAATCTGACGAGCAAGATGGATAAACTTAGGTAAAGCTAAGGGAATTAATTCTTTTAAACTTTTGCCGTTGAGGTATTCCATGACATAAAAAGGTTTCCCTGTGTCACTCATACCATAATCATAAGCCCGGACAATATGTAAACTTTTTTGGCTTAGGGCTGCACTCATAAGTGCTTCACGGGCAAAGTCTTTCTGAATTTTGCGATCGCATACAGTTTGAGTGAGAAATTTGATAGCAACTGGGGTTTCTCCTAAGAGGATATCAGTTGCTAAAAAAACCTCACCCATGCCACCGCTACCAATCAACTTTTGCAGTTGATAACGATTGGCAACTAATCCTATACTGTGTGGAGATGCAAATACACTTTGATTCACCTTGACAACCTCACATATAACCACTTTTGGCAGAAAAAAGTTAAATATTCAGATTATTGATGATGTTTAAAAATTTGTAAGACTTGATCAATTAATTTAGCAAACCAACTTTTTATTTCTACCTGTTCTTGTGGTTTATTGGCTGTTAAATTACGCATAATTTCTAGTCTAATTTCTTCATATTCTGTTTTGAGTATATTTTTAGCTTGTGAAGTAGTAACTAGTTCATCAGATTCGATATTTTGATTGGTTGTCATCCAATCTATCAGTTGTTGACGTTGTTGAGCGGTGAGAGTTAAAGTGATCACTTGAGCGCAATTATTTGGCTCTTCTAGGGCAAAAAATAGTAGATGATAATATCCAGTATCTGCTAAAAATCGGACAATACTTTGACCTCTACTTTCTTGTAAATCTATGAAATAAGATAACCATCTGATGAGGGATAATTCAACATCGTGTAGTACCGTAACCCATAGTATCATTGGGTAAACGTCCATTTGACTAATAAATTCAATGCGATGGTTTTTAGATAATAATTGAGATATTTCCTGTTTTGGTAACATTGCCCAAAAGGTTGGTATTATCCCTTGAGTAGTCGGGAGGAGATGGGGAAAACCAATTTGTTTTACTGGTTTATTTTTCGGCCAAGTTTTTTGTAAACATTCTTTTTCTGTAAGCGATGTTATAGGTACTAATTGAACTTCAGGGATGTTTTCTCCAATATCATTACTGCTAGAATTAGCCTTTTCTATTTTTTGTTTAACCTGTCCTAATACTTGGATTATTTCTTGAACATTTTGTGGGCGATCGCCTACTTCTTTGGCCAAGCAACTCATGATTAAATCTTCCAATTGTGGGGGGATTTGCAACTGGCTATCTACTTCGGCAAAGGTAGGAGGTACTTGGAATCGATGAGCTTGATACCAATTACCAAAAGAGTTACTTTCTGTTTGAAATGGATGTTTTGCAGTTAACATTTCAAACATCAATACGCCTAAACTATAAATATCAGAGCGAATATCTAATAGCTTACGCCCCTCCATATGTTCTGGTGAACAATAAGGTAAACTACCGATGAAAGAATCGGTAAGTGTCATACCACTGCGTTCTGTTAAAAACTTGGCAATACCAAAATCTAGAATTTTGACATTTTCGCTTTGTTTAATATTATTAGTAATAAATATATTTTCTGGTTTAATATCCCTATGAACAACCGGATATACTTCACCCTTCAGAATAATGCCCTTGTGGGCGCATTGTAAACCTAAACAAATTTGATAACAGATATCTAAAAAGTTATTTATTGTTAACGGATGCTTTTTTAGTATTTGTTTTAAGTTTTTCCCTTCCAGGTACTCCATTACATAAAAAGGAGTTTTTTCATCAGTTACACCATAGCTTAAGACGCGCACAATATTTTTACTTTTCCGTCCTAATTGAGCGCCAATAAAAATTTCTCTAGCAAAGCGTTGGGATACCTGTTGATTTACTAAATTCAAGATGAGAATCTTCAAGGCGACTTTACGGCTTTTAGCAGTATCTTCTGCTAAATAAACTCGCCCCATACCGCCTTTGCCAATCAAGTCTATTATTAAATAGCGATTGTTTAAAACTTTTCCAATATAAACATCTGGTTCTGTTTTTGGATTTACCATACCTGGTAACTTGACGCTATCGAATAAATGGTAGATTGAGTTAACATTTAATTAAAAGATAAATAAGTTAAATTCTTATAAAGATACTTGTATCTTTTAAAAGATATTTTATTGTTTATCAGAAGATTTGCAAAATTAAATGCAAAATCTCTTCAATATTATGTAACATAATAAATAAGCAAAAGATATGAGAAAATTCACTTAATCCCTGAACTAACTGGAGAAATTTGTTTAAAAGCAACAGTAAATCCACTGACAAGTTTTTCGAGTTTGCGAATTAGATTGACATTACCGCATCGCGAAGCAGCCTAGATGTAGAGGAGAAGGGTTTTTAGCCTTTTTGCGTAGATTTGGGAATTACAACTATAGCAGGGGACAGGTGAGAGGCGTTTAAGCTTCTTGCTAAAAGGATTTGATAATTTATCCATTTCCTAACCTATGTGGATACTGCTATAATTACCCGAAATAATTTAAGGGATAAGAGTTTTGAACACATACACCATTACCCTAATCCTTAATTTTTCGTTTTCATGAGTAATATCAGTTTTAGGGTGCAGGGGTGGATGAAACTCTGATAATGTCGTGGATTTTACAGTCCTCACTCATTACTTTATTATAAACCTGCTGTGAAGAGGGGTTGGGGGTGGGTGTAATGATTGTAGAAATCATAATTAATTAAGCAAACACAATATCAGCCCTATCTCCGTGTATCTTGCTAGATGCAGGATTTAAGATGAGAAATTTCTCATGCAATTTTCATAAATAATTCATCTAAAGCAGCAATTGTATGGTTAGTACAAGAACATCAAACGGATGTTTCTGACATATTACACCTGTTCCCTCTTAATTGGTAATGCTTATGCGACTGCTGGTATATTCCCACGACGCATATGGACTTGGTAACATCCGTAGAATGTTGGCTATCTGCGAACATCTACTGAGCGAAATTCCTGAACTGTCAATTTTATTACTTTCAGGTTCACCCATGTTACAGGGGTTTCGTTTACCCAAGGGTTTAGACTATATTAAACTTCCTTGCCTCAACAGAGGCTCAAGTGGCGAAGTTGAGGTAAAGTATCTAGGGATGGGCATTGAAGAGACGGTGAGATTGCGATCGCAATTAATTCTCTCAACTGCCATTAATTTTCAACCAGACTTATTCCTTGTTGATAAAAAACCATACGGCGTTAAAAACGAGTTAGCTGATACCATTAATTATTTCGCTGAAAAACTCCCCGAAACTAAGCTAGTTCTTTTACTACGGGATATTCTCGATTCTCCAGAAGCAACTATCAATGAGTGGAGAAAAAATGGCTATTACGCAACATTGGAAAAGTTCTACCATCAAATTTTAATAGTGGGAACGCCAGAAGTTTTTGATACTGTTAATGAATATCAATTTTCACCTATTCTCGCTCAAAAATCTCGTTACTGTGGTTATATAAGTCGTAAATCAGGGTTAAAATCACCTGATGTAATTAGAGAAGAATTGCAACTATCAGCCCATGAACGCTTGATTTTAGTTACTCCAGGCGGTGGTGAAGATGGTTACGAATTAGTTGATATGTATCTATCGGCAATTCAATTGTTACCCAAATCAATTTGCTATAAAAGTTTAATTATTTATGGGCCAGAAATGCCCATAAAGCAAAAGCAACTTGTTCATCAAGCCGCTAGCAATAACCCTCAAGTTAAAGTTAAGGAATTTACAGATGATTTAATGAGTTATATACAAGCCTCAGATGCAATCGTTTCAATGGCTGGGTATAATACGGTTTGCGAAATCTTATCTGCAAATAAGCCTGCTGTAATTATTCCCCGATATCAACCATCAAAAGAGCAATTAATACGCGCTCAAAGAATGGATGATTTAGGGATTTTCAAGGCAATTAATCCAGAAAGTGTCTGTCAGAAAGAATTTCAAGAATCTCTGATTAATCAGTTAATTCATCCTCATTCAAAGCAAAATTGTTTAAATATGAATGGTTTGACTAACATCAAAAAATATATTTATCTGCTGTTAAATGAAAGGAATTGTGAATGCAAATTTAAAAAGTTTATTCAATTGCCGAATTTAGTTTTTAGCAAATAAGAAATGAAAAAGATTATGTTTTACTGCCAGTACCTGAGCGGTATGGGGCATTTAGTTAGAAGCACAGAAATAGTGCGAAATTTAGTTAAAGATTTTCAGGTTTATTTTATTAACGGTGGCCCGGAGATAGCAGGCTTTGAAATGCCATCACAGGTAGAATTAATTAGACTACCTGCACTATGGTTAGAGGAGGGGAAATTTACTGTTGGTGATAACCAAAGTGTGGAGGAGGTTAAGGAAATCAGAAAAAATCTCTTGATTAGTGAATTTGATAAAGTTAAACCTGATTGTTTAATTACTGAATTTTTTCCTTTTGGTAGACATAAGCTATTTTTTGAATTAATTCCTTTTGTTGAGCATATTAAAAATACCAGTCCTAATACTAAAATTGTTTGCAGTTTACGTGATGTAATTGGTAAGGAGAGTGAGCCGGAAGAAGAGGAAATTATTTGTAATTTAATGAATCGTTATTTTGATTTGCTGTTGTTTCATACGGATTCCAATTTTCAACAATTTTCTGAAAGCTTTAGCAGACACAAAGATATTAAAACTGAAATTATTTATACTGGATTTGTCACTCAATCCCCAAAGAATTATGTCAATGATTCCAGCCAATTATGGGGTGATGTCAATTCAGAAACTGCGAAAATTTTAGTCAGTGTGGGTGGGGGCAGAATCGGATATGAACTTTTGGAAACTGTGATAACAGCCAGCCCAATTTTAGCAAAGGAACTACCACATTTTATGAAAATATTTACTGGCCCTTTCATGCCAGAAGATAAGGTACAAAAATTAAGACAATTAGCAGGCGATGGGCTAGGCGATCGCAGCAATATTCAAATTGCAACATATACCTTACAATTGTGGGAATATATGAAAACAGCAGATATTGCTTTAAGCTTAAGTGGTTATAACACCATCATGAATATTTTGAGTACAGGTGTGCGTGCCATTGTTGTGCCTATAGGTCATGAAAAGCAAGATCAGGAACAATTATTGAGAACTCAAAAATTAGAAAAATTAGGAATTGTTGATTGTATTTTACCGCAACATCTCACAGCTTCTCACTTGGCACAAAAGATTCTATCTGGATTAAATAAACATCAATCTTTGTGTAAATGTAAGTTTGATTTGCATGGTGCAGAAACAACATCTTTTGTTTTGAAAAATTATTTATCACGCAGGGCAGTTTAATACTTGCTAATAACACAGAGGCTTAGAAAATAAAAGTTTCGGGTAATAGAGGAGAGATAATTAATGGGACAGCGTGCCAAGGAAAAGGAATTAAAGGGGGTTATTCCGGGAGTATTGCGAATTTTAGGAAAATTTTCGCCTTATATCCATCAGCAAAAAGTCTTGATAGTCGTTTCATTTTTAGCACTTTTATTTGAGACTGGCTTACGTTTGCTGGAACCTTGGCCTTTAAAATATGTTTTTGACTATATCCTCATACCTGCTCATAATAACTCAGCAAATATTACTAACACCCAAGGTTTTAATCCAGTTTTATTATTAACTTTGTCGGCTGTGGCAATTGTTGTTATATCTGGGTTGGGTAGCGTAGCTGCATATCTCAGCACCTACGGAATGTCTTTGGCTGTAGTGCGGATACTGTCAGAGGTACGCGGTAATGTTTTTAATCATTTACAACATCTTTCTCTATCTTTTCACCAAAAATCTAAAAGCGGTGATTTAATAACTCGCGTCACCGCCGATATTGAAAAGATGCGGACTGTGACGGTAAAAACAGCTTTACCTTTATTAACTAACATATTCTCACTGCTGGGAATGTTGGCAATTATGTTATGGCTAAATTGGGAATTGGCGTTGGTAGCAATGGCGATTTTTCCCTTATTAATGTTGCTAACAAGCAATATGATTAGCCGTATTCGTAAGTTTGCCAAAAAACATCGTGATTCTGAAGGTGTTTTAGCTGCAACAACAGGTGAAACTATTGGTGCAATTAAAATAGTGCAAGTTTTATCTCTTCAAGAAATGCTGCACAGTGTTTTTTCAGCACAAAATCAAAAAAGTTTAGATGAGGCGATTGAATCTATTAGGTTATCCGCAGCATTAGAGAGAACTGTACAAATTTTAATGTCAATTATTGTTGCTGTGGTGTTGTGGCGTGGTTCTCATGTAGTGTTGCACAAGGAACTTACTCCTGGGGAACTGTTGGTATTTATGACATATCTTAAAAATGCTTTTGAACCGATGCGGAAACTTTCAAATCAAGTCGGACAAATTGCTAAAGCGACGGCTTCCGGGGAAAGGGTGGTGGAAGTTCTCGACTATGAACCGAATGTGAAAGATTTACCAGGGGTAAAACCAGCACATCCTTTTTTTGGTGCAGTTCGGTTTGAAAATGTGGCTTTTGGCTACGACACCAGCGAAAACATTATCAAAGATATTAGCTTTATAGTCCAACCGGGACAACAAGTGGCGTTGGTAGGCCCTTCCGGTAGTGGTAAATCAACTTTGCTCAGTTTGATATTACGGCTTTATGACCCAGAAAGCGGTCGGATTTTAATCGATGGTCAAGATATCCGTGAATATACTCTACAATCGCTACGTCAGCAAATCAGCGTAGTTTTGCAAGACAGTGTGTTATTTGCTGTTAGTGTAAAGGAAAACATTGCCTATGGAAAATTGGGTGCTACTGATAAAGAAGTGGAAAAAGCCGCACGTCTGGCTAATGCTCACGAATTTATTATGAAATTGCCCCAAGGCTATGATACGATTTTGGGCGATCGCGGTGGTACACTGTCAGGAGGACAAAGACAAAGAATTGCGATCGCTCGTGCAGCAATTCGTCAAGCACCAATAGTTATCCTCGATGAACCCACCACAGGTTTAGATAAAAAAAGCGAATATATCGTCAACTCTGCACTCGCAAAATTAACCGAGGGACGCACAACCTTTGTGATTTCCCACAACCTCAAAGCAGTAGAGAACGCAGACATAATTCTCTATGTTGAAGGCGGAAGGATTTTAGAACAAGGTACGCATCAAGAATTAATCTCTTTAGGTGGACACTACGCCACTTTATACCGGATGCAAAGCGTTGTAGATATAGAAGCAGGAGATATCTATGCAGTTGAAGCTTGAGTCAGGACAAGGAACTCGTGTGATTCTCCTCCGTCACGGACAGAGTACGTTTAATGCCTTGGGGTTGTATCAAGGTTGCAGTGATGAATCAGTATTAACCGAAGTGGGGCGCAAGGATGCGCGAATCACGGGCAATTTTCTTCAGGAAATAGCATTTGATGCTATATATATTAGTTCTTTAAAACGGGCGCAGGAAACCGCTAAGGAAATTTTAGAAGTAATTACTGTGCAGCCAAACGCAATTTTTATTAGCGATAAATTGCGGGAAAACCATCTTCCTAGTTGGGAAGGTTTAGCTTTTCAATATGTGCGGGAAACGTTTCCAGAACTATATCAAATTTGGAAACAGCGTCCTCATGAATTTTGGATGGAAATAGATGATAAAACTAGATTTTATCCTGCGCTTGATTTATATAAACGAGTACAAGAATTTTGGCAGGAGGTGTTACCACGTCATATAGGTCAAACTCTGCTGGTAGTTGCACATGGAGGGACAAATCGGGCGTTAATTAGCACTGCTTTGGGGATAAGTCCTGAATATTATCATTGTTTTCAACAATCAAATTGTGGGATTAGTATAGTTAATTTTTCTGATGGTTTATTAGGGTCTGGTCAATTGGAGGTGATGAATTTAAATTATCATTTGAATGTGTTGAGTAAGGAAGAGAAAGAAGAGAGTATTTTTTTAACGTAGAGGGATAATACCAATTTTATATAATCTTGCACATAATTATAAAATCCATTAATTTATCTGCGTTTATCAGCGTGCATCTGCGTTCAATATCCTCGACATATTATTCTATGCAGCTTCATATCAATTTGGTATAAGGAGGTTGGAGACATGAAGATAGCTTTTATTGTTTGGCGTTTTCCTATTTTATCGGAAGCTTTTATTTTAAATCAGATTACGGGTTTGATTGACCGTGGACATGAGGTGCATATTCATCCAGTTAATGGTTTACCAAAGGGTTATACAGGGAAGGTGCATCCAATTGTAGAAGAATATAAGCTATGGGAACGCACTTATTTTCCTCCGGTTGTACCTACAAATGTTGTTTGGCGTTTTTTGCAAGGGATGAGATTATTATTTAAGACTATTCATAAAGGTTCTTTAAAAAGTCTCAGATTTTTTACTTCTCATAAGTATGGTAAGGAAGTAGCTACTTTAAAGACGTTCTACAGAATTGTAGCTTTACTACAAGATGGGGATTATGATATTATCCATTGTCAATTCGGTACGTTAGCGCCTATTGCTCTTGCTTATCGTGAAGCTGGGATAATTTCCGGTAAATTAATTACGACATTTCGCGGTATTGACATTAGTAAGTATGTGCAAGAAAATGGCATAAATGTTTATGACCAACTCTTTCGTGAAGGAGAGTTTTTTCTGGCGAATTGTCAATTTTTTGGCGATCGCGCCATTAATTTAGGTTGTAATCCTGATAAACTTGTAATTCACGGTTCTGGTTTAGACTGTAGTAAATTCACTTTTAAACCTCGATATTTTCCTGTTGATGGTAAGGTGCAGATTGCTACTACAGGGCGTTTGGTAGAAAAGAAAGGCATTGAATACGCTATTCATGCAGTTGCTAAAATAGCGGCAAATTATCCAAATCTTGAATATAAAATTATTGGCGATGGTGAGTTAAAAGAGCATTTTGAGAAGCTGATTAAGGAATTAAATGTCGCTCACATTATCAAATTATTAGGATGGCAACAGCAACAAGAAATTGTGGATATTCTCAATAATACTCACATTTTTATTGCTCCTAGTGTAACTGCTGCTGATGGTAATCAAGATGCACCAGTGAATACATTAAAAGAAGCAATGGCGATGGGTTTACCTGTTATTAGTACCCGACATGGGGGGATTCCTGAATTAGTCGAAGATGGGGTTTCCGGGTTTTTAGTACCAGAGAGAGATACGGAGGCGATCGCCTGCAAATTAACCTACCTTATAGAACATCCCGAATTGTGGGAAAGAATGGGTAAAGCCGGACGTGCGCGGGTGGAAGAAAAATATGATATGCACAAGCTTAATGATGAATTAGTAGCCATTTATCAGCAAATGTTACAACCAGAATTAGGAATCATTTCTGACGAATCATCAAAAGAATTAACTTACATTTAAAATATGAAAGTAGCATTTTTGGTTGCACATTTTCCTGTCTTATCAGAACCGTTTATTTTAAATCAAATCGTGGGTGTCATCGAACGTGGGCATGAAGTTGATATCTACTCACTTGATGGTATGCCTGAAGATACATCTAAAGTGCATCCATTAGTAGAACAATATCAACTAATTAATCGCACAATTTACGCTCATTCTCGACCAGAAAATGAGCTATGGCGATGGATTAAAGGATTGAGTTTACTAATAGCCAATTTTTACAAAAACCCCGCCGTTTGTCTGCAATTACTTAATACTTCACGTTATGTTAGTCAAGCAAAATCATTAAAAATGCTCTACCGAGCCTTACCATTTTTACAAAAGAAATCCTATGACATTATCCACTGCCAATTTAGCACTTTAGGTGTGTTTGGCGTGTGGTTTCGTCAGCTTGGTTTAATTGAGGGTAAATTAATTTCTACCTTTCGCGGTTCAGATATTAGTAAATTTTTACCAAAGTGGGGTGAACAAGTTTATCAAGAATTATTCCAAGAGACAGATTTCTTCTTAGCTAATTGCGAATTCTTTAAAGATAAAGCAGTTGCTTTAGGTTGCGACGCAAATAAAATTCATGTGCATGGTTCAGGAATTGATTGTAACAAGTTCACCTTTCAAGAACGTCATTTTCCCAAAGATAATATAGTCCGTATCGCTACTACTGGACGCTTGGTAGAAAAGAAGGGGATTGAATATGTAATTCGCGCGATCGCTCAAGTCGTACCAACTCATCCTCATATCGAATATAATATTATCGGTGATGGTGAACTGAAAGAACATTTTCACAAGCTAATTGCTGATTTAAATCTTAACGATGTGGTGAAGTTGCTGGGATGGAAACAGCAAAAAGAGATTGTAGAAATCTTGGATAAATGCCATATTTTTGTTGCGCCTAGTGTTACGGGAAAAGATGGCAATCAAGATGCACCAGTGAATACATTAAAAGAAGCAATGGCGATGGGTTTACCTGTTATTAGTACCAGACACGGGGGTATTCCTGAATTAGTCGAAGATGGGGTGTCAGGGTTTTTAGTACCAGAGAGAGATACGGAGGCGATCGCCTGCAAATTAACCTACCTTATAGAACATCCCCAACTATGGGCAAAAATGGGTAAAGCCGGACGTGCGCTTGTGGAACAAAAATACGATATGCACAAGCTTAATAATGAATTAGTAGCCATTTATCAGCAAGTTTTAACAGTGAACAGTCATCAGTTAAATACGTTGTTGAAACACTACACCATCCGCCGTCAGGACTGATAACTGATAACTGATAACTGATAACTGATTTAAAAACCAACTCATGACTGCGACCAATTAATAGGAGGTATAAAAATGTTAGAACCAATAGTTACAATCGTTGTTGTTCCCCGCGAACGTTTTAGCTGTACACAAGAATCCCTAGAAAGCATTTACGAACATACAAAATTTCCTTTCAAATTAATTTATGTTGATGGCAATTCACCAACTAAAGTGCGTCACTATCTAAAAGCAAAAGCCGCAGAAAAAAACTTTAAATTAATTCGCACAGATTATTATCTTTCGCCTAACCATGCACGTAATATTGGTTTAAGTCACGTTGATACTAAATATTTAGTCTTCCTTGATAACGATGTTGTAGTCTCTCCAGGTTGGTTAGAAGCATTAGTTAATTGTGCAGAAGAAACAGGCGCAACCGTAGTTGGGCCTCTCATGTGCGAGAAAAAACCAATACACCAAAGAATACACTTTGCAGGTGGAGAAAGCCACATCGTCATTGATGTTCATGGTAGGCGGCATTTACGTGAGAAAATGTACAAACAAGGTCATCAAGTCGCCAATTTGCGTCCACAACTCCAACGCACTCAAACAGAATTAGCCGAATTTCACTGTACCTTAGTTCGCACCGAAATATTTGAGCGTATTGGCTATTTAGATGAACAAATGCTCAACACCAAAGAACACCTAGATTTTTGCATGAGTGTGGCGCAGGTCGGGGGTAAAGTATATTTTGAGCCTGATAGTTTAGTTACCTATGTCCCAGGCCCCCCTCTAGAGTGGAGTGATTTACACTTTTATATGTTGCGTTGGAGTGATGCTTGGACTTTAGCAAGTTTACAACGCATCCGTGAAAAATGGAATTTATCTGAGGATGGTTACTTCCAAACCAAATATAAAAAATTGGGTGTCAGACGAGTCGCGACAATTATTAAACCTCTTGTGCGTACAGTCAGCTTTGGGAATGAAAATAAGCCATTAAAAAGATTGTTGAAAAAGTTGGATAGAAAACTCAACCGTTTTCTAACTAACCGCTATGCCAAAATGCTACCACAACGCAAAATTGAGTTACCAGCTATCGAGAAAGAACCTGTTGCATTGTAGTGGACTGACACAGCTAAAATGTTGCATTAGCCAATAATCTAACATCCCATTCATCTGCGTTTATCTGCGTTTATCTGCGTTTATCTGCGTTCAATTTTTTCCAATCACGCCAGTAGTATAGGAATCTGATTTGATTTCTGAAAAAATTTCAGTATATGTAGTATCTGTAGGGTGAGCATTGCCCACCAAAGGCATGATATGGTGGGCAATGCCCACCCTACTATTTTAGCCTAGCCACGCCAGTAGTATAAATTTGCTATATTCGCAACATTTCCCCAAGGACTACAGGCGTTACTTTTTTTCTTGGTGTGGTTCCAAGGGTAAGATAATCGTGAATGTAGATCCTACTCCCAGTTGGCTTTCTAGGGTGATTTTGCCGCCGTGGGCTTCTGTAATAGCTTGGACAATGGACAACCCTAAACCAGCACCTTCAGAACGACGGCGACTGTTACTAGCACGAGCAAAACGCTGAAAAATTCTTTTTTGGTCAGCTTGTGCAATACCTTCTCCTGTGTCCCCCACCCAAAAGCTAACTTTACCTTGATAAATCTTTGAACCAAGGGCGATGGTATCAGTATTTTTTGTATGTTGAATAGCGTTTTGTGCCAAATTCATCACAGCTTGAGTTAGACGCTGACGGTCTGCGACTATTTTACCTCTAGCAATGGCTTTGAGTTGCCAGTTGCGATCGCCTAAAGTGGAACCTAGCCCATCGCCTAAAGCTTTCATTTTGGCAAACAATTCTTCAGTAAAAGTGCAAACATCAACTGTTTCTAACAGTAAAAAGTCAGGCAGTTCCACCTTTGCCAGTAAAAGTAAGTCATTAACAAAACGGTTCATTCGTTCTAGCTCATCCATAACTAGAGCTAGAGTTTCTTCAACTTCTTGCGGATCATTACCCATTAATTCCAAATTACCACGAATGATAGTAATGGGTGTTCGCAATTCATGTCCAGCATCGTTAATAAAATTTTGCTGACTGATGAAAGCGGCTTGCAATCTATCCATCATTTCATTAAAGGTAACTGCTAGTTCCGCCAGTTCTCCCTCACCATTGATATTGATGCGTTGATTTAAATCCGTTTCGCTAATTTGGCGAGCCGTTTGGGTCAGCAAGCGTAAGGGTGCAAGAATTTTTCCCGAAGCAAACCAAGCTAAACCTAACGCTAAAAGTACAACGACTACACTCACTTGAATAATAACTGCTACTGCTTCCAAAACTTCTCCACGTTCACCAGATGTGGCGTGAGCGATGACAAATACTCCCATCACTTCGCCTCGTATTTTCACAGGTTGAGCAATATAGATAATACTATCAACACTGCTCCCAGAAATTACTTTTTCTCCTTCTTCTGCTTGAGTTAATCCAGCCCAATATCTAATTAAGGTTGAGTTTCGACTTAGTTCTTTTGGTCTGGCTCTAGGGCTAGATTTATAAAATTTACCGTCCCATAACATAATGAGAAAAGTGTCATCTTCTGGAAGCTGATTTCCCAAAAAAGCATCTAAAAATTCTCTTAACTCTTCTCTTGTTTTAGGTGTTTTAATTAGACGTTTATCAGCCTTCCTAAGTTTATCAATAACTTCAGGCTCTTCTTCAAATTCTATATCTTGAGGAAATTGATATTGTCCGCTAATTAGTTTCTTAAATATTTGCATTTTTTCCGTTATTTGCCGATGCACACGCTCATTAATTCGTGCATATAAAACTTGGCGAAAAGCTGGAACAAAAACTATAAAAATGAAGCATAATATGATAGCATACCAAAAAAGAATTTGAGTACGTGTAGCCCAAAAAAATCCTTTAGCACGTTTTTGATGATTTTTGGCTACTACTTGTTGTTTGTTTTGATTTTTCCACATTAAAAATAAATATAACAGGATTAACTTTAAAGCTTATTTATGAATATCCAGCATAGGGCATTGGTGAGGGTAAACTTTTCAAGTCCTTAGCCGATAACCGATACCTCGAACAGTCTCAATTAATTCACTACCTAATTTTTTGCGTAAATAACCAACATAAACATCAACAATATTCGAGCCTGGATCATAATCGTAACCCCAGACTTTATCTAACAATTGTTCACGACTCAAAGCTTGCCCAGGATGGCGAAAGAAAGTTTCTGCTAAAGTAAATTCCCTTGCAGGTAATTCTATAGTATTTTGACCGACTTTCACTTTACGAGAATGCAAATCTAAAACCACATTTCCCACCTTGAGTACCATCTCTTCAACACCTTGGCTACTACGAATGTGACGTAACCTAGCTTTTACCCGCACTAACAATTCTTCAAATCGAAAAGGTTTAGTTAAGTAGTCATCTGCACCCGCTTCAAACCCGGCAATCTTATCTTGAATATCATTACGAGCAGTCAAAATAATCACTGGAACATTCTCTCCTTGTCCTCGTATTTCTTCTAATACATCTAAGCCATCTTTACCAGGAAGCCCTAAATCCAAAATCATTAAATCAAAACAGCTACTTAGTGCCATGTTAGTTGCAGAGTAGGCATCAACTGCCACAATCGTTGTAAAACCGTGAGAACGCAGTCCCTTTTCAATAAAAGCCGCTATACGGGGTTCATCTTCAGCGATGAGAATTCGATTCATCTGATGCAACCTCTCTCAGTAGTATAAAATAGGTCATTTAGACCTGATTCCACCTGACCACAAAAGGATGAATAAATCAACCCACGAATAAGTGATTGATGAAAGATATTGTGTATTTTATACCTATTTATGAATAATAACGTTCAAGCATAAATACAGCCATTAATAACACTATTAAGCAAATATAGATGCTTTTGGGCAGTATAATTATTTAGTTTACTCGTGCTTATTATTACTCAGTATAAGACACAAGCAGCGTAGATGTAGAACATATGATATAATGCTAAGTACACAATAACTGCTGACTGTCTAGCCGCTAAAGGTGGTTTTTATTAAAACAATAGTATTAGTAAAGTTTCTATAAGCTGCTATTTTCTTAAGTTTTTCTTTTAGAAAACTTTTAGAGAATTTAAATAATTTAGGCTTTAAACTCCTGTAATGAGCTTGTTGCCTTTTGAATACGAGACACAATTAGATATACATAACTAACCGTTAACATCTGGGTTAGGTTTAAGCATAAAAAACAAGTTTTGCGAGTGGCAATTGTGAGGATACTGTCATGGAAAGTGAACAGAGTTCTATTTTCTCAATGCAGATAGAACTTCTAGATAAAGTTCTGGCAGCTTCTAGTGATCATATCTACATTAGCGATCGCCACCTCCGCTATATTTATGCCAGTCCAGCAGGATTAGCAGCTTTGGGTTTACAACCAGCCGAATTACTAGGGAAAACTTGGCAAGAGTTAGGATTTCCGCCTGACATTATGGAATTGTATGATGAAGACTGTCAATCTGTATTTCAAACAGGCATTTCCATTACAGGTGAAACCAGTTTCCCAACAGTTCATGGCATCAGGTACTACGAATATGTAATTGCCCCGATTTGGGGAGACGATGGGGAAATTATAGCAGTCATCAATACCAGCAGAGACATCAGCGATCGCAAGCAGGTAGAGGACGCATTACGGTTGCTAAACCAGGAACTAGAAGCCAGACTCATCAAGACAACCCAGGAGTTAGCCGCCCTCAATCAATCCCTGCGTTTGGAAATTGCCCAACGCCAACAACGGCAGAATGCTTTCTACGATGGGCTGACAGGTTTACCAAACCGCGCTCTATTCATGGAATACTTAACACAAGCGCTCCAGCAAGCTAAACGGCACAAAGATAATTTATTTGCTGTATTGTTTCTGGATTTAGATCGGTTTAAGATCATCAATGATAGCCTGGGACACATCAAAGGAGATCAATTTCTCATTACTATCGCTCAAATTCTCCAAGCCTGTATCCCTTCTACAGATATAGTCGCCCGGCTTGGGGGAGATGAATTTACCATCCTGTTGACAGAAATTAAAGATGTCTCAGATGCAATCAAAGTCGCAGAGCGTATTCAACAGGAACTAAAATTACCTTTGAAGCTTGATAAGCAAGAAGTCTTTACCAGTGCAAGTATCGGCATTGCTTTGAGTTCCACACTCGACTATGACCAACCAGAACAACTGCTCAGGGATGCTGACACGGCGATGTACCGCGCCAAGGCTTTAGGCAAATCGCGCTATGCCCTATTTAATGCGGATATGTATGCTAGTGCGCTCTTCAGATTGCAGTTAGAGGTTGATCTGCGTCGAGCCATTGAACGCCAGGAGTTTCAAGTTTATTACCAACCAATTGTTTCGCTAATTACTGGTTCTATTATAGGTTTTGAAGCATTATTGCGCTGGCAACATCCACAACGTGGTTTGCTTTCGCCTGTAGATTTTATTCCCTTGGCGGAAGAAACTGGACTAATTGTCGAGATTGGTTATTGGACGCTGTTTGAAGCCTGTCGCCAAATGCAAGCTTGGCTGATGAAATATCCTCACTACTCACTAGAGAAAATGAGTGTCAATCTCTCAGCCAAGCAATTTTGTCAACCCAATTTGATTGAGCAGATTCGGCACATTTTGCATTCAACTGGTCTTAAGCCCTATAATTTGGCGCTAGAAATTACCGAAACTGTGATTGTAGAAAACGGTGACGAAGCAATTGCTATACTCTTAAAACTCAGAGAATTGGGTGTGGAAATCTCAATTGATGATTTTGGCACTGGCTACTCTTCTTTGGGTCGTCTTTATAGCTTTCCGATTAGTGTGTTAAAAATAGACCGCTCCTTTGTTAACCCAATGACAACTGATAACCGCAATCTAGACATTATCGAGATTATCGTTACACTAGCAGATAAATTAGGTATAAGAGCGATCGCCGAAGGTGTCGAAAGACCTGAGCAACTAGCCATCTTAAGAAAGTTAAACTGTCAATCTGTTCAAGGATACTTTTTTTCTGAGCCATTGGATAGCTCACATACAGCAGCCTTAATTACTGCCAATCCCCAATGGTCTTAACCAAAATAACTTAACTAGCTAGTGAATGATTTCAATTCAATCGCATCATGACTACAAAAGAGTCGCACATTACTAGTGCGATCGCAAGATAACGCACGCAACTTTTCTTGATTATATAGTCTAGCGTTGCGGTCTACCTCCATCATCCACTGATAGGCACGCAGACCAGGCGTACAACGTCGTTGAGCAGAGCCGATTTCCTTTCTGTAAAAGTAAATCTTTTAACTAACCTTATCCTTGGTTATGAAGAATCAAGACAACCCACTTAGTGGAGATGCGCTAATTAAAGAAGTCTGTCGCCGTATTCGGGTAGCTCGTAGTTATTGGGATGCTCACAATAATGCTGCTTGTAGGGGTGAGCGTGAGCGGGCGTTAGCGCTCTACAACCAGCTGACCAAAGAACAAAAACAGCAAATTCCCGAAGTTTTACGGGTGTGGCTGCGTTATCGGAGTGAGAAATACTTCGGCGCACATCGAACACCACCCAAGTCAGCAAGAAAATCGAAATAGCACCTAGCAGCCCGAAAATTTTCTTGAATAGTGAAGTGTGGAACTCTCATTTGATGTTCATACAAAATTCAATACATATCCTGTTGACTATCCCCTATTCCCTATTTCTACTGAATGCTTAAGTCCTTGGTGAAGTTTTATTTTATATTTAATTTACAATTCCCTATTATTAAATTATCTAAGCTTAATAATTTAGTAAGTATTTTTACTGCTTCACTACAGCTTAAAAAGCCATAGCATTTTCTTTACTACTACTTGATTTCAAAATCATTATTTATCACATTGTACTAACAGCTTAGATGATTGATATTAGAAATGTAGTCTAGCTAAATTGTTTAATCTGTGAATAAAAAATGGGCTGTTAAAAGAATGACAATCAACCTCACATCAGGGGAGGCAGAAAAGCTGGAACAATACTGTTCAACCACAGGAAGACCAGCAACTGACGTAATTCGAGAATTAATTCGCTCTCTAGCAGTTGAAAAAACATCATAAGAGATAACAGATAATCAGGGTAATAGCAGATATAGCCGTGGCTAGATAGATTAAGGTATAAACTAATCATCAAACATTGATACTAAGAGGCTTTCCAGACTATTCCCTTTTCCCTGCTATAATTTGTCATAAAATATTTTTCTATTTTAGAAATAAAACTAAATAGAGATAGGACTTACACAAGTGTCATAATCAAACTAACTGTAGGGTGCGTCAGCCGCAATCATCTCGTACACATTCAAGGATTTTCCACTTCTGACGCACCCTACTATTGTGCCAGTTGCGTAGCTTACATGAAAGAGCTACAAAAAATAGCAGAATAAATACACTTATAACAAACCGCGATAACGGATAAAAACTAAAATTACTGCCCAAGACCCCAAGGCAACTTTGATCGCCACCAGGATATTAAGCAAGGGGACAACTCCGCCACTAATCAGTGCGCCCAGTTCTCCGCGCGGCAATTCTATTCCTGCCAAGGTGATGGCGGCTAGTACAATGAAAATTAAAACTGAAACTTTCTCCCATGTGGCGGCTTGCCAACGCTGGTAGATACCTTGCATCCACTCCGGGGATGAGGTAATGGCAATTAGGCCGATCGCTGTTCCGCCTGCTACTCCGGCCGCGAAACCACCACCGGGGCTGAGATGTCCTCTAATTGCTAGTTCGATACTTACCATCGCTGCAATAGTTGCTCCCAATCGCGCCAGCATAATCGATGTTTGATCTGTGAAACGATAGAATGTGCTGGAGGGCTTTTCATTCGCCAGGAGAAAATAGGCTCCCATGATCGCGATCGTAAATACTACAACCTCGTAGATAGTGTCATACAGGCGATTTCTCAGGATCACTACTGTCACCGCGTTGGGTATGCCACCATCTTTGACCAAGGTTTCCACAATAGAGAAGTCCTGTAAATTTGGTGCTGGATTTGGTAAGGCGAGCATTTTGAAGAAAAGTGCTATGCCAGCAACAACGTAGACCCATTTCATGGCTGCTTCTCCCCTGAATCTGCTGTATTTACATAGGTGAGGCTGGTTGATGGTAATGCTAGTTCGCTTTGCATGATGTCGTAGATACGTTTGACTCTGATGGCGGTGTGATAGGATTTTTCATCCTCACTTGTGGCTTGTTCTGGTGGAACACAGGTTGCATGAACTTCTTTATCCATCAGTGCTTGCTGCAAAGTTTGGGTGTCTGGATAAGGAACCACTTCCAGACGCATCTGGCGTTTACGAAAAATTCTGCGTAACTCATCTAGCAGTTGGTCAAAATGACTGGCGCTTGGGGAGTGGTCATCTGTCTGTGGTAACTCATCTTTCAGCACACCAAGACGCATTACCAAGGATGAGCGCACCGCTACTGCATAGAGGGTAATTGCCAGCATTGTACCTACTAAAGCTTCGGTCAAAGCCACATCTGGCGCTCCTAAAATAGCATATAGCATTGCCGCGACTGCTCCTAAAATGCCACGGATGATTAAGGCATTGTAGGGATTGACCTGAGTTACCACCATGCAAGCAGCCAATGGCAGCAAGGCGGTGATGACATAGATATAGATATCATTCTCGTTCATAACTACCCTCACGACTGGAACAGTAAGCCAACACATACCCCAGCATGGTGTTCCACATGGCTAAGGAGATGATAGCGAGGGTGAGGAGCGGCCATTTGCTGGGTATCTTCAAGAGTAGACCAAACATAATACTCATTGAGCCAAGGGTATCTGCAACTGTGAGAGTATGGAGTTTGAATAATAGCGATCGCTGGCCAATTAGGGGAAAGGTTCCCCAAAACCAAAAGAATATGCCTACGCCGATACAGGTATAACTTAAAAGGTCGATCATTATAGAAGATTGGGGTTATATGTTAAGTATTAATGCAAGACATCACTCATGCGTTTGAGTAGATGGGCTATCAGCATCAAGGACGCATTCCCCACACTCAAGATAATTACTCCGACTACACCAATCATCCAATCATCGCGCAAGACGGATACGACTAAAATCATGATTGATGCCTTGGTGCTAATACTGGCAAATGCCAGCATTTTCTGCCAAATATTCTCGTCCTGCCATGCTTCGTAGATGGGTATGAGCAGCGCTAAAATCATTGCTATCATTACCAGATTCAGATTCATGGATTTGTTAGGGGTTAGGGGTTAGGGGTTAGGGACTAGGGGTTAGGGACTAGGGGTAATTTTGGCATAATCTCCCAACTTGCCTTAGCGAATGATATTTATTTACTGGAAAGTCTTTTATTCTGTAAGGTTGTGTCGCGCTGGTCGTCTGCGGGTAACTCGGTGGACTTCATACACCCCATCCTCGCGGTATCTGACGACAACTGTCTTGGGGGTAAAGGTAATCACGAATATATCCAAAAATATCAGACCGGGTGTACGTCCTGGTTTGACTTGCTCTAGGGTGATCTCTTCGTGCCGATGTGGGCGGAGGATAATTTCAAATGCTTCTATGTATGCTTGGGGAATTGCTACTATCGTCTCCCACAGTATACGCAGCCAATCTTTGAGTGATTCTGGGGTTCTGGGACGACCGGGTAATAAAAAGGCGATCGCTATCCCAATGATGATATTTGCCACACTGAAATCTGCCGTGAGCAGAAACCAAATAGTCAGTCGTAAAATTAAATTTAAATGCCCAACCATGCTAACCCCTTCCAGAACAGCAGAACTAAAATCAAACTCATGACACCAATTAGATGGTCGAATTGCTCAAGCACACGGGGTAGCTTGAAAATTGTGCGTTGAAAAATTAGCAAGTACGCTACCCACCCTATAGCGATGGTTACTAGGGGTTTGATGATGTTCTCGACGGTGTACGCCTCGTAATATACCACGTTGGCGATAATCAACCCAGCAATTAACACGCTAATTGCCGCCCAGAATCCAGCCTTGACTGGGGTTTTGCCTCCACGGGGTAGGAAGATGAATTTGGCGAAGGATATTGCTGTTCCCAAGGCGGCAATATTCATGGCGATCGCTTGCCAAGGTAGCAGATTCTTTGTTGTCAACACCTTGGCCCCGAAGCCGGATAATAAGGGAAAGCCAGAGATGGAGAAGCTAGCTATCACCAGGGCAATCCAAACCGATGTCCCGATTGGTTGGTTTTGCAGTTCCTTGAAGTTGCGACTTGGTAAAGCCCCCGCTATTAAAAACAAGGCTGATTTAACTAGTCCGTGGGTGAGGGCATAAAAACCACCGACAATTGGGGCTGCAAGGATAAAGCCTAATTGCGAAACTGTGTGAAACGCCAGCATCCGCTTAGTGTCTTTTTCAAACACTGCATAGAACACCCCTAAAAGCGCCGTCCCAACTCCAAAGGTTCTGACTATTGGGTCAATCTCTGGAACCATCAGCGCACACCGCACTAAGGGATAGACACCAGCTTTCACCACAACGCCCGATAGCATAGCCGACACTGGCGTTTCCGATTCGGAGTGAGTTAGGGGCAACCATAAGCCTGATACAAAAATTCCGGCTTTTGTCAATAGCCCTACAAAAATCAGGGCCAGGGCTTCTGGAGGTGCAACCCGCAAACCCTCAAAACTAAATGAATTATGGGCTTGATAAACTAGGGCCGCACCAACTAGGTAAAAAAGCATTGCCACGTTGCTAATAAACAAATAACGCAAGGCAACCCAAATCGAGCGGTCAGTTCGGGGGTAGGCAATTAAGAGAAATGCAGCAATTCCGCTTACTTCTAACGCTACATATAAACTAATCAAATCCGAACAGGCAAAGGCGGCATTGACACTGCCATGTAGAATTATCGTCTGTCCGTAAAAAAAAGCTGTTTTATCGCTGTACCAACAGTAGAGGATCACTGCCGCAGTGACTAGCCCATTGGTCAATACAAAGTAGCTCGTCAACTGGTCGAGTGTTAAGATAACCCCGAAATTATCCAGTAACTGTAGTGTCAATGGTGAGTTTTGGGCAAATAGCAGCGCCGCATAGCCAACCGAAGCCAAAGCTACGCACATTGCTATATATTTGTCAAGTCTAGGCAATAGATAAATGACAAACCCTAAAAAAAACGGTAGTGCAATCCAGGCGATCGTAATGTTATTCATGGCGTATTGTTCTTCTCGATTTCGTTACTTTCCAAGGTCGGATTATCCCGTGCTAGCTTCATCACACCGACCAGCATTAAAGCTTGAATCGAAAATCCGATCACAATCGCCGTTAATATAACCGCCTGGGGAACCGGATCAGCATAAGCGGCTTTTTTGGCTTGGGAAATAATTGGTGTGACCAAGCCATTACGCGATGCAATCATCACATAATAGGCGATAACCCCCGTACTCATCACATCCATAGAGACAATTTTCATCACGAGGTTCTTTTTCCAGATGATGCCAAAAAATCCGCACAATATTGTTGCTAATACGCACGCTTCTAACACGGGAATTGCCTATTGGTAAAGTTTAGCTGATCAACTAACGGTAAATCTGAGATAAAAGTCGTTATGAATAAGCATTTTCGCTTATTTGTGTATATTTTTTTTTCAGTTATTATCTCATTTTCAATGGTCATCCATTGATTTAACTCTATACCTGCCTCATAATTTTCAATGAATTTACATAAGTGCGAAGTGAGGGGACAGTAAGAGTAGATGAGTAGTGGACTGACACAGCTAAAATAGTGCAATAGATATGCCAAGGTGAGGACTCGAAAGTGGGAAGAGGTCGCCGAGATAAAGTCCGTCTGACTGTAGAACAAAGAGAAAAACTCGAACAAATCAGCAGAAATGGCTATGC
>DATNQO010000216.1:0-13238 GCA_036704005.1 Leptolyngbyaceae cyanobacterium | reverse complement strand
GAGTGGGGGGAGATGGGGGAGTGGGGGGAGATGAGGGAGCGGTTTTATTTTTCATAGTTCCCTCTGCTTCCCTATGACTCCCCAGTCCCCAGTCCCCAGTCCCCAGTCCCCAGTCCATCGCTTCTTCCTTCAACTGCTGCGCTAGTTGTTCTAAATACTCAACCTCTGCTTGCAATAATTCGGCGGTTTGGGCTATGGCTAATTCGGCTTGGGGGTTAAAATTTGTTTGTAGGTAAGGGATTAATTCTTGACGAATGCGATTACGGGCGTATTTTAAATCTTGGTTAGTGGAGTCTTCCCAGATGGGTAATTGAAACTCTTGGCAAAATTGTTCTGTTTGTTGGCGTGTAATTTCTAATAATGGACGCACTAACCAAATATTTCCAGTTAGTGAACGTTGCCAAGTCAAGGCTTGTAAGCCATCTGCACCAGTACCACGCATTAAGTTATATAGCAGAGTTTCGGCGCGATCGCTAGCTGTGTGTCCTGTAACTATATATTGGTAATTGTGGGCTTGAGCGATCGCACTTAAGGCTTGATACCTCCACTCACGAGCTGTAGCTTCACTATTAACAGGTTTATTTGCTGTTTCTAAATAAAAAGATACACCCCAGTTCTCAGCTAAATTTTTTACATGATGAGCATTAGCCTGGGAGTCATCACGCCAGCGATGATCACAATGAGCAATACCTAACTCCCACCCCCATTTGGGTTGTAAATCTAACAGCAATTTAATTAGACACAGAGAATCCTGACCACCAGAAACCGCCACTAATAGCCGTTGCCCACGTTCAAATAACCGCCGCGATCGGATGGTACGATGTATCTTTGCATGAAGGTTAGTCCATACCATAATCTGGGGACTGGGGACTGGGTACTGGGTACTGGGGAAAGGAAGAAGCTTTTAATCTCTGTCAACTGTCAACTGATAACTGACAACTGATAACTGACAACTGTCAACTGCCTCCTGCCTTCTTTCATAAGATATCAAACTGTGCCAATTTATCATTAATTTCCTCTAAGGGTGATTCCGGTTCGTCAGGACAAAATTCTAAAGCTAGCCTGACTTTGCCTTTTTTCCATCCTTGGGCGGTGAATTTTAACACTTCACAATTAATACCTTGAGTATATAAATTTGCTTCAGGTGTGCCATCTGCACCGATATATTCTTTAATCGCTGTAATTAAATCCCGGACTTTAAAGGTTTTAGCAATATCTAACTTATTAAAAGTGTCTGGTTCTATAGACACGACTTCATCGTGGTTTAATCTCTCGAATCCATCTACCATAATTATCTCCGTCCACTAAATTTACAATTTCTCTATATTTAGTGGCTCATCCGCAATAAAATCATGATTTTGCTGTGTCTGTATAGACGCATCTCAACACTTATTAAAGTTATTTAATTATATTTTTAGGACTTACGCACCGAGGTAATTGGTGAAGACAGGGTGTAAGAGGTTGTTTGAAAAGTAATTAGCTGTGATTTTAATTGTATTGCTACCCCCCTTAGTCCCCCCTTGTAAAGGGGGGAAACAAGAAAAATCCGGTTCCCTCCCCTTGGAAAGGGGAGGGTTAGGGAGGGGTAAAAAAATGTTTGATACATCAATTATGACTTTTCAAACATCCTCTAAGGGTGTGAGGGTCTAGGGGTATAGGTTTAGAGTTTTTACACCCCTACACCCCCATACCCCTATACCCTTGCCAAAACCCTTGATTTTTCGTTTTGGTGCGTAAATCCTAATTTTCTTTAGCGTTAGTCAAGCTTACCGTTCGCGTAGCGTCTGGTAGAGAAAGTATCGCAACACAAATTTAATTAAACTTTTGTCAAATTTAACACTTATCCTCTTAATATCACATATTTTTTGCTTATCATATATTTAAAAGATTGTCTAGGATAAAAGTATGAGTTTTTACTTATGATTACTAATCTATATAGTAGAAATTACCAATGAATATACGATATATTTTGTTTTTCATCTGTAAAAAGATAGAGATTTAGTCTATTACAATAGTGAAAATAATTCTTAAATATACTCTTAGCATTTAATTAAATACTTAGATAGTGGCATCTGTAGCTACTATCTTTAAACTGCGTAGAGTCAAGAAATAATGAAGAAACAACTCAAGCCTCAAGTTGCTTAAAGTATTAATTTTGACTAAGTGCATCCTACACAGATAAGAGCAGCCTTCCTTGGGCAACATCAAGGCTTAACAGCAGATGATTGAGAATTTGACCAGGATGAATCAATAGCAGTGATTCTACTAATACGAGCTAAATAAATGTCTTTTAATTTACCTGTAAATCTACACAATGTAAAAGCTCAATGGGCTAGCCCTTTACCAGTAGAAGAGGGTATGTTGCTTCATCTGGCTGATGGTAGTATCTGCGCCTGTAACCATGCGGCTGAAATCATTTTGGGATACACAGCTTCTCAAATACAAGGGCGAAATTTAAGCAATTTCCCCTGGCGAACGATTTATCCAGATGGGTTGCCTTTTTCTGCTCAAACGCATCCAGGGATGATGGCTTTACAAACAGGTCAGCCTTACCATAACGTTGTGATGGGCTTTTATAAACCACAAGGTGAATTAATCAAGCTATTACTTAACTCAACACCTTTATTTCAGGCAGAATCTACCACAGCTTATGCTGTTGTTACTACCTTTAAGGAGATAGCAGAGGATTTTCCAGAACTTAATTATCATTCTGCCGCCAAGGCAGATAATGATGGATTGAGTCTACTTTCTTGTGATAATTACTTTTTTAACTGCTCACTTGACTTATTGTGTGTTGCAGAATTGGATGGATACTTTAAAAGGTTAAATCCTGCTTTTACGCAAATTTTAGGTTATTCGGCTGAGGAACTTCTAGCTTATTCCTTCATTCATTTGGTTCATCCCGATGACCGCGCTGCAACCGTGGCAGAATTGGAGAACCTGAAGAGGGGAAAAGCCACAGCTTGTTTTAAAAATCGCTACCGTTGTCAAGATGGGTCTTATAAATGGTTGGAATGGACAGCCATACCGATTGTAGAAGCAAAATTAATGTATGCGATCGCCAAAGACATCACCCATCTTAAACAGATACAAGAGGCAATACGAGAACAGCAAGAACGAGTAGAAGCTGAACTACGCCGCAGTCAAAAAATCACCCAGATACAACTGGCAGAAATTGAAACCATCTATGCTTCAGCACCCATAGGGCTTTGTTTCATAGATACAAACTTAAGGTTTGTCCGCATCAACGAATATCTAGCGCAAATAAACGGTCGCCCTGTATCTGAACATATAGGGCGCACCATTCGAGATATCTTGCCAGAATTAGCAGACCAATTAGAGCCACATTATTGGCAAGTTATTGAATCTGGTGAACCAATTATGAATCAAGAAGTGTACGGATTCATTCATAGCCTGCCGAGTGTGAAACGTTGTTGTTCAATTAGTTATTACCCACTCAAACAAGAAGACGGGCAAATTCTCGGCATCAATGTCATGGTGCAGGAAATTACAGAACGCAAACAAAACGAGAATGCACTACGCCAAAGCGAGGAACGGTTTCGTTTAGCGATTAATCATATCCCCGATGTATTTGTAATTTATGATGCTCAAGGTCGCATACAATACGTAAATCAAGCGGGAATTATTACCAGTGGAAAATCATTAGATGACTTTATCGGTCGTACAGATGATGAAGTTTTCCCACCAGAAATTACCAAAGCTTACTTACCAGTCCTCAAGCGGACAATAGAAACAAAAACTAGCCAAACTCAAGAGTGTACAATTACTTTACCAAGTAAACAACCCTACACAATTATTGTTCAGTATGTACCTTTGCTCGATAGTCAAAGGGAAATTCAGCAGATTCTCGGCATTACTTACGATATCACCGAGCGTAAACAGGCAGAAACAGCACTGCAAGAACTTATGCAACGGGAACAAGTAGCCCGCCAAGAAGCAGAAAAAGCAAACCGCATTAAAGATGAATTTCTCGCCGTCCTCTCTCATGAACTACGCACCCCACTAAATCCTATTTTGGGTTGGGCTAGGTTACTCAAAAGCGGCAAGTTAGATGCAGCCAAAAGCGCTGAAGCTGTAAATATTATTGAACGCAATGCCAAATTACAAGTTGAATTAATTGACGACTTACTCGATATTTCTCGCATTTTGCGGGGTAAGTTGACTTTGAATGTTACTAATGTCAATCTTAAATCGGCAATTTCCGCAGCTTTGGAAACAGTTGATTTAGCCAGCCAAGCCAAAGAGATTTATATAGAAACAGTATTGCCAGAAAATATTGCTCCAGTTGTCGGTGATGCAGCACGCATACAACAAGTCCTCTGGAATCTTCTTTCTAATGCGATTAAATTTACTCCACCTGCGGGAAGGGTAGAAGTTCGGCTAGAGCAAGTCGGTTCAATGGCTCACATCACAGTCAGCGATACGGGCAAAGGCATTAACCCAGATTTCTTACCATACATATTTGAACACTTTCGTCAAGAAGATAGCACCACCACGAGAAAATTTGGTGGCTTAGGATTGGGGCTGGCAATTGTCCGTCACTTAGTAGAATTACATGGTGGTGATATTGAAGCTAATAGTTTGGGTATGGGACTAGGAGCAAGTTTCACCGTCAAACTACCTTTAATAACTGCTGATTCAGAAAATACTGATGATGAGAATAAAACAGATATACCCTTAGATTTAAGTGGGATTAAAATTTTAGTCGTGGATGATGAGCCTGACTCGCTGGATTTTGTTAGCTTTGTGCTGGAACTATATAATGCAGAAGTTCAGACAGTATCATCACCATTGGCAGCAATAGAAATATTACTCAACTCAAAACTAGATGTTTTAGTCAGCGATATTGGTATGCCGGGAATGGATGGTTATGAATTTTTACGAGAAGTGAGAACTTGGACTCCAGAGAATGGGGGGCAAATTCCCGCCATAGCACTAACAGCCTACGCGGGAGAATTTAATCGGCAACAGGCCATAACGGCTGGTTTCCAAATGCACATACCCAAACCGATAGAATCAAAAACTTTAGCAGCTGCGATCGCTCATCTTATCAGGAGGGAACAGGGTACAGGTCACAGGGAACAAAGTTGAAATTTAGATAGGAAGGGGCTTTTAAGCCTGTCCCCTGTCTCCTATTCTAAATACTAGAAAAACCACCCATAAGAATGTAAACCTTTACCCAAAAGATTTACACCAAGGTAACAAATCCAAACAACAACGAAACCACTGGCGGCTAAAATCGCTGGACGACGACCTTGCCAACCGCGAGTAATTCTGGCGTGGAGGTAAGCGGCGAATACTAACCAAGTAATTAAAGCCCAAGTTTCTTTAGGGTCCCAACTCCAGTATGAACCCCATGCTTCGTTTGCCCAAACTGCGCCAGCAATAATGCCAATTGTCAGCAGAGGAAATCCTAAACCGATGATGCGATAGCTGATATTGTCTAGGGTTTCGGCAAGGCTGAGGCGCTGGGGTGAGAGAGTTTCGCTCTTTGTTAAGGTGGAAGATTGAGAAGTAGTAGCTAAATTTAATACGGCTGTGTTACCGTTGCCGTTGTTTTGGCTTTCCACACGAGCAAAACCATTACTTTCTACTGGTGGTGTTGGTTGGGTAACGAGTTCACCTGCTTTTAACAAGCGGTAGCCGTTGGTGCGATAGCCACCGTTACCTACAGAACTACCTTGTAATTGTATATTGTTACCACGAGTGACAACCAGAAAAGCGATCGCCAGCAATGATCCCACCATCAAAGCCGCATAACTCAACATCATGACGCTGACGTGCATCATCAGCCAGTTGGACTTCAGCGCTGGTACTAAGGGTTCTGCCGCCTGCATTTCCGATGGTAATGTTAAAGTAGCAAAGGCGACAATACCCATAGCCACAGGGGCAGTAAATACACCTACTAAGCGACTGCGGCTAGAATTTTCAGCAATGAGATGAACTGTAGTGATTCCCCAAACAAGGAAAAACAGGGACTCATACAAATTACTCAAAGGAAAATACCCAGCCTCGATCCAGCGTGCGCCCAAGAGAGTAGCGATAGATAAATTTGCGATCGCCATTCCCGCCGTTCCCAAAGCATTGATTGCTGACAACCCAGGAAACGCCGCCCCTATCCAATAAAGCAGCATCGTCACAAACAAGACAGCAAACGAAGCATTATCCAACCAGTTCTGGAGTAAAACCAGATTCATAAAGTGTTCTCCGCAGTGGATTTTTGAAAATCATTTATTTTGACTGTTCTGATCCTATCCGCTTAGTGAGTCATCACGCATGAATCAGTTATCAGTTAATCAGTTGACAGTTGACAGTTATCAATTGTTACTCTCCTCTGCTCCTCTGCTCCCCTGCTCCCCTGCTCCCCCACTCCCTCATCTCCCCCCACTCCCCCCACTCCCTCACCTCGAACTAGGTAAAGCAGCCGAATTACTACCTTTCTTCAGTGTCAGAAGAATATCGTAGCGGATGCTGCGATTATCGCTCACAGCTAATGTTACTCCTATAGAACGTGTTGCTTCTAACAGAGTTTGTTGCTGAGGTATCAAAGCAGGTAAAGGAAAGTTTTTTGCTGTCTGTTCTACATCCAAATAAAATTGACCGTTTGTAGGATTAGGTTCGGTTGGTACTGTTTGTTGAAAAGCCGAACTATCCGCAAGTGTGTTGTTGGGTTTGGGCAAAATTTTATCGGTGATGGGTGCGCCTATTGATAAGAAAGCAACATCATTATCCAGCCAACCACGAGTAGCGGTGAGAGTCCCAAACGGACTAATCCAGTTGACAACGGGTTTACCCGCAACCGTAGCAGGTTGAATCTGGAACTGATATTGATTTTTCATCACATCATCTAGCTGTTTGATTGATGCTTCAGCCTGTTGGCGATCTTTGGCTTGAATCATCAATACTAAAGCAGCCCGAAAATTATCTGGTGAGTTTGGTTTAGGAGTTCCCGGAATCAGAGATACAGCATATTCTCCCTTCATCCATTTGAGTAAATCTTGTTCTAAATCCAGATTAGTCAGGGATTTTACGCCACTACGCAGTTGTTCTGGCGGAATGGGTGCTAGGGGATTACCTTTGGATGTTAAAACATAATCGCTCCACAGGCGTTGTAAATTCCCACCAGAGAGCATCATGATCGTTTCGACTGGGACACGATTTTGCATAGTCCCGGCGTTATTTTCTACCGTCAACACCCTTTGGCTGCGGGGATTGAGCCAAGAAACGCCTTTAATGCGTATTCCCTCTGGTTCTAAAGTTAAAGTCCCTGCTAGACCTTGATTGTTTTGCAGTTGCGCTAAAACTTGTGCAGGTAAGGCGCGGTTGGGTGCTACAGCTGCTATTTTGGCAGCGTTGGGAACATTTAAGTAAAACTGAGCAAGAGGTTTATAACTGGCAATTTTAGAGAAATTATTGGCAAAACCTCCAGTATTCACCAATGTAGTTTTACTTTTGTAGGCATCTATTGTTTTTTCGGCAACTTTAGAACTATCTGTAATTACGAGGAAACGATTATCTATCAAAGCTGCGGAAAAATTTCCTCCGGGCTTTCCCTGACTTTGTTTGATAGTAATACCTTGATAATTATACTCGCTCCATTTACTTGAGTTGGTTGATTTTGGTGGTGTCAAAATACTCTTGGCTTTCTCCAGGTTATCTACTGGCAAAACCATCACCATCGACTGTTGGCTACTTACTGCTTTAGCATTTGTCGATACTGGTTTAGCGGCAGATTTACTGAAATCTGGGGTGAGAATTGCTAAGGTGACTTCATCTCCTACCCAAGGTTGAATGTCTTTCTCGAAGTTGTAACCGTGATTCGTTAAGAAGCGATCGCGTAACTGTAATAAATTTTGATTAACTAACGTTTGAGTTTCTTTTGTGCCAAATTCCTGCAATTTCTGCCATTGTTTAGGGTCTGTAGTCAGAGATACCGCAAATAAAGCATCTTGGGGAATAATATTTGCACCTACTAACAAATTTCTAGAGAATGGTTGTACTTGGTTAAACAACCAATAAGCTACTGCACCACCACCAACTAATAACCCAGCAGCCGAGAGTGTCAGTGCTAAGGATGGTTTCTTGATTTTCTTCATGGGAACAGACAAAATAGGCAATGTCATCAAACTTACATCTCTTAGTTGCAAATTTTCTACTTGCTTGATTAATTAATTAAGCTAAAAGATTTTTCTGTTGATATATATATCGTTAGTTAACTTTTTTAGCACTATTGATCAAATATTTGGGCAGATTATCCAGGCATGGGTTTCTATCCTCATAGTCTGTGCGCCCCTACAGGTATCTGTCTGTCGCTGACTGTTCCTAGTGTGTATGGCATAGATTCTGGGCGGGCAAGATGTCCACCCGACAACAGGGATAATTTAAGCTGGGGAACCAGTCCAACGCATTCCCTACTCCGCTACTTTCTGTATTTGTTCAAAGTAGGTAGACACAATTATTTGTAAGACGCATTTCGACACTTCTCTACGAGACGCTAACGCGTAGCTTGCTTCCACGGAGTGGTACGACAAGCTCAGTGCGGCGCTACGCTCAATGCTCGATCCCAGAGAAGACGAGGGTTGAGTTTCGACTACGCGGAAGTTGAGCGTAGTCGAAACTCAACTTCCGCGCAGTCGAAACCCGGCAACCTCTTTTTTAGTTTAATTTAGTCCTTCTGCTAATCAGCCTAATTTTTATACTTTGCCATTGCCAGAATTTAACTGCATCGGCCCCAAGTATTTAGTTAAATAAGGTGAAAAAACTTCATAAATCAAGGTTAAAGGTTGCCCATGATGCCAAAATAGGTAATGGCGACCCCAAAAAGGCCCATCCACACCAAATCCTGATTGCAAAGCATCTGAGTATCCATAATAAACGCCCCGCACATCTCGATATAACTCTGTGCGAAGACGCGCTAAACTTGCCCAAATCGGTAGTGAACGATTTTGCAAATACTCATCCACATGACTAGCTTCCCACCAAGAGGTGGCATAAGCCAATCGCTGACCAGAAGCAGTACGTAGCCACACTTGCCGTCTCAGTCTTGGCCCTGGAACAGATTGGATTAAATCCGGTGCGCTATCTAAGTCTGTGCCAATTAACGACATATCAATGACATCAACCTCTGTCGGCTCACCTGTGAGTAATTCTAAATGCCTTGTGGGTGAGCCATCACCTAAAAGTAGCAATTGCCAAGCCGGAGCAAGCTGAGTATGAGGCAAACTATGCTTGATTACTTCCTCCCCACCTTGCCAAATAGGAGTGAGGCAATGCCATCCGGTCGGCAGTGTTGAGTTGTTGGTTGCAGTAAAAATAGCAGTCAATGTTCTTTACAAAAGTTCACCTATTACTATAAAAGCATAAATAGTCATTTGTTAGTTGTCATTAGTCATTAGAAAGGGGAAAGGGGAAAGGTTTCTCCCTCATCTCCCTCATCCCCCTAATCCCCAGTCCCCAGTCCCTAATACCCCAAAAGATCAACAGCCAAAAACAAATGCTTTTGACTGTTGACCTTTAACTGTAGTAACTAAAAAATGCGGATGGCGAGACTCGAACTCGCAAGGCAAAGCCACACGCACCTCAAGCGTGCGCGTATACCAATTCCGCCACATCCGCGCGAGTTGTACAGTAAAACATGGTAACACACAAATAAGGGATAAAGCAATGTAAAACTAAAATTAATTAAACTTTACTAAAGATTTAATCTTCCTAGTTCACAAATTCCCGAAGGAGGATACCAGACTAACAGAAATGTAATATTGCCATAGGTGATATTGAGAGGGGATTGGGGATTGGGGATCGGGGACTGGGGAGATGAGGGGGAAGGGGTAAAGGGAAAAAAGAAGCCTTTAATCTCTCCCTCCTGCCTCTGGTTGGTGAGCTTAGTCAAACCACTGCCTTCTGTCAACTGTCAACTGTCAACTGTCAACTGACTAAGTGCAATTTATTAAAGATGAGCTTGGGGTATCTCCTGTCATAATTTGAGATGAGGCGGGCTGTGCCTACGCACTAAAGCCACTGAGATGGGGGACAATTTTTATCTACTGGTACTTGATATCAAAAACTAGAAAATGAAGTTTGACAAAATATTGATTGCTAATCGGGGAGAAATCGCGCTGCGTATTCTCCGCGCCTGTGAGGAGATGGGGATTGCGACGATCGCCGTTCACTCGACTGTTGACCGAAATGCGCTGCACGTCCAGCTGGCAGATGAAGCCGTTTGTATTGGCGAACCTGCTAGCGCCAAAAGTTATTTGAATATTCCTAACATTATTGCTGCGGCTTTGACACGCAATGCTAGTGCGATCCATCCAGGTTACGGCTTTTTGTCGGAAAATGCTAAGTTTGCCGAAATTTGTGCCGACCATCATATCGCCTTCATCGGCCCCACTCCCGAAGCTATCCGTTTGATGGGGGATAAATCCACAGCCAAGGAAACCATGCAAAAAGCTGGTGTACCGACGGTTCCGGGTAGTGAGGGGCTGGTAGAAACCGAGCAAGAAGGTTTAGCACTAGCAAAAGATATCGGCTACCCGGTGATGATTAAAGCTACGGCTGGGGGTGGTGGCCGGGGTATGCGCCTGGTGCGATCGCCTGATGAATTTGTCAAACTATTCTTAGCCGCCCAAGGTGAAGCAGGTGCAGCTTTTGGTAACTCTGGGGTTTATATCGAAAAATTTATTGAACGTCCCCGCCATATCGAGATTCAAATATTGGCAGACAATTACGGTAATGTTATTCACTTAGGAGAGCGGGATTGCTCAATTCAACGCCGCAACCAAAAGTTACTCGAAGAAGCCCCCAGCCCAGCCCTCGACCCAGACTTGCGTAAGAGAATGGGTGAAGCTGCTGTGAAGGCTGCCCAGTTCATTAACTACACTGGGGCTGGGACTATCGAGTTTCTTTTGGATAGATCCGGTAATTTTTACTTCATGGAAATGAATACCCGGATTCAAGTAGAGCATCCTGTAACTGAGATGATTACAGGCGTGGACTTGCTGGTAGAACAAATCAGAATCGCCCAAGGCGAAAGATTGAGGCTGACTCAAGACCAAGTAGTATTACGAGGTCATGCGATCGAATGCCGCATCAACGCCGAAGACCCAGACCATGATTTCCGCCCAGCCCCTGGACGCATCAGTGGTTATCTTCCCCCTGGCGGCCCTGGTGTACGCATTGATTCCCACGTTTACACCGACTACCAAATCCCCCCCTACTACGACTCTCTCATTGGTAAATTAATCGTCTGGGGGCCAGATCGTCAGACTGCTATTAACCGTATGAAACGCGCCCTCAGAGAGTGTGCCATTACTGGATTACCCACAACTATCGCGTTTCATCAAAAAATCATGGAACACCCTCAATTCTTACAAGGTCAGGTTTACACCAATTTTGTGCAGGAGATGAATATATAGGGGACTGGGGACTGGGGACTGGGGGCCTCACAAGTGTAGGTTTTTAATATAGCCGTGAGTAAGGACTATAAAACTAACGAGAAAATCATTGTTTCATCCAACCCTACACCCCTACACCCCTACACCCTTACACCCCAAACCAATGTTTTTGGAACACCAATAAAAAACCTACACCTGTCAGGGACTGGGGGCTGGGGACTGGGAGAACAATCCTTACTCAGCACTCAGCACTCCTAAGTCATCGAGACAACATTGTTAGCAATCCTTGCTGGCCTAACAGAACTTCTCTAAGCAGACTAAAGATACCTACCCAAATAATGGGGGTGATGTCAACACCGCCGATGGGTGGTACTAGTTTGCGTAGGGGGATGAGAAATGGCTCAGTAGGCCAGGCAATTAAATTCCAGGGTAAACGGTTGAGATCGACTTGCGGATACCAGGTGAGAATGATACGGAAAATAAACAGAAAAGTCATCACTCCCAACAAGGGGCCGAGAATCCAAACAGTTAGGTCAACACCAGTCATCGATCTAAGCTCTATTGATAAACGAACAAAAACTGTAACCAGAAGCTGAAAACTTTAAGCTTTGTAAAGCATTCTTTCTTTAATTCTAACTAAATGCTGACACTTAATTGCTGGGCTGAGGAGGGAGATGGGGGAGGAAAGGGAAAGGGGAAAGGGGAAAGGGTAAGGGGGAAAGGGGAAAGGGGAAAGGAAGAAGCTTTCTGTCAACTGTCAACTGTCAACTGATAACTGACTAATGACTTCTCAAGGATGTAATACACCATTAGAATTATGATTAAGAGTGTAAAAAAAGGTATAGTTCCATGACACCTTCTTTATCAAATTTCCTTTGGAGTTTGGCTTGGGGTACTTTGATTGTCGTTATCCCTGCTACAGTTGGTTTGATTTTCATCAGCCAAAAAGATAAAATCCAACGTTCATAGTGTTTGTTGGAGTTATTTGACTCTCTGTAGTGTTGGTCTGTTAGCGATCGCCTGCACTCTCATACCGGGAGCAAGGTATACTAAGCTGACAGACTAAGCTTTTTTAGCTTTTGATTAACGGCTTCAGAGCTTCTTTGTCAGATGCTTTGAAGCTTAAATATTATATTTTCATGTTTACCGAAAAAATGGGTTTAGAGCCGCCGTCCTTATAGGACAGCTTTTTGATGCTAAAATGATTTGCGTAGGAGTAGCCCACGTAAGATGCTGGTACTCGAATTTAAGGCCAAAGGAAAAACAACTCAATATCAGGCTGTTGATGAGGCGGTGAGAACCGCTCAATTTGTCCGCAACAAAAGTATCCGCTTTTGGATGGATAATCGTGGTGTCGGACAAAAGGATCTCTACCGCCTGAGTAAAACACTTCGAGAAAAATTTCCCTTTGTCAAAGCTTTAAATTCAAGTGCTTGTCAAGCAGCCATTGAAAAGGCTTATAGCTCGATAGCTCGATTCTACGAAAACTGTAAGAAAAGTAGAGACGCGATTAATAGCGTCTGTACAGGTAAAAAGGGCTATCCCCAGTTTAAGAAAAATTGCCGCTCAGTAGAATACAAAACTTCAGGGTGGAAATTATCCGAAACTAGGAAGCAAATCACCTTCACAGACAAAAAGGGCATTGGCAAACTGAAGCTCAAAGGAACCTGGGACTTAAACTTTTACCAACTAGAACAGATCAAACGAGTCAGGTTAATACGTCGGGCTGATGGCTATTATGTTCAGTTTTTAATTAGTGTCCAAGCTAAAGTAGAAATGCAGCCTACAGGTAAAACCATTGGTTTGGATGTAGGAATTAAAGAT
>DATNQO010000215.1:0-10643 GCA_036704005.1 Leptolyngbyaceae cyanobacterium | reverse complement strand
GAGTGGGGGGAGATGGGGGAGTGGGGGGAGGAAAACTAATGACTGTGGACTATGGACTGTGGACTATTGACTATGGACTGTTGACTATGGACTAATGACTAATGACCAATTCTGAGGATTGTTAATATGTTCCGTCTGTTGAAAGCGATCGCACAACAATTTTTATTAACTATTGTTTTGGCAACATTCTTCTTGACAAGTAGTGTAATATTGTCTGTGCCTACTTGGGCTGCTGCTTCTGGGTTAGGAGTGAATAACGGTTATCTCAGTCCTTGTCCAGCTTCCCCAAATTGTGTTGTTAGTCAAAACGCTGACCCCAAACACGCCATTGATCCCATTCCCTATCATGTCAACCGGGATCAAGCAAGAGAAATCTTACTCAAAGTTCTTAGCGTTGTACCGCGTACAGAGGTTGTGGAACAGACAGATAGTTACATCCACGCTCTTTCTAAAAGCCGGATTTTCAAGTTTGTTGATGATGTAGAATTTTATTTACCTGCTGATGAGTCAGTCATTCATCTGCGATCGGCCTCTCGCATCGGTGACTCAGACCTTGGTGTTAACCGCAGGCGTATGGAACAAATTCGTCTGGCTTTAAAAGATTTGAATATTTGACATCATGTCCTGGGGGTTGGTAATTGGTAATTGGTAATTGGTAATTGGTAATTGGTAATTGGTGAGTGCAGCCACAGGTCGTTCCGTAGGGAATAGTAACCAAAGGGTAATGATAGAAAACAATTACCTATTCGCTATTACCTATTACCCATTACCGACTAAACCAAGCATATCGTCAGTTTTTAGCCGGACTTCGTATAATTCGGTAGATACCCCATTGGCCAGATATTTTTTTGATGAATAATAGTTGTACCTTCATCTGCTTCTATTATTCATGGGATTAATCCTCCTTTTTATCTTGATAGTTTGGGCAACCGTAAATTTTGTAGGCTTATGCTCGGTTATGATCTCATTTATTCGTTGTCGCACTGTACCAGGATACCGAAATATTGCGATTGTAGGAGCAGTTTTCATACCAGCTATCCTGCTCTATTTAACCTTCTTGGATGTCTCAACCAATAAACCCACTCCTAGTCCAACCTCTGATATTCAGTTAATGGCAATTATCGTCTGGTCTAGAACTTTTTTAATTTGCTTTTTGGGTGCTTGTGTGACTGCGGCAATTGCCTTGTTGAAACCGAATGCTATTCGCCGTTACTCAGCACTTGGCTGGGGTTTTCTGTTTTCATCGCTTTCGGCTGCTGCATTTCTTTTTATCAGACTCTAACTTACGCATGAAAACGAAAAATCGAGGGTTTGGGCAAGGGTATAGGGGTATAGGGGTGTAGGTGTTCAAAACCCTTACCCCCTATACTCAAATCTTGCACCATTACCTTATTGCGAAAAAGAAAGCCCGAAACGCTTATGAGTTCGTAGGCCGATGCACTACCCACCATAAGCTTATTGAGAAGGTGCAAGATATGAATATACCCTTACACCCTTACACCCAGTCTAAACAGACAACCTTAGTGCGTAAGTCCTACTAACTTCAGATAGAAGTACAACAGTAAATCAATCTTTACCATGTGGTCAGTACATTTTCTATATGTTTATGTCTTCTGTAATTGACCAAGCCTATCACCGTAAAGAACTACTCCGGGGGATTTTTGCCGTATCTCTCATCATCGTCGGCATAACTCATTTTCTCCGACCAGAGCAATATGCCCGAATTGTACCGCCACCATTCCCGCCTTTCACATCAGTTTACCTGAGCGGTGTTTTGGAAATTCTCGGTGGCATTGGTTTAATGATTCCCGCCGTTAGTGTTGCAGCCGCATGGGGATTGATTTCTTTATTTATTGCTGTCTTCCCTGCTAATATCTATATGACTATCCACAATATTCCCATTGATGGCATTCCTCACAACCAATTACTCTACATTGCCAGATTACCATTTCAGGCTGTTTTGATTGCCTGGGCATATTGGTACACTCGCCCAGATAGGGAACAGGCTTAAAACCTTCAAGGTGCAACAACAAAGCTAAATTGCTTGCTGTATAAACTTCATAGCCTCCTTAAACCTCTTTGATAAAAGCTGTGTTTATTGCCAATAAAACCAACAATGTAAACCCACATTTTATTAAAAGAGAATGTGGGTATTTACTTTGTTAAAATTATGAGGGTTGTAAAATGTCTAAAGGCTCTATTGCGGATTGCAACCGGATAGAATACAGATTCATCTGCGTTCATCTGCGTTTAATTATTTTTCCTGTACCTCACTGCCTTAAAAACCGCTATAGATTGGAAATTTACGCAATTAAAAAACAACTGACTATATATTAATTAATGATACTACAAAGTCAATCATCCCTATCCCCAACTACAAGATTGGGCGAACAAAACCTTACCGATGTTATCCAAAGAAACTTCCTGTGTCTGAATCACCCTCACTTTACCTGCAACTTACCAATTGGCTGAAATCCAAATTTTTGGGTATTCAGCCGGAAATATCCCCATCTTCCCAAGATGTAACTGCATTTATCGCCAACCGTTATTTTCTCACTCAAGAACAACGCGACTGGTTAATACAAGAGTTTGGCAGTTTACAAAAGCAAAACACTGTACTCCAGCAATCCTTAAGAGAACAACAAACTCAAGCCACCGCCAATACAGAAGATTTATTATTAGAACTTTTAGAAGTTACAGATGCACTCGAAGCCTTATTAAAATACTTAGAAAATAACCCAGATCCCAGCCCAGAATTTATCCAACACTTACCCAAATCTGTCGGCGCAGTTAATCGTAAATTTCTCAGTGTACTAAGCAAACGTCAAGTTAAACCTATAGAATTGCACAGTGACCAACCAGATTTTAATTACTGTCGAGTAGTAGACAGGGAAATTAGAAATGATGTAGAAGACCAAACAATTATTCAAGTTGTCCGTCAAGGTTTTCTCATCGGTGAAAAAGTTTTACGACCTACAGAAATAATTACATCTAAATCAGAACAGGGAACAGGGGACTGGGAATAGGAAAAGTAGGGTGGGCATTGCCCACCTTATCATGATTTTGGTAAGCAATATTACACCAAAACGTTTGTACCGATCGCTAAATTATTCGCACTCACCCCATTCAAAGTTACCAACGTACTAAAAATCACCCCACCTACTGCGCCATTTTGGTCAATCTGTACCAGAGTATTGCTACCAGATTGAGTGAATCTTAAATAGTCGCTGGTAACAGAAGTTACACCCAAGGATTGAAATGCACCGCGTAAATCCAGAATGTCTTGATTGGTGGTGAAATCAGTTATGGTATCCGTCCCTTCATTAAAGGCATTGTAGACAAAGCGATCGCTTCCGCTTCCACCCGTCAAGGTATCCTTACCCAATCCACCTATTAAGGTATCATTACCATTGCCGCCGTTGAGGGAATCAGCACCAGTACCACCCCACAGTACATCGTTACCATTGCCACCTATTAAGGTATCGTTTCCTCGGTTGCCATACAAGACATCATCACCATTGCCACCGTTAATGGTGTCGTTACCGCTTTTACCATTGAGGGTGTCTTGACCATTACCACCATTTAAAGTGATACCTGCCTCAATATTAAATTGGGCAACCACCGGGTCATGGTCACTGACTTGATCCGCAAACTCAGAGTTGATGTGAACCACATCATAGCCATCCAGTAAGGAGAATAAATTGTCACTCACCAAGATATGGTCTAATGTTTGCGCGTTGCCTTGGAAGTTATAGGTATAGCGCTCATTCTCTGGTAAGGTTTCAGTTAGAGTATTTAAGCCACCACCTTCTAAAATGCTGACTGGTTGGGAAAACTCAAAGTCGTTCAAATCACCAGCCACAATCACATTAGCGTTGGGATTTTTTGATAAGATGCCTTGAACATAGTCTTTAACAATGGTGGCTTGTTGATTGCGTTGAATTTCGCTGGTAAGGTTGGGGGGTTGGTTGGGGCCATATAACGGTTGATCACCACCTTTGGAATTAAAGTGATTCCCTACCACCGTGACTACTTCACCATTAAAGAAGAACTGACCCACTAATGGTTTGCGGCTATTGGCGAAAGCATCTCCATCTTCCAAGTTGGTATCCGTTATCCGTCTTAAAGAACGTTCTATAAAGCGAACCCGGTTAGGGTTGTACAAAAAGCCGACGCGGATGTTACCCCCTGGTTCTCCGCCGTCCTGGTCATCAACAGGGTTGATTTGCCGATATTCGTAGGTGGGGCCGCCAGCATCCGCGATCGCATCAATCAATTTTTGGTAAGTAGCGCTAGCATCAACCACGCTATCGTTAGTTGGGCCGTTGTTATCTTGAATTTCTTCCAAACTGATGATGTCAGGCGATCGCAAATTATTTACAATTGCATTTGCTAAGGCATTAAATTTCGCATCACCATCACCAGGGTCGAGATTTTCTACGTTGAAGGTAGCCACAGTCAATTGAGTAGCGCTACCAGTGAGGTTTGTGACTTCTTTTTGCAGTGGTGATGGTTGTACTACCGTTGGGGAAGATGCAGTTAGCACTTCATAATTATTAAAATCATAACTAACCACACCTGTAACATTACTGAGTTTTGCCCCCACATTCACATCTGGCAAAGTCACAGCCCCATTAATCAAATCATCGATTTGTATCCGTTCTGGGTTGAAATCGGTGGATGTAATCAAACTACCACCGCGCGATGTGCGGCTAGTGGCGTTTGCCCCATTGTCTGCTAGCACCCAGATTTCTTCCGATGTCCCAAAGTTGCCTGTGGGGGAAGTAGCAACCGGATTGTTAATCTGAACTAGCATCCCTTCCACGCTTTCGTAGAAGTCGATACCTTCATTGATGGGGTCGAAATCGCCCCCTGTTTCCACATTGCTTTGGGTGGTGAAGTCGTTGTTAATTGTCTGAGTTGGTATCGTCCGCCCACCATTACCCAAGACAGTCGGGGTGATGGTTGTCGTGGGTGCATCTGTCCAAGCACTCACAATCAAGGATTGCACATTGTTGTTATTGCCGATTTGGGTAACAGTCAAGTTATTAGCATTACCACCTGGACGAAACTCGGAAACCGTCCCACTCACCAACACAGCCTCTCCCACCCGACGGGCGCTGAGAATGGGTGAGTTACTGCCTGTGAAAACAAATATCCCTTCAGATGTTGCCACATTGTCGTCGGGATTGGGGTCTTGGATGTAGAACCCGTTAGCGGCGATCGCCGTAACAATACCCTGAACATTTCTGACACCCTGTCCATTGAAGGGGGAAATATGGCTACTGCCTTGAATCTCACTAATTCGCACAGGTGGTGTAAATTCAAACACTGATATAGTTTTACTGACTTCATTTGTTGTTACCAACAACGCTTTTCCTGTGGGACTATCAGCAGCCGAGATAAATGTTAAACCTTCAATGCCAATATCTTCTGGTGTATTGATATACTCGATAAATTGCGGATTATTGGGGTTGGTAACTTCGTAAACAATGATATCTCCGGTGCGTTCTAACCCGATGAAAGCGTAGGTGCGATTATTCACCACACCAACCACAACGCCCTCTGGTTCAGGGCCTTTATTGTCGCTACGGGTATCAAAGTTAGGGGAGGTAGAGACGCGATTAATCGCGTCTGTACCTACATCAGAGTTAAACAAACTAGGCACTTGATTAGCCGTAATTCGCTCGAACTGATCGCCGCTATCAAATACCCGATTACCGTTGCTGTCCCAGATAGAAAACGATCGCCCACCAAATGCCTCAATGCGGTCAAAATCCCCATCCTTATCGATGTCACCTGTAGCATTCGTCACAGTTAGCCGTCCCAGGTTAGCATTTTGCTTCAAAGTTGCCCCATCAGCAAAGGCAGTTGAATCGAGAGTATAACTATTGCTACCTACCCGTACCTCTTCACTAAAACCAGTGTAATCACGGGCATCACCTTCATTAGCAGTAATATAATAGGTTTGCCCATTCACCGTATAACTAGCGATCGCATCCGGTTGATACAACCCAAACACGGGAACTTGACGAATATTAATACCATTATCGCGATCGCTGGGGTCTATGCCATTGCCTGGTAAGCTGTGGTCTTTTCTTCCCAAGGGTTTAATCTCAGTCACCGTTGCTGTGGCAATATCTACAATTGCCAGAGCGTTGTTTTCTTGCAAGGTGACATAAGCTTTTGTGCCATCTCCAGAAAAAGCGATATATTCTGGTTCCAAATCTTGAGCGACGGTAGCACCCGGCCCAAAAATCCGTACACCAGATGCTCTCAAGCTATCGATTTGACTGTTAAATGCAGTGAAACTAGCAGTCTGCACCGTCGCATTAGCCACCCCATTTTCCAAGTTAATAATACTCACCGACCCTTCTGGGTCAAAAGAATTAGCTTGTCCGTAGCTGTTGGGTTCTGCTTCGTCTGCCGTTAACACCTTCTTCCCATCGGGTGTAAACGTTAACATATCAGGCAAATAACCCACTTCTACAGACTTCAAGAAGGAACCATCAGCCGCATTGAAAAAGGCAACTTGTCCGGGAAGTTGAGCGCCGGTTGTGGTGTTGCGAACTGCATAGGCAACTGCCACCGTTCCATTCTTGACTGCCACACTGTTAGGAATTATTTCCGTACCAGCAGGCGCAGTCAAGCCAGGATTCAAACTACCTACGGCTGTCAGCGCTCCGGTATTACTGATGCTGTAGATTTCAACGGTATTACCTGCGACTACGAATAAGCGATCGCTCACCGGATCAAAGGCGGAAATCTCCGCCCCATTGGCACTAGTAGAGCTACCAACTTTCTTAAGTGTACCTGCGGTATTATCGGTAATGGTAACGGTGGCATTGGCTACACCCAAGTCGTAGCTGACTCCATCCACTAAGGTGAGGGTGACAGTTTCGTTACCTTCGGTTGTCGCATCGTTCACTGGGGTAATAGTGATTGTAGCGGATGCCTGTCCCGCAGGAATGACCACTGAACCAGTCAGCCCGTTATAATCGATACCATTCGTCGCCGTACCGCCAACCGTGTAAGTCACCGTCAGCGCGGCGGTAGTATCTCCGGTACGGGTGAGGGTGAAGCTACCCGTGTTAACGGTGGTGCTAGATTCTGCGGCGTTGGCATCAGTTGCTGTAATACTGACTGTAGGTACTGCTGGGGTATCGTTATCTGTAATTGTGATGTTTTGAGTTGTGGTAGTCCCCAGGGCAATACCCGCAGAGGGATTGCTAATTGTCAGCACAGCCGTTTCCGTCCCTTCAACCAACACATCATCCACAACAGTCAAGGTGACAGAACCCGAAGTTTGTCCATTAGGAATTGTGATGATTGTGTTACTAAGGCTGTAGTCACCTGCGGTAATCCCAGTTCCCCCCACCCCAAGGGTTATAGTTTGATTACCTACCACTGCACTAGAAGCAGTAACTGTAATAGTAATTACCGTTTGACCAGCTTCCGAGCCTGTATTCCCACTGACTGAGAGATTAACTGAGGGGGTAGTAGAACCAACAGTAAAGGCAACGGCGCTAAAAGGCAAATTTGGGGTAATATTATCAATACTCTGATCGCCAGACCCATCTTGTGTTACCCAATTTGCCGCATTATTGATTAATGGCAGATAGCTACTAAAGCTAGCTTGTCCACTGCGAGTCCCTACGTAGGTGGCAATATCCGCCCCTGTGTCAACGGTAGATAAATCAAGGGCGTTGACTCCCGCAGTTAAGCCTGTATTCGTCAACAGTCCAGTAGTTGTAGAAGTAAATCCACTGTTGGCGATCGCAGTAATAAAGGTGGGAGAGCTAGCATCACCTTGATATACGTAAATTACCTCATTATCAGCAGCAATCCCGCGATTGCTTCCCCTTCCAGATACAGGCGTGACAACAGTCCCAGTGCTAGCGGTAATAGTACCTGAGCCAATATTGTCAATTCGCACAATCGTACCAGCCGGAACTAGACTTGTTGCTGTCCAGCTAAATGCACCCTCGTTAGTGTCATTAAAGCTAGTACCGTTCCACTCGTTGTCCTCAAAAATAAGCACTTCGCCGGGATTAATGTCCGTTAGTGCAACAAACGCAATATTGTCATTACCATCTGCGTTAAACCCAACAAATGCAATGCTTCCTATTGTTAGTGCCATGAGTAATTCTCCATGAAAGATTGATGTTTGATGGCGTGACGTACAGCCCTACGTGCAGTGAATAGATCGCTGTAAAAAAGAAGAAATTACACATGAAAAAACAGCACAGCAGATTTCCCCGTGTACTTATCCTGTTTATGTAAAATTACAGATAACTGAAGTATTTTTTTAGCAGTTATCCCCATCAAACTGCCACAACAGAATTAAGAAAAGATTAAACAATAATTAAATGATACGGAAATAAGCTGAATCTTCATAGAAAGCTTATCTAAGACGCAATGTATAGCAGATTGAGAATGCGATCGCACTTGGGCAAGAAATGATGTCAAGCCAAACCGACAAGAAGTCGAACAAAGCAATCAGGGTGCGATCGCCAGAATCCAAACAAGATTGAGAAGACACAGCCAAAACCTTAACCTCCAGCCTCTAAACTCTAAGGTTGTAAATTTTGACAAAAAGGCAAGCATCTTTTAAACTACAACTTGCGATTAGCAAAACTTATCAACAGTCTCATGGCTCCCACTGAAGCATCTGCCCCCCCAAAGCGCGTTATCGGTTTAATCAGTGGCACATCTGTAGATGGTATAGATGCAGCCCTAGTAGAAATTACTGGTACAGATTTAGATATCAAAGTTGAGTTGCTAGCAGGACAAACCTATCCTTACCCTGCGGAATTAAGAGAACGCATATTAGCAATTTGTGCAGGTGAAGCTATTTCCATGTGGGAATTAGCACAAATAGATGATGCGATCGCCAGAGCTTTTGCCCAAGCCGCCCAACACATTCAAACAGGTCATCAGCCTGCAACTTTAATCGGTTCTCACGGTCAAACTGTGTATCATCGACCACCTGAAGCAGAGGGAAACGGGAAGAAAAACCTGGGATATACCCTGCAACTTGGTCGGGGTGCTTTGATAGCTTATTTAACAGGAATTACCACTGTCAGTAATTTTCGTGTTGCGGATATTGCTATCGGTGGTCATGGCGCACCACTAGTTCCCAGAGTCGATGCCTTTTTACTGAGCCATCCCCATGAGAGTCGTTGTATTCAAAATTTAGGTGGTATCGGTAACGTCGCTTATATCCCACCCCGTACCGATAACTGGCTGTCGCAAATTCGCGCTTGGGATACCGGGCCAAGCAATAGCCTGTTAGATTTAGCTGTAGAGCATCTCAGTGGTGGTACTAAAACTTATGATGAAGAAGGTAGATGGGCAGCTAGTGGCACTCCTTGCTATCCCCTAGTAGAAAAATGGCTGACGCAAGAATATTTTCATTTACCGCCACCTAAATCTACAGGTCGAGAGTTATTTGGTGTAGCTTACCTCAACCAATGTTTCCAAGACGCGGAACCATACCAACTCAGCCCAGCCGATATGCTAGCTACACTCACAGAACTAACTGTAGCTTCCATTGTTCACAGCTATCGGACTTTTTTACCACAAATGCCACAGCGTGTATTTTTATGTGGCGGCGGTAGCCGTAACCTATACTTAAAGCAAAGATTACAACTAGCCTTAGACAAGATTCCCGTCTTAACAACTGATGAAGCAGGCTTAAACGCAGATTTTAAAGAAGCGATCGCCTTTGCCGTCCTAGCCTACTGGCGACAACTAGGTATCCCCGGCAACCTACCAACAGCCACAGGCGCACCGGCAGAAGTTTTGTTGGGAGAAATTAATCAAGGGTGAAGATGGGGACTGGGGACTGGGGGAGAAGAGGGAGAATGACTAATATCGTGTCCGGTAAAAGACTTATCATTAAGACTGCAAGGGGGCAGGGGGCAGGGGGCAGGGGGAATTAAGAATGAAACTGGTGGGTTATTTTTGCCGCGCTGCACTAGGGACTAGGGGTAAGAATAAATTAGTAATCATAGTTTTAGCAATTAAGAATGCCTTAATCGCCTTGACGGTTGCGGTAATTGTAGATGACACCACATTAATTTTATCGATATCAAATTAACTATACACCTTTCTGTGAAATGGAGAGATGTACAGTTGTAAAAAATCAGTTAATTTTTATCCTTTATCCTTCTCAATGACAAATGACAAATGACCAATGACAAATGACAATCAATCTAAAATCGAATGATTTCTGTATGATTTTCCAACGGCAGATAAATAGTTAACACTTCGCCTTGCTGGGGGCGTTGGCGCACGATCAGTTTGCCGCCCAGTGCTTGGAAGAGATTTTTGGTAACGTTGTGGTTGAGGCTAATGCTACCAGTTTCCGGCTCGAACATCAGCAGTTGACCGATGAACTTGCGAGTCGGCTGAGTGTCTTTGTTTGGCGAGAGTTTCTCAGTTTGGCATTCAGGGGCTACCGCACCGGTATGGGGCTGAAGTTGCAGTTTCAGTTGATTGCCGGCTGGGATCACCTGGACTTGAATGTGGCTACCTGCGGGTAAATTGCGGGTGAAGTTATCGATCAATCCGGTGAGAATGCGATCGAGCATGGTAGGATCGCTGACTACCTGGGGCATTTGTTGCGGTAAGACAACATC
>DATNQO010000214.1:0-14147 GCA_036704005.1 Leptolyngbyaceae cyanobacterium | reverse complement strand
TCTGTGATACTATCCTCGTCCACTGCTTGAGATACTCATTTTTTAGCATTTGAGTCTCTTCCACGCCCTAGTTTCTTCTTTTATTTTCTTCCCCACAGACTGTTTACTCACTCTCTTGTAAAAAACCTACACCTGTCAGCCCCACTCCCCACCTACAAATTAGGCATAATTGCATCTTGAAGATTAGCCCCATTGAGGTTTGCACCATTCAAATTCGCACCTCTGAGATTAGCGCCATTAAGATTAGCTCCACCTAAGTTAGCATTGGTGAGGTTAGCCCATGATAAATCAGCGCCTCTTAAGTCGGCCTCGGTTAAGTTAGCTCGAAATAGGTACGCACTACCTAAATGCGCCTTGTGCAAATTAGCTTTGTACAAGTTAGCTTTGTAGAGGTAAGCCCCCATAACTTCTGCTTGATATAAATTCGCCTCACTCAAATCAGCCGCAATGAGATGTGCGGCGATGAGGTTGGCAAAACAGAGGTTAGAACGAATTAGTTTTGCTGCACCTAAATCAGCATCTCTCAAATCAGCACCGCTTAAGTCAGTACCAATCAAGTTAGCCTCTGCCAAAATAGCGCCTCTGAGTTTTGCCCCACTCAAATCAGAACCTATAAGATTAGTGTGGCTTAAATCTGCTTGCGTGAGTACGGCTTGGCTCAAGTTAGCCACGCTGAAGTTAGCTGCACTCAGATTAGCCTCGCTGAGTTTAGCTTGATGTAAGTTAGCACTACTGAGTTCAGCACTACTAAGGTTAGCGCGTACAAGCAAAGCATGACTTAAATCTACTCGGCTGAGATTAGCCCCTTGGAGGTTCGCGCCTCTAAGATTATTCTCCTGTAAGTTGGCGGTGCTGAGGTCTGGATCAATTTGCGGATTTGTTTGTCTCCACTCAGTCCATCTCACTGCACCTGCTTGTAACAAAGCTAGATGCTCTAAATTTGCCATTGTCTGCTCCTTTATTCCTGGCGACCAAACGGGGAATTACTTCGTCCGGCTACGCTTTCTATAGCTGTCCGCGCTCCCGCCGCACCCGCGAGAATATCCCTTTCTTGCCCACCTAAGTACAATCTGCCGAAGCTACCTACAGCCTGAACTTCCAAAATGTTGATTGAGGCTGCTTTCTCGGCTTCATTGGCTGCTAGGGCTGCATAAGCAGCAGGTTCAACTTCTAACACGTATAAAGTTTGCCCAGCTAGTAATAGCTGTCCCCGTCGCGTCCGATTGATTAGTTGGGTTTGGTAAGCATCTATATTGCGGATAATCTGGCTAGAAACAACGCGCGGTTTGAGACACTCTTCTCTTTTCACTCCTAGCGCCGCCAAAATTGCTTGACCAGCAGCCCGCGTTTCACCTTGAGAGCCTGAATGTACTTCCAATAGACCGTATAACCTCTCAACTACTTGCACACCAGGGCGAACAGAGGCGGCTTTGAGGGCTATGTCAGTAATTTTATTAATTTCGATACCGGGAGAAATTTCAATCCACAATGATGTATCTCCCGGTAATGGCAAGAAACCTTGGGCTACTGTTCCTATATAAGCTGCGTGTTGTGGTTGCAGGCTGTCGAGAAATACGAAACTGCGTAGTTCTATTCCCAAGGTAATGCTCTCCAGTCATGAGGGTAAAGTAATATTTCGCAATATACGCAATATATAAATTTAACTTAAAACTACCATTTAAAGTTAGGGGCTGGGGATTGGGGACTGGGGAAAAGCCGTTTTATATGATTGGTTGTGAAATTTGTTTCGTTGAGGTTGTTTTGAAAGGGCGATAAAGATTTTTAACACCCCTACACCCAGCCTCAACAGACAACCTCAGTGCGTAAGTAGTGGATATAGGATTTTCTTAATAGTTAATTATTAATTACTTATCACTTTTATTACTTTGTATTTAGATTTCGATTCATCACAACAGTTACAATAATATTAATAATATTTAACATTTAGTTGCGCGATGCTGAGACTGATTACTGACTTCGACGGGCCGATTATGGATGTTTCAGAAAGGTACTACCGTGTGTACCTATTCTGCTTAGAGAAAACCCAACGTCCAGGCCAGCCAGTACGGCAACTATCCAAAGCAGAATTTTGGCAAATGAAGCGATCGCACCTTCCCGAAAGAGACATCGCCCTGCGTTCTGGTTTGGATGAAGCACAAGCACAAGAATTCTCCCAATTGCGCCGTAAAACAGTACATACAGAACCTTACTTTCAATATGACAGACCCATCCCAGGCGCTTTAGATGTGTTGGCTAAGGTTCAACAAGCTGGTATTGATTTAGCCGTGATGACGATGCGCCGGGTGTGGGAACTAGACTATGCTTTTCAGAGGTATGATTTAGGGAAATTCTTCCCAGAAAATCGCTGTTATTGTCTCAGCAACGACTACGTAAAAACCCGCGATATTGATGACAAGCCTCTGTTAATGAAAAAAGCATTGGCTGAATTACCACCCGCCGCCGATACTTGGATGGTAGGAGACACCGAAGCCGACATTACGGCGGCGAAAAAGCATGGTATTAAGGTGATTGCAGTAGAATCTGGAATACGCGATCGCACTCAATTAAAACTGTACCAACCTGATCTAATCGTGCCAAACTTGAGTGCAGCCGTAGAAATTATCCTAGAAGCCAAAACATCTGTACCTGTATCGGCTGTGGCTATAAGATAGCAGTTGACAGTTGACAGTTGTCAGTTATTAGTTATCAGTTGACTAATGACTAATGACCAATGACTAATGACCAATAACTAAATTAAAAACCCCTACCTGCTAAGGAAGGGGTTATATATTGTCATATTTGGGCGGTTTGCCTTGAAGCCGGAATCGACTTAACGTAAAAAACTGCTAACCAACCACAATAATATAAAAGTTAATACCGTCGAGAACTGATTTGCTGTAAGTGTGAGAACGGGTATTTGTGGTAAAAGCAAGCCAGCAATTAGTCCACCGCTAATTAAGCCTAAAATCAGGCCTACTAGAGTAAACAAAACTGCTCGACCAAATCGACCTTCTTTACGGTTAAGAAAGAAAATACTAACTATTACACCAGATACCAACGTCAACTGCAAAACTTGATCGCCTGCGGCTGGGTAAAAAACGCTAATAGCGCTCAAACCCAAAAACCAAGCCCCTGGCAAAAGCACATCTGTCCCTGAAGGCTGATCCAATATTTTTTGCAGCCATGCAGGCGACTGCTCGCGGGGCTTTAGGTTTTCTTTAGGAGGCGATTGCACTCTCAGTTCTGGAAAGCGGATACGTTCAGGGACTTTGATTTTACCTTCTTGGCGCATCCTTAAACGATCCATTAAAATTGCATCGTAAGCAGCTTCAATGATTTCTACACTCTTGCTATCGCCACTGTATTTCTCAAATAGACGATTGCGAGCGTCTTGAATTTCATCAAAGCTAGCATCTTCCGATACCCCAAGTTTTTCGTAGGGACTTTGATCGCTCATGGGAGTTTATACTTCAGCCTTAGTCGGGGGCAGTCTTTAATCTAAGGAAACAATTTTAGGTTTTATTTTGATCGACAACAAATGTATCGACCGTATTTTATGCCCTACCAGGATATTAACACGGGTTAGTTAGATTAAGCCGTAAATTTTAACTATAGCAACTTTAACATATCGCCATAACTCCGTGTATCCCCTCATGCCGTTGACCAATTCTGGCTCTACTCTAGAATTTAAGCTAAGGATACTTAAGAGCTATTTTATGAAAAAAATAACTTTTATCTTCCAGATGTGGCAATTTACCGTACCATAAAGACATTTTCCTTCTTTGAGGCACTAAATTAGATAGTAGCCTCAATTCAGGTAAAGATTTAAAATTGAAAAGTTTTAAATTTCGATTAAACTTGAGAAGCAAATACGCTCGTTAGTAAAAAAACGGCCGTGGCTAAATCCCGGAAATAACGGAACATCAAGTCGGCAATTACAATCCCTACATCTAAATGTAGGAATTACTACTACAGGCTTCCTGGTGTCGTTATTCCACATTGTGATTACACTATTATGTGGATCATGATGGGAATTTATTCCTGGTGCGTGTACTTTTTTGAAAAATCCCAAGTGGGACTGCGTTTTTACGCCATACTGCTGTTAATCTTATAATTTTTGTGCAAAGAGATGGTCATGGCTCCTGCCAAGATTCTTGTAGTTGATGACGACCCTGCGGTTCGGAATTTAATCCAACGCTTTTTGATAAAACAAAACTATCAGGTAGAGGCTGCCGAAGATGGTAAGACAGCCTTGTCTCTATTTGAGCAATTTAATCCAGATTTGGTAATTTTGGATGTCAACTTGCCAGATGTCATTGGTTTTAACCTCTGCCAAGAAATGCAAAGCCGTAATGGTGTTTTTGTTCTGATGCTGACTAGCCGTGCTGATGAAGCTGACAAGATTCGCGGCTTTGCTAAAGGTGCTGATGATTATCTCACCAAACCCTTTGGTCTGGGAGAATTAGAAGTCAGAGTTGGCGCAATTCTAAGAAGACAGCGCGTTATCAATCCCGCAGAACAAAAACGCTTAACATTTGAAAAACTGATGATTGACCCTGTACGGCGTGAGGTGACACTTAATAGCCAACCCGTACCCTTAACTGCTTTGGAATTTGACTTGTTACATTTCTTAGCCAGCCATCCTGGTCGAGTTTGGCGACGTGCTGAACTAATTCAAGAGGTTTGGGACTATGAATACGTCGGCGACCAGCGAGTTGTAGATGTACACATTGGTCAAATTCGCAAAAAAATTGAGATAGATGCTAGCCAACCAGCATTAATTCAGACTGTGCGAGGAGTCGGGTATAAATTTGAATGTCCCGCTCACTCACAGGTAGAAGCCAATGCTTAAATAGGGGTTAGAGGTTAGAGGTTAGGGGCTAGAAAAGTAAGATTTTTATACCCTTTTAGCAAATTGAACTTACAAGTATTTAGTATAGGTTGTGCCAAAATTAGCATTTCAACCTTGACTAATTATTTAATGTGTTCAATTAATATAATAGATGAGTAAAATCGCTCAAAGATGTCCATTGAAGTTAGGATATGAGCGATATTTTTATGTATGGCAGTTGCCAGATATAGAATTTCCCAAAATAATTATTGATTTTTTTGGGGTGGGACGGATAGCCTGCCCAGAATTTAGGGTGGGTAAGATGCTCATCCTGCAAGAAAACTTGAAATGTTTTTAATTGGATTTCTGTACAATAATTAGACTTAATGTTTGAGAAAATATAAGTATTTGTAGGGTGGGCATTGCCCACCTTACGTATATTTGGGCTAGGTGGAAATAGTACAGTCCGTACCAGCACTGGAGAATGGCAAATCGGTACAGAATTTTTTTACCGAAAAAATGGGTTTAAAGCCCCGTCCACTTCATGAGCTTCAGTGCGGCGAGTGTTAATTAGCAGTGATGAAATAAAGTTTCTAGGTACACGCGGGCAGCGCGGCGATCGCTATCTCCGTTTTGCAGTAAAAATAATGATAGCGCTGCTGTCAATACACGATTTTGATCCCAATCGGGATGTGTTTCTAAGTAAATTTTCAGCGATTCGTGGAGAGTTTCAGGTATTTCTGTAAAAATACTGACTGTCGAATTCATAACATTTTCCTTCTTTGAGGTCAGTCAAGGGTATAGATTGCTTGTAGTGAGCTAGTTGCTGATAATAGTCGGGCAGGCATCCTGTGGAATTTTGATGTCAACGGTTGAACAAACTACAAACCCAGGTCGAATTATTGTGCGACATCAGGGGGTGGGTTTGTCAATGCTGCGAAATGTTAAAAACGATGGTATAAAAAACAGATGCGAACGTAATAATCAATGTTTAAAGCCTGTTTTTGTTACATTAATTAATAAAAACTCAGTCTCTACTACTCCCTCATCACCTAAATCAAAAATCCCCAGTAAGACGGCAACAGCCTATTACCTCGTAAACAGCCTGTGGAAAACTGCGAAAATCCCTGTGGAAAACTTGTGGAATGGGTGAGGAAAATTTCCCCGAATAATAAGAATTACAAAAACATTAACTTTTGATAACAATTAAGCCCTGAAACTTGCTCTGCCATCCCAGTTAGTAACCTGGTTATCGCCGATACGTCAGCAAATTTGGGTTTTGGCGATCGCCATTACAATCTCGCAACTCCTCAGCCGAAGATTAGAGGTTAGAGGCTAGAGGTTAGAGGTTAGAGGTTAGAGGCTAGAGGCTGGGAAGTAGGGAGTGGAGGAGATGGGGGAGTCTTTCTGGGGCAGGTTTTTTTGATTAGACAAATTTTTTGGATTTTAAAACCAAAATCATTTAGGACTTACGCAACTGGCATATTTTTTCTGTAGGGTGTGTGACTGGCGATAATATTTGAACGTAGTCATGAGACTTGTAGCGTCACGCACCAACCACCAATTGTGACACTTGCGTAAGTCCTGTCATTGACTGAAAACTTAAAACTGCGTTCAACAATTGAGAACATTCTCAACTATTTATGGGAAACCTAAAAACCTGCCCTTGAAAGGATGGGGGAGTAGGGGGAGAAAAACTGTAAATTCTCCCTCATCTCCTAGCCCCTAGCCTCTGACCCCTAACCCCTAACGCCTCCGTTCCTGCAACTTCCGATAAACGTCCTTCACATCTACTTGATGGTGAGCTAAAGCGACCAAAGTATGATATAGCAAATCGGCTACTTCACCAGCGATCGCCTCTTTGTCATCATCCTTAAAAGCCATGACTACCTCAGCCGATTCTTCGCCAATCTTCTTCAAAATCTTGTTATCGCCGCCTGCTAGTAACTTGCAGGTGTAAGAACTTTCTGTGGGGTTGTCGCGGCGATCGCAAATTACTTGAAATACCTGGGACAAAGTATCCGCAGGCGGTGGCACGATTTTTCCTGCCACTTGATGGAAACAACTGCGTTCACCAGTGTGGCAAGCAATATCTCCAACTTGCTCTACACTAATTAGTAGTGCATCACTATCACAGTCGTAACGAATACTTTGCACTTTTTGGGTGTGTCCAGAAGTCCCGCCTTTATGCCACAATTCTTGTCGGGAACGACTCCAAAACCAAGTTTCGCCTGTATCTAAAGTCTTTTGTAATGACTCCCGATTCATCCACGCCATCATTAAAACAGTGCCATCCAGATAATCTTGCACAATCGCTGGCACTAGACCCCGTTCATCGTAGCGAATTTTTTCGACGGGAATAACATTTTGCGGTGAGAGTGAATCGATCAGAGACATACCAGCTAAATTGAATGAGAATGATTCGTATCACGATACCATTGGAATGAGAGCAGCTGGCATGAATTTTTCTGTGATTTTTCTCATACTGGTAAAACAACAGTCCCAGCCATTGCCGATTGCATTCTCACAGCACTTAAGGCGACATGGTGGGCTTTCGACACGTTACCATACCAATGTATAGCCGAGTTAAAAGCTGCTCTGTAAAGGTCTTGATGGGGCTGTGATAATTGAGTGCGGACTTCTAAAGGCAAGTCTTCGTTCGACTTGTATAACATATTGTTATTTCTTTGGTTCTGGTTATTTTATACGATAGAAGTTCTAGACAATTTTTAACCCTATCCTCAGATAGAGCTTTTTTTACTTGCCCACTGATAGGAGAGACCCTTGGTAAATACCACTATTAAAACCGCCAAATCACAAGAAATCTTTGCCGCCGCTCAAAACCTCATGCCAGGTGGAGTTAGTTCCCCAGTACGTGCCTTTAAATCTGTAGGCGGTCAACCCATCGTCTTTGACCGTGTTAAGGACGCATACATTTGGGATGTAGATGGCAACAAGTACATCGACTATGTTGGCACTTGGGGGCCTGCTATTTGTGGTCATGCTCATCCAGAAGTCATTAGTGCTTTGCATGAAGCTTTAGAAAAAGGTACTAGTTTCGGTGCGCCTTCATATTTAGAGAATGTTTTGGCGGAAATGGTAATCGCTGCTGTTCCTAGCATCGAAATGGTGAGATTTGTCAACTCAGGAACAGAAGCTTGTATGGCTGTGTTGCGGCTAATGCGGGCTTTTACTAACCGGGAGAAAATCATCAAGTTTGAAGGCTGTTACCACGGACACGCTGATATGTTCCTGGTGAAAGCTGGCTCTGGTGTAGCTACGCTAGGTTTACCTGATTCCCCAGGTGTACCAAAATCTGCAACTAGCAGCACGCTCACAGCCCCATACAATGATCTGGAAGCCGTCAAAGCTTTATTTGAGGAAAACCGCGATCAAATTGCTGGTGTCATTCTAGAGCCAGTTGTGGGTAATGCCGGGTTTATTACACCTGATGCTGGCTTTTTGGAAGGTTTGCGCGAACTAACTCACGAGCATGGCGCTTTACTTGTTTTTGATGAAGTGATGACTGGTTTCCGCATTGCTTATGGTGGCGCACAAGAAAAGTTTGGCATTACACCTGACTTGACAACTTTGGGTAAAGTCATTGGTGGTGGCTTGCCTGTGGGAGCTTATGGCGGTCGTCGTGAGATCATGTCTTTGATTGCGCCTGCGGGGCCTGTATATCAAGCGGGAACGCTTTCAGGTAATCCCCTAGCAATGACAGCCGGGATTAAAACTCTGGAGTTATTGCAAAAGCCGGGTGCTTATGAATATCTGGAACGGATTACTAAGAAGTTAGCAGATGGTTTGCTGCAAGCGGCTCAGGAAACTGGTCATGCTGCTTGTGGTGGTCATATTAGCGCCATGTTTGGCTTATTCTTCACCTCCGGCCCGGTGCATAACTATGAAGATGCCAAAAAATCAGACACCGCTAAGTTTGGACGCTTCCATCGCGGTATGTTAGAGCGTGGTGTTTACTTAGCACCTTCTCAATACGAGGCAGGGTTTACATCCTTGGCTCACACTGAAGAAGATATTGACCAAACTATTGCGATCGCTCGCGAGGTTCTATCTAGTCTCTAATTACTAATTACTGAATGCTGAGTAAATATAATAACTCAGCATTCAGCCTCATAACTCAGCAATTCTCAGCAGCCACAACCTTTATGCTGACAACCCTTGATGGTTTGATGACCTTCAGCACAACCTTCTGAGCAATAGTATTTACCATCTTTGTTAATAGCATCGTCTGTAGAAACGATACACAAGCAAGTCTCACAAGCGCATTTCATTTGAGTTACGGTTGTCATAATTGTTTCCTCCGTATTGACTTGTGATTACACTACAATATCTGAACATACATTCAAGTATTAATTAACAAAACTTAATATTAAGAACCAGTCACCAATCCCCAATCCCCAATCCTAAAGACTAGGAACAACATCTAATATGGGAGACTCTGCACTATAGGTTTTGCCATTAAATTCATAGGTGAAGACAGCTTTGACTTTTTTTGCACCACTAAAACCTTGAGCATTAGTCAAATAAAAACCTTGCTCAAAAATTTGTAATCCAGCTAAATTCAAGGGTTGCACTACCTGAGAAATCAAAATTTTATGATTATCTGCTTGCTGAATTTCGACTTTCTTCGCGTTGATATGTAGATGATTGAGAGTGGAATTTTCTAGTTTTAACCTGACGACAGCGTGACCAACAGGATAGTTTTTTGATGCGCCAGGAGGCGGTGTCAATGTTTCGTATACTTCTAAAAGATTAACATTCAAACTGAGAGTGGGTTTTTGGATATTTTGTACCATAACTGTTGTTGGGATGGGTGATTTAGTTTGTAAAGAAGATGCCAGTGTAGTAGAGGCTATCAGGAACACAAAATCAAACACACTGACCTCCATTTTTCTCATAGCTATAATTGGGAATTTTCAGTATAGCTAGTTACCCTGATTTATGCCGCAATATTCAAAAAAGGGAAGAAGAGAGAAGGGGGAAAGGGAAAAGCCTTTGCTGTTCCTTCTCCCTGTCCCCTATCCCCTATCCCCTGTTACCTGTCACCTATTCCCTAAAAAGAGTAATCAAAAAACCTTCACATTGCTGGTTGATATAACCTACGTAATTTTACTGCTTTAATAATAATTTTTTCTAAATTTTGGAAAAATTTTTTATATACACTTACGTAAAAAAAACTATAATGCAGTTGCAGGTATCTCACCTCGACACTGCTAATAAGCCTCAGTATAATAAGTTATTCAATTATGAGAATACCTCCACGTAACACAGTTGCAACTTTAGCAAGTCTTTAAAGGAGTTCCAGCATAACTTACCTAGTGGAAGTCGAATTTGTATCTCAATAATTGAAACAGCGTACAACGCTTTTTTATTCTTTATTCGAGCAGCGAGTTAACAGTGCATGAGCTACTGCTTAAATCCCATCTGTCCAAATCCAGAAAATCTAGCATTTAGCCAAAGGTGTGCGGCTTGTGGCTCGAAGCTACTGTTGCGCGATCGCTATCGAGTGATGAAACTACTGGGACAAGGAGGTTTCGGGGCAACCTTTCTGGCCCACGATCAAATTTTGCCAGGGGAACCAAGCTGTGTAATTAAACAGCTACGTCCTTCAGGAACATCACCACAAGTTTTGCAGATGGCGCGAGAACTATTTGAGCGCGAAGCCAAAACACTAGGCACAATCGGTAATCATCCGCAAATACCCAGACTCTTAGACTTCTTTGAGGAAAAAGAACAATTTTACTTAGTTCAGGAATATATTAGTGGTTCCACTCTCCAACAGGAAGTAAAACTTAACGGTACTTATAGCGAAGCTGGTATCAAACAATTTTTAAGCGAAACTCTGCCCTTACTGCAATATATCCACGAAAATAAAGTAATTCATCGTGATATCAAGCCAGCTAACTTAATTCGCCGTTCTCAAGATGCCAGAATGGTACTGATTGACTTTGGCGCAGTTAAAAACCAAGTCAGCCAAGTGATAAACCAATCAGCACACACAGCATTAACAGCTTATGCAATTGGTACTCCTGGTTTTGCACCTCCAGAACAAATGGCAATGCGACCAGTTTACGCTAGTGACATCTACGCATTAGGAGTTACTTGTATTTATCTCCTCACTGGAAAAACTCCTAAAGACTTAGATTATAATCCTACAACTGGTGAAATTATGTGGGAACACTTAGTCCATGCAAGTGACCACTTAATTGGTGTGCTGCGGAAAATGTTGGAAGTATCAGTACGCAGTCGCTACCAGACGGCTAAAGATGTGTTAAAAGCTTTAGAAGTTGAGCCATATTTAGAAAGTTTAGCTCAGGGACTGTTAGTTAAATCAGATAAAGAGCCGACAATTAACCGTCCAGAAGTTTCGGCACTGTTAACTAGCCATCCTTCTGTAGGGGCTACTGGTTTAGGGGTAGCACAGGTAGCCGCAGCAATTCGCGCTAGAAGGGCTAAAGATGCAGCCGCAAAATCATCATTACCAAATAGTAATAGTAATGGTCATGCTTCACCCCCTCAACAATCTAAGGTAATACGTAGATTAGATAGCCAAACTTTGATGAAAGCCTATCTTAAAGGGAGGCGAGATTTTGCTCTTCACAATTTAAACTTGCTTAACCTCCAAGGTGCTGACTTATCAGAAACAAATTTTCATTCTGCTCAATTACAAAACACTAATCTCCAAGGGGCGAATCTCCATAATAGTGATTTTGGCAAAGCTAGTTTGACACGCGCTAATCTCCGGGATGCTAATTTAAGCAAAGCTTATTTCCATCAGGCTGATTTGGAAGGAGCAGACCTACGCGGCGCAGACCTCAGTCATGCTTATCTCAGTAACGCCAATCTTCGGGGAGCTAATTTGTGTGGTGCTAATCTCACGGGTGCAAAAATTACTGATGAGCAATTAGCATTAGCCAAAACTAACTGGATGACGATACGCCCTAACGGTAAAAGAGGTTTGTTGTAATTTGCGGTTTTGGTTATTAGAGTGGAAAATGCCCATTCTACAAATAGGACGCGATCGCAGTAATACTTTACCTATGCCTATCAATTATCATGCTCAAATCAATCTTAAATCTGACAATTTTGATTTAAGCTAAGAGCAAAAAGCAGATATTTTAGACCTTGTTTTCGGCAGCGAAACTTAATCAAGACGCAATTTTTGCTGATTTAAAAATGCTTCTTCCCTGTTGTAAGAGCCAGCAGGAGCAATTGGATTAAACCGACTTCTCCTGCTATCTCTGCTCTTTACTGGGGAGCTTGAACTAAATAAGATGATGGAAGTGGTTGTGCGCGTCCAGCATTAACTAATGCTTGGTAAACAAAGGCAGCAATTTCTGCTCTAGTTGCTGGACGATTAGGATTGAGTTGGCTAACTGTAGGATAGTTGATTACTAGTTGCCTTGTCGTAGCAGCTGCGACTGGCCCAACTGCATAACCAGGAATTTGACCAGCGTCAGAATAGATGGAAATTACATTCTGATTGTTGGCAGTTAAGCCGAGTCCATTAGCTAAAGATACCAACGCCTGGACTCTGGGGATTTCCTGTTGTGGTTTGAATGTGCCATCAGGATAACCAGAAACAAACTGACTGCGATAAGCACTTTGAATTGCTGCATAAGCCCAGAAATTCCGGCTAACATCACGGAAATCAATGGCATTGCGTTTTGCTGCTGGTGTTAAGGCTTTGGTAATAATAGTGGCAAATTGGGCGCGGGTTACAGGTTCGTTGGGTTTAAAAGTACCATCAGGAAAACCTGCAATAATATTTTGCGAAGCCAAGGCTTCAATATAAGCCCTTGCCCAGTAATTTGTGGGTACATCTGTAAAAGCTGTACCTTGACCTGGGGGTTGATTAACAGTAGCAGCGACAAAATCGACTTGACCGGAAATCTTTTTCTGGTCGATATCGTTGCCAACAGCTAGGATACGCACTGTTTTGGTGGCGTTGTTCACATCAAAACGGGTGTTACTGCGGATTAAATTACCACCAGGGTTTTCATTAGTACCCAAATCTGGTTCCGCATTAATAGTAGCTACGACTCCATCTCGCTTATTGTTTTGAATGACGTTCTTACGTAAAACAGGCTTGGCTGTTTCTGAGATGTATAAACCGTCTTGGTTCTGGACAATCTGGTTTTCTGTGACTAAAGGCGTGGAAGTTCCACCGATCGCAATCCCAAATCCGGTATCTTGGAATAAGTTGTTACGAATTTCACCTCTAGCTGCTCTAGCTACGGAAACTCCGTTACCTTTGTTTTGTACAAAGATATTACCTTCAATGATGGGGTTTCCTGTACCGGTGACAAAAACCCCATCCCTGACACTATTGGTAAAGGTATTATTTCTGATAGTGGGATTAGTTGATTCTACCCATACAGCAGTACCGCGTTGATTGGGGTTAGTGGCGGTGATGCCGGCGATGGTAGTATCGTTATTAGCCAAAATAGTTACATCTTGGCGGGCAAAGGTACGACTGGTATAAAAACCACCGCCTGTAATCAAGATACCTTGACCTCTAGCTGATTCATCACCCCGTAATGTTACCCCTGGTTTAAGAATCAAAGGAAACTGTTCACCAGTCTGACTGCTGTAATTTCCGGGTGCTAATTGAATAATCGTTCCGGGTTGCGCCTGATTGAGAGCAAAGCTAATTGTTTTATAGGGTGTTGCTGCATCCGCACCAGCACCAGATGTATCTGCACCCGTTGCTGGGTTGACATAAATTACTGGGGCTGTGGTGGGGACTTGTGCTGTTAACGTGGGTGCAGCACCTGCTTTGACAGCATTGGGTACTAGCATGAACCCACTAGAAGCAATTAATAAGGCTGTGATTCCAGTTGGTAAGGATAAAACTGAGAATAAATTTCTTAATGAAGAAAAGTTAAACCCCTGATGTTTCATTTTTGTCTGCTGTGATTTGCTGATGATTAATTGGATATAGGGGGTGATTTAGCAGAAATTTAGTTAAAAACCCCTGCCAAACTATACTGGATGACTAGCAAATCCGCAGCTAAGTTTCGCAAGAAATTACATTAATTTTACTTATGGTACTGTGCGTATTGGTGGTCAGTGTCAATGGTTAGTAGTGGACTGGCAAGGCTAAAATGTTGCATTAATTAACCACATAGGCACAGAGACAAAAGAGTAAAAGTAGAGATGAAGGTTTACGACTTTTGGCGGGAGGGCATCTCGCTACTGCTTCTGGACAACGTGTAAGACCATCTAAAGGCACTGCTTTTAGAGGCGATGTTGGGTGAAGGAAGAATCCCCGCCGTTCTACGGCGGAGAGTTG
>DATNQO010000213.1:0-14292 GCA_036704005.1 Leptolyngbyaceae cyanobacterium | reverse complement strand
AATCAAGCCTTTCAAAGCTTAAACCAAGTTGAGGACGTACTCTGTCAAGGCTTAGTCGAGCTTTGCGCTGATAGCGATCGCCTGCGTTCTTTAACTTTTTTTCCTCATCTCAGGGTACTACCTTTGAACGCAACTTAGTATGAGACGCGATAAATCGCCGTCTCTACAAGTGTTTTGGTCTTTCTAATATTTCCGCAATTCAGGGAATGCGATCGCCCCCCTTGTAGAGACGCGATTCATCGCGTCTTCTTCTTTATGCCCATCATTTACATAGCGCAAATAATTCCGAGTTTTTTGGGTTGGCAATTACATCAATACAAAGCAATAATTGCATAGATTTTTTGTATCAATCAAAGATGTAATCATGAATCATGACGATCCTCAACCAATAAACAACAAACCTAAATACAAAGGTAAATATCGAATTGATTCAACACGTTTGCCAGCATGGAATTATGCTAGTGATGGTGGATATTTCGTTACTATTTGCACGGATGGTAAGAAATGCTTTTTTGGTGAGGTTGTACAGGGTGAAATGCAGCGATCGCCAATAGGAGAAATTGCTCAGAAATTGTGGTACGAGATTCCTAATAATTTTTCTAATTGCCAGATAGATGCGTTTTGCGTCATGCCTAACCATATTCATGGGATTTTGATTATTAATCAAATACGGGAAGGAGACGCGATGAATTCACGAACACGGGAAGGAGATGGTGAACGGGGTGGGGTTACTGGGTTATTTAATCCGATGTTGTCTAAAAATTCTCTTTCTAAAATTGTTAGGTGGTACAAAGGACGATGTTCATTTGAAATTAATCAAATTTATGAAGGTTTTGGATGGCAAGCAAGGTTTTATGACAGCATAATTCGTAATGAATCTGCCCTGGATAGAATTAGACAATATATTATCAATAACCCAATCAATTGGGAACGCGATCGCGAACAACCACCCCATCCCCCCATTGACTTGTAGAGACGCGATTCATCGCGTCTCCTGCCCATGTTCGTCGATTCATCGCGTCTCCTTCCCGTGTCCGTGAATTCATCACATCTTGTATCGTGCGTTTTGCAAATTTATCCAAATCCAGAAAAAACGATCGCCCCCCATAAAACAGATATTATAAACAGAATGGAGATGAGATCATTTGTGCGATCGCTGGTCAACCGCAAGTTATACTCATGGATGAACCTTGTTCCCCCCTTGAAACTAATTCAAAAGATTAATCGTAGTATTAAAGAATACCCAATTTCTAAAAAAATTGGGTATCCCGTGTATCATGAGGACTTTAGGATTCTCTCCCCGAAGCCCAGGTATCCCGCCACTTAACTGTACCTTCTTTCGCCACTACCCAACGACGATTCATTACATTTTCCCGCAAGGGTGATTGTCCTTCCCGCCATAGGGCATACTTATAACTAATCAGTTTGCCTGCGCTTTCGTTGAAAGGAATCTCACCAAACCAAGTATTAGAATTGATGTACTCCAGGGGATAGGCTTTGCTGATATCCCAGTTACCCAACTCTGGACAGTTACCAACAACGACGATGGTTTCACCTGGTTGAGTATGTACACCATTAAGTTGGGCGCGGATAATGGTTTGGGCTTTCACCCGTTCGCCTACATGACTGATCACAACTACGCCTCTTTCTGGGAGTTCTAAGTTGTAAATCTTACCGTCTACTACCTCAAATTTGTTGCGAGTTAGCGCACAAGTATGTTCACCATCTGGTAAGTCTGTGTGTACTTCGGGAATGGTGACATCTCCACCCCGGTTGAGGGCGACAAAACACACAGAGGAACGATAACGCCGGACGTAGCAGTAAACATCAGGTGTGAGGTATTTTTGCCATTGGCTACCCATCGACACAGAGGGATTTAACCGTCGCACACCAGATAGTAATCTGATATAACGATAAACCTCACTATCTTTATCCCAATTTTTCATCATGGGACGATTATAGGGGTCATTACCACCGTTGGTATCGTCGTGCAGATATTGTTCTGTGCCGTAGTAGATGCAGGGAATACCCCGTGATGTCATAATGAGTGCGATCGCTACTTTCAACATCGCCGGATCAGGGTTCAGCGATTGGAAGCGGGGCATATCATGGTTATCAATGAAGGTGATTAACTCCGTAGCCCCGTTGTAGCGATTATCTTGGTCGAATATCTCTTGGATGAGATGGAATCCTCCTTCTGCACCTTGGGCTAAAGCGGCGCGAATGGCTACACATAGCCCAAAATCTAGCATGGTCATGCCGGAATTGTTGGCAAATTCTACCGAGCGATCGTCACTGGGATGACTGTAAATCCACTCACCAAATATAAACACATCTGGTTTGTGATTATACATATCACCAGTAAACTCTTGCCAGAACCAAATCGGCATATGTTTAACTGTATCTACCCGCAGTGCATCTACACCCCGGTCTAGCCATTGCTTCATTGCAGACTTGATATATTCCCGGTATTCACTATTATTTTCATTAAAAGTTGCCAAGCCGCAAAGTTCACAGTTCTGCACTTGCCAGTCATCTTCCCAATCTTGCACTTCACCATAATGATGATACCAATGATTGACATCATCATTGAAGTCGGCAATTTTTACGCCGTCATCATATAATTCGCCTTTGCTACCACTGGTGTCAGGACTGCTATGGTTACAAACAATATCTAGAATTAGCTTCATTTTCCGCTTATGTAACTCTTCAATTAAGCGGTCAAATGTTGTATTTCTTGTTTCTTGAGTGTTGTTTAATGAAGGGTCTTCATCCTTCCCAATGTAGCGAGGATTTATCCGTTTAAAATCCTTTGTCCAGTAGCCGTGCATAGCGGCATTACCAACAAATAATTCCTCGACTTGTTCAAACAAAGGAGTTAACCAAATTGCGGTAACTCCCATATCTTTTAAATAGTCTAATTTCTCGATGACACCTTGTAAATCTCCGCCCCAATACTTACCCCAATCTTCTCCATTGGGGTCATATAGTTCGGGATTATAGCCTTCGCTATTTTCAGGGTCGCCATCAAAAAAGCGGTCTACGACAAGAAAGTAAATTGTTTCTTGGCGAAATTCAATGTCTCTGGTATAGAGAAATTCTAAGTCAATTTCTGTTTCTGTTGAGGGCGTTTCTATTAACGCTTGTACCTCGGCATTGGCATTGTCAACTTTATATTGTTCTTCGGAAAAGAGTGATGGCGGTGTTTGTACCATAATCAAATGCAATTTTTATGCGATATCAAGTATGTATAGACGGAGGAACAAAATTTGTTCTGCCGTATTTCTGTAAACAATAGGCATTATCTGTTTAAATTTTTTTTTTGAACATCTATCTTGAGGTAAGTTATGTGTAAACGTTGCAGCAAAACGGTTTTGCAGCTAGATGTGTCATTTTGGCAATAGATTAGGAGTATCAATTTATTATGAATACTACTTTTAGCTATTAATAAATATGCCTTTTGGCGCTAGTAAATTATCTGGGATAACCACCATGATTCTATCTGGAGGTTTTGATAAATGTGTGTAATTGATGACATTCATTTGAGAAAAAATTATTTAATGGGAGGATAGTACGTGAGAATTGGCGCTCATTATTTGGGTAACGGAGAGTGTGAGTTTACTGTTTGGTCTCCCACATTAAAAAGCTTGGCGGTGCAAATTCTCAAGCCAGAGAAACAGATAATTCCCCTTAAACCTCTGACAGAGGGATATTGGCAAGTTAAGGTAAATGATGTATATCCAGGGACGCTTTATAAATATCAAGTAAATGACCATGAAGCCTTTGCTGACCCGGCTTCCCAGTTTCAACCGGAAGGTGTGCATGGGGCTTCGCAAGTTGTGGATCATCAATTCGCCTGGACGGATACCGAGTGGACTGGTATTCCTTTGGAGTCGATGATTTTCTATGAACTCCATGTCGGGACGTTCACACCTGAAGGAACTTTTACGGCTATCATTCCCCGTTTACCAGAACTGAGGGAGTTAGGAATTAACGCGATTGAAATTATGCCGATCGCACAATTCCCTGGCGATGATCATATCCAGCCTGATTTAGCATATCGCAATTGGGGATATGACGGCGTTTATCCTTATGCAGTGCAAAATTCTTACGGCAGCCCAGCAGATTTAAAGCAATTTGTCAATGCTTGCCATGAAAATGGTATTGCTGTAGTGCTGGATGTGGTTTATAACCATTTTGGCCCGGAAGGGAATTATATGGGTCAGTTTGCGCCCTATTTTACTAAAAGATATAAGACACCTTGGGGCAATGCGATGAATTTCGATGATGCTTATAGTCAAGGTGTGAGGAATTATTTTATTGAAAATGCGCTTTATTGGTTGGGAGAGTTTCATATAGATGCGTTGCGTTTGGATGCGGTGCAAGCAATTTATGATTTAGGTGCAAAGCATTTTTTATGGGAATTGGCGGAAAATGTGCATAACTTCTCGCAAGGGGGGACATGGAAACGCCATTTAATTGCGGAAAGTGACATGAATAACCCGCAAGTTGTGCGTCCGCCAGAATTGGGTGGTTATGGAATTGATGCACAGTGGAGTGATGATTTTCACCACGCATTACACGCACTGTTAACAGGCGATCGCTTGGGTTATTATCAAGATTTCGGTAATTGTGCGGATTTAGCTAAAGCTTACCAGGATACCTTTGTGTATGATTGGCGGTATGCTCCCCATCGTAACCGATTTCATGGCATCTCTTGCCGCGATCGCCCCTTGTCGCAGTTCTCAGTATGTATCCAAAATCACGACCAAATCGGTAATCAGATGAAGGGGGAACGCTTAGGTGAGCGAATTTCCTTTGCAGGGTTGAAATTAGCAGCTGGTGCGGTTTTGTTATCGCCTTATTTACCGTTGCTGTTCATGGGTGAGGAATATGGCGAAACTGCACCCTTTATGTATTTTGTCAGCCATTCAGACCCCGATTTAATTCAAGCGGTACGTGCTGGACGGAAGGAAGAGTTTAAGCCGTTTCACTATGCGGAAGATCCACCAGATCCTGAAGCTGCGGAGACATTCTTGAAGTGTAAGCTGAACTGGGAATTGCGTCATCAAGGACAGCATAAGGAGTTGTGGGACTGGTATCGTCAGTTAATTCATCTACGCAAGACTCATCCGGCGTTGTTGAATTTTGAACGCGACAGTATTGAGGCTAGTAGTGATGAGGAGAAGAAGGTTGTGGTAGTGCGGCGTTGGTGTGAGTCGAGTCAGGTGATATTGGCGATGAGTTTTAATTCTGCGCCTGTGGCGGTGGGTTTACCTGTTCGGGAAAAGGCGCGGAAGTTGTTGGACTCTGGTTGTGAGGCGGTTGAGGTTTTGTCGGTTGGGGAGGAGGTTGTTTTGCAGCCTTTGAGTTTGGTTTTGTATGAGGTTTGAGAAGAGGTTTTTAAACGCGGAGGAACGCGGAGGTTCGCGCGGAGGAACGCGGAGGGTTTTTGAGGAGGGAGAGATTTGTTCCCCTTTCCCCCTTCCCCCTTACACACCTAATGAGGTTTGAGAGAGGTTTTTAAACGCAGAGGTGCGCGGAGGTTCGCGCAGAGGTTCGCAGAGAGTTTTTTGAGGAGGGAGAGATTTCTTACCCTTTCCCCCTTCCCCTTTCCCCTTTCCCCTAATATTTTATGCGGATACCAAAAGCAACTTATAGGATTCAGTTTACACCCCAGTTTGGGTTTGATGATGCTAGAGCGATCGCATCTTATTTAGCAGATTTAGGTATTTCTGATTTGTACGCTTCGCCGATTTTTCAGGCGAGAACTGGGAGTACACATGGTTATGATGTGGTGGATGCTTCGCAGTTAAATCCACAGTTAGGAAGTCGTGAGGATTTTGAGGCTTTGGTGGCTGAGGTACAATCTCTTGGGCTAGGTTGGTTACAGGATATTGTGCCTAATCACATGGCTTATAGTAGTGAGAATCTCTATTTAATGGATGTGTTGGAACACGGCCCTGATTCTAGCTATACCGACTATTTTGATTTATGTTGGAACTCGCCTTTTGCTAATAGTCAAGAGCGTATTCTTGCGCCTTTATTGGGCGATTTTTATGGTGAAGCGTTGGAGAAGGGTGATATTCAACTACAATATGAGCAGAATGGGTTGACTGTGAATTATTACAGTCTCAAATTGCCGTTGCGGTTGGAGTCTTATACTAAGTTTATCTCGTATAATTTAGGGAAGCTCACGCGCACTTTAGGACGGAATCATCCTGATTTTATTAAACTTTTAGGCATTCTCTACATTCTCAAAAGTGTGCCTTCGGAAGTTACTGGTAAACAGCGTCAAGACCAAATCGCTTTTATTAAGGGTTTGATTTGGGAACTCTACAATAATAATGAGGATATACATGATTTTATTGAGGAGAATCTGAAAACTTTTAATGGAGAGGCTGGTAATTCTGAAAGTTTTAACCTCCTAGATGATTTACTCAATGACCAATTTTATCGCCTCGCTTTTTGGAAGGTTGGGGCGGAGGAAATGAACTATCGCCGTTTCTTTACTGTTAACGAATTGATTTCGGTTAAGGTTGAGGAGTTGCGCGTATTTAACAACACCCATAGTTTAATTCATGAGTTAGTAGAAGCGGGAATTTTCACAGGTTTAAGAATTGACCACATTGATGGACTTTATCACCCAACGCAGTATTTAGAAAGATTGCAAGAAAAAATGGGGGATGTTTACATTACTGTGGAGAAGATTCTAGAATTAACGGAAGATTTACCAGATTGGCATATACAAGGTACGTCTGGATATGATTTCTTGAATTATGTCAATGGTGTATTTTGTCAAACCAAAAATCAAGCAGCGTTTGATAAGATATACAATTCATTTATCGGTTCGCGTGTTGATTATGCCTCGCTGGTAAAAGAGAAAAAGCATCTGATTTTAGAAAAGAACTTAGCAGGCGATGTGGATAATTTGGCAAACTTGCTGAAGAATATTTCCAGCAAATACCGCTATGCTAATGACTTTACACTGAATGGGTTAAAGAGAGCGATCGCCGAAGTTCTCACCCTCTTCCCCATCTACCGGACTTACATCACACCCGATGGTATTTCCGACACTGATAAAACCTGCATTCAAACAGTAATTAACAAGGCGAAAAAACAAGTACCTTTGTTACAGTATGAGATGAAATTCTTAGAAAAAGTTCTGCTGTTGGAATTTGATGACTACCTCACCCAAACTGAACGGGAACAGTGGATATATTTTGTCTTGCGAATGCAGCAATACACAGGCCCCCTCATGGCTAAAGGCGTAGAAGACACTACTTTATATGTCTACAACCGTCTCATATCACTCAATGAAGTCGGCGGAAATCCTAGTCATTTTGGCATTACTGTTGATGAATTTCATCACTTCAACCAACAACATCAAGCCAAATGGCCTCACACCATGAACGCCACAGCTACCCATGATACCAAGCGTGGCGAAGATGTGAGAGCTAGGTTAAATGTGTTGTCAGAAATTCCCCAGGAGTGGGAACAGCAGGTAAATAACTGGAGTGAACTTAATCAAGCACATCGTGGCTTAGTTGACCGCAACGATGAATATTTCCTCTATCAAACCCTAGTAGGCGCATTTCCCTTTGCGGAACATGAACAAGCCGCTTTCGTCCAGAGAGTGCAAGAATATTTAATTAAATCCATCCGAGAAGCAAAAGTACATACAGCATGGTTGCGTCCTGATAACGAATACGAAGAAGCTTGTACCTCCTTTATTCAGAAAGTCCTTGACCCCAATATCTCCAAGCAATTCTTAGAAACCTTCCGCCCCTTCCAACAAAAAATCGCCGAATACGGGATATTTAACTCTCTTTCCCAAACTTTACTCAAAATTGCTGCACCCGGTGTCCCCGACTTCTACCAAGGAACCGAACTCTGGGAATTAAGCTTAGTTGACCCCGACAACCGCCGTCCTGTAGATTTTGAATCTCGCCGTGGATACCTCAGCACCATCCAAGAACAAATCAAAACAGATATCCTTGGCTTAACTCAAGAACTACTCAACCACAAAACCGACGGCAGAATCAAACTCTTCCTAACCTACCAAGCCCTCAAAGCCAGAAACCGATACCTCTCACTATTCCAAGACGGCGAATACAAACCCATCCCAGTCCACGGAACCCACGCCAACCATATCATAGCCTTCGCCAGACAACAAGGAGAGAAAATAGCGATCGCGATCGCCCCCCGCTTCCTCACCACCCTAGTCCCACCCGGACAACCCCCAATAGGCGAATCAGTATGGAAAGATACACACATCCAACTCCCCCCCAAAACCTGGTACAACCCCCTCACCCACCAAACCCTAACAACTGACAACTTACCCATATCTCAAACCCTCTACCACCTCCCAGTAGCCCTACTAATCTCTGAGTAACCCATACAACAGCAAAAACCTCTCTTTCCTCCTCCCCCCTCTCCGCGAACCTCCGCGCTAACCTCCGCGTCCCTCTGCGTTTAAAAACCCATGACCAAACAACTAACCAACCCCCCAATAACCACCATCCGCACCTACATCAAAAAAACCTGGAAAACCCTCACCCGTTCCCACGAACACCTACTAGAGTCCGCCCAAGACACCAAACTAGAACACCCATCCAACACCCCCTGGCTTGTCTACATCTCCCCCCAAGAAGACTGTAATACAGTAAAATCCGTATTAGAGCGATCGCTATCTGCAAAAGAAATGCAGCAGATAGAAATTCGCACCCTCCCCAGCGAAGCCGAAGCCATCCAACAACACGGACTCTTATATCTCCCAGGCCCTTACGTCGTCCCTGGTGGACGCTTCAACGAAATGTATGGTTGGGACAGCTACTTCATCTTGCTAGGACTGTTGCGAGATGAAGAATGGGGACTAGCCCAAAGCCAAGTTGATCAACTACTTTACCAAGTACAGCATTACGGTACTATCCTCAATGCCAACCGTACCTATATGCTGTCGCGATCGCAACCCCCCGTCCTCAGTTTGATGGTACTGGCGTTATTCCAACACACCCAAGACCAAGCATGGCTCAAATCAACCTTGCCATTACTAGAACAATTTTACTACTACTGGGTAGTACCGCCCCATCTCAACCCAGCCACAGGCCTATCCCGATACTTTGCGTTAGGGGAAGGCCCAGCACCAGAAGTCTTATTTTCCGAACTCGACGAAGCCGGACGCAGCCATTACGAACGAGTCAAGGATTATTACAAAACCCATGAAATTGATGATTATGATGTCAGCCTGTATTATGACCGAGAAAAAGACGAACTAACAGACTTATTTTATAAAGGCGATCGCACCATGCGCGAGTCTGGTTTTGATATCACCAACCGCTTCGGCCCCTTCAGCATTGATATCATCCATTATGCGCCTGTTTGCTTAAACAGCTTGCTTTATCAAATGGAACAAGACTTAGCGCAAATTTACGAGATTTTCGGGAATGCAGAACTCGCACAACAATGGAGCGATCGCGCCAGTCTTCGACGCGAACGTATCAATCAATACTTGTGGGATAAAGAAAAAGGGCTTTACTTAGACTATCACTTTTACAGTAACAAGCGCCGTAATTATGAATTTGCCACCACATTCTACCCTCTCTGGACAGGACTAGCCTCCCCAGAACAAGCCCAAAAAGTTGTAGAAAATCTTACCCTATTTGCCGCACCCGGTGGTATTCTCACCAGCACCCACATTACCGGGAATCAGTGGGACGCGCCTTTTGGCTGGGCCCCACTCACCTTAATTGCTGTCCAGGGACTCCACCGCTATGGATATCATACCCAAGCAGATGACATCGCCCAAAGATTCCTCAACATGGCTATCAAAGAATTTACCAAATATGGTTTCTTCGTAGAAAAATATGATGTCGAGCGTTGTTCGGCGCAAGTTTCCGACGAAATCAGCTTTGGCTACAGTTCCAACGAAATCGGCTTTGGCTGGACAAATGGAGTCATCCTACAACTACTAGCTAATTAGACAAAAACCCTCCGCGTACCTCCGCGCCAACCTCAGCGTTCCTCTGCGTTTAAAAAACATCCTCTACAGTTCACGCTGAGGAATTTCCTCCCGAAATTCGATAAACAACTGCATAGTTTCCTTCATCAAATCACGTAAATCTTGATTCAAAAACACAGCACCTTGAGACCCAAACCAACGATCAAAAATCGTCACATATCGCTGATCATTATTCACAAATCCCTGCATAAACTTCACTAGAGAATAATTCACAGAATCAAGAAACTTCGAGTTATTCTCAGGAACCATGCAGGCGATACCCTCCCGTGAATAGGGACGCGGAGGTACAATTGCAAAATCATCAGGATTTTTTGCCCTTTGCAACCAACCCTCTAACAGAATACTATCAGATGAAAAAGCATCAATTTTCCCCTCTTGCAAAGCCGTAAACCCTTCCGCGCGACTTTTCAAATAAACTAACTTAGCTTGAGGTTGTACCCGCTTAATTGCTAGTTCATTAGTAGTTTGTGGCAAAACTCCTATACGTTTACCGATGAGAGATTCAGGCGAATCTAGATTACTACCAGCTTTAACTAATAATTGAGTACCAGTAGCACCATAACTCACAGAAAAATCAACCTTTTTATCCCGTTCCCAAGTAAAACTACTAGCGTCACAAACAATATCAACCTTTCCATTAACTATATTAGGAATCCTTTGGGCGGGAGACAGAGGAACTAATTTTAACTGTATTTTTCTACCTAAATCTTTTTCTAACTGTTGTTTAATCACAGACAACATATCAACAGAATAGCCAATCAACTGTCCCTTCTCATTGGTATAAGCAAAAGGCATAGCATCTCTACTAGTCCCCGCAGTTAATACGCCTGTACGCGCCACCTTTTGCATCACAGTTTCCGCCAATGCAGTATGAGGTAGAACTGTTGTCAAAGTCAAACCGAAAATAGCGATCGCCAAATTTTTATACATAGTTATTAGTTATTAGTCCATAGTCCATAGTCCATACGACATTTGAGTATGTCGCCATGATTTCTGCTGCGATCGCCCGTAATTGTTGAAAGCGTTCGATATCGTATGAATTCTTAGAATAAGTGAGTCCATTTTGAGCGATCGCCTGTAACTTTTGCGTCCACTCCAGCCATTTTGGTTGCATATATTTCTTATAAATTCCAGGGATTGGGGAAAGAGAATAGAAGCTAGAGAAACAACCCCACTCCCTACTCCCTACTCCCCATTCCCTAACTACCTACGCTTCATCCAAAGCAGCGATACCGGGTAATACCTTACCTTCGAGTAACTCTAAGCTAGCGCCGCCACCTGTAGAGATATGGCTCATTTCATCAGCCAAACCAACCTTTTCTACAGCCGCTACCGAGTCACCACCGCCGATGATGGTAGTTGTGCCTGTTTTGCTCAAATCTGCTAGAGTACGAGCGATCGCTTCAGTACCCACAGCAAACTTATCAAACTCAAACACACCCATAGGCCCGTTCCAAATTACAGTCTTGGTATCTGCTAGGGCTTCTTGGAACACCTTAACAGAATCAGGGCCGATATCCAAACCCAACCATTCATCGGGGATATTTTCGATGCTCACAGTTTGAGAATTAGCATCAGGCGCAAACTTATCAGCCACTACCACATCTGTAGGTAACAACAAGCTAACGCCCCGTTCCTTCGCCTTAGCTTCCAAAGACTTCGCCAACTCCAGCTTGTCTTCTTCCACCAGAGACTTACCCACACTCAAACCACGCGCCTTATAGAAGGTGAAAATCATCCCCCCACCGATGATTAGCTTGTCGCACTTCTCCAGTAGGGTTTCAATCACACCGATTTTGCTGGAAACTTTGGAACCACCAATAATCGCCGCCAAAGGACGTTGGGGATTTTCAATTGCACTTTGCAAGTATTGCAATTCCTTCTCCACCAAGTATCCAGCTACAGAAGGGCTGAGGAACTTAGTTACACCCTCAGTAGAAGCGTGAGCGCGGTGAGCAGTACCGAAAGCATCATTTACGTAAAAATCAGCATTAGCCGCCAATTTTTTGGCAAATTCAGGATCGTTTTTCTCTTCTTCAGGATAAAAACGGACATTTTCCAGTAACAAAACTTGACCATTTTGCAACGCCGCCACCTTAGCCGCGACTTCATCACCAATTGAGTCATCGGTTTTGATCACTTCTTGCCCCAACAACTCAGAAAGCCGCTTGGCTACTGGTGTGAGACGCAATTTTTCATCTACACCCTTGGGACGACCAAAATGGCTGGTTAAAATTACCTTAGCGCCCTTTTGCGTTAAATCTTGGATGGTGGGCAAAGCCGCACGAATGCGAGTATCGTCTGTGATGTTGCCTTGCTCGTCTAAAGGCACGTTGAAGTCAACACGTACTAAAGCGCGTTTACCAGAGATATCAGCAGCAGATAAACTTGCTACAGTTTTTTTAGACACAGCCACCCTCCTGATTGCCTTTTTGTTATTGTTTTGAAAGTAGAACCATCCAGATTTTACCGGAGACGGGGGTACGGAGGTGCAGCGATGTTTAAGACAGTTCTATTTCCAATCGATCAAAGCCGAGAAGCCAGGGAAGCTGCCGATGTTGTCTCTAACGTCGTGCAGAAATACGGTAGTCGCTTACTGCTGCTGTCTGTGGTAGAAGAATCTTCCCCAGACGAGCCGAAAGCTGATCCTATGGTTTCTCCAGAAGCCGTTGCCAAACTGCTCAAGGATGCCCAAGCCTTATTTTCGCAGCAAGGTATTCCATCGGAAATTCTGGAAAGAGAAGGCAAACCAGCCTTTACCATTTGCGATGTTGCCGATGAAGTAGGCGCAGATTTAATCATCATGGGTTGCAGAGGATTGGGTTTAACCGAGGAAGGCGCTACCGATAGCGTCACCACTCGTGTAATTAACCTGTCCCCTTGCCCAGTGCTGATAGTACCTTAAGTTATGATTTGGGTGCGTTAAATCCCGTTGACGCACCATTTTAACTAAAGAAAATTTTTATGATTCAGGACTTACGCAACTGGCACAATAGTAGGGTGCGTCAGATGTGGAAAATCCTTGAATCTGTAAGAAATTATTGGGGCTGACGCACCTTACTGGACTGTCTAGACTAAAATGTGGCAATAGATTGGGAAAAAATTGAACGCAGATGAACGCAGATGAACGCAGATGATTAAAATGTTAGATTGGTGGCTAATGCACTATTTTAGCTGTGTCAGTCCACTACAGTTAGTTTGATGATGACACTTGCGTAAGTCCTATGATAAATAATTTTTTACGCAACAAAAAGCTAATTTTTGACAGTTGGGCCTCCAGTTATGACTGGCTGTTTCCCTCGGTTTTTTACCAAGCTATTCACAAACGGTTGCTAGAATATGTTGATTTACCACAGCCAGCCAACGTACTTGATTTAGGCTGTGGAACTGGCCGCTTACTACAACGCCTTGCGAGTGAGTTTCCCCAATTGCAGGGTACAGGATTAGATTTATCTTCTAATATGGTGCGTCAAGCAAGACTTAATAATCGCCATCATCCACGTTTAATTTTTCTTGAAGGTAAAGCCGAGTCTCTTCCTTTTAGCAATGGTCAGTTTGACGCAGTTTTTAACACCATCAGTTTTTTACATTATAGTGAACCGCAGCAAGTGTTAAATGAAGTGTCACGGGTACTTGCGCCTGGGGGACGCTTCTATTTAGTTGATTTTATTTTTAGCAGCGAAGTAGCATCGCCAATATTATCACTTTCTTCTCAGACAGTTAAATTCTATAGTCCCAACCAACGGGAAGTTCTGGGTGCATCTGCTGGACTATTATCTGTGAATCATTATTATTTATTAGGTACTGTTTTGCTTACCATTTTTGCTAAACCAAGCTAAAAATTCCTATATAGGACTTACGCCAGCGTCATAATCAAACTAACTGTAGGGTGCGTCAGTCCCAATAATTTCGTACACATTAAAGGATTTTCCACATCTGACGCACCCTACCCCCGAAAATTCCTATCAACACAACAACACCCAAACATCTACTAGTTGTTTTGATTTCCTCCCCTCTTTAGATTCTCTCCAGGGATGTAAACATCAATTACTACTACAATTAAGTAATATAAATATGTTACAGCGCCCCCTTACTTAGGATATTTGAGGAAATATCAACTTTCGCGTTGGGTGTTGTCGGTTGTAAACGAGACAGACATGAAATTAAACAGCGTTTTTACCTCTTTCTCTTGTTTTACACACTAGCTGTTACATCTGCCAGGGAAGCTTTTTCTTTAGCTTCAATTATTAATTTAGCACTCCATAGATGAC
>DATNQO010000212.1:0-29699 GCA_036704005.1 Leptolyngbyaceae cyanobacterium | reverse complement strand
ATCGGGGATCGGGGACTGGGGACTGGGGACTGGGGACTGGGGACTGGGGACTGGGGAGTGAGAAATTCCTCACTTGCTCCTCTGCTTTGCCGTAACCTGGTGTCGATTTCCCAGTAGTGTTGTGCTGTTTCTAGTAGTTCTCGTAATGCGGCTAGTTGATCATAGGGGAGGTTGCTTCCATTCCACAAAAAGCGCTGAATTGCTCTATCTAACAGGGAAATGGGGCTGGGGATGAGGCGGAGTTGTTGTTGCGATCGCTGTTCTTCTAGCCACTGTAATATTTCACTATAGGCTGTGGTGGCTGCGTAACCAATTCGATCCCAGCGTTCAAAGCTAGTTACTGGTAGCAAGTTGGGGTGGTCGGGATGGGGGACGAAGCAATAATCAGCGATTAATCCTGCTCTTACTGGGTCGATGTTTGTGGGGAGTGGGGACTGGGTATTGGGGAGTGGGGACTGGGTTTCTGGGGGTTCTGGTTTTCTGCTTAAAACAACCAGCATCTCGGCTACTGCATCTCGGTCTACTAAGCGCCCTAAACCTGGGTAGACTAGTGCCATCATGGTGAGTAATGCTCTGATGACTGGTGAGCTAATTAGGGGGCGTTGGTCGTTGAGGGATTCAACGGGGATGTTTTGCTTGCTGAGGATTTCTATGATTGTATAACGGGCGATCGCATCTAAACCAGGGGCGATGATTGCTACTTGTTCTGGTTGTACTTGTTTTGATTTGATGGCGTTGGCAATAACTTCGGCGGTTTGGCGTAGGAGTTGGGCGCGGGATGTGGTTTGAATTGATTTGACTATCGGTGGTAAACCGGACAAAAACATCGGTTCAGTCAGTGATTCCACCATTGGCCCGGCTAGCCTATCTGCTAAGGATTCTGTTACACTCATCAAGGTTTCGACTTGACAGCGTTTTGCTAATCCTGCCATGTATTCGGGATCGGCTCCTAGTCCCAAGCGCACACCACCATCAGGATTGTAACTAAAAGCGGCGATCGCTCCTTGATCTAACAACACCTCGAATAAGTTCCGCACTACACCCGGATATTCATCTACATCATCAGCCAACACTGCTTGATATCTTTTAGCTAAGTGTTGCTGGTAATTCTCATTGGTTAAAAGGTGCTGACCGTAAAGTTCAGTAATAATTCCATAAGTTAAAAATCCTCTCTCTAAACACCAATTACGCCATTTTAGTAGTAAAGATGCCAAAAATTCTGGCTCTAAATCGAGATTATTATCTTCTAGTCCTGTTTGCAAAACCTCAGCAATCTTTTCGCAGGGTGTACCACTATAAGCCGCTAGCTGCATCAAGTCTAAAATGCGCCTGACTAAGCGATACTCATTTACTCCTGCACGGCGGAGGGTTGCTTCATCTAATTGCGATCGCCAGAGTTTTGTCGCTAGTTCTTGCTCAGTTTCTGGGCGTAATCTTACAGGAAATTGTGCCTTGAGATTCAGCAATTGAGTCAGTAAAGGCCAAAATAAAATTATGTCATCCTGAAAGAAACCTAATGGAGTTTTCACCCGGACTGGGTATTTTCCTTGAGTATTTGTAATAATTCTATCACCCAATTCTCGGCGATTATCATCATTAGCAGATAAAACTAAAACTCCGGGTCGAGCCTGTTGAACATCTAAAGATAAAGATACGGAAGTGCTTGCTTTTAATTTTGCTTTTTTAGTATAAAATAATTCAGTAACCTGCTGATTATTCTTTACCCAAGCACAAAATTGTTCTACTAAACGAGTAGTCTTACCACTGCGGCTACTCCCAACAATCCAAATAGAATGAGAAACCACAAAATATCTCCTGAACAGATTTGTTAGTATATTTATTGCGTTAATTTCCAGTTCTCAAAGCACCCTTACTCAGTAGTTACGAGTCAATTCCTACAATGAGAAATTCATTTTATAGCGAAAAAGTTTATCCCTTTCTCTTGTCTGCTTATCGATGGTATTTACGCACTCCAGAACGTTCTTTAGAAGAAGCATACAGAGCAGCATTAAACATTAGAGCTTTAGAGACTGAACATTTTAATGGTAACAAAATAGACTTAAATTCTCCCATCTACAGTAATAGTGTGATGGATTATTTCGAGGCTGACTTAGCCCAACAATTGAAGATAGCTAGAATGCGGCTAACTGAATTTCGCTTCAGCCGTTGGTTTTCTAATGAATCCAATCAAAAAGCTGCTCGGAAAGCGGGTATAGAGTATGCCAGTCCTGCTACCATCTTAGAAAAATTAAAATTTATTGATGACATAATTTCTAAATATACCATTACTGATAATGAAATTACTCCATCTGAAGTTTCAGAAGTGACAATTAAGACAAATAACTCAGCACCTCCTAATGATAAATCACTCACCTATCCTGTAAGTAATAATGAAATTGATAAGAGTAATTTAGTCGAGCGGACTTACACGCCAACATCGCCTCCACAAGTAGTAAGAAGAACAGAACAAAACAAAAGACCAAAGGGTAAAGCCGATACAACAGGTGTTTTGCCACGTTCTATCTTAAGTACCATCGGCCGTTTGCAAATTGAATTAGACCCCAATGCCGAAAAAGATGTTGTTAATAATTTTCGGCAAGCTCAAAGAAGAAGTATCATATCAATTAGATTTATTTTACTATTAATTATAGTACCTCTTTTAACCCATCAGTTATCAAAAGCTTTATTAGTTGGGCCAATTATTGACCGTTTTAAAACTCCACAGACAGAGCAAATATTTTTAAATTCTGAAATGGAGGAAGAAGCCTTAAGAAATTTGCATAGGTTTGAAGAAAGACTGAAATTTGAAAGCCTAATTAGTAATGCACCACCTCTTTCTGCGGAAGCTATAGAAACTGAGGTGAAAAAAAGAGCAGAAGAAATCGCCACAGAGTTTCGCAGTGAAAGCTCGAATGCAATTAAAAATGTTTTCGCTGATATCTTTTCTGTGGGTGCATTTATCTGGTTGCTACTTATAAGCAAGCCTTCTATTATGGTACTCAAAGAATTTTTTGATAATGTCGTTTATGGCTTAAGTGATAGCGCCAAAGCATTTATCATTATTTTGTTTACTGATGTATTCGTAGGATTTCACTCTCCTCATGGCTGGGAAGTGATTTTAGAAGGTTTATCTCGTCACTGGGGACTACCAGCCAACAGAGATTTTATCTTTTTATTTATTGCTACTTTCCCGGTAATTTTGGACACTATATTTAAATACTGGATTTTCCGCTATCTCAACCGTATATCTCCTTCCGCCGTTGCTACTTATCGCAATATGAATGAGTAAGTTAAAATTGCCGTTGGTAAGTAGAACGGACTAAATAAATCAAGGTTTGTAGTAAGGACTTTAGTCCTTTTTTCAGGACTAAAGTTTTTACTACGAACTCAATTGTAATAACTTTACATTACTTAACATAGTTTGATTTATTTTTGACCGCCTACTTATTACATCTCCAGCTATCAAGGACGTATGTGATTGACTCAGGAACCCACATATTCACGATTCTCACTATCGTCTTACCTTGGTAAGAATTTTAACTGAAATCTTGCACCTGCGAGTGGAAGCAGGTGGCGATGCACTTCCCACCCTACGAAATAATTAGGTTTTTGGCTTTTAATTTTAGCAATAAGCAAGTGGTGCAAGATATAATTTTCCACGTCGTGCTACTTAGACATGAGTTAAGTTGGCTTGATTTTCTCTTAACTTTCCCGAAAATTTGCTTAACTGTCTTAACTGTCCTTGCATATTTGAGGGCGATCGCTAGATGATACAAGCATGGTCTGCAAAAAGCCCTCTAGCCTCAGATCCACTCTTCTTCAATAAGATGGTCTAAATAAATAATAGCAACTTTTAAGGAGTAAAAAAGATGAGGTTTAACTATTTACATTTAAAATGCTGTATAAAAAATTATAAAATCACTGGTTATTCAAAACTAAAAAGTATTAAATCTAATTTTTAAAGATATCAGTTTATTTATAGTATATGCAAACCCAAGTTGTTCAAGAGCGACCCTCAGCAAATCTTTTTTCAGATTTTATTCAATTTTGGGAAGATGTAAAAGCGATCGCAGCACCTTATTGGTATCCAAACTCGGCAAATGAAAGAGTATTTTCAGACGTAATCCGCGCCTGGGGAATGCTTATATTACTATTATTACTAATCTTCAGTCTTGTCGGTGCGACTGCTTTTAATACTTTTATTTATCGCTACTTAATTGATGTCATTATTCAAGAAAAAGATGTTTCTAAATTTACTTATACCATAGCAATTTATGCTGTGGGGCTTGTTTTAGTCACATTCTTAACTGGATTTACTAGAGCGGTGAGGAGACAAATTTCTCTTGACTGGTATAAATGGCTGGAGAATCTGATTTTAGAGAAATATTTGCACAAGCGGGCTTATTATAAAATTAATTTTCAAAGTGAGATTGATAACCCAGACCAACGTTTGGCGCAAGAAATTGAACCAATTACTTATAATTCTCTGACTTTTTCAGCTAGTTTACTAGAAAAAGTGCTAGCAATGTTGGCTTTTTTAGTAATTATCTGGTCAATTTCTCAAAAGATAGCTATAGGTCTAATTGTATATACAATTATATGTAATTTTATTGCGATTTACTTAACTCAAGAAATAATTAATATTAATCAGGATGAACTCGAATCTAAAGGCGATTATAGCTACGCTCTTACTCATGTTCGCAATCATGCCGAATCCATTGCTTTTTATCAAGGAGAAAAACAAGAACTAAATATAATTAAACGCCGATTTCTGATGCTGATCAAAAATATGCAGCGCCGGATTGATTGGGAGAGAAATCAGGCGATTTTTAACAGAGGATATCGGGGGGCGATAGAACTTGGTATGCTCTTGGTACTCGCACCTTTATATATGAGGGGTGAAATTGATTTTGGACAAGTGGGACAAGCTACTACCGCTAGCTATCAGTTTGCTACGGCTTTAGAAGAATTATTACGTGAATTTAGTACTTCTGGGCGATTTTCTAGTCATGTTCAGCGTTTATCTGAGTTTTCAGATGCGCTACAAGAAGTAACTAAACAACCGGAAAATGTCAGTACGATTAAAACAATAGAAAATCATCAATTTGCTTTTGAGAATATCACCTTACAAACACCCAATTATGAACAGGTAATTGTCGAAAATTTGTCAATCAGTGTTCAGCCTGGAGAAGGTTTATTAATTGTAGGGCCTAGTGGTCGAGGTAAAAGTTCTTTGTTGAGAGCGATCGCAGGTTTGTGGGATGCTGGAACTGGTAGGTTGCTGCGTCCTCCTTTAGAAGATGTGCTATTCTTACCCCAACGTCCTTACATCATTTTGGGAACCTTGCGCGAACAGTTACTTTACCCCAAAACTAATCGTCAAATGACAGACGCAGAACTCAGAGATATTTTACAACAAGTCAACCTACAAAACTTGCTAAATCGCTCTGAAGGTTTTGATACTGAAGTTCCCTGGGAAACTATATTATCGCTGGGAGAACAACAACGTCTTGCTTTTGCACGACTGTTAATTACTCATCCCCAGTTCACCATATTAGATGAAGCAACAAGTGCTTTGGATTTAAGGAACGAAGCTAGTTTATATCAACAGTTACAAAATACCAGAACAACGTTTATTAGTGCTGGTCATAGAGAAAGTTTACTTAACTATCATCAATGGGTTTTGGAACTTGCACAAGACTCTAGTTGGCGACTTATGACTGTGCAGGATTATCGAAACCAAAGGAATATCAATACTCAAACCACACCTAATAATGAATCGTCAAGTCAAACACAAATATTGACGGAAACCACTATAAATGTAGGTCTTTCTCATAAGGAAATGAGCCAATTAAGTAACTATTCCATTAGTACTATTAGAAGTAAGGCGAGTAAAGGAGAAACGATCACTACTAGGGATGGTTTGACTTACCGCTATAATAAGAATCCAAATGTTTTGAAATGGCTGAGGATTGAGAGTTAAGCAGGCTAGAATTAATTAAACATGAAAAGTTTATGTTAAAGCGCAACTTTTTCATTGGGATTTTGATGTCTGTTGTGATATTCGTCAGCTTCAGTATCATTCCCAATGCTGCGCTGTCGGGTAATTCTTTTCCTCAAAACTGGCTAGGGACTTGGAGTGGTATTATGTGCGATCGCACTATCAAAGGCAAGTCTCAAACTGTACCAATGATGCTGCGAATTAAACCGCTTTCTCAAAACCCCAGACGCTACACTTGGCAAATTACCTACGGAACAGGAGCAAAAAAAATAGTACGTAATTATGAGTTAGTGGCTAAAAATCAACATATTGGGAACTTTGCCATTGATGAAAAGGATGGAACTATAATTGATGCTTGGTGGTTCAGTGACAAGCTCTACAGTCAATTTAGAGTGAAAAATTTGCTACTGAGTACACAATATCAGCTACAAAATAATCGCCTCCGCTATGAACTTGTGGTTTATCAACCTCTGATACCTCAAACACAGCCTTTTCAGCAAAAAACATCTTTTGAAAACTACCAACTGCGATCTGTCCAGTCTGCTGAATTATCGCCTGTGAAAGAATAATTGGAACGCATCAAGGTTGTCTGTTCAGATTGGCTGTAGCGGTGTGTGCCTCTACGAGGATAAACATCCTTGCATGATTAATTATTTTTTTATACCATAATTTGATATTATCGATTTTCACAAATCAGAAAATTGCCATATTTTAAGATTATTTACTTCAGATTGCTAAGTATTAATAATTTTTATTAAACTTCTTAACTGTCTTAACTGTCTTAACTTTCTAAAAATAACAATGCTTAACTGTCTTAACTGTCCTTGCATACATATTTAATTACTGATATATCTTTTAGTGGCCAAAACAATTTCCTGTAGGAAAAACATCATGTCTACAAGTAAAACTAAGACAGTAGATGTTGGAATGGTTCCATTCTTTGCACGTTTCTTGGAAGGACAAACTATTGAAGGAGAAGGAACAGAAACACCTTCTGTTCCTTGGACTTTCAAGTATCCTTCAGATTTGGAAGACCAGTAATTTAGTCTTCTTTATCTAAAAGTGAAAAAGGTAAGGAAGTAGTAGTTATGAACTAACTCCTACTCCCGGTTAACAACCAATATCAAGGAATATTACCATGTCTACCAACACAGTTAAAACAGCAAATGTAGAAGCTGTACCATTCTTTGCTCGTTTCTTGGAAGAGCAAGTAGCTGAAGCTGCCGATACTGCTCCTTACGCTGAGACTCTCAAGTATCCTTCCGATTGGGAAGAGTACTAAATCTAGTTAGCTTCAACTGAAAGTAAGGGAGTAGCAGTGAATCAACTAACTCCTACTCCCGGTTAACAACCAATATTCAGGAACATTACCATGTCTAACAACACAGTTAAAACAGCGAACGTGGAAGCTGTACCATTCTTCGCCCGTTTCTTGGAAGAGCAAGTTGCTGAAGTATCTGATACTGCTCCTTATGAAACTAAGAAGTATCCCTCCGATTGGGAAGAATACTAAACCTAGTTAGCTTCTGACTGTTCACGTTACGTGGAAAAGCTAACCTCAGTAGGGTGGGCATTGCCCACCATATCATGGCTTTGGCGATGCACTACCCACCCTACGTATATTTCAAAAATCAAGTATTAGTCCTATAAAAGAGTAGTGATCCAATAACTCAACGCTACTTTTGGGAACGCGATGGCGCAGAGCGCCCGCCGTAGGCGATCGCTTCCATATTACCTGATTCATGATACGGAAGCGATCGCCCTTTCCACATCACCTGGATATAACAAGTTGATATTCCTGAATATCTACCCAAAGACAATTCTCAATAAAAATATTTTATGCACCTGTCTCGTGATGTTGTTTTATTAATCAGCCATAGTGGTGATTTCTTCACAATAGATAGAGTGGCTGAAGCTTTATTAAAAAAAGGGGCGCAACCATTTCGTCTAGATACTGATAAATTTCCTCTGCAAGTGCAATTAACAGCACATTTTGACAAGTCTAAAAGCTACCACACCATAGAATATAATAATCAATCTATCAGCACAGAGCAGGTGCAGGCTGTATGGATGCGGCGTATTTGGGAACCAAAACTAGGTGAACAGTTAGCGCCAAAATTCCGAGAAGCTTGTGTAAGAGAATCAAGGGCAACTTTAGATGGTTTTTGGGATAGTCTCAAGGATGCTCGTTGGGTAGATAATTTAGAGCGGATAGATTACGCAAGTAACAAACTGCGTCAACTGCGGATAGCATCTGAAGTAGGTTTTGCTATTCCTCAAACTCTTGTCACCAACAAAGCCGAAGCAGCACGAGAGTTTTTTGTCCAAGTCAATGGCAAAATGGTAAGCAAGCTGTTAACTGCTATTTCCCGCAGTATGGAAGCTAATTCTTCATTCTTTGTTTATACCAGCACCGTTAAAGAAGAAGACTTACAAGATGCCGAGTCACTGCGCTACTGCCCGATGGTATTTCAAGAGCTAATTCCTAAGCAACAAGAATTGCGGGTAGTGTATGTGAATGGCAATGTATTTGTAGGGGCACTAAATGCAGATGTGTATGCAGCCGCCAAAGTTGACTGGCGTAAACCAGGCGTTGATGTGGGCGCATGGCAACACCATCAGCTTCCAGATGAAGTAATTCGTCGTTTGCAAGCCTTCATGGCTAAATTTGGGCTTTCCTTTGGTTCATTAGATTTCATCCTCACCCCATCAGGAGAATATGTCTTTTTGGAGATCAACCCCGTAGGCGAATGGGGAATGCTGGAAAAAGATTTAGACTTGCCCATTGCGAATGCGATCGCCGATACTCTGCTTGCTGAATAAAGCTCGTAGTAAGGACTTTAGTCCTTTAACCATGAAAAACAAGGTTAAAATTTCATGACAGTATTAATAGTTACATTTAGCCAAGACAACGAAAGCATTCCTTTAGTCATCAAAGAAATCGAAGCCAGAGGCGAAAAAGCATTTCGCTTCGACACAGATAGATATCCCACCGAAGTCAAACTAGATATTTACTCCAGTGATACCGAAAAAGTAATTATCACTGATGGCGAACAGCAACTAGATTTGCGTGACGTGACCTCAGTTTGGTATCGGCGGATGCGCTACGGACACAAAATCCCTAACTCAATGGACAAGCAATACAGAGATGCGTCTATTCAGGAATGTCGCGCCACTGTTAGGGGAATGATTGCCAGCCTTCAAGGGTTCCACTTCGATAAAATGTCCAATGTGGATAGGGCGAATAATAAGCAACTACAGTTGCAAATTGCCAGACAAGTAGGGCTTTTAACTCCCCGCACATTAACTTCAAATAATCCAGAAGCAGTGAAGAAGTTTGCTCAAGAATGTCCGCAAGGTATTATCACCAAAATGCTTTCTTCCTTTGCCATTTATGATGATCAGGGGCGAGAAAACGTAGTGTTTACCACTCCAGTTACAGATGAGGATCTGGAGAATATGGAAGGACTGCGCTTTTGTCCGATGACATTCCAAGAAAACGTGCCAAAGGCGCTGGAGTTACGCACAACTATTGTTGGACACCGCGTATTTACCGCCGCAGTCGATTCCCAAAGCTTAGAAGGATCAACTTACGACTGGCGCAAAGAGGGAAGAAACTTATCTAAGAATTGGCAACCCTACAACTTGCCAGAAGATATTGAGAAAAAGCTGCTCAAACTCATGGCTGAGTTTGGTTTAAACTATGGAGCCATTGATATTATTGTCACCCCCGATGGTCGTTACGTATTCCTTGAAGTCAACCCAGTCGGGGAATTTTTCTGGCTGGAGATATACTCACCACACTATCCGATTTCCCAGGCGATCGCCGAAGTATTAGTCAATAATAAAAGTTAAGGTATTAAGCATTGTATATTTTTGTTGTCCTCTACCATACAGATATTCAGTTAAATGATAGTTTTGCAGTAGCTTTCTGTAGAGGATAGTAGCAGCTACCGCGTCTACATCCCCTACTGCGTTTAAAGTTAGTAGTGGGATTTTCTGATTAATTTACTTAATATTCAATATTTTAAATTACGAATTACGAATTATTTAAATTTGGAGATTAAATTGTTGTGACAAATCTAGCAGATACACAAATAGTTTTAACATTTGATGGTGTAGACGATTATGTAGATTTTGGCAGAAATGATCTTGGCGGCGTTTTCGCTCAAGGAAGTTCAGCATTTACTGTTTCTGGATGGATAAATCCCCATGAACTAACAAATAAAGCCACAAGTTACGGAACGCGCAATGTATTTTTTGCCCGTTCTTCAGATCGATATAGTGATAATTTTGAATTTGGCATCAGTGAAACAGGCAGCCTAGATGTTTTTATTGACGAAACTGTGAGCAAAGGTATCAAAACCTTTGGTCAAGGAGAATTAACTATAGGACAATGGCACTTTTTTGCTATTGTTTTTAACAATAGTCAAGTAACAGTATATCTTGATGATAATGAATACAAAGATTCTCTGAGAGGTTCATCTTTAAACAAAGCCACAAGTTCGATAACACTGGGCGCTACTTTACACAAACAAGTCTATTTTAAAGGACAAATAGCAAACATTAGTGTTTGGAATTATCCATGTACTCAGGAACAAATCCAGAACCATCGCCGTGGGCTAATAGTTGGCGATGAAGAAGGATTAGTAGCTTACTGGAAATTAAATGATGGGCAAGGAACTACTGTCAAAAACCATGTTGGCAAGTCATATCATGGAAATTTTCGGGGAGATCCTAGTTGGGAATTAGCACAAATTCCCTATGCTACACAATTAGCACCTCAAGTTCCATTTGCAGAACCATCAACTCAAGAAGATATCCAAATGGAAACAGCAGTTATAGCCGATATTCCTGAAGACAATATTGCCATACTAACTACAGATTTATTAGCAGCAACAGTACCCTTAGCCAGCAACGAAGAATCCGATATAGACCTAACCCTGTTCAATCTCCAGCCAAATGAAGAGGAATCCAAAACAGAGACAATCGCAGTTAATGAAAATATCCAACCAGCCCAAACATTAACTCAGGAGGAATCTCCAGAAACCATGAATACAGAAGCACAGCCCAAATATAAAATACTTGCTATTGATGGAGGCGGTATTCGGGGTATTATTCCTGCATTCCTGCTTGCAGAAATTGAAAGGCGGACACAAAAGCCTATATTCAGTTTATTTGATTTAATTGCTGGCACTTCAAGCGGCGGAATTTTGGCGCTTGGACTGACTAAACCCCGATTAACTACAGAGATATCTGATAACCCGCCACAGGCTGAATACAGTGCTGAGGATCTCATACAATTATTTCTTGAGTATGGGGTAGAAATATTTTATGAGCCATTATTGGAAAGATTACTTGGCCCTTTAGAAGATATATTTCTCCAACCAAAATATCCTTCCAAAAGCAAAGCCGAAATTTTAAAGCACTATTTTGGCGATGCACCTCTAGAAAATAATCTCAAAGAAGTTTTTGTCACTAGTTATGATATCGAGCAACGAGTGCCGATATTTTTTACTAACAAATTAGAAAAACAACAAATAGACTCGAAAAACTTTCGCAAGTTATGTGGAGGTTTTTCGCTCCTAGATGCCGCATTAGCTACTAGTGCCACTCCTACTTATTTTGCTCCTCATCGCATTGCCAGCACCCAAAATACCAACGGCTTTTATACTTTAATTGATGGGGGAGTCTTTGCGAATAACCCTGCCCATTTAGCTATTTTAGAAGCTCAAATTACTAGTAAACGCCAAGCCCACAAAGTCCTCAATACGGAAGATATTTTAGTAGTGTCTTTAGGTACAGGTTCGCTGACGAGTGTTTACCCTTATAATGAGGTTAAAAATTGGGGGCTATTGCAATGGGGAAGACCACTTTTAAATATAGTGTTTGATGGTGGTAGTGAAGTAGTATCTGGAGAATTAGAACGTTTGTTTGAACCTACTGAGAAAGAAGCTAAAAGCTTTTATTATCGCTTTCAAACTTTGTTAGATGGGGAAGTAGAAGAAATAGACAATATCAAACTACCAAACACTCGTCATTTACAAACAATAGCCCATCGACTGATATCTGAAAAAAGTCAACAAATCGATGAACTTTGTAGTCTTTTGTTAGGCTGAATCAGATTTCTTATATCTTGCACCAGGCAATTGGGGTACATTTTATGAGCGCTAATGCTAGGTGCAAAATGTAAGATGATTAATTTCTTTTCTGAGGAAATTAACAATCACTTTCTTAGTCATGTTTTCACCTTATATTGCAGGTAAATACAATGGATGAACTCGTCAAAAAAATTGCTGGTTTAGGTCTTCCTGGTATACTCTTCGTGATTGCAACGGCTTCATCAGGGGGTAGTGTAGCTGCTGTTGTCGCTATGCTGTCATCTTTGGGAGGGCCGTTGGGCTTATTAGGAGGTTTAGGACTGCTTGGTTTGGTAGGCGTTCTAGGGGAATATATAGCTTCATTTGGAATTGAAGCTATTCTCAAGCTAGTTTATACAGAACGTAGCAAAACCGACTCAGTGAGATTTCTGCTCAAAGAAATTGACGAATTACCTATTACAGATGAATTAAAAGTCAAGCTGAAAGACCATATTAGCCCAGGAGGTGTTAGTGAGCATTCACAAAATGAACCTCCAAAAACAATCGAAATTGTTGATGAGGAATCATTGACTTAGTAGATTCGAGATTCCTAAATCAGTTATCAGTTATTAAGTTTATGTAGCTGATAACTAAACCTAACCCCCAGCCCCCTTTCCTATCGGGAAGGGGGGAAATTAAAACCTCTCTCTTATAAAGAGAGGTTTTATGAATGAGTAAAAAGTCAGTATAACTGATAATTAATAAATAACTGTGAAAGAACGACCACATTTTTAGAATATGCAAACTTCATCCGTGCGTGAGCAAACCATAACAAATCCTTTTTCAGCATTAACTCAATTTTGGCAGGATGTGAAAATAGTTGCTCAACCTTATTGGTATCCAACAAAAGCAGAAGGAAGAGTATTTGCAGATGTGATTCGTTCGTGGGGAATGCTCATTCTTCTATTATCATTAATAGTGGGAATTGTAGCTGCGAACGCTGCCAATAGTTACTGGAATCGCTATGTACTGGATATTATTATTGAAGAGAGAGACCTCACTAAATATAATACTACTTTGTTACCATCTTGCTTAATCCTTGTAGGGATAGTTTTGTTGGTAACTTCTTTAAGGTATGTCAGGAAGAAAGTTACTCTTGACTGGTACAAATGGTTAAATGTTTATATTTTAGAAAAATATCTCAGCAATCAAGCTTATTATAAGATTAATTTTAAATCTAAAATAGATAATCCAGATCAACGTCTATCTCAAGAGATTGAACCGATTACTAGTAGTGCTTTGAGGTTTTCAAGTACTTTACTAGAAAAAGTTTTAGAAATGGGAAGTGCTTTGTTAATTCTCTGGACGGTTTCTAGAGACATCACATTTTATCTAATTATTTATACAGTTATTGGTAATTTAGTAGCGGTTTACTTAAATCAAACAATAAATAAGGTAACTCAAGAGGAACTTACGTTTAAAGCAGACTTTGCCTATTGCCTAACTCATGTTCGCAATCACGCTGAATCAATTGCTTTTTTTCAGGGAGAAAAGGAAGAATTAAATATAATTCAGCGCCGATTTAATAATGTGCTGGCAACTGCTGAACGGAGGATGAATTTAGAGAGAGGACAAGATGCTTTTGGTAGAGCATATCAATCTGCGATCGGCGTATTTTCAATGTTTGTCCTCACACCTTTATTTATTCAGGATAAAATTGATTATGGCGAAATTAACCAAGTTAGTTTTGCTTGCTTTATGTTTTCTAATGCTTTGGGAGAGTTAATATCTGAATTTAATGTTTCCGGACGATTTTCTAGTTACGTAAAGCGTTTAGCTGAGTTTTCTGATGCTTTAGAAGCTGTTAGTAAAAAACCAGAGAAGGCAAAAACTATTCAAGTTATAGAAGAAGAACGTTTAGCTTTTGATGATTTTACATTACAAACGCCAAATTACGAGCAAGTGATTGTTGAAGATTTATCACTTGCTGTTCAGCCAGGCGAAGGGTTGTTAATTGTGGGACCTAGTGGTAGGGGGAAAAGTTCCTTGTTGAGAGCGATCGCAGGTTTATGGAACGCGGGAACTGGTCGCTTGGTACGTCCTCCCCTAGAAAAAGTCTTATTTTTACCGCAACGTCCTTACATTATTTTGGGAACTCTCCGGGAACAATTGCTTTATCCACACACAAATCGGAAAGTGAGCGATCGCGAACTCACCAGAATTTTGCAACAAGTCAAATTAGAACACTTACTTACCCGTGTAAATGGCTTTGACACGGAACTTCCTTGGGAAAATATCTTGTCGTTAGGAGAACAACAACGGCTAGCTTTTGCGCGACTATTAATTACGCATCCTAGTTTCACTATTTTAGATGAAGCAACCAGTGCTTTAGATTTAAATAACGAAGGTAATTTATATCAACAGTTACAGGAAACGAAAACAACTTTTATCAGTGTTGGACATAGAGAAAGCTTATTTAATTATCATCAATGGGTATTAGAGCTTTCAAAAGAGTCTAGTTGGCGACTTGTTTCTATAGAAGATTATCGCCAACAAAAAGGCATCACTGTTAACCCAGTTAAAGAAGAAGTGACCATAGATGTTTTACCAGAGAATGAACTTAATCCAGAGCCAAAAACCTCCGATGCAACAGACACAATAGTAGGTCTTTCTCATCAAGAAATGCAAACATTAAGCAACTATTCTCTTAACACCATTAGAACTAAGGCAAGTCGCGGACAATCAATTATCACAAAGGATAATGTCACTTACCACTATGACAAAGACCCGCAAGTGTCAAAATGGGTTAGACAATAAGCACAATGTTTGTAATCATGTGAAAAAAAATTTAACAGTGAACAGTTATCAGTTATCAGTTAAAAACGAACATGAAACACCACACCAATTGGTGAAAAGCGTTGCTGGCGGGTCTAAATATCCCACCATACGCAGTCAGGACTGATAACTGATAACTAATTTAAAAAGTCTAATGACTTAAGTCAGCGTTAATTCAAGAGAATACTTATAGTATGGAAAAACTTGTTACCCCACGACTAGAGCTAGTACCTTTTAAATTAGAATTAATAAAAGCAGCCATTAAAGGAAATGCTGAATTAGCGTCACTTTTGGGTGTGCAAGTTTTACCCAACTGGCAAGATGAAGAGTTTTTTGCAGATTTGCCAATCCTTGTAGATATCTTACGTCAATATCCGTTACAAGGTGAATGGGGATGGGGAAGTTTAATTATCCATCAAGCAGAAAACACACTTATCGGTCATGTGATGGTAAAAATTATTCCAGATAGCACAGGTTCTCCTTCCGGTTCCTTGGAAATTGGTTATTATGTAGCTTCATCATATCGACGACAGGGGTATGCGTCTGAAGCTACGAAAGCTGTGGTAGATTGGGCATTATCTCAACCTACGGTGCAAACTGTGACTGCTGGATGCGATCGCCATAATATAGCTTCAAAGCGAGTGCTAGAAAAAATCGGTATGCAGCTTGCAGAAACACAAGAGAAAATGTTTGTATGGAAATTATGTAAAACAGCTAGCGTCAAGTAATTTGATGTGCTTTAACAAAGGTCTAGGCTATCCCCAGCAATAAATTGAGGGGATTTACATAATCAAAAATTTTGATAAGGATTTAGGAGACACTTCTATTTTTAAGAATCAGTGATGCTAGCTAAAAAGCAAAAACAACTAATTACTTATGAATCGATTACGATTTATGAAAAAAATTATAAATATCCCATTCTCAAAAACTCTAATTTAAAAACAGTTCAGAAAAAGATTAAGAAGTGCCAAAACTTAATTCAAGATGGTACTAAATCTCATACTTATTTCTGGGGAGTAGTTAAACGCAAACAAGAAATTAATCAAAGCGAAGTTTTAGCAGAGGTCAAGTTATTAATTGAAGATTATAGCCTACTACTTGATTTTTTAGAAGATTATAGAAATAGTTATCAAGATTTTTTATTAAAATTTATAGATGACTGGAAAGAACTGTTTAGTCAAAAGTATCTGGAAATCAAAAAGATTAACGAGGAAAGAAATAAGCTAGAGATAAAAAATATTGATAACCCTCAAATTATAGAAAAACTAAAGTGGGAAAAAGAAGAAAACTTAAAATCAACATTACTGTTAAGCAATACTAACCTTTTAATTTTAGAGAAAGTAAAATTACTCAGTGAGGGAATCAAAGAGTTAACAGAAGATACCAAAAAACAACAGCAAGCTATTCAGCAAATAGTTAAAGACATAGAACTGTACCAAGAAATTTATGAATATCAAATCAAAGCTACGAAAATTCGTCAAGAGATAGCCAGGATTGCTGAAACAGCAATTAATTTAGAAAACTCTCTACAAGATTACTTTAGTCCCTTTCAATCCTTAATAGATGAGGTGGTGAAAGTAGATGCAAATTTTTACGCCACTGTAGGAGAAATTCAAAACTTAACGAGTAGTACTTTAAATCCTCAAGCTAATTTATTAACAATTCAGGATACTAATACAGCTTCTCATAACATTCTCAATTTGCTAGTAGCAAGTTATGAGAAAAAAGATAGATTACAAGATGCTTTTTTACAAACACAATTTTTAAATGATGAAGTTTATAATTTTGATTTAAGTAAAGAAGAGATAAATGTAAATCAAGCGATTTACTTAATCTCTAATTATATGTCCACTCAACTGGTTGCTCAAAAAAAAGCTTTGGGGATAGTAGAAACGGATGTTGTTTCGCTTCCTTCTCAACCTTTGATTGAAAAAACAGAAGAGACATTAGCTAATAATAATATTAAGTTTAACCAAGAATTTAAAAGTAATATTGATTATGCAACATTGCAACACCTACTGGCAAATTATAAGTGGCTAGAGGCTGATGTTGAAACTGCGAAATTAATGTTACAAGTTATGGGTAAGAGTTATTGGAATGAAGTTTATAAAGAGGATATCCTAAATTTTCCTTGTCAGGCTTTCCAGACAATTGATCAACTTTGGCAACAATACAGTCATGGTTACTTCGGCTTTAGTGTTCAGCAAAGTATTTGGAATGAAATAGGTGGACAAGTAGATTATGAATCGGTAAAAAAATTAGGCGATCGCCTCGGTTGGCGCAAGGAAGGAAACTGGCTAAATTACAACCAACTAACCTTTAAATTATCGCCAACAATACCGATGGGACACCTACCAGTCACATGGCTACACTATGAGCAAGACATTTGTGATACATCACCAAATTCATCTGCGGAACCGCTATCAATGGGAGCTTGGCGAGTTGGCTCTTGGTTAGTATGGCAGATGCACTTATTTTTTTCTCGTGCAAAAGTTTGTAATGAAACTTCCTCATGAGTAATGACATATTGACAAAATAACAGGTTGTAAAACTGATTATTATGTAGGGTGGGGAGTGCATCGCCACCCGCTTATTGATATTAATTAATAGTTCTAAAAATTACCCCAATAGCTGACATTAGCAAATCTTGAGAACGGTCTACATTGTAATCGGAAGGAACCTCCGCTCCAAAAAAGCCAATTATTTCTTCGCCATCATTTCCCTTAAACTGAAAGAATTCTCGGTCTTCTGAACTATGAGCCATAGTACCAAAGGTTTGAGATTTGCCATTTTTCGTTGTTAAAGTTAGTTGGAGAATGTGAGGTGCGTTAAACCAAGTGCCATAATAACCAGAGACTTCTTCAAGATAATCGCCCTCTGGAATTGTAAAAACATCTCCTTGATTAGGTTTCTTACTACCGTATTCTCTAGACCACTGATTGAGAGTAGTTTTGTTTTTATCAGTTGTTGCGTAAAATACCTGTAGTCCATCAAGAATATCACCGTGGCGAACAATGATTTTTGTCAGGGTATTCATACCATTGAGAATATCTGAGAAAGCATCAAAGCCACTGGTTTGGTGCTGTGACAGGTTATGCTTGTCTAGAGCATCCGAAAATCCATCAAACGTCTCTGGCGCATAGCCTCGGTATATTCCTGTTGTGCTACCAACTAATTCTGAGCGGCGGCATTTTGTCGCTTCTATAATTTTGTTGGAACATAGCACACCAGAACGCAAAGCTCCCTCCATATAGCCAAAGAAAGCTAAACAAGTATGTTCTCCAGCAAAGAAAAGACGATCATAGTATGCTTGAGTTAAAAAACGTGCGATCGTACAAACTTCTTTTGGTCTAGGACAAGAATACCCTCCTCCTGTCCATTTTTCTTCCGGCCAGTTGATAAATTCTTGTTTGTTACTGTTACTTTCATAGCCTTGATAAACTTGCTCAAACGCTTCTTTGAAATATTCCATAGGCTTAGGTGCTTTTATAGCATTGCTAGCTGAATAGCCACCTGCAAAAAGATTCAACCCGAAACCATGTTCCTTAGTTGCCATTTGATTATCGGTGGATTCCCAAATTATGCCTAGCTCATCTGAAACAGAACTAGGTGCTAAACCTTTCTTAATCCAAAACCTCTCATTGACAGCAGCGAGATATTTAATGGCTTGTCCCATAGACATCTGAGAGTTTGGAGGTAGTTCAGGGCTAATGGAAATATGTTTCCATGTAGTGGGAGGAATAGCCAAAATAACGTAGTCTGCCTTGTATTTTTTATTCCTACTGTCAACAGTAACATCTACTGAATTTTGGGAAATTTTAATATGAGTTACTGGTTCATTTGTGTTAACAGACCAATTTTCTTGACCATGAATTTTTTTAACAATCTCTTTGATTTCAGCAACGAACTTACGTGCTAAGGCTTGATTTCCACTATCACAGCGAAATGTTTCTGACAATTCCCAGTAGTCTTGAACTCCGCCACCTTTGACTGCTGCTAGTAGACCAAGGTAACTCTGCTGTGTAGTTGCTGCTGTCTGGTCATTACTAAAATGTACTTCTAGAGAATTTCGTAATAATAAATCACCTGCACACCATTCATCTAACTTGTCAGCAACAGAAATACTGTCCCACTCCTTTGCTTTAGGATGCGTCCAAGGCTCGTAGGCATCTACTTGCTCTGCATCTTCATTTATTTTTTCATTAATTTTGCTGATTTTATCGAAGATTACTTGTTGAACTTTGCGAGGAATTTTAGAACCATTGATGTAAAGAGGTTGTTCTAATCCTGCTGCTAAAAAATTATCGTCCGAAGAAATAGCAGTCAGACCCAAACCGAATTTTTTTGCATAATGAATCCATTGATGATGGTTTGCGCCAATTAATTCTGCGCCTGCTTCAATAATCCTTCCCTCAGCAATGTCTTCTCTACTATGAACTCTTCCGCCAATACGCTCTCTAGCTTCCAAAACAGTAACTTGAACGCCTTTATTTGCTAATTCATAGGCTGCTGCAAGCCCAGCAAATCCCGCACCAACTACAATGACTTTGACATTTTTGAGGCGTTCTTCTAGTTCATGGCTGGGGATAACTGTTTTTTCTTCGATTTCAGCCAGCCCTGATTGAATTTTCTCGTATTTTTCGGTTCCCGATAACTGAGTACCAAAGCTACGGTGAAGTTTGGAAAAAAGAGACTTTGACATACTAATAACTTCTTGAAATTAAGTCTAAGCAAGATTTTATTTGACAGCATAGCTAGGCAATTTTAAACAAATAGTTTTAATCGGCTCAGTTAATAAATAATCTCATCTATAACTTTTAGAAAAATAAACAAGAAGTTTAGATATGAGCCAGAAATATTTATGACTATTTAGGTAAATGGATAAACCTTACCAGCTATCAAAAATACATTTTAAATATATAAATTCGGATAAAATACAGTATTTATACTTAAAAAATACAGCTTTTTTCAGTTGAGTGCAGTACACTTTGCAAAGGAACAGAGGCTAGAGACTAGAGGTTAGAGGCTAGATAGAATGTACCTCATCAAGTTGAAAAGTGCTGTAACTTTTATACTCAACTCAATTGCTCAACTAACTTTTAGCTGTATTACCTGTAACTATAAAATAAGGTTTTGTTTGTAGTGAGCGATTTATCGCTCTGTTGCCAGGTTTTTCAGGGCTAAAGCCCTCTCTGCGAGACGCTACGCGAACACTACGAACTTATATTTATGAAGTCATTCTACTTACCTGTAGGCCGATGCAATGCCCAGCAAAACCATGATACGGCACTACGTATCTTTCAAAATAAAGTATGAACCCTATATTACCGATTTATTCATTTTGTATTGTTGCTGAGAATTTTTATCCCTAAAATTTTCACAGTTCCATGATTATGGCTGATACTAAGTGAGGTCAACTCTTGATTTAATAAATAAAAACTACCCAGAATACTCACTGAGTTGTAAATTCCATTCTTCCCTTTCTTTAGCGTTATTGTGGCATTTTTTTGATTATTGACTCCTTTAAGTAAGAGAACATTAGCAAAATTAAAGCTACCCGATGTAGTTAGTTTACTGCTATCAACGCTAGCAGTCATATTGACAAAGGTATAACCTAGAAACTTGAGATTTCCGGCAATACTAGCGGAATTATTGATATTACCATTAGTTCCTTTGCCAAGGGTGACTGTAGCACCGTTGAAAGCTAAAATCCCAAAATTGAAATTACTCGCAGCTTGAAACCCACTTTCGTTAAGGCTAATACCTAACGCAGTGAATTCTTTACCCAGAAGAGTAATATCGCCTACACCAAAAAGCTTTCTCTTCGGTAAATCAAGTTGGAAATTAGGGACATTGAACTTGATGATATTGACTAAATTAATAGCTACATCATTAAGGGAAACTTTCTGATTGTCAAATGATAAAGTGCCGCAACCTAAAGATTGATTAAAAGCAATAATATTTGCTGTTCCTGATGCACTTTTGTTTTCCAAGTTAACTGTGAGGCTGGGAATAGTGAAAGTTAAGAAACCTAATAAACTCAACTTAACATTCTTCAGGTTGACACTATTAGGAGTAATGTCAAAAGTAATACCTGCTAGATGATTACCCAGAACTGAAATCGTTCCTGAACCACTACCACTACGGGATTTGATATCGATATTTAAAGCATCAACATCAATACTTAATAGATTGGCTAAACTCAGGTCAAAGTTTTTAAAGGTAGCGTTGGTAGGGGTAATTTTAAATTCAACATTGGCAATTTCGTTATCCAGAATCTCTACATAACCATCCCCTTGGAGATACTGTTCACTAGGCGTTACTTTTAGAGATAAATCTAAACTATCATCATCGCTGCCTTTAATTTTTATAAATCCTAAATCGATTTCCGCAACTTTTAACGATCCCCCAACATTATTAAAAGTTTTGTCACTTTGCAGAATTAAAGTTGCTTGATGCCCCCAAGCATGGATTCTACCATTCATTTCTAACCCTTCTGCTATTGCTTGTCCTGCAATTGTTGTCGGGAAAGGAACATATTTAATTAAGGAATTGAGTTGTCCATCTCCATCACCGTCAATTGGTTCAATGTTTAGGTTCACCAAGTTTTCTAACAACCCTAGTGCTTTGTTAACTAAATCAACTGAATAGCCTACTTGATTGGCTAGAAAGGAAGTGACAGGCCCCCGCCATAAATCTGTTAAGCAAACCGCTTGTCTGGGATTGAGAACTAAAGCTAATCTTTCAGGATCATTAGTATCCATGAGAAATGCTACCTCAAAGTCGGATTCTTCCCATTTCAAATCACCAATGAAGCCAAAGTTATCGAAGTAGGGAGGTAAATATGTTCCGCCTCCTTGAAACCTGACGTTACGAAATTCAGTTCCTACCAACCCATAAGGATTACACCAGGATTTTTCACTTTGTTGACTGAAGAAGGCTGTTAAAGATTCGGGTTCCAGAGAGAGATTTCCACAGAGAAATAGTTTAGGTTCGTTCTCTTGGGTGGGATCGTAGCCTTGAAGAATTAAATTTCCAGTTAATCCGAAGTTTGGCTCTAAATCAGACCCAATATTTAAACATATGAGCAAATTATTAAATATAGCCTTAAATTGTTGCTGGGAAAATAGCTGAATATTGCCTGCAATATTACCTGTTAAGCTAACCTGTCCCACAGGATTAAAGCTAATCACAGCCCCTAAGCGATTAATCCCTAAGCTTTGATGGATAAAACTACTGAAATTTGTCTGGAGATTTTTGAAGTCAATATCCCCGATAAAGTTTAATCCTCTGATTAAGTTAATACAGCCTAATTGGGAATGGGTAAAGGAATAGCCAAGGTTAGTTAAAATTAACTCTGGGTTGCTTAATTTGATATCGTTGATGATGGGAACTGTATTTTTTAAGTAGCTCAACCTGAAATTTTTGGGCAACTTATATTTTAATGTGGTTTGCTTACCAAAATTTAATTCAATGTATCGTTTATTTAGTAAGCCTTGAAAATTGACTTCGATTTTTTCGTGATTTTGAATAATTCTATATTTTGGTGCAGATATTTTAATTTCATGGCTGCCAAATATTTCAATAATAATTTTATCAAGCGCCATATCCATGTAAGTAACTGTACTATGGATGTCAAAAATTTTGTCTAGATTTATCTGCAAATCATGGTCAAAGTCTAAATAAGTTTCTGAACTGGATGGGGTGAGATTTATATAATCTAAAGACTCAAGTTTTAATTTGATATCATCAGGTAAGGTAATTCCTGTTAAGGCAAGGCTGTTTTTCATAAATAAGGAAATAATTTTAACAAATTATATCAACTGAAAAAAATCTGTAGATTGGGTATTGTCCACAGGGTCATGGTTTTGGTGGGCAATGCAGCGCCTTACTTAATTTTTAAATAAGTAGGGTGTTTTCTGAATACTACAGTTTTAAAAGCGATCGCAAATGCGGCGATCGCCTTCCGCCAAAGCTGTATTATTTCTCAAATAATCTTTGACTAGATTACAACTATAAGCCATAGCATTCAGGTTGACAATTCGCGGCAAATTCCACAAAACTAATTTGTTGTCATCACCCCCAGAAGCCAGGAAAGTTCCATCTTGGCTGATAGCAATTTTTCTAATCGCTGCGGTATGTCCTGTAAGAGTTGTTAGTTCTGTACCATCTAGTTTCCAAAGCTTAACAGTTCCATCCACGCTCCCAGAAGCTAGTATTTTGCCGTCAGGACTAAATGCTACTCCCCAAATGGCGGCTGTATGACCTTGAAAGGTGCTGATCAATTTACCCTCAGTTGTCCACAGCTTAACCGTATTATCCCCGCTTCCAGTAGCTACCATTTGATCGTCGGGACTAAAAGCAACTCGCCATACTGATGCTGTGTGTCCCGCAAGGGTGGCAACTGACTTACCGTCAATTGTCCACAGTTTCGCAGTCCCATCAGCACTAGCAGAAGCCACCATTTTACCATCCCGATTGAAGACGACTTGCCAAACTTCCGCTTGATGTCCTCTGAGAATCTGCCTGACAGACTGATTACGCTGCCATATCTGAGCAATTTTGTCAATATTGGCAACAGCGATCGCTTGACCATCGGGACTCAATACTGCGCCTGTAATTTTGCCTTGGGTATCTTTGTAACTAGCCACAGTAGTATTGTCTTGCCGCTTCACTGTCACTGTATCATCGTAAGCGGGAAGAGCGATTAACTGGCCATCATCACTAAATGAAACCTCGAACACTACGCCTTTTTGCGTCAAAGTTCTCAGCAATTTGCCTTGAGGACTCCAAAATTTCAGATTGTTTTCGTGGCTGGCTGTGGCGATGGTGGAACTGTCGGTGGTAATTGCGATCGACCAAATACCCGCGCTATGGGCAATCACACTCTCAAAAAATGGATTTTGACTTTGCCAGAGTCTCACAAGGTTTTCTGCACCTACCGAAGCAATAAAGCTGCCATCAGGACTAAAACTGGTTCCCCAAACAGAGGCACTATGACCTTTGAGTGTCTTGAGTTTTAGACCATCAATGTTCCACAATTTAATTGTTTTGTCGAGACTGGCGGAGGCTACCCTTTGCCCATCGGGGCTAAATGCAACTGCGGAAACTCCCGCACTATGACCCGAAAGAGTTTGATCAAGGCGGTAACGGCCTGTGGAATCTCGCCGCCAAAGTTTGATAGTTTTGTCTTCACTAGCCGAAGCAAGTATCTGTCCGTCAGGACTGAAAGCTACTCCCACAACCCAAGCCGTGTGACCTAAAAGTTCCTGTAAGGGTTTGGCGTTTTGCCAACCGGAAGGCTGGCGCTGCCAAAGTTTTACTGTCCCATCGAGATTAGCAGCCGCCACAGTTTGACCATCCCGACTAAACGCCACACCCCAAAACCCAGCTTTGTAACCCGAAAAAGTCTTGATTAAAGTACCGTTTACCTGCCAAATTCTCACTGTTTTATCCCAACCAGCAGAGGCCAGGAATTGACCATCCCGACTAAAGGCGACTCCCCAGACTGAAGCAGTGTGACCAACAAAAGTCTTCAGCAAAGTGCCATCTGGTTGCCAAAGTTTAATCGTCCTATCTTCACTTGCCGATGCTATCATTTGTCCGTCAGGGCTAAATTTGACGGCTCTCACTCCTCCCTCATGACCTTTGAGGGTGGCAATTTGTTTACCATCACGTCGCCAAAGCTTGATAGTTCTATCCAGACTAGCTGAAGCAATTAAAGAACTATCAGGACTAATATCTACTGCCATTACAGCTGCTTGATGTCCCGAAAAACGGTTGTATTCATTTGCACCATAAACAGCTTGCCGCAGTACATTCTCTGCTTGTTTTTGAATATCTTGGTTTGGTGTTTCTAGTTGTTGTAGTCGATGTTTGGCTTTAATTGCTTCTACAACCGCATCTAAAGAGCGATTTGAGGCGAACTTTCCCTCACTTGAAGATATGAGTGCGTGAATTTCGCTGATTTTGGCTTGAGTTTCGCTGGCTTTGGCTTGGCGGTACAAAATGTACATACCTACAGCTAAACTAGTGGAGATGAAGAATTTAATACACATTCCCATCAGCAGCCATCTTTGGGTTTTTGCCGTTTTTTTCTCTTGTGCTAGTCGTGTTTCTAGTTCTTGTAGTCTTGCTGCTTCTAATGCTGTTTGGATTTCGCGTTGTTCATATTCTTGACTAGCAGTCAAAAAACGATAATCCCAATCGCTCAAACTCTTACCCTGCGACCAATTTTGAGCATCTTTTAGTGCTTGTCCCCGCAGTAATCGCGACTCATCTTCATAATTAGATGCTATCCAAGCATTGAAGGCTTGGGAGTAAGGACGGAGATTGTTTAACTGCCTAATTACCCATTGGTGATTAAAAACATGACGATAAATAGGATTTTTAATTTTCAGATGACCGTTATTTTTTTCAACTAAACCAGATAACAATAATTCTTTTTGTTCTTGACTATCATCGCTTGCCACAGGTAAATTAGTTGCTTCGGCTTGTAGTACCTGCTGATAAATACCTAATAACCTACCTGCGCGTTGTTCGTTGAATAAGAGGCGATCGCGAATTGTCCGCAGGTGTTCTGGTTCGTCTTTTCCTTCCCAATGTTGAATAATCTGCTTTTGTACTAGTTGTTCTACCCAATACCCTGCTGTGGCTGGAGGTAAATCAATTTTCCCGCTTGATGTTTCCCATGCAGCTTTGACAACTAACTGACAAAGTTTTTGTGTCAGAAATGGTTGTCCACCTGTCCAGTCAATAATTTTCTCTAATACTGCTTGTGGTTGACTGACTACTTTTTCTAACCCTGCAAGTAATGGTGTAGCTTCATCAAGTGTAAAACCAGACAATTGAATAGCTGTACCAATATTAAAGGGTGTACGACGCTTATCACTAATCAAATCTGATGGACTAGCCACCCCAAACACAGCAAATACTAAACGTTGAAATTTCGGATCGTGCGCTCTTTGGTTATAACAATGACGAATCCAAGCAAAAAAGTCACTAACCGAAAAATTCAAGCTCAACAAACTATCAATTTCATCAATAAATATAAATATCCGCCCACTTTGCGCTTGCGCCAGTAACACCTCTTCTACAAACTGGTTTAACTTTTGTATGGGGGAAAGACCTGAGAGCGTTTCCCACCATTGTTTAAAATTAACTTTTCCAACCAAATTTAAGCTATGAAAAAGACTGATAATAACCCCTTTGTACCATTGTTCAGTTGTTGTATCCTCACTACCCAAGCGTGTCACATCTACATAAATACAAGTATCACCTTCTTTGCTCAAATGATTACTTGTACGATGTAGTAGAGATGATTTACCCGTTTGCCGAGAATTGAAGACGTAACAAAAATCACCAGCTTTTAAGCTGTTATAAAGTTGTTCGTCAGCCTGACGCATAACATAATTAGGATCATCACTAGGGAGACTACCACCAACCTGATATTTCATGTTACTTTAGGCATTTTCTAAAGCAGAAAAGTTTTTCTTTTACATTAACTGCTTATATTTAAGAATAACTAATCAAATAATCGCATCAGCATATTACTACAAAATTATGATTTTTTTGGCACATTAGCTGCTTTTTTTTGCCTTAAATGTCTTAAATGTCTTAAATGTCTGACAAGTTTTTCAAATTTTTTTTTAACTGTCTTATCTGTCCTTGCCTTTTTAATAAAAAAATCAGATTATATAGCTAGATACTTCTGTAAATAGAGAATAAGCTAATAAACCTTTTACTTTCACAGTTTTATGATTATTTGAGTGATTTCTCACCAAACAGTTTATCTATTTGATGAGGCGGGTATATTGCCCAGTCACAATCTCGGACAGGAAAGATGCCCTTCCTACAAGAAAAGTTGGAATATTTTTTAGATGGCAGTTCCCTATGCCCTAATCTATCTAGCAACTGCCATCTATAGACAATTAACTATACAGCAAGGAACAGGGAACAGGGAATAGGGTGGAAATTCTGTTTTTATATGAGTTTTTACAGAAAATTTGTACCTCATTCACCAGCAATCTGCTGTATCTACAGTCAAAAAAATAATCAAAGGGATTGATGATTGTAAAATCCCTCTGATTACTATGGCAAATAGCAGCTTTGCCTGACGAAAAGATGATACGTTAGACAATGCCTACGTAGATTTCAAAAATCAACTATGAATTTTATATCGTTCTCAAAAACCTTTGATTAGGGAATTTGAACAAATAGTTTTAGAGAACTGTTTAGCAAAATAACTGCGGTAGAGTTCACAACGGGGTAGAACGCGATCGCCTTCAAAGCAAATTAATCCTATACTTTCGAGTTTATAGGTATCCATAGGATCAAGAGCCACACCTTGTTTGTTAGTCACAAGTTCCGCATATAATCTGACTAGACCGGGATTAGCTTGTAATTTCACCCAATGTTGCTGTAAGTGATCACGGTAAATCCCTCCATTGGCGATCGCTTCTTCAATCAACTCTGCTAAAGTCATAGCCCCACAACTCAGATAATACAACGCCAGTTGTATAAGTGCCGGATGACCACCCACTAGAGACATCAACCGAGCCGATTCTTTGCCCGGTATCCACCTTACTCCATATCGCCTAGCTAAATCTTCTACCTGTTGCTGGGTAAATTCTTCCAGTCGGATAGGTAAGCCAATATTAAATGGCGAGTGGTTAATATCTAGAGAAGCATATTGTTCTGTAGAATAAGCTACTACCACTCTGAGTTTGTGCCAATGGGGATTTTGTCTTGCTTCCTCACACCAAGAACGCAATAAAGCAAAAAAATCATGAGCAATGTGAGGATAGTCAAAAAAACGATCAACATCGCTCAACATCAAAACTATAGGATTTTGGCACTGTTTCAGAACATAATGTTGTAAATAGAAACTACAACTCAACTTACAACCTATTTCCTCATCCCAGTGATCATCAAGGCTGGGGTCGATATTTAATTGTGTGGCAATTTGCCAACAAATACAACGCAATAGCTTATTTAAGCTAGTCAAACATTGGTCATCAATTTGGTTGCACTTCAGACTAACTGTGTGATATTCTTGTGCGTTGGCAAAGTGTAACAAACGCAGTATCAAAGATGATTTACCCATTTGTCTGGGGGCGCGAATCCTAATTACGCAACCAGGTTGAGTTACTTCTCTATATACTAGTTCTTCTACTGGCGGACGATTAATATAAAAAGGCGAATCCAAAGGTACAGCCCCATCTGGATATGAGCAATTATTTTCTACTGTTGCAGTAAATAATCTAGATAAATTTCTTGCTTGTATCGATGTCTCTGAGTATAAACTCGGTAGTTCTATTTCATTGTCTTCCGTTAAAACTGTATAATCTTCCTCATCCACTTTTAAGTTGAAAGCGGCAAAGCACAATTTCAAAGTTTTGTGATCCACACTAGAACTTAAAGACCACAATCGGCTCAGAGTTTTTGTAGATATATTTATCTGTCTGCTCAGTTGTTCTAGAGTTAAGCGATCGCCTTTATTATTTAATATCTCCCAAGCTAAAATCGCTTCTTGTAATCTTTGTAGTCCCAGAGGAGTTAGCACCACTCCCCGTCTTCTCTTCGTCTTATGTTGCTGTAATTTCATAGATTTTGTTGCAGTATCTTTATGGCAGATGCTAGATTACTAAGTCTATTTTCGTAATTCAGTCGCGCCGAGAATTTAAGGGAACAATCTATTACTTGTACTCATTTTTGCTAAGGAACTTAGCATTTATTATTTAAACAGCTTACCACCGTTTAAATAATTTGTTACTAAACAAGATAAAAACCTCCCACATAGAGCAAATTTTAGTTTGACTTAATAACTCTCAAAAACTATTGTTGGTCTATGTTTAAGCTATTTTTATCTTTGTTTAGCTACAAATATTGCACTTAAATTTAAGTGCTGGAACTTTCATTCCCTCCTTGATTTATTTTAATAATATAAATAAAAATATTTGTCGTGACCGATAAATCATAATATTGATAATTGCCAATACATAGATAATTTAATGAACTATTTATACTTCTAAACATTCTCTGCCTCATTCGTCTTTACCAAAATACCAGCCAAAAATAAGAAACTTATAAGGATGTGATAACATTTCTGTTTGAGGTTTCATTAAACACTAATTTGATACTTGGACTGCAAACTCCAACCTAAAGCATGGGTAATTTGTTTGGGTAAAGTTAATGGGTCAAAGGGTTTAGCAATTGCTCCCACCACACCCAGATGCTGAAGTTGTTGCAATGTAAAGAAATCTGCGATCACACTTAACAGAATAACGGGAATAGTTTTTAACAAATGGTGTTCATGCAGTCTGTGCAGAAACGAAGTAACATCCATACCTGGCATTAAAACATCCAGCAGGATCAGATCAGGATGTACTATCTCTAACTGTTTGAGTCCAGCTTGGGCTGAATTAGCAGTGACAACATTCCATCCCACCAAATCATGTAAACAAATTTGTACAAGTTCGCGAATAGTCGGTTCATCATCAATCAATAATATTGTCTTGATTGCCATGATTAAAAAGCTTGAAAAAACTGTAAGGAGTTTCTAAGACCAATTCACAATTCTGAATAACCCACAAGTAGGCTTAAGCCTGCGTAGCAAGGGCTAGCAATATGGAATTTATATTCAGAAAATCTGATGAAATCAGGTTTTCCGAGTTTGTATCCATTGCCAGATTTGAGAGAATTGGTATAACTTCAGCTTAAATCAAGAAAATAAGAAACTTATAAGAAGTAGTCATTAGTCATTAGTCATTAGTCATTAGTCA
>DATNQO010000211.1:0-4708 GCA_036704005.1 Leptolyngbyaceae cyanobacterium | reverse complement strand
ATGATACCCCTTACATTGTCTTCGAGTTCAGCGATCGCGCCGCATCGGGCAAACAGATTTACTTCAGCCCAGGAATTTGAAAAAGCGATCGCCGCAGTCCAGCACCTAAAGAAGGTATCAGAACCCATTCAGCTTACAACTGAATCCCTGCTGCCCACCTTAACAGCCCCAACCAAACCTAACTTCAATCCCTTCGTGAGTCACCTCCTCACCCTCTACAGTCAAAGTCAGCAAACTAATGCTGGTACGCGGGGGCTGGATAAAATTGGGGAATTAATCTACGTTCCTACGCTGCTAGACAAACAGTCAGTAGACCGAAAACTTCTGTGATCGTTAAAAAATAGTAGTTTATGATACCGTTTTGAGGGAACTGTAAAAAAGCTGATTGCCTTAGACAAAGGATAATATTTGCTTATTAATAAGTCCCAAAAATCAGCCAGAGGGCAAACAAACTTCACAGGCTACCCCATAGGTACGGTCTATAGCTTGACGTAAAAACTCAAGCATCTGTTTGAGGGTAAATAGATGAGAAAAAACTTGTCTTGAGCTTCTTTTTAAACGGCTGAGATAATTCCAGATCAGATAAATCCAGATGTTAATAATTAAAAAGGATAAGGCTACAAATAGAAACCGAATGGTCGGGCTTTTGATAGTAGTTTTAATCCGACACTGGTTTTTCATGCGGTAGCTACTCTCAATTCCAAAGCGAAGACGATAGTCATCATGTATTAGGTGTAAAGATAGCTGTAATTTATAGACTGCATAGATAAAAAATTCTCGACCATGCGCTCGTCTCTTGCCATTTTTATATGTACAAATTATCCACACCTGAAAAGTGACTGAGCCATATTTATCACTGTTTAAAGTGTAAGTTGTTTTATAACTACGTCTCCCTCTAATTAATTGTCGAGTGCCTCCATGTTTACCTCGAATAATTACTGGCATTTCAAAGGGGATATCAAGAGCTTGCAACCATCTAATAACTGGGACACAGAAAAATTCCCGGTCTAAATACAATCTTTCTATTTTCAGCTTTAAAGACTCAATTAATGCTAAAAGATAAGTGATAATTGCCACTAAAGTGTTTTGTTGTTGAACAGCTTTGATAGCTAAAGTGACTCGTTTATTCTTCTTGATTACATAAACAGTAGCGTAAGCATAAAAAGAACAAGTGCCACTTTTAGCTTGACTTCTATAAATATATGGTGCTTCTGATGGTGATGGCTCACCATAATAAGGAATCAAGTTAAAATCAATAGCAATTTTTTGTTTACCTTGCCGAATTCCGTCTGGTAAGCGACTTTGAAGTGCAGCATTTAAGTCTGATTCTAGAGAATTTATGTCTGTGTATTTTTCGAGATGGTAACGAATGTCGTTGCTTGTCGGAACATTTTTTAGGACTTTGGCAGTATTTTCTATACTATCTCTCTGAGTAGCTGCTCGAATCAAAATTTCAAAGATATTCTGTTGCTCACATTTGCCTTGAGTTTTAATAGGAATATGTTCGGTTAAACAGTTAACGACTTCAGACAAGGTTTTGCTATCAGTTAAAACGGGGCGAGTTGCAGTACTAACCAAACTCAATACTCCTTATCTACGTTTTGAAAATACTCGTCTCCTTTTCACAAATATGAATTTTACAGAAATTTAAGGCTAAAGCACGAGCAGCATATTTTGGCACGAGATTTCGCTTTGCTTCTCTCGTTTATTGATTAGCTCTGCTTATCATAAAACTCTCAAGGAAACAGGAGGAATATGTATTGAATAATACAGTTAATTAGACAAAAGTCTGAACTACTAGCCTGTTCCCCAGAGCGATCGCAAAAGTTTTCAGTCTACTGACCTTGACAGGGGGTGGATAGATCAAGCCATTAGCGAAGCTTTGAATCCCACATTCCGCACCCGCAACTGTCACAAGGATGGCTGAGGCTGCACTCATCGGTGGATTAGCTGAGCAAATCACCGTTTAGCTAAGCAATAATACTTGATTCAAGTAGGTGGTTAGGAGAGAGTGCGCTGTAATTATCATTAATCCTTGTTAATTGACAATACCAAGAGACAACTTTCCAAGGACTGCCGGAAAAAGTTGCAGCTCTCATGTCAATTATGAAAGAAAAATTGACTCAAACGATTCGATGAACCAGATAGTAGGCTTGACAAGTAGCGGGAAAAAAACTGAGAGTTCTCAAGCGTTCATCTGTTAAGTTAGAAACTTGCTTAACGCTATCAACCTGCAACAAATGAACGGCTTGAAAGCACTGAAATATCCAGCGTAAAGTGGGTCGCTCAGTCAGCCGACCTAACTGATTTTTAATTCCGGACTGAGTTTGTTTTAAAGTCTGACGGAGTTGGCGTTGAGCTAAGGTATAAACTAATAAACATAATCCCATAATCAGAGCTAGAGCTTCAATCCTTTCGGGAGACTTCAGAAACACACTGTCCGTGAAGAACAGAGGGTCTTTCAAAAAACTAAATCCTCTTTCTGAGGATTGCTGGTTCTTATATTTAGCAATCATATCTTCTGGACTTAACTGATTAACATCCAGCACATTAGTAGCCAAGATAAAGCGCCCAGCCTGTCGCCGTTCGGCTTCGACGACATCAGATTTAAGTTCTAGGCAAGCTGTGATTTTATAGTTAGTATCAGAGTTTTTCCGCGTGGATTTTGACTGCATTTCTTGAGTATCTATCGCAACGAGTTGATGATACTTAAGTTTTTTAGATAACTTGTTAGCCGCCTTGTGAGCATCTGCTAGGCAAGCAAAACTTTGACGCGATAACTGGAGCAATTGCCTGGTGGCTTCTGTTTGTGCCTTATCTAGGTTCTTCTCCAGTCGCTTGAGGTCGGACTCTTGACGCTCCTTACTTTCGACTACTAACCATCGCTGCTCAATCCCACCATAGTGACTTTGATGTTGTGACCAACGATAACCAGCGATCGTGCTTTCGGTAAATGCTTCGGCTTTGAGTTGACTTACCAATTCCTTTGCTTGTTTAATCGTCAGCGGGACTCGGCTTAACCATTTGAGCGTCGCCATCTCCACCAAATTTGGTTCGCTGTACAGCGCACTGTCAGCTACCATCAGTGCATCTAAGTCTATCTGCTTTTTGAAGTCTTGAAAAACTTGCGGAAATATCGCTTGGTCTGATTCATTGCCATCCCCAACCCGTAAAAATAGGGGTACATCTCCATCTTCACTGCAAATTAAATCGAGAATGAACTGTTTGAGGTCAGGTCTATGGTCGCGAGAATAACCATAAGTAATGACAATAGGCTGTGGAGCAGCTGTTTCATTTATTTCCGCTAAAGATGTTGGCTCAGTGTTGGTAGCTTGTTTATGAATATAGACTTCGGGTAGGTTTGACTTATATTCTCCATGAACGTGGAAGGAGCTGGCATCTAAGTGAGCCGTTTCTAGGGCGACATTAAACTGCTGAGCTGCCCCGATAGCAATCGTCGCAAAAATCTGGCTCAATCCGGTGAGATAAAGTTTATCTAGCACTCGACCTAAGCGGTCGTCATTGAGATGTTCCGGTTGAATTCCTTCTCCAATTAAATGTTCTGTAGCTTTACCTTCAAAAAACTTGGAAAATAAATATAAAGGAGCAGAAACCAGCCCCAGTCCGTTCAAAATCATGGCTTTAACTGCCTGTCCCGGACTGACTTTTTCCCCAGGTTGAGTCCCAACTAAGTGATCAATTTTTTCCACAATTCCTATAGCATCAATCATTCCGGCTACTAAGCCCAAGTGGTCTAGATTAGCGACGTGAATTTGTGGTGGTGAACTCATCATCGTCTCTTGAGGGATTTTTCTCTAACTTGATTTAACTGTTGAGTTTACCGTTAGAGCTACTCTTTTCCAACAAAGGGGAAGGTCGAGCGTTGCTCAACCTTCCTCCTGAAGCAAGATGATCATTCTAGTTTCGGTGGCGTTTGAGTATTATTACTTACCATCAACCGCAATTATCCACTTCCATCAGCCCCAGCCATCCTTGTGACAGTTGTGGGTGCGGAATGTGGGTTAGATTATTTTGAAAATAACGACTTCGATGAGAAAGAAGTAGGGTGGGGATACGACAACAAGCCTTCAATTGATTGGATTTGCTGGCTGCTGATGGGAGGCGATTACGCTTGGACTTGGGCAAGGATAGTCAAGCGGCTAAGAACTGCCAAAATTGAAATCCCTCAGTAAATCCCTGGAGCGATTAGCCGAAGGCTAGCCCGAAGCATGGCACTTTACTCTAAATGTTGATTACTCACTCGTCCTATACCTTTAAGCTAAAGATTCGATATCCATACTTCTGGTAAAAAGTCAAGGCAAAAGTCAGAATGATTAGAGGTGATACTGCGCCTCTGTGAGTGGGAACACTAAGGGAGTAGTGCGATCGCTCTAGCCAGTGTTCGGAAGCATTGAATGTCTCGCAACGAAGCGAATACCAGAAAAGAAATAATAGATAAGGCATTAGAGAAAGCTGGATGGAGTCTAGACGATTCCAACCAGGTGGGCATTGAAATCCCAGTCGATGGGTATGATGCAGCACCTTGGAATGGAGTCACAGACTACTGCCTCTATCTGCCCAATGGGGAAGTAATTGCCGTTGTAGAGGCGAAGCGACAAAGCCGCGACCCAAGGGTGGCAGAACAGCAGGTTAGGGATTATGTAACCCAGATTGAGAAGCACCAGAGTTTTCGTCCCTTTGCTGTTAT
>DATNQO010000210.1:0-13795 GCA_036704005.1 Leptolyngbyaceae cyanobacterium | reverse complement strand
GACAACATCAAAAGTGATTTTCAAACATGGGGTTTTAAAGATGTAATTTATTATTTAGATGCTCAAGCAGGTAGGATAAATAATTATCAATATGAGAGTAGTTTGAATGCAGTTTTAATCACTCGCGTATTTATCTGGATTCTAGAATATGGCAAAATAAGTTTCTCTCAAGCCCAGTTAAATGCAGCGAAGCAAGCCTTACTACCACTGTGGGAACATTGTCGTTTTGAAATGCGCCATGTGTATCCAAATCGTTAGTTATTTGAGTGCGATATTACAAGCGATCGCTTGATAAGATAATAGAGAATGACCAGTTATAAATAACTGTAGTAGCGTGTTAAAACTAAAATGTGGAAATAGATAGAACGCAGATAAACGCAGATAAACGCAGATGATTAAGATGAGCGATTTTTTGCTAATTTACAAGTTTAGCTTTGCCAAGCCACTACATATAAAGCACAAAATTTATATTTTTACTCAGAAGTTACTATTCTGTCTATATTTGTATAGAATATAGATCGTATCTTTATAAAATCATTCTTGACAAAATCATTCCAAAATAACTGAAATTTTTCCATTAACTCATCAACATCAGCATTTTCATAATCATTCTGGTTGAGAATAGGTTTTTGATAAATTGTTGTCCATTGATTAGTTAATCTTGTCTTCTTAAAAGGATTTAAATTCTCTTGAGATATTTGATATATTCTTTCACGCACAGTTTTATCTTCATAGGGACAAATTAATAATCTTGTCAGAAGATATGAATTACCATTTTCAAAGTGAAAGGCAAGTGGTAGTTTTTTATTCTCCCACTCGATATCACCAAAATCTATGTATTTTTTACTCCAACGTTTTACATATAAATTATGAGATGTCATGTATTGAGTGACAGAATCATTTATTCTTTCAGACATTTCTAACTGTAAGTCTGGACGATGTTCAAAAATTAAATCAAGAGCTTGTTTATGTTTCTTATATATCTTCCGGCAAAGTTCAGCCACTTCTGAATCACTCACAATATGCCTCCTAAGTAATGTAGAATAATGAGTCATCAATGTATAAATGTCTGTACCAAGAGTAGATTTATAGCTGGTACAAATGCTATCAATTATTTCAAGTAGTTTAGAATAGCTATAAGCTCTCCAATCTTTTTGAGATGGTTCATCACCATCTGGAGTTAAATAAATTAAAATAATTTGATAATCCTTATATTCGTTCTCAAGAATTTCTCGATATTTTTTTAACTGATCTGAATGTTCACTGGAGTCAACTTTATTTTCAATCGCACATACTAATTTGTTGCTGGAAGATTGAATAAAAATATCAATATTTTTCCATTCTCGTCTAATTTCGACATCTGAAAAATCAGCAATATCTATATCAACTGTGCTAATTTTTAAATATTTTGGGTCTTCAGGCTCATACGGCTCTAATAATACTCTTTTCAGAAATCGTTTGAGAAAAACATCTTCAAGTTTATGATTTTGAGAGGGATTTAACAAAAAAGCTAGGAAATTTGAATGACGGATTTCTTGTCTAACTACGCCAATAGCTTCAAAAATATTAAATTGAGCTAGTTTTGCTTCTAATTCTTCTAAGTCTACATTATCAACAATAAAACTTTCAAGTATGGCTCTTGGTTCTGGTGATGATATTGTCATTACCACTGCATCTTTATATTGGGGTTATATTTTTAGTATTCCCATAAATTCAGCAGAAATAACTTTGCGTCTATCCCAGTCTGGTGGTTATGTGAACTTTAATGTTAACTCATATCTTATATCTTCTCAATAAGCGGGTAGCGATGCACTCCCCACCCTACTAATTGATGCCAATTTTATATGAGGTTGCACATAATTATAAAATCAATTGATTTATCTGCGTACATCTGCGTGCATCTGCGTTCAATTATTCTATACAGCTTCATATTAACTTGGTATGGCTACTATTGGGACAATAGCGATCGCACTTTCAAAACATCGGCTAATTTAGCTAATCATCCCTTGTTCAAATTGGTCAATAGCTTCAATATCATCAGAAATTTGCACACATTCTTCTAATAAAGAAATCTTTAATTCTGGCAATAATTCACTAGCAGTAATCTGTTCGTAACCGTAAGTATCTAAAAACTGTGATGGTGTTTCTTCCCGTAGATGGTAAAGTTTGAGTCGATTGATTTGCCATACCCAAACTTCACTTACTCCTAAGCGGCGATAAATGTCTAGCTTGTCAATACTACCACTAGTGATAATAACTTCTATAGCTAAATCTGGAATATTTTTCTTCTCACCAATAGAGTAACATTCATCTGGTTCTACTCCTGCTTGCTTGAGTTGTTTTTTAATAGTAGAACTCCCCATAGGACTGAACCTAATTCTTTTTAAATAAAGATAGCGTTCTATTAAAATAGCTAAACGTTTTTTCAGATTTTCATGTCTGATAGATGGTGACACAATTTCTAAAATTCCATCTATATAAGTTACGCGGTAATGAGAATTATCTTCTAGTTTGGCTAATAATGTTTCATACATCTGCCAATTTACGCCAGTAGTGACGAATTTTTCCTCTGGGTCTTCAAGCGGTGCAAGTTCTGGTTCGTTTAAGAGTTCTTTCAGGCTGTTGACCATTATTTTTTATGTTCTCTAAAAATTTTGCTCGTAGTCTTAGGTCATAACAATTTTTTACCACAGAGACACAAAGGCACAGAGATGAATTTCTTATTGATTAGTTTTTTTCACTGCAAACAACGAATTGCTACGAGTAAACCCCTGGCTTTATTCAGGGTTTCTTCATATTCTTTTTCAGGTTCAGAGTCAGCTACTAAACCCGCGCCAGCTTGTACGGTTACGGTCTGGTCTTTGACTACCATTGTGCGAATAGCGATCGCACTATTTAATTGTCCGTCAAAATCGTAATACCCATATACCCCAGAATATACACCCCGGCGGCTTGGTTCCAATTCATTAATAATTTCCATCGCCCGAATTTTGGGTGCGCCGCTAACTGTCCCGGCGGGAAAACAAGCCTTCAACAAATCCCAAGCGCTTTTATCCTTGGCTAATTTCCCTACCACATTACTTACAATGTGCATCACATGAGAATAGCGCTCAACCACCATCAATTCATCAACTTTTACAGACCCACTTGTACATACACGTCCTAAATCATTACGTCCTAAATCAACCAACATGACGTGTTCGGCTATTTCCTTGGGGTCTTGAAGTAAATCTGCGGCTAAATCTGCATCTTCCTTGCTTGTCTTACCCCTTGGTCTTGTCCCCGCAATGGGACGGACTGTGGCTACTACCTCACCTTCTCCATCAAGTTCTGCTTTTACCATCACTTCGGGACTGGAACCGATGATTTGCCAATCTTGGAAGTTAAAATACGCCATGTAAGGCGAAGGATTTATCTGTCGTAGGGAACGGTACAACGCGAAAGGGTCGCCTGTGTATTGGGTGGAGAGGCGTTGCGAAATGACTACTTGAAAAATATCCCCGGCTTTGATATACTCTTTCGCCTTTTCGACGCTGGCGCAAAATTCTGGACGGGTGAAATTGCTGGTGTATTCTTGTGTTTCCCCCACCTTTTGCGTTCCTGGGGGTGTCCATTCCAATATGGTTTTTTGGGGCGATACAGGTAAAGATAGTTTACTTACCATCTGACTAACGCGATCGCACGCTTGCTGATAGGCTGCTTTTAAATCTACATTCGGGTCACGTAAATCAGCATAAGCGATCGCCCAAATTTTCCGCTTCACCTGGTCAAATATCAACAAATGGTCTACCTGCATCCACAACCCATCAGGAATGTTGCGTTCATCTTGAGGATGCACGGGTACACGCGGTTCTATCCAGCGAATTAATTCATAACCCCAAAAGCCAAACAACCCACCAATTCCCGGCGGTAGCTGGGGTAACTTTACTGGTTGATATGCTGCTAAACAATCAGCCAAAGCTGTAAATGGGTCGCCTGTAAACACCACCTGCGAACCATCGCGGTGGGTTTGGGTGGTAGTGTCACCCCTAACTTCCAACACCCATAAAGGATTACACCCAACCAAACTATAACGCCCGATTTTCTCCCCGCCTTCCACCGACTCCAGCAAAAAGCTGTAAGGTTCTCCAGCACAAACCTTGTACCAAGCCGAAACGGGTGTATCTAAATCAGCCACCCATTCCTGATACACTGGCACAAAATTACCTTGCAAAGCAAGCTCTGAGAATTGAGAGAAATCGGGAAAAATCATAGGCGAATTGGGGCTATCAGTTATCAGTTATCAGTTATCAGCGAACAGTTTACAGTTAATACAACCTGATAACTGATAACTGTTCACTGTTAACTGATTTAGTCCCTAGTCTCTACACGTCGTAGGTAGCTTTACCAGAGAATTTAACTTGTGCAGGGTTGGGATTTTCCCCAATGCTGCGGGCGTTGAAACGAACTTTCTCACGACCTGCATTTACTTTTTCAGGGAATACGCCATCAGCTGGGTGAATGAAGGTGGTTTCACCGTTGGGTAGAATCCGGTAAATTTTGTAATCTGTGATTTTGAATTTCCGGAGTTGACCGCCCAGAGCGATACCGTATTCCTTGCGAGCCAAGTAAAGGAGGTTTTGACCTTGGTGCATGGTAGCAGCGCCACCTGTAGGTAGTTCAAATACCTGCTCCTTGGGGCTAGTCCAAGTGATAGCGTATTTTTCTTCTACCAATGCTTTGGTGAGCAAGCCACCAGTGCTGCCTGCGAATTTGGGAGTTTTACCTGAAAGTGTTTCTGCCATAAGGTTTCTCTCAACGTTTTTAGGGCATCGTAACACCGCTATCACGATCATATTGCGATCGCGTCACAGTCTGTAACAGTTGTTAGTCATTAGTCATTGGTCATTGGTCATTAGTCCATAGTCAACAGTCAACAGTTGTCAGAAAGCTTCCCCTTTCCCCCTTCCCCTTTCCCCTTTCCCCTTTCCCAGTCCCCAGACTACCGACTCTTCACCTTCGACCGACTTTCCTCTTGCCTATTCTGGGCGATGGGGATGGTGAAATGAAACTGACTACCTTGGTCTTTACCTGTGGACTCTGCCCAAATCATGCCGCCCCAGCCGTTGACGATTTGGCGGCAAATGGCTAAACCTAGCCCTGTACCGCCTGCTGTGCGCCTTAAAGCCCCCTCTTCTTGATAGAAGCGGTCAAAAACTATTTCTAGGCGATTTGGCTCTATACCGCGTCCTGTGTCGGCTACGGTGACTTCTACCATCTGACTACCGTTGTGGGTGGCACTAATCTTAATTTCCCCTTGTTCTGGGGTGAATTTACAGGCGTTATCTACCAGTTTCGCCAACACTTCCACTAACCAATCCCCGTCCGCTCTTACCAAAGGCAAGTTTTCGGCGATTTGGGTTTTAATTGCGGGTGGTTTTTCTATGGGCGGACGGGTACGGAGACGGCTGAGTGCTAAATCGATACATTCTTGTAAGGTTAAAGATTCTGGATGCCATTCCACTCTCCCGCTTTCTAGGTTAGACAGAGTTAAGAAATCTTGTACTAGTTTCCGCATCCGTTCTGAATCTGCTAAGGCGGTATTTAACATTACCTGCTGCAACTCTACGGGCATATCGGGTTCTGTCGCCAAACTTTCTAAGCACACTTGAATTGTGGATAAAGGTGTGCGGAGTTCATGACCAGTAATAGCTATTAAATTGCTGCGGGTGCGGTCTAGGGCTTCTAGTTGCTGGTTGAGTTCTTCGAGGTTGGCGTAGGCTTCTGCTTGAATTAAGGCGGCTCCAATTTGGGTGGCGATCGCTTTTACTAAATCTAGTTCGCCTTGTTGCCATTGATGGGGCGGTAAGGAGCAATAATGTAATTCAACAATGCCTAACAATCGCCCCTGAAATAACACTGGTTCGATTAACCAAGAACGAATCGCCAATTTTTTAGCAATCAAAGACAAACCAGGGGAATTATTCACCCGATAGTCATTCATTGTATCGCTGATACAGACACCTTCACCATGCTCAATCACTGCTTGAAATAGGGAGTTTTGCTTCAATTCCCAGGTTTGACCGCTAATTGAAACAGTTCCGGGCGTTAAAAACTCATGTTCAATTACCGCTTGGGAATCGCCTGCTTGGGCGCGGTAAATTAAACAACGACTGGCTCCTAAATGTTGCCCTAACTCTTGGGCGGCGATTTGTAGCACTTGATGGGGGTCGAGCGATCGCCTAATTGCTGTACTAATTGAGTTGACTAAACGTTCCTTTCGTGCTTGCTCTGCAATTGAACGATAAGCCTTGTGTAATTTGTACTGACTAGCTTGCAGGTAGGTAACTAAGCGCTGTACAAAAGGGTCAGTGTCAATATCACAAGCGTATTCAGTCAGGGCTTTGCTAGCAGCGTAAACTTTCGTCTCGCCAATGCCGAATCGCTGATAAGCCTTGGCTACTTTTTTCGCCAAGTCTGGTCGATAAATCAAAATTCTCTCTAATAACAATTGAGCCGCTTTGATACTCACTCCGCGTTCTGAAGTCCAAATACCTTCAAAGCGTCGCCCTGCGTCCATATCCAAACCAGGAGTTAACTCTGGTATGGGTGTTGGCTTATTTTTAGCGATCGACCCACGGCTTTCCCTACATACCAAGCAAGTAGCATAATTATCAGCAATTACCACCAAATGCCACTCTTGACTCAAAGCATCATTAGGCTCAAATGCTACTTTTTCATAGTATTCTGAGCTATTTGCAAAATCCGTTTCCGGTGCAGATAAGACGTATATTTGATTACTACGCTGTGCCAATCGCTGATAGCGATGAGCCTCTTGGCGATAGAATCTCTCTCTTTGAAAGCTAGCAATCACTAAAGGCTGGTCTAGAGTTGCAGCCAATACCTGATCTTCCATTGCATGGGAAAGGGCCGTCAATGAAGCTTTGAAATATAGCTGGGGCCGCAGGTAAGGTAGGGACTGTAGCAGATCACTCAGCACGGAAGTTGAAATGCTCATGAATATCTTTAAGGAAGCCCAATCTAAAACAAGATTCACATCACAGCTGCATTGTACAAATTACAACGGACTTTCAGGTAGAGTAGACTGTTGCAATATGTAAATAAATTTAAGTCGCACATCGATCAAGGCAAGAGCTAAGGTCTTACTTCCTAGCATTCAAACTTTGAAAATGTCCTAACCTATGTGACTACTGCTATAAATTTATTTGCAGATTTAAGAACATAGTGTTAATAACAGACCAACAACAGCAATCAATTTTTCGTCTAAGCTGGGATTAATTGCAACCTATAGACAGATCATAGCGGCTTTGGTCTCCATCTTAATTTTTGTTTATCCAGTCCCTGGCATCTTCATTTCTTCCCAAATAGCGTACTAAGCCCAATATACATTCTCGAACAGCTATCCTAATCATGCGGTGGATAAGTTTCTTTGAGAACTTGAGAACTTGAGGATTGGGGATTGGGGACTGGGGACTGGGGATTGGGGACTGTCAACCGTCAACTACAAATATTTACGCCCTTCTACTTAATTACTCAGCTTTTGGTGTTTGGTGTTTGATTTAGGGGGAAATCGTGTAAAAGCCGCCATTTTTCAACCTTGACTTAAAATTTAAACAGTATAAATCTATAAGGATTTGTAATTAATTTCAACGTCTGACCTTCGATAAAAATCTTGTTCGACTGTTGAACAAATTCAGTACCAATCAAAAAACCGTCTTCCCCAATCCCGGTTGGTGAGTTTCGACTACGCTCAACTACCGAGGAGTCGAACCACCAGTCCCCAATCCCGGTTGGTGAGTTTCGACTACGCTCAACTACCGCGGAGTCGAACCACCAATCCCCAATCCCCAGTCCCCAGTCCCTATCTACAATTAGAGACGATCGCTTAATATACGGAATTTTGGCTGATGACACCGGATACTTTGACTACCCCGGATAAAATCTTATTAGATGGTAAAATTTTTATCCCTGCCGAGGAATTGCCCATACCAGAGTGGCCTTGTGTGGTCAGTGAAAGACCACAACCAACTCTGACGGTCAAGGATGATGATTTATTTTTGGTCACAGACACTATGGGGAATATCTCTGGCTGTTCCCTGAATGATGGTAATCCTAGTATGGGGTTATTTTGCTGTGATACGCGATTTCTCAACCGTTTGGAGTTACAAATTGATGGGCGATCGCCTGTGCTTCTCAGTAGCAGTGCGGAGAAAGGTTTTGCCTTGTCGGTATTGTGTACCAATCCTAGAATCGATGACCGGATGAAGGCTGACGCTGTAAGTATTCGCCGGGAGTTGGTACTTAACGGTGCTTTATTTGAAGAAATGGAAGTTGTCAATTATAGCACAACTACTGTCACTTTTGAAATCAGTATTAGCTTTGATGCTGATTTCGTCGATTTATTTGAAGTCCGGGGTTATGGCAGAGACAAACGGGGTAAACTTTTACGCTTAGTAGAACCAACCTCTGAAGATGGAGGAATTTTTCATAGTCATGACACAGCACCTGTACACACCCAGCATACCCACAAGGAAGAATCGTTAACTTTAGCCTATCAGGGTCTAGACGGGTTGGTGATGGAATCGCGTATCCAATTCCAGCATCGTCAGCCTGATTCTTTCAAAGGCTACACTGCAATTTGGCACTTAGAGTTACCTAGCCACTCCACCCAAAAGTTAGGCTATCGGGTAAATTTGTTTACCAACAACCAATCTAGCTCTAATGTGAGTGCGGCTGTAACTCTAGTCCAAGCCAAAGCCTCAGAGATGATGGAGGAACAGAATTGGGTACAAAAAATTACCAATATTCGCGCCGATAAAAGTAACTTCAATCAAGTGATTGAACGCGCCGAACAGGATATGTATTTGTTACGCCAGTCCTTTGACAAATATAAAACTGTTTCTGCGGGTGTGCCTTGGTTTTCAGCCTTGTTTGGGCGAGATTCCCTCATCACCGCTTCCCAAACCCTGATGCTGAACCCCGAAATAGCTAAAGAAACCTTGATGTTGCTGGGGGCTTACCAAGGCAAACAAGATGATGAGTGGCGCGAGGAGGAACCTGGAAAGATTCTCCACGAGTTGCGCCTGGGAGAAATGGCGCGATGTCAAGAAATTCCCCATACCCCCTACTACGGTACGGTAGATGCCACTCCCCTGTGGTTAATGTTGTATTCTGAATACTATTCTTGGACGCATGACCGGGAAACCCTAGAACAGCTATGGCCTAATGCCTTAGCGGCGATGGAGTGGATAGACCGGAATATGCAGCCAACAGGCTATCTCACCTATCAGCGCAGGTCTAAACGTGGTCTAGATAACCAAGGATGGAAAGATTCTGGTGATTGTATCGTAGACCGCAAGGGGAATTTAGCCAATGGCTCGATAGCTTTGTGTGAGGTACAAGCTTACGTTTACGCCGCTAAAGTGCGTCTGGCGGAAATTGCTAGGATGAAAAAACGCCTTGATTTAGCTGAACGTTGGCAAGATGAAGCCAATAGCCTCAAGGAGCGTTTTAACGAAGATTTTTGGATAGCAGACCAAGGTTTCTGCGCTTTGGCTTTGGATGGGGCGCTGAAGCAGGTAGATAGTATTACATCTAACCCTGGTCATTGTCTATTTTTGGGGATTTTTACACCAGAGAAAGCTTATAGTGTGGCAGAACGTTTACGCGCCCCAGATATGTTTAACGGTTGGGGGATTCGCACTTTAAGTAGTTTGTCGCCGGCTTATAATCCGATGGGTTATCACATTGGTTCGATATGGCCTCATGATAATTCTTTAATTGCGATGGGATTGCGATCGCTCGGTTTAATTGACCAAGCTTTAGAAATCTTCCAAGGTTTGTTCGACATGACAACTCAGCAACCTTACCAACGTCCCCCAGAACTATTTTGCGGCTACGAGCGTAACGGCGATCACTCTCCTGTACAATATCCCGTTGCTTGCACACCCCAAGCTTGGGCTACTGGTAGTATCTTTCAACTACTGCAAATGATTGTTAATTTAGTACCCGATGCGCCAAATAACTGCTTAAGAATTATCGACCCTGCATTACCAGAGTCAATCAATAAATTGTCATTGCACAATTTACAAGTTGGTACTACCGTTTTGGATTTAGAATTTGAACGTTCTGGTGGCACTACCGCCTGTCGTGTAGCGAAAAAACGCGGTAATCTACGGGTGGTAATTGAGGCTTAAGGTTAATATCCAGTAGGGACGCACAGCTGTGCGCCCCTACCCATGTATCTATAATTAAGCATTCTGTAAATTGCCAGAGATTGGCAGAAAATTAACCGCCGATAAACGCCGATAAACGCCGACCGATGATAAAGTCCTGGCCAATACAGACACAGAGCAATAGCAAATGCTATCTGAGGCATATACAATCCCAAGAAAATGTTACCTATGCCAACAACAACTTTAATAGTAGGAGCAGGTACTGGGCTGAGTGCGTCGATAGCTCGCCTGTTTGCTCAAGAAGGATTTAAAGTAGCTTTAGCATCTCGGCAAATAGATAAACTTGTGCAGTTAAGTAGTGAAATTGGAGCAGTGAGTTTTGCTGCTGATGCTACTAAACCAGAGGAAGTCAAGCAGTTATTTATTGATGTTGAGCATAAATTAGGTTCTCCCAACGTTGTTGTATATAACCCTAGTTGGCGGGTGCGGGGGCCGTTGATTGAGCTAAATCTTGAAGATGTGGCGAAAACCTGGGAAGTTTCTGCTTTCGGCGGCTTTTTGGTAGCCCAAGAAGCTGCTAAAAGAATGTTACAACAAGGTGGCGGCGCTATCTTTTTTACAGGAGCCTCCGCCAGCGTCAAAGGTTATCCTCAGTCAGCACCCTTTGCAATGGGTAAATTTGCCCTACGTGGTTTAGCTCAAAGTATTGCCAGAGAACTAGCACCTCAGAATATTCACGTAGCACATTTTGTTATAGATGGTGCGATTCGCTCCTTATCCCGCCTCGATCCAGCAGACAACCCTGATAGTAACCTAGACCCAGATGCGATCGCCCAAACCTATCTCAACATCCTCCGCCAACCCCGCAGCGCTTGGACATGGGAAGTAGAACTGCGACCTTGGGTGGAAAGATTTTAGGGGAGACAGTTGACAGTTGACAGTTGACAGTTTGTTTTTCTCCCCTGCTCCTCTGTTTCCTTATCTCCCTCACCTCCCCACTCCCTACTCCCCAACCTCAGTAAATCGTTTCTGCAAGGCTAACCAATCCTCGGCCTGCATAATCAATTTGGAAACAGGTAGGCGTTTCCACTCGCCGTCTTGTTTTAGCAATATCTTTTTATGAACGATTTTTACGTCTTCAGGTGAATTGTAACTGTAGATGCGTTGTGGCCATCCTAAAGGGGTGTGAATGATCAACTGGTTAGGTTGAATCGTCACATAAGGCTTATGCCAATATCCCCAGCCCAGCAAGATGATAATTGCTCCAATGATGATGCTAAAGGTAAACTGACCTCTCAGCAGGAGAATGCTACCCAAAACTAAATTTAATAAGCCTAATGGCATGAACAAATAGCTCACAGTTTTGTTGTAATGCAGTCTCATTGTTGAGTTCTCATTTGCTCATAGATTTTTCTGATCAAAGATAACAGCCTGATAAAGCAATAGTCAGGCGTGGAACAGGGCAAAATTTCGGTGCAAAAACAAACATAATCGGAGAGATAACCATGATTGACCTTTACTATTGGACTACCCCAAACGGTCACAAAATCACTATCTTTTTAGAAGAAGTCGGTTTACCTTACAAAATCATTCCCATAAATATCGGTGCTGGCGACCAATTCCAGCCAGAGTTTCTGAAAATTTCTCCCAATAATCGTATCCCCGCAATTGTTGACCATGAACCAGCCGATGGGGGTGAGGCGATTTCTTTGTTCGAGTCTGGTGCTATTTTGCTGTATTTGGCAGAAAAAACCGGAAAGTTGATTTCTCAAAATTTACGCGCTCGCACAGAGGTTTTGCAATGGCTATTCTGGCAAATGGCTGGACTAGGGCCAATGGCTGGACAAAACCACCACTTTAATAGATATGCGCCAGAAAAAATTGAGTACGCTATTAACCGCTACGTCAACGAAACAGCACGTTTGTATGCAGTCCTCAATAAACGACTTGCAGACAGAGAATTTGTCGCTGGCGATTATTCCATTGCCGATATCGCCGCCTATCCTTGGATTGTGCCACATGAAAGCCAAAGTCAAAACCTAGACGATTTCCCCAACCTCAAGCGCTGGTTTGAAGCCATCAAGACACGTCCGGCGGTAATTCGCGCCTACGAGAAGGCAGAAGCCTTTAAAAATCAAGCATTGGATATCGAAAAATCCCGCAACCTGTTGTTTAACCAGTCAGCAAACACAGTTGGGTGAGGGGCTGGGGACTGGGGAGTGGGGACTGGGGACTGAGGACTGGGGGGAGAAAAATTAGCAATTTGTTGAGTAACTAAAAAATATTATTCTTCCTCATCCCCCTCATCTCCCTCATCTCCCCCCCACTCCGCAGTCCCCACTTCCGTAGAAAATATCAGAATAACCGCGTAAATAGGATAGGCATGGAGAAAACAGGTAAAACATCTGTTTCATTAGGATTGCTGGGTGCGGCGGCTTTTATGGTAATTGCCGATGTCCGGGTGATTGATCCTTTGCTGCACATTATTGCCAAAGAGTTTGATGTAGGGGTGGGGAGTGCGGCGGTGATTGTTTCCGCATATACCATACCCTATGGATTATTTCAATTGGTGTATGGGCCTTTAGGCGATCGCATCGGTAAACTCAAGGTAATTACAGCAGCACTAGCAGCCTTTGCTGTGGGGACGGCTTTATGTGCATTTGTCTCGAATATTTTTCTACTTACTTTACTGCGATTCTTGACGGGGATGTTTGCGGCGGGAATTATCCCCGTAACTCTAGCCTACATCGGTGATAATTTTCCCTATGCAGAACGGCAAGCCGCCATTGGTAGATACTTGAGTGCGCTGGTGCTAGGACAAGTCCTTGGTGGTAGTTTGGGGGGGATTTTTGGTGAATATCTCGGCTGGCGGGATATCTTTCTAGTTTTTGGGGTTGTTTCCCTGATAATTGCAGGTATCCTCTGGCGAGGGACAAGCCATATAAAAGAAAGACATTCTCAAACTCGGTTGGGGTGGAATACTTTTAAACCTTACTATCAACTATTGACCAACCCTGTAGCGCGTACTGTGATTATTGGGGTATTTGTGGAGGGGTTTTGTGTATTTGGAGCATTTGCTTATATTGGTGCATTCCTCCGTGACAGATACGCTTTACCCTATGTTGCTATTGGTTTTATGCTGAGTGGCTTCGGTATTGGCGGATTAATTTACAGCCGTTCTGTGCGATGGTTGGTGAGGCGGTTGGGTGAAATTGGTTTGATGGGTATGGGCGGAATTATTATGTTTATCGGCTTTTTGGGGATTGCGCTTTTGCCCAACTGGGGGTTTTTCATCCCGATAAGTATACTTATGGGATTAGGCTACTATATGATGCACAATACCCTCCAAACCCAAGCCACTGAATTAGCACCAGAAGCCAGAGGTACTGCGGTTTCCTTGTTTGCCTTTAATTTATTTATTGGACAAGGAATTGGTGCGGCGGTTTTTGGTAGGGTGGTAGATAATTTTGGTTATGTCCCTTGTTTTATCATCGCTGGAGTTGCGATCGCCTTTCTTTCCCTCTGGCTAGTCCAAAGAAAGAGAGTCAATAGTCAATAGTTATTAGTCAACAGTCCATAGTCCATAGTCAACAGTCCCCCTTCCCCCTTCCAGTGCATCG
>DATNQO010000209.1:0-13602 GCA_036704005.1 Leptolyngbyaceae cyanobacterium | reverse complement strand
CTCCCCCATCTCCCCCCACTCCCCCGTCCGTTATAAAGTTAAGTATGTCTCCTTGCTACCTTATACAGATATGCAAAAGAAAAACAGTGCAGCAATAATATTGAATGTTCAGCCTGTAGTTAGAGGCAAATATTCACGAGTGATTGCAAGTATCATAATTTCCTGCCTTATAGCATTGATCTCATGGGTATGGACTCCGCCGGCTCTGGCGTTAACCCAAATTAAACTATTTGACCTTTCCTATAGTGAATGTCCAGCAGAATTGGCGAAGGGTGCTGTTACTAGTGGCGGAAGTGCGGCGGCGGCTAATTGCTTTATTGTGACTGGGAAAGCCGAAAATGGCACTTATAAAACTGTGTACGATGCAGATATCTACGGGCGCATTTATGATGCGAACAACGACCCGATAATTCAAAACCGCACCCGTCTTGGTTCTATTGCTGAAGTTCCACCAGGAATTAGTGATTTTGAATTAAGAATTTCTGTACCTGCAAATCAGCCATTACCTTTAAAGCTGAAGCAGTTTAAAGCCTCTGGGTTTAGCGCCCAAGTCCGTAGGTAAGCTAGAAATGAAAACTTGTAGAGACGCATTTTACCCTACGTCTCTACAAAATTGATAACCTGTATGTTGATTAAAATGCCTGCCCAGGCAAACCACTAAGACTGCTGAGTAGGCTGCTTATTATATTCAGCACTAAAAAGGCCAAGATGGGAGAAAAATCCATACCACCCAAGGGGGGGATAATTGAGCGAAATAGATTTAAGTAGGGGTCAGTTATTTGGCTCAAACCAGCAAATGGTTGATTATACCAGTTGATTTGAGGAAACCAAGTCAACAGAACTCGGATAATCAGCAAATAGCTGTAAATGGTGATAAAAGTACCCAATGTGTCAATCAGTAACTTTAAAGCCATTGATGGTTTGTTTTCCTGCTAAGTGTTAAAAGCGGTCTTATTTGATTTTAATTTAGTCTATGCTACGACGTGTGTAGATAATTGCCGCGTTAACCGCCATTATTCAGGAACGGGGCGTGAGAAACTGAACTTCAAGCCTGTTCTCTGTTCCCTATCCCCTGTCCCCTGCTATAGATTTAAGCATCTTTGTTGAGTGAGCGATCGCCCGTTGACTGACTAGGGCTACCATTAACATTTCCCAGATGCTTCCTCACATCGTCTATGGTGGCGTTAAGTTGGGCAATTTTATCTTCTAGCGATCGCCTTGCTAATTCCATGTCTTGGTTATCCTCATCTGAGGATATCATTTGACGGCGTTTGCTCGACACTTTCTTACTTTCACCTGAGCCATTGATCAAGTCTTTCCCGTCTTCAAGCAATTCTTCATCCCGTCGGGAAGCAATCACGGCTCCTAGAATACCACCGACTACGCCGCCGAATACCGCCCCTGCAAAAAAACCGGTGGCAAAACTATCACGCTGATTCATAATACCGCCTTGAAGAAATTTTAATATGAGTTAAGTTATGTTCCTTTCTTAGCTGCATACTAGCTCATGTCCCAAAAATGCGATCGCCTGCATCACCCAAGCCCGGCACGATAAACCCTTTATCATTTACCGTTTCATCAATTGTGGCAGTGTAAACTATCAACCCAGAATAAGCCGCATTCAATTTTTGCAAGGCTGGAGGTGCTGCTACTACTGAAACAATTCTAACTAAAGATGGCTCTACACCACGCTGGGTTAACTCCGACATAGCCGTCATAATAGATCCGCCCGTCGCCAGCATCGGATCGGTAATTAACACCCTGGTTTGCGGATCAAATTTATCTGGTAATTTGTTCAGGTAACAGGAAGCTGCCAATGTCTCCTCATTACGTACTAAGCCCAGGTGGTAAATTGAAGCCAAAGGTAGAACCGTTTGCGCCCCCTCTAATAAGCCTAACCCTGCCCGCAGAATTGGCACGACTGCCACAGGCACTTGGGGGTTAATTACCGTCGCTGCACAGACATCTAAGGGCGTTTGTACTGTCGTTTCTTCTGTAGGCAACCATTCCCGCGCTGCTTCATAAGTTAGCCATCTACCCAACTCGGTGATCGCGCTACGAAATAAGACTGAAGGTGTGGCAGCATCACGGGCAACTGCCAGCCAGTGCTTAATCAGAGGATGGGGAGGAACGTAAACACGCAGTTGTACCGTCATAGCCGGATATAGCCACTTTTTCTATGAGAACTGAAACATCATCATACTCTTTCTTGCAATTCGTAATTCATAATTCGTAATTTGTATTTCTTAATTGATGCGATTTTGTCGATGAGATTGTGCGATCGCTTCTAGCGGGGCGTAGCCCATCGCTTCTAGCGGGGCGAGCTTATCGCACCTCAAGCATCCAATTTTAATGCAAAAAATTTTCATTAGTAGTTGACATCTATTCTCAATCAGGTTTATATTATTAATCAGTGTTCTCCTCTCTTTAAGGATCGGCAGACGGGATAAGCCGGCGGTAGCAGGCTCGTCCCTCTTTTTTGTCTAAGTAGAAACACAGGAGTTACAATGTTTTTCACCCAGATGCAGCAGAGTTAGGGAGAGAGGCTAGAGGCTAGAGGCTAGAGTAATTTACTTATTATAAATAAAGTTATTGTATTATTATTTACATAATATTAACCATAGCTAACTCGGTACTTACGCCACTAAACTCTTTCATTAGCAACTTGTCATGGGATCAAAGTTGAACCCCTACACCCCTATACACCTATACCCCTATACCCCTACACCCTTAAGGTATGATGAAATACGGTTTGGCTGGTTGATTTCATGGTAACGCCGCGTTTATGTCCGTAAAGACTAACTCCTGGGATGATTTGTTTGATGTCATTGTCATCGGTTCTGGCATTGGTGGGTTAGTGACAGCTACCCAACTTGCTGCTAAGGGTGCAAAAGTGCTGGTGTTAGAGAGTTATATAATTCCTGGTGGCAGTGCTGGTTACTTTGAGCGTCAAGGATATCGGTTTGATGTTGGGGCTTCGATGATTTTCGGGTTGGGTAGCCAAGGGACAACGAACTTACTCACCCGCGCCTTACAAGCTGTAGATACTAGTTTAGATGCGATCGCCGATCCCGTACAGATTCACTATCACTTGCCCAACAACTTAAACCTCAAAGTTGACAGGGTTTATGATAAATTTTTGCAAAATCTTGCTGCTTACTTTCCTCATGAACAAACCGGGATACGTCGCTTTTATGACGAGTGTTGGCAAGTATTTAATTGCCTCAACCGCATGGACTTGTTGTCACTAGAAGAACCTCGATATTTACTACGGACATTTTTACAGCATCCATTAGCTTGTTTAGGATTACTTAAGTATCTACCTCAAAATGTCGGGGAAGTTGCCCAACGCTACATCAAAGACCCCGAATTATTGAAATTTATCGATATGGAATGTTACTGCTGGTCGGTAGTTCCAGCCCAGATGACACCAATGATTAATGCAGGCATGGTCTTTTCTGACAGGCATTACGGCGGTGTCAATTACCCCAAAGGCGGAGTAGGTCAAATTGCTCAAAAACTGGCACAAGGACTAGAAAAAGCTGGCGGTCAGATTAAATATCAAGCCAAAGTAACAAAAATCATCACCGAAAGCCAGTGTGCTGTCGGTGTGCAATTAACTAACGGTGAAATTTATCGAGCCAAACGGGTAGTTTCTAATGCTACACGGTGGGATACCTTTGAAAAATTGCTACCTGTAGAACAAATGCCAGCTAATGAGAAAAACTGGCAACAGAATTATCAAAAATCACCCAGTTTTCTCAGCCTACACATGGGAGTAAAACAGTCAGTTTTGCCACAGGGAACAGAATGTCATCACATCATCTTGGAAAACTGGCAAGATATGACCAAAACAGAGGGAACCATGTTTGTCTCCATTCCCACATTACTCGACCCAGAATTAGCCCCAGAGGGATATCATATAATTCATGCCTTTACACCCCACTGGATAAATGATTGGCAGGGGTTATCTGCCAGCGAATACGAAGCCAAGAAAGAAGAGACAGCTTGGCGCATTATTGACCGACTAGAGAAGATATTTCCAGGGTTAGATGCAGGTTTAGATTATTTGGAAGTAGGCACACCCCGCACCCATCGCCGCTTTTTGGGGAGAGAAGACGGTACTTACGGCCCCATACCCAAACGGAAACTGCGGGGGTTATTATCCATGCCCTTTAACCGCACCGCCATCAAGGGGCTTTATTGCGTAGGCGACAGCACATTCCCCGGCCAGGGTTTAAACGCCGTCGCCTTTTCCGGCTTCGCCTGCGCCCATCGCATCGCCGTAGATTTGGGGCTTAGGGACTAGGAACTAGTGGCGTGGCAAAATTAAACTTGTGCAATAAGTTTCCTCTCTAACCTCTGTGTCTCTGTACCTTTGTGGTTAATTAATGCAACAAAGGGACTAAGTACCCTTGGGCAAACGGGATCTTCTTTACCTTCGGCAAATAACCCCTGTAAATCCTCACTTGTGGCTACAAAATATGCTTGTTCATCTTCAATAAATATTTCAATTTTGAGTCGAATTAGAGTTTGTATTTACTTAACTTTATTCCAGGCTTAAACCTGTATTTGGATCTATCCCCACTGCGCGTAAACGTTCTGCAAGTTGTGCGGCTTTTTGTTCTGCTTGTTCAGCCCTTCGTCTTTGTAATTCGGCTTCTTCTTTACCCACAAGTAATAAGTTACCATCTAAATCCCACCAACGCAGCCAAAGTTGCTCAGGATTATTTAAATAACTTCCTTGCCAAAGTCCTAATTCTACACCTAAAGGCGGAATGGGATAATGTCCGCGTTGGTTAGGCTGCATTTTTTGGTAAGAAAAATCTACCAAATGATAAACTTCTAATTTCTGATTATTAACTTCGTAAATCGCGTAATAGGGAACACGAATTACGCGCTCATATACCCAAAATTTACCAGGCTTTGCGCCTTGGCGATCGCCACTCAAAGGTAGAGGTGTTTTATCTCGTTCTTCTTCACCATTACCACTGGCTAATTCTATAGCAATTAATGGAGGAATATATTCTCGCCATAACACATAAGAACGACGAATTATTCCATCTAATCTTGGTGAGACACCAGGAACATAAAACCAATCTGGTGCTACTGTACCTTTCTCTGGTGGTTCGGTTTCACGCCAATAAATACCACAATCTTGACCTATACAAAAATTCCCATCTGGATGTAAATTTTGTAAAGTCTGAATGATAGAGTCTGTGATAATGATGCTTTGGGGGTGTTCTTGAAAGTTTTTCACAAATGTACCATCAGACTCTGGGAGTTGAGTATGATCAGGAAACTGTGGTGGTACATCAATATCAGCCAGCGTTTCACTCATACCATTTAAAGGATTGCAGTTATTGATTTAGTATAACTTCGATAGTGTAGGCGTTACTTGCCCTGTACCTGGCTTGTCGTCCTATTTCCAAGATTCTTTTAACTAATTCCTACTGTTCCAACCATGTAAAAATGGCATCATGAATAACCCCCAAGCCAAACCTGTAATCAACCCGAAGGGCGTGACTAAATAATTATTAAAATCCCATAAACCAAAAATTTGCGCTGCTAATTCCACAGGATAAGCCATCATCAACACCGTGGCTAAAGCCGCACCACTCCAACCATATTGACTCAGCCAATAACCACCCTTACCACCAGTGACAGCATAAAGCAGGCGAGTAATTAACAAACCTGTGACAGTACCATAGCAGCGCATACATACAGCCATGATGAATGGCGGCGCTAACTCCAAACTCATAGTAGGCTGCGGACATACATGATTACCCATAAAGTAAATGATGTCCGCAATAACCCCAAGCAACCAGACACCAGACGCAGCCAAAAAAGGCGCAACAGGAGGCCCAAACACCATTCCTACCAACAGGAAATCAGCAAAAAAACTCACCCAATTCACCTGTAACTCTTGTGTTAAAGCCACCCTTTGCATCTTCCTTCCTTCGCGTCTTTGCGCCTCTGCGTGAGATAATTCTTAACCTACCTTAGACACATAGGGACTTGTCAACTTATCCAACTGCTGTATCAACAGACTGAGGAACAACCCTACGTCGGTAACTACACCGACTGATTCTATTGAACCGCGATCGCTCAATTTCGTCACGACAGCCGGATTAATATCCACACAGACCATTTTCACACCAGCCGGGGTCATATTCCCCACACCAATCGAGTGCAGCATCGAGGATAGCATGAGAATCATCTCCGCGCCTTCCAGGTGTTTGGCGTACTCCTCCTGCGCCTTAATTAAGTCCATTTGCGTATCCGGTAAAGGCCCATCATCCCGAATGGAACCAGCCAGCACAAAGGGAACTTGATTGCGGACGCATTCATACATGACACCGCTATTAATTACCCCAGCTTCCACAGCCTTGGCGATACTACCATGACGGCGGATGCTGTTAATTACCTTCAGGTGATGGCGATGTCCTCCACGAACGGCGACACCCCGCTTCATGTCCACACCCAAGGATGTACCCATAATATTTTGTTCGATGTCGTGGACAGCGATCGCATTTCCCCCCAGTAAGGCTTGTACATAACCTTCCCGAATCAATCTTGATAGGTGTTCACCGCCACCAGTATGAATTACCACAGGCCCGGCTGTGACAACTACTTTACCGCCAGCATCGCGGATTTTCCGTAATTCCCAAGCAACTTGCTCAACGACTAACTCCACACGGCGTTCGCTGGAAACACCCGCCGACATAAAGCTGAACTCTTGAGTATTGCGTTGTTCCCGCGATTCAGTCTTGCGGATGGTGCGGATACCTAGCACATCTACGACAACTTGTTCGCCTACTTCTAGGTCACGTAGTATTTTACACCTTGCTCTTAGACCATTGGCAGTTTGCGTAATGGCGATCGCACCATCCATCCGTTGATTTTCTACTTTAATCCACTGCCCATTAATTCTGACTTCCGTAGGATAAATCGTACTCACATAGAAATCATCGGGGGCGACACCATTTTGAATCACAGGCTCAAGTTTGGCATCACGTTCATCTTGAGGCAAGTCTACCGCACCCAAATCAATCAACTGGGAGATAATTTCCTCCATCACCTCGTGAGAAGGTGCAGAAACCTTCACCTCGGCGGCGGATGTACTTTGCCGTTGTTCACCCAAGTTGAAATTTAATACTTGGAAACTACCGCCAGTATCAACAATTAAATCCAAGGCGCGGTTAATCAAGCCAGAATCAAGTAAATGTCCTTCGATGCGAATAATGCGGCTTTCGACGGAGACATTGGCGTGAACTTCTGCCCTGACTGGTTCCGTTACCCGCAAGGTAAGACATTTAGCCGCACCACCAGCTTTGAGAAATTCGGTGAGTGGCGTTTCCAACACACGGAAACCAACATCGCCTAAACGCCCCTTTAAACTATCGCTGGCTTTGTTCATAATCACGATGCTGTCCACATTCACCGCATTACAAGCGAAATTCACAGCATCGGCTTCAGCAATGGCTATGCGTTTTTCTGGTGCAACTCGCATCTCAATTAAGCGGTTGGAGTAGGAATCAAACGCACCAGGGTAGTAGAGTAAATAACCATTAGCTAATGGACAAAAACAGGTATCTAAATGATAGAAACGCTCATCTATCAAGCGTAGGGATAGAACTTCAATATCCAGCCATTTAGCTAAATAGGGATGAGAATCTAATTCTGAACGAAAACCATAGCCAGCCCATAGCCAACGCCCTTCTCTATCTAGCAGTGCATCACCTGCGCCTTCAAAGGGTAAGTCTTTGGGTAATTCATAAACTTTATAACCATTGCCTTCAAACCATTGTTTGAAATATGGTTCTTCCCCTTGACGCTCTTTGTGTAAAAAGCGACTTAGGACAACATTATCACCCAAGACTAAGCCAGCATTGGCAGTAAATACCATATCTGGCCAGCCCTTTTCGGGTGTAACTAAATTTACAATGGCGTTTTCTTTAAGGATTTGGTATAGCCCCTGCCATTGATCAACCGCGCGATCGCGTGAAGATTTGTGAATATTCCCTTCCATCCAGGGATTAATCACATAATCCACCTCATAGTGGTCAGGGGGACACATCAAAAAACGAATGGGAGAAGTCATAAAATATCAAATGTTACAGGCTTATTTTGGACACCAGCATTTTCTTTTCCAAGCTCGTACAATCCGTCACACCACTTCTATCTGGAGATAGTTGCAACATTAACAAAGATTTAGCTTTTTTTCTATTACTGGAAAGGACACAGTAATATTAGCAAAGCTATAAGGTAATCAACTGATAGGTTATGGGCATAGGCCTAAAGTAAGAATTTGCTGCTATGTATTGTCATTTAATTTTATAAATTGAATACAAAATTTTATTTTTAGTATTGACGACAATCTCGATATCAACGATGTTCGCGTTTTAATTAGCGAAATCCTGAATTTTAATGACAATACTCAACAATATGAAGATATTGCTTATTCTTTAAGCGTTTTCATTCGAGATGCTAAAGCAGAAATTGTCGGCTGTCTAGTTGGGAAGATACATTGGGGATGGTTGTTTGTATCTCATCTGTGGGTAGATGAGACGTTGCGAGGTCAAGGTTATGGATATTTCCTACAAAAACAAATTTAGAAACTCTTTAAAATCAGGACTTACCCACTAAGATTGTCTGTTAAGACTGGGTATAAAGGTGTAAGGGTTTTGAACACCTATACCCCTATACCTTTGTCCAAAGCCTTGATTTTTCGTTTTCATGCGTAAGTCCTTAAAATTAAGAATTACGAATTGTTTCCACCTCCGCTACAGTCAAGCTGAGGACTTGTGCAACCTGTTCTTGACTCATTCCCATATCCAGTAACTGGAGTACAGCATTTAATCTAGCTTGGCGTTCAGCATCAGCCCGTTGTTGTTCAGCATTAGCCCGTTGCTGTTCAGCATCAGCCCGTTGTTGTTCAGCATCAGCCCGTTGTTGTTCAGCATTAGCCCGTTGTTGTTGTGCTTCCTCTGGTAGCTGAACTACATTACCCGCCTCATCGTAAAACCTTAGCCAAACAGCATCGTCATCTTCTACTTGACCTTGCCAAGTCCCCACCCACAAGCCTAAACTCTGACTCCACAGCCAGCCTTGAGGGTTGGGGGTAATTGGTTGGTAGCCTTGATCACTATCTAAATGCCAACCTTGCAGAGAATTTACTTTGAACGGATGAAATACAAAATAATCTTTAGTTTTAAATACTTGTTCGTAGAGACGTTTTTTCTCTCCCAAATCGTTAGCTTCTGTTGAGTCGGAAAGTAATTCCACAATCATATCGGGATAGCGACCATTTTCTTCCCAGACTACCCAACCCAACCGCGTGGGATCATTTTCCACATCTAAAACTACAAAAAAATCAGGGCCTTTAAAATCTCTATTTCTTGCCTGTTTACTGCTGTAGTAAATAAACATATTCCCGCCAGCAAAAAAATCCGTTCGTTCTGCCCAATGATGTTTGAGTGAACGAATTAATAAATTCATGGCGATGCGGTGGCGGTTACTTTCCAAGGGTTCTCCGTCGTCAAAAATTAAATCCGTGGGTGGCATGGGTGGTTCCCAGTCCAAGGATTCTACTGTAGTGTCTTGGGGTAGTTGCGTAGTTTCCATTGACATAAAGTCTACTACCAAAGGAGGTGATTATTCAAGGGTAAGTTGTGGAGGATGTTAACCGTTAATTGTTAACGGTTAACGGTTAAATGAGCTAAAGAGATGATGCACAAGAGGTCAATTTTGTTTGGAGAAATCCTTTTAAAATCCGTTTGAGAGAGTCTTTCTTAATCAGCTTGATAGCATGATTTGCATCTAGCCATCTGCGGTATCTTTTATCAGCCTCTGGATAATAATCGCTTACTTTCTCGACTGGTAATAAATACATTTTAACTCGGTAGACTTTGCCTCCTTTACGATACTTATAACTACCCAATTCATTATCATCTACCTCACCGATGACTCCGGCTTCTTCCCAGGCTTCTTTGGCGGCTGATGCTGGGGGAGTCATACCATTAACGATCCCACCTTTGGGAATTACCCAATTTTGGCGATCGCGTGTTGTAATCAACAGTATCTCAATCCTCCCATCACGTTCTCTATAAGGAATTACTCCAGACTGCTTCAACACCTTGTTCACCTTTCTTCTCACAAGAACTGCCTCCTCTAAGTAATAATTTCGACGTACAATTTTTACTTTGAAATATCAGACACAGATTCAGGGTAAATTTTTGTTAATTTATGTTTTAGCTTATTAACTTTAATTTAGTCATTAGTCATTGGTAAGTAGAGACGCGATTAATCGCGTCTGTACAGTCAACAGTCCCCCTTCCCCTTTCCCCTTTCCTCACACTGGCTTTTGATCCAAACGAGTCGCCTGTTCCAGCGCGGCTTTTTCTTTAGCCCTGTGGGCGTATGGTTGTAATTGAGTGCGATCGCAAGCTGTGATAATGCTTAAATTTTCTAGACTCATCCCTCGCATTAACATTTCTACGCGCCAGGTATGTTTTGCTTGGTCAATTTCTGGGGGTTGTCCTTGGGGCGTTAATAATGCTTGAGTCCAGAATTGCCAACAGGCTAAAACCTCAGATTCAGAGATGGGTTCACCTGTAGAATTAATAAACATCGCAGCATAATTATCCTTACGACTTTTCAACCATTTAGTTAAGGGATTATCCGTATAGGAACCATAGCGTTTACCTAAAATCCACTGATTTACAGGGACTTGGCGGACAAATCCGGGGATGGTAATTTGCAAAAAGTGACCCTGAGAATCATAAATTTGGTGGTTTCGTTGTAAGTTAACTATTTCTGCCGCAGATAAGCCAGACGCGAATAAAATGTATGCGATCGCGTAATCCTGTATACTAGATTTTCTAGCTAGTCTAATAATTTCGTGGACTAAAGCAGCAGGTAAATCAGCTACGTCTTGAGTAATAGCTCTTTTCTCTAAGCTATTGTGAGCTAGTTTCATTGTGGGTGACATCGCCCCGTGCAGAAATAACCCCACCAAATTTTCTAAAAAATCATCACGACTTTCCCACAATTGATGAAATTCACTTGTAAACTCAATCACGGCGTATCCCAAAATCATCCCGTTGAGTAAACTAGCTAATTTTTCTGCGGGTAAATAGGCGTTTAAATCTCCCTGTTCAATGACTGTGGCTAAGTATTGGGCTACATAGCGGTTAGCCTCGGTTAAGCCTCTTCCCAAGGCGCGGCGATTTTCTGCTGGAAATTGGTCAGCTTCACCTACTACAGACCTGACCAAATCTGGAACCCTTTCTAATGCTTGTAAGCTATCACTTGCATAGTCTTTTAAAGCTTGGTAAACATCTCCCGGAGGATTAGCCCGTTGTACAAGAGACTCACCTAAATTGATAAAAGCTGCTGATTCTTCTAATACAGCCAACAGCAATCCATGTTTATTCCCAAAATTTCTGAACAGCGTCACTTCATTGACTGCGGCTTTTTCAGCAATTTGGCGGGTAGTAGTTCCACTAACTCCCTGAGCAGTAAATAATTCCAATGCAGCTTGAATCAAGCGTTGGCGAGCTGAAAGCGGTTGAGGAGCCATAAATAAAATGCAAGTGCTACTTGCACTAAAATAAAAATAGGTGCTAGGATGACAAATGTAAGTGATACTTGCTCTAATTTACTGTAACGCATGAGTCTAGATAGGTAATACCAATTCGCCAAAAGAAAATTACAAACAGTTAATAACGAATTGGTCAATTCCTGTTGGACATTGAAAAGCACCAGATATAAGAGCAAATCGCACCCTGATCCATTAATAGGAATTGTTATGACCGCAAAACATCTGGCGATCGCCCCTGATGCAGAAAAACCATTGCGTATACGTTGGCTAAACGTGATATTCTTTACTGCTTTTCACGTTTTAGCTTTGTTGGCTCCTTGGTTCTTTTCCTGGTCAGCACTGGGTTTGCTGTTGTTTCTTCACTGGTTGTTTGGCAGCATTGGTATTTGCTTAGGGTATCACAGATTACTTAGTCACAAGAGTTTTCAAGTACCTAAATGGTTGGAATATGCGATCGCTACTATCGGCGCATTAGCTATGCAGGGAGGGCCGATTTTTTGGGTTGGGGGACACCGCCAGCATCACGCCCATACCGAAGATGTCAACTTAGATCCATATTCTGCCGAGCGTGGGTTTTGGTGGAGTCATATGTTATGGATTTTATATCCCCGGTCGGAATTTTTTGACTTTGAAATCTATCAAAAGTACGCACCTGACTTAGCTAGACAACCTTTCTATCGCTGGTTAGATCGTTACTTCCTCTTGTTGCAAATTCCTTTAGCATTGCTGCTTTATGCTGTAGGAGGTTGGTCATTTGTAATTTATGGAGTAGTTCTGAGAGCAGTATTATTATGGCATTCAACTTGGTTTGTCAACTCTGCCACCCATATGTGGGGTTATCGCACCTTTAATGCTGATGACAATGCACGGAATTTGTGGTGGGTATCTATCGTTACCTATGGTGAAGGTTGGCACAACAACCATCACACCTACCCCAACGTCGCCAAAGCTGGGTTTCAGTGGTGGGAAATTGACGTAACTTGGTGGAGTATTAAATTATTACAGACTCTAGGTTTAGCGAAGAAAGTAGTTTTACCACCAGCAAAAAGTATAAATCAAGGCAGAATTTCTACTTTTTCATGATTGAGCAACCAACGCTTGCGTTCTAGTCCCCCTGCGTATCCTGTGAGTAAATTATTAGCCCCAACTACTCGATGACAAGGAAGGACTATTGCAATTGGATTAAGTGAGTTTGCCAAGCCGACAGCACGAGAAGCAGTCGGCTGATTAATTTTCGCTGCTAGCTGACCATAAGAGATAGTAGTTCCCCAGGGAATAGTTGGCAGCGCAAGCCACACTTGCTGTTGAAAAGGAGTTCCGCCAGTATCTAAGGGAATATTATTTAAGCTGTAGCGATCGCCTTCCAGATAACCTTGAACTAGGCTACTAAATCCCTGTGGATTATGCGTCTGTTGAAAATAAAAACTAGGATAGCGCTTGTGCAAGAGTTTACCCATTCTTTGCTCACAATCAGCAAAATCAACAGCGCAAAGTTTTTCCCCATCAGCAACAATTAAAATCGTGCCGATTGGTGAATTAATTTTATCAATTAAGAGTTTCACCGAGTCTACCACGCGACTAGTCTTAAGGTAGTTCATTTTACGTAATATTTATGGCATAAATATAGTGAGCAAATGTAAATATTTTTAGCTTGAACTGACAGAAGCCTCTCACTTACCGCGAAGCGCGGAAGTGATGAGATGAATGGCAGGGCGGTGTTCGCGGAGCGGCACGAAGTGCGGAGTCCCATCCCCGACCAATAACGACTATCACTCGTTGAAGGAGCGGGGTGGGCGACGAATCGCCAGACTTCTTTACATGGTAGAATAAGTGTAATCTCTGATAGGTCTACAGGGTAATGACCGAAGAGGCGGAGGGGCAGGGGGCAGGGAGCAGGGGGAGCAATCCCTGTCCCGAAGCCGTGAAGCGGAGCGGAACATGGGTATCAAGCCCCGCCCTTCTAGGGCGTTCTCAATTGGTCGGAGTACAAGATCCGT
>DATNQO010000208.1:0-3068 GCA_036704005.1 Leptolyngbyaceae cyanobacterium | reverse complement strand
AACAGGCTTTTATACCACTGGCAATATTCGTCCACGAATTTGACTGTTGGTGCGGCTGGACGGGGCTGTACCATACTCTGTGTCTTTGTTCTAGCATTTGTACCTTATTATACTACTGCCAGAGTGACAAAACAGGGATATGTAATATTGTTTGAGTTATACAGTAGTATCTGTCAAGCGGCTAATGGATACACCTGAGATGAGTACGGAATTCCCACTTGTACCTTACCAAGGAGACCTAGTAAAAACTTTTGCATTTGATGTAGTAACGATTGATACCCAAGGTCAGGAAGTAAAAAGAGAAAAACATCAAGCACAATATTTTGAGGAAGAATTAGGTAGAAACGTCACTATAGAAATGGTGTTTATTCCTGGTGGCAAATTTATCATGGGTTCCCCCAACGAAGAAGGACATAAAGCGGAAATTCCTCAGCATGAGGTGACTATTAAACCCTTCTTTATGAGTAAATATCCAGTGACTCAAGCCCAATGGAAAGCCGTAAATTTTATACCAAAAATTAATTGTCACCTCAAACCAAATCCATCTTTTTTTACAGGCGATAACCTACCTGTAGAGTCTATAAATTGGTTTGAAGCGGTAGAATTTTGTACCAGATTGACTACGAAAACAGGTAAAAGTTACCGTTTACCTAGTGAGGCAGAGTGGGAATATGCTTGTCGTGCAGGAACTCAAACACTCTATTACTTTGGTGATCACCTCACTAAGCAATTAGCAAATGCTCAAACTACTAAAATTTTGCCAGTAGGAAGCTTTTACCCTAATGCTTTTGGTTTATACGATATGCACGGCTGCGTCTATGAATGGTGTGCTGATACTTGGCATGGTAGCTATAACAAAGCACCAAAAGATGGCAAAGCATGGGTAAGTTCTAAAAATGACAAATACCGCGTGTTACGTGGCGGTTCATGGTTAGCAAATTTAGAGGAATGTCGTAGTGCTTACCGCTATTACTGTCAGCCTGATACTAGAACAGATTCTTACGGCTTGAGAGTTGTGTGTACCATCCCTTGAAAGACAATTTTCTTTATCTGTAGCTATTCTCCCCTCCCCATTTCTTAGTCCCCTCTTATCATGGAAACTAAGCCTGTTAACCAAAATTAAGTAATGCTGACACGTATTAAAGACTTAGCCATCAAACTAGCGCCTCGCCTGATTGAAATTCGTCGTCACATCCACTCGCATCCAGAATTGAGTGGACAAGAATATCAAACTGCTGCCTTTGTGGCGGGTGTCTTATCTTCCAGTGGCTTGCGTGTACAAGAAGGTGTCGGTAAAACTGGTGTGGTTGGTGAATTACAAGTTACTGAGAAAAATCATAGTTTCTTGGCAATTCGCACCGATATGGATGCCTTACCCATTCAAGAATGTACGGGGTTAGAATACGCTTCTCGTACAGAAGGGGTGATGCACGCTTGCGGTCATGATATTCATACTACGGTAGGTTTGGGGACGGCAATGGTACTGTCCCAAATCACAGAGGAGTTAGGCGGAAATGTGCGGTTTTTGTTTCAGCCTGCGGAAGAAATTGCTCAAGGTGCTAGCTGGATGGTAGCAGATGGAGCTATCAAAGATGTTTCAGCTATTTTAGGGATTCATGTTTTCCCATCGATTCCGGCTGGTTCGATTGGGGTGCGTTATGGTGCTTTAACGGCGGCGGCGGACGATTTGGAAATTTTGATTTTGGGCGAGTCTGGACATGGTGCGCGTCCCCACGAAGCAGTTGATGCAATTTGGATTGCAGCACAAGTAATTTCAGCCTTACAACAAGCGATTAGCCGGACTCAGAACCCGTTGCGTCCTGTGGTGTTGACAATTGGGAAAATTAATGGCGGGAGAGCGCCCAATGTGATTGCAGATAAAGTACAGTTGTTGGGAACAGTGCGATCGCTCCACCCAGAAACCCGCGCCCAACTCCCCAACTGGATAGAAAAAATTGTCGCCAATGTTTGCCATTCCTACGGGGCGCGTTATCAAGTCAATTATCGTCAAGGAGTCCCTGGTGTGTACAACGACTACGGGCTGACACAGTTGTTTCAAGCAGCAGGGGAAGAAGCTTGGACAAGCGATCGCGTCCAGGTATTACCAGAACCTTCTCTAGGTGCGGAAGACTTTTCTGTATATCTAGAACACATCCCCGGTTCAATGTTTCGCTTGGGCGTAGGCTACCCTGAACGAATTATCAACCACCCCTTACATCACCCCGAATTTGAAGTTGATGAATCTGCCATTGTCACAGGAGTTGTAACAATGGCTTACGCCGCCTATAAATATTTTTTAAAGTAATTTTTCGTTCGTAGTAAAGGCTTTAGCCTTTTCTTGTAGACTAAAGTCCTTACTACAAACCTTGAATTATTGACCCTGTTCTAATGATCGCTTTGATAAAATAAATATACAAAATGTCAAATTTGTATATTTTCTCTATGTCAGATCCCGTCAGTGCTACCGAAGCCCGCGCTAAGTTTCAAGAAATCATCAATCGGGTAGAGTATGGAAAAGAGCGCATTTTGATAGAACGCCACGGTAAGCCCGTTGTCGCGGTAATTGGTTTAGAAGATTTAAAGCGGCTAGAAGCCCTAGAAGATGCTATTGATTCAGCACATTTGAGACAAGCCATTGCAGAAAACGAGGGCTTTACGACTTTAGAAGCTGTGATTGCTCAACATTCTCATGAGTGACCGTTACACATTGAGAATTGCCAAAACCGCCGAAAAAGACCTGTTAGAGTTACAAGCAAAACAGTTCAAACAAGTCGTCTCTAAAATCTTTTCCCTCCAAGGAACACCCAGACCACAAGATTGTAAAGCTCTCAAAGGCTATGAGGGCGGATATCGTGTTGACCAAGGTGAATACAGGATTCTCTACACCATTGATGATGAAGCCCAATTAGTAGATGTGTTTCGTGTAGGTAAACGCAACGATGACGAGGTTTATCAAAACTTGTAAATAAAAACCATGTAGAAGCTACAGCAGAAAACAGGTGCAAAAGCATCTTGGTTTGATGACTTACCTATGTCCTGACATATCTAGTAACTGCTATAAAAACTAA
>DATNQO010000207.1:0-85809 GCA_036704005.1 Leptolyngbyaceae cyanobacterium | reverse complement strand
GGGGAATAGTAATATTCCTGACCAACCTACGAATACGAAGCGATCGCGCTTTAACCAGTCGTCTAGTACGTCAAACCACCCTCTACTGGGGGCGCGTCCTACTGCGATGGTCATTTAACTAAAATCCTCTTTTACTAAAATTGCAACGTCGTTAAGCAGTGCTTTAGTTGGTTTTTCCGACTTTGAGCTACTACCGCGAGGAAATAACGTTTTTTTTGACATTCTCAGCAGTAAAGAGCTGCTGAGTTCCTGAGAGCCTACTAACTATCTAAGTCAGCATTTCTCAGGCTTATGCCCTTACACGTACCATCAACTAGTTACCTAGCTTGTGGTATCTTAATGCTTCTTAACTTATCACATTAGTTCAGGTTTTGCTCAATTCACACAAGTGAATCAAGTATTTCTTATGAACCTCTTAAATACTATCAATATCAGAAATTTTACAATTTGACACAGGTTTTCTCAGAAATCTTGAAATTGGGGACTGGGGATTGGGGATTGGGGATTGGGAAACTTTCTGGGCCTCAGTGCATGGCTGGCGATTAGAGAAAAGGGAAAGGGGACTGTTGACTAATGACTAATGACCAGCTTGCAAGACATCCTGATCAAGTGGCAGACTCTAAAAGGGAAGAACTCACGGGCCAAGATATTTTCATGACGGCATCAACAACAGTTAACAAAGGCGATTCACCTAACGGTGATAGTTCCGCTTCTAGCGTCCTCCATCAAAAGGTTCTCGGTTCTCGTCGTTTCAGCAACTACTGGTGGGCAAGTGTTGTGACATTGGGGGCTACCGGCTTTTTGTTGGCAGGTATATCTAGTTACCTCAAAGTTAATTTACTCATAGTTACCGATCCAACTCAACTCATATTTGTACCCCAAGGGTTGGTAATGGGATTATATGGCACAGCAGGCTTGCTTTTAGCCTTGTACCTGTGGCTGGTTATCCTCTGGGATGTAGGCGGCGGTTATAACGATTTCAATCGTGAAACAGATTACATCAAAATTTTCCGTTGGGGATTTCCTGGGAAAAACCGCCGGATTGAAATTGATAGTCGTGTACAAGATATACAATCTGTACGGATAGATATCAAAGAAGGTTTGAACCCTCGTCGCGCCCTTTACTTGCGTATAAAAGGCCGTCGGGATATTCCTTTAACTAGAGTCGGTCAACCTTTACCCTTGGCAGAACTAGAAACTCAAGGCGCACAGTTAGCCCGGTTTTTAGGAGTACCTTTGGAAGGGCTTTAGGAGCGATGAGGGAGATGAGGGAGATGAGAAAGTTACACAGTCTTCCCCATCTCCCCCTACTCCCCCATCTCTCTTAATCTCTAATCCTCAAAAGAGGCTAATATACTTTGGTTGAGTCAGTAATTGACAATGCGGTTAAAATTTTCAAGATTCTTGGTTGCGTTTTTGCTCATCGGTTCCCTGATGTTGGCAAGCTGTAATGCACAGGAGGTTGGAAATAATTCTTCTCCAACATCTACTACAGCAGCCGAAACAACTACCACGACAAGTACTGAAGCAACATCTGTTTCTCAAACCACTAGTGAGAGTAATCCGGGAATGACAAATTCTTTACCACGCCTCGAAGGCAAAGCTACTGTGGTAATCACTGTTAAAGGGTCGCCTATTACTGTTGAAGTAGACGGTACAAATGCCCCAATCACAGCTGGCAATTTTGTTGATTTAGTACAAAAAGGTGTTTACGACGGTACAGTTTTCCATCGAGTGGTTCGCGATCCTCAACCTTTCGTAGTCCAAGGTGGTGATCCTCAAAGTAAAGATCCAAAAAGTTCTCCCCAACTTTGGGGAACTGGTGGTTATGTTGATCCAAAAACCAACAGTGAACGTCGCATTCCTCTGGAAATTAAGCCTAGAGGAGAAGAAACCCCGGTTTATAGCAAAACATTCGAGTCTGCTCGTATAACAAAACCACCAGAGCTACAGCATAAACAAGCGGCGGTAGCAATGGCGCGATCGCAACAACCAGACTCGGCTTCTTCTCAGTTTTACTTTGCCTTAGCCGATTTGGGCTTCCTTGATGGTAACTATGCTGTGTTTGGTTACGTTACTCAAGGTTTTGATGTAGTAAACCAAATTCAGCAAGGCGATCGCATCGACTCTGCTAAGGTAACTCAAGGTGCTGAGAATTTAAAACCTGGGCAATCTTAAGTGCTGAGTTGAGATTTTACTCTGTTTTTTCCTAGTCCCCAATCCCCAGTCCCTAATCCCAAATGATCGAAGTTGTAATTACTGGTATTGGGCTAGTTTCAGCCTTGGGTACAAGCTTAGAGGAGAGTTGGCAAAGTTTAATTGCAGGTAAGTCTGGGATCAAATGGCATCAACCATTTCCAGAGTTAGCGCCTCTACCTCTAGGCTTAATTAGGGAAAAGCCGAGCAGTTTACAAAGCTTAACTAAGACGGTTGTTGATGCGGCACTCCAAGATGCTGGTTTAGTACCACCTTTAACTGATTGTGCAGTAGTTATAGGTTCTAGTCGTAGTTATCAAGCCTCGTGGGAAAGACTAGCCCGGAAATTCTATGCTGATGAAGATTTCAGCACCGAGAAATTAGAGAATTGGTTAGATACTTTGCCCCACATGAACGCGATCGCTACAGCGCAACAAATTGGGGCAACAGGGGCAATTATAGCGCCAATGGCTGCTTGTACTACGGGGATTTGGGCGATCGCCCAAGCAGCAATTCTCATCCAAACAGGGCAATATCAACGGGCGATCGCAGGCGCTACGGAAGCAGCAATTACACCCTTAACTTTGTCAGGGTTTCAACAAATGGGTGCTTTAGCGCAAACAGGCGCTTACCCTTTTGATATCAATCGTGAGGGCTTGGTATTAGGTGAAGGAGGGGCTGTCTTTGTCTTGGAAGCAAAAGAGTTAGCAAAGCAGCGTCAGGCAAAGATTTATGGGGAAATTTTAGGTTTTGGCTTGACAAATGACGCTTATCATAGTAACAAATCAGACACCGAAGGCAGGGGTGCGATCGCTGCTATTAAGCAATGTTTAGAACGTAGTCGGCTAACATCGACGGATATTGATTACATCCACGCTCACGGTACGGCTACCCAGCTAAATGACCATGTAGAAAGCCAAGTCATCAAAAAATTATTTCCGGCAAAAGTAGCAATTAGCTCTACTAAAGGCAGTACAGGTCATACTTTAGGCGCATCAGGTGCTTTAGGCGTAGCTTTTTCACTTCTGGCGAAGGAGCGAAAAATATTACCGCCCTGTGTGGGGTTACGGACATCGGAATTTGATTTGAATATAGTAAATACAGCACATCACAGCCACATCCAACGGGTTTTGTGTTTGAGTTTTGGCTTTGGTGGACAGAATACGGCGATCGCTTTAGGAAATTAACTAACACCTCAACACCATTTTCCCAAATATTGACAACAGTATATAGGGGCTTATATCTTAAGCCCCCATATAATTTATACTGTTACCTTATTTTGCCGGATTGGTATCATACCCCTGTGCAACGCTAACAGCGCTCATAGCTCATGAATTTTAGGCTTTCTGTTGGGCAGGAAGCCTACACTGACCGCTTGCGGCAGTGTAGGTAGTTCACGCGATAAACTCAATACCCAAGCTAGGAACAAAACTAGTATTGCTGATGTTAGCAAACACAATACCTTGGAAAGACAAGTTCCCTGTTAGGGAGTTGTAGCTGAAGCTACTAGAGGAACTAGCGCCAAAACCTGACTGAGAAATTTGAATTTTGTCCAACTCAGTAATGTTAAAGTCTTGGATAAAATCAATACCTTCAGACAAATTGTTAAAAACGAACTTATCTGCGCCAGCACCACCAGTCAGCAAATCATTACCAGCACCGCCAATGAGGACATCGTTACCATTACCACCTAACAGGGTATCAGCACCAGCACCGCCATTGAGGGTATCATTGCCATCACCACCAGAGAGTCGGTTGTTACCACTGTTGCCAGTGATGATGTTGTTATTGCTATTGCCCGTACCATTAATGTTGGCAGAACCAATCAATCTCAGCCTTTCCAGACCAAATCCCAGGGTGAAGGTCACTGAGGAAGTGACTGTATCTACACCACCGAGTGCATCGTTAGTGGCTTCCGAGACTACATCACCCACGTTATCTACAAAGTAGCTGTCATTGCCATTACCACCAATGAGGGTATCTGCACCTAACCCACCGTCAAGGGTATCATTGCCATCACCACCAGAGAGAACGTTATTTTGGCTATCTCCAATGATCGAGTCGTTGCCACTAGTGCCGATGACATTATCAAAGTTAACTACAGTAAACGGCCCAACAGAAACACCAATGACTACCAAAGATTGTGTTTGCAGGTTGGCACTGATGGATACACCAGTTGCTGTCGAGGCATCAATGGTGTTATTTGCCACCGAAGCATTGGCAATGATGGTTTCTACCCCTACGAGTTGATCTGTACCAGAAGCACCTTTGCTGACAACTCCTGTGGGTCTAAGAGTGATGCTGGTATTGAGTTGGCTGTAGTTAGCAGTATCAACACCCACTCCACCATTGAGGGTATCATTGCCAATGCTAGCAATCAGAGTATCATTGCCATCACCACCAGAGAGAGTATTACTGCCACTGTTGCCAATGATGATGTTGTTATTGCTATTGCCAGTACCGTTAATATTGGCAGAACCAATCAATGTCAGGTTTTCTAGACCAAATCCCAGGGTGAAGCTCACTGAGGAATTGACTGTATCTACACCACCGAGTGCATCGTTAGTGGCTTCTATAACTACATCACCTACGTTATCTACGGTGTAGGTGTCATTGCCATTACCACCAATGAGGGTATCTGCGCCTAATCCACCATTGAGGGTATCATTGCCATCACCACCAGAGAGAACGTTATTTTGGCTATCTCCAGTGATCGAGTCGTTTCCACTAGTGCCGATGACATCATCAAAGTTAACTACAGTAAACGGCCCAACAGGAACACCAATGACTACCAAAGATTGTGTTTGCAGGTTGGCATTGATGGAGACACCAGTTGCTGTCGAGGCATCAATGGTGTTATTTGCCACCGAAGCATTGGCAATGATGGTTTCTACCCCTACGAGTTGATCTGTACCAGAAGCACCTTTGCTGACAACTCCTGTGGGTCTGAGAGTGATGCTGGTATTGAGTTGGGTGTAGTTAGCAATATCAACACCCACTCCACCATTGAGAGTATCATTGCCAATGCTAGCGATGAAGGTATCATTGCCATCACCACCAGAGAGAGTATTACTGCCATTGTTGCCAGTGATGATGTTGTTATTGCTATTGCCAGTACCGTTAATGTTGGCAGAACCAATCAATGTCAGGTTTTCTAGACCAAATCCCAGGGTGAAGGTCACTGAGGAAGTGACTGTATCTACACCACCGAGTCCATCGTTAGTGGCTTCTATAACTACATCACCTAAGTCGTCTACGAAGTAGCTGTCATTGCCATTACCACCCTCTAGGGTATCTGCACCTAACCCACCGTTAAGGATATCATTGCCATCAAAACCCAAGATGAGATCGTTGTCAGAAGTACCGACAAGAAAATCATTGCCGGATGTTCCAAATATATTAGCCATGAATTTTACTTCTACTCCTTCAATTGGCTTGGTAAGAGTTTTAAGTACCCCATCAAAATTAATTGCTAATTTCAAATGCCTAAAGCACAACTCTTCGTTTAACTGCTGTTAAGCAAAATTTGAAGTTGCAAGTAATTTTGCTTAAGTTCTGCTTGTGACTTTTTTGTGTATTTAATAAATCACAGCAATATTACTTACCCTGTAAAATTACATCATGAAATACAATGGATTACACAGAGTAAGTTCTGATATTCGATGAGTATTGCTAGCTTGTGAGAGAACAGTTTTCAATGTGTTACGTCGAGATCAAGTAATAATTAGCTCTATGAGCGTAATTAAACTTGTTATAAAAAGTATCATTTCACAAAAATATATAGATACATATAAAACTTGTGTAAATAAAGCTAGTTTTTTGTAAATTTAATGACAAATTAAATACGTAAATCTTGATGACCACTTAAGTATCTGTAGAGCAGACTTTCGCCAATAAATTGGCAAACACAATATTTATGCAGCCCATCCTTTCAGAAATAGATATGATAGAAAAGTCGATAAAACTTAAAGAATATTCATCAAATGCTGATTGACTCCTCTGGCTTGTCCAAGGTCAAAGACTCAGTAACAAAACAGATTTTCTTCGGTAATGAACCTACTGCCGAATTAATTGCCATTCTCAGCGTCTACTTTGTCCAAGGAATTTTGGGTTTGGCGCGGCTAGCCGTCAGCTTTTTTCTCAAGGATGAATTATTGCTAAGTCCTGTACAGGTATCAGCCTTATTAGGGGTTGTGGCCTTACCTTGGATGATTAAGCCGTTGTTTGGCTTTATCTCGGATGGCTTACCGATATTTGGCTACCGTCGCCGACCATATTTAGTGCTATCGGGAATATTGGGGGCGATTTCTTGGGTGAGTTTGGCCACCATAGTTCATACTAGCTGGGCGGCGGCTTTGGCGATCGCTCTCGGTTCCCTCTCAGTTGCTGTTAGTGATGTCATAGTTGACTCCCTAGTTGTGGAACGCGCCAGAGCAGAATCTGTGGCTCATGTTGGTTCACTGCAATCATTATGCTGGGGTGCTTCTGCCTTTGGTGGCTTGATTACAGCATATTTTAGCGGGTTGTTACTTGAGCATTTTACTACCCGCACCGTCTTTTGGATTACCGCCTCATTCCCTCTGATTGTCTCAGGCGTGGCTTGGTTGATTGCTGAGTCTCCCGTTAGTAAAGATGGGGACAATACCAATCTCCTCAGTGTCAAGCATCAACTACAGCAACTACGTCAAGCAGTCGCACAAAAAAGTATTTGGCTACCCACGGCATTTATTTTCATCTGGCAAGCCACACCCACAGCCGATGCAGCCTTTTTCTTCTTCAGTACCAACGAACTCCACTTTGAACCTGAATTTTTAGGACGAGTACGTTTAGTAACCAGCCTCGCCACTCTAATTGGTGTTTGGATTTTTCAACGTTTCTTAAAAACTGTTTCCTTTCGACTAATTTTTGGTTGGAGTACAGTCATTTCTACAGTCTTAGGAATGACAATGTTACTTCTAGTCACACACACAAACAGAGCTTTAGGTATAGATGACCATTGGTTTAGTTTGGGTGATAGCTTGGTTCTCACCGTCATGGGACAAATCGCCTATATGCCAGTGTTGGTATTATCTGCCAGACTCTGCCCTCCTGGTGTAGAAGCGACATTATTTGCCTTATTAATGTCAGTCTTCAATTTAGCAGGCATGGTTTCCTATGAAGTGGGAGCCATCATTATGCACTGGCTAGGAATTACCGAAACTAACTTTGATTCACTTTGGCTTTTGGTATTAATTACTAATCTCAGCACATTATTACCATTACCGTTTCTCCAATGGCTACCAGCCGATGATACCGAGAGTGAAACCTCTGGATTATTACCAGATTCTGCTAATAGCCAAGTCTCTAATTTAGTACCTGAATAAAGACTCACTTTTGTCAGACACATACTCTGTGTCTCTGTGCCTCTGTGTTTAAATATTTTTTTACCACAGAGACACCAAGTCACAGAGAAAAAGTTTTTTATTTCTTACTCTCTTTTTAAATATGCAAAGTTTCAAAACTCAAGAAAAAGACACTTTACAAAAGTCATATACTCGTGAAGACTGGCAAGGGGGGTATAAATCCTTAAACCAGGAGTTCGATTATTGGATTGATGATGTCGAAGGGCAAATTCCTCCAGAATTGCAAGGTACTCTGTTTAGAAATGGGCCAGGATTATTTGATGTAAATGGGCAAAGCATTCATCACCCGTTTGATGGTGACGGGATGATTAGCCGCATCACATTTGTTAATGGACGCGCTCATTACCGCAACCGTTTTGTGCATACAGAAGGGTATATAGCGGAAAAACAGGCTGGGAAAATTCTCCACCGTGGTGTATTTGGTACTCAAAAGCCTGGCGGTTGGTTAGCTAATATTTTTGATTTCAAAATAAAAAATATTGCTAACACCAACGTTATTTATTGGGGTAATAAACTTTTAGCTTTGTGGGAAGCTGCGGAACCTTATCGCCTTGATGCCAAAACCTTGGAAACACTGGGTAGAGAATATTTTAATGGTGTTTTGTCAGAAGGTGAAGCTTTTGGCGCTCATCCTCGTATTGACCCTAGTTGCGAACAAGATAATGGCGCACCTTGCTTAGTTAATTTTTCTATTAAGCCAGGATTATCTACTACAATTACTATTTTTGAGCTAAATCTCGCAGGTGAGGTTGTGAGGAAGCACGCTCATAATGTGCCGGGATTTTGTTTTATTCACGATTTTGTCATTACCTCTAATTACTGTATTTTCTTTCAAAATCCTGTTAATTTTAACCCTATACCTTTCGCTTTAGGACTACGCGGTGCTGGGGAATGTATTCAAGTACAACCAAATCAGCCCACAAAAATTATTGTGATTCCCCGTTTTCCTCAACCAGGACAAAAGGAAGTCAAAATATTAGAGGTGCGATCAGGTTTCATTTTCCATCACATTAATGCTTTTGCTGGGGGAGAGGAAATTTTTGTAGACTCTATTTGTTACGATTCTTTACCAGGAGTAGAGCCAGCAAGTGATTTTCGTCAAGTGGATTTTGAGGCGATCGCACCTGGACAACTGTGGCGTTTTTACCTTAACCTCAAGAATGGGACGGTAGAACGCCAGTTAATTGAGGCTCGTTGTTGTGAATTTCCTACTATCCATCCTGCTTGTGTAGGGCGTTCTTATCGATACTTCTATATCGGTGCGGCTCATGCAGCTAGTGGAAACGCACCATTGCAAGCTTTACTGAAAATAGATTTAGTGTCTGGGGAAAAACAGCTTTGGAGTGCTGCACCTCGCGGTTTTATGGGTGAACCTGTCTTTGTTCCCCGTCCGGGTGCAGAAAAAGAAGATGATGGTTGGATACTGGCTTTAGTTTATGATGCGGCTCATCATCGTTCGGATGTGGTAATTTTGGATGCCAGTAATTTTGATAAAGGGCCTGTAGCACGGCTACATCTCAAGCATCATGTACCCTACGGTCTTCACGGCAACTTTACCCCAGAGGTGTTTATCTAACTCAAGTAGTTTCAGCCTTGCTGTTGTAATTGTTGCACAACTTCCACTGTTAAACCAGTAATGCGAGCGTTGGCGCAAGCCCACCGTAGGTGTTTGCCTCAATTCCCATGCCCTCTGCTATCAAGTAAAGGGCTATTTCCCGCGCTTTTTGTTGGCTACCTTCCTGTTTTCCTTCCTCTAAGCCTTCGTCTTTAATCATTTGATAAATTACCGACTCGCGCATCGTATCTCTCCTGAGTGAACTACCTACACTCCCCTAACGGGTGAGACGTGAGCCTTCTTGCTGTTTTAGGTAAACGCTGAATTACCTCTTGTTCTAATACTAGCCCAGCCAATATTGCTGTTGATGCTGTGATATTATTTTGCATTTGGCGATCGCCTATACTATCAATAACTGTTCCCACTTAGCGCAAAGTCTTTATTTTGTCATCAGTATTACTTAAAACAGCAAATGGTAGTAATCCTGCTGTTCTCAAGAATATCTCTGGAGGCTGCTCCCATAAACGGATGACGGTAAATTCATATCTGAGGTTTTGAATAATCAACGTATTTTGATATACCAATTCTGAAGCGGTTTTGTTTAAGTATATAACTACCTGAAGCATCCGCTTTTCGGGAAAACGTCGATACACCCGCAAGCGGTAACTGCCATACGAAAAGGAATATAGCAAGTTGCAGGTAAATTAAGTACAAATATAGATGCTAAAACTATTGTGGGGTGGGCATCTTGCCCGTCCTGATGTCCCTCACTCCAATGAAATGTGCTGTATATTCTCGTTGACAGCCTCTAATTGCTCCTATATTTTGACACCCAACCTTCAATATCAAAAAACGGAAATAAAAATGTAACAAAAACTACAAAATTAACACTTTTTATAAAAATACAAGATAAGCTAGGTAATATATATCTAGTTCGCAAAGATACTGCGAATAGGAGAGAATTTTATGGTTTCCATGCCGACGCTACCATTGGCAGGTGCTACTCCAGGTCATATTTGCCCCTTTGATCAAGCCTGTAGCTACTTAGAAGAGGCTGCGAAAGAATTAAGGCTAGACCAAGGGACACTGGAAATTCTCAGCCACCCCCGCCGAGTAGTCACAGTTTCTATTCCTGTAAAACTAGACAATGGTGATATTCGGGTTCTGGCAGGATATAGGGTACAGCATTCTGATATTTTAGGCCCCTACAAAGGCGGAACACGTTACCATCCGGCTGTCACCCTCAACGAAGTATCAGCATTAGCCATGTTGATGACTTGGAAATGTGCGCTGCTGGGAATTCCCTATGGTGGTGCGAAGGGAGGTATTGCCATAGATCCACAAAATTATAGTGTGGGTGAATTAGAACGAATTACTCGTCGTTATACTAGCGAGTTGATTAAAGATATTGGCCCTGCACTCGATATTCCCGCGCCAGATGTGGGTACATCTGCCCGTGAGATGGCTTGGATGATGGATACTTATTCCATGAATGTTGGTCACGCTGTACCGGGAGTTGTCACAGGTAAGCCGCTTTCCGTTGGTGGTTCACGGGGACGGGAAATGGCGACTGGACGGGGTGTAATGATTATTGTGCATGAAGCACTCGCAGATTTGGGTAAATCTCTAGATGGGGTGCGAGTAGTTATTCAAGGTTTTGGTAATGTCGGCGGTGCGGCGGCTGAATTACTTTACCAAGCTGGAGCGAAAATTATCGCTGTCTCTACTGCGGAAGGCGGTGTATTTGCGGCCGATGGTCTGGATATTCCGGCATTAAAAGCTTATGCTGCGGAAAATCGTAAGAGTATTGTAGGTTTTCCCCAATCAGAACCTATCAGTAATGCAGAGTTGCTAACTTTACCTTGTGATGTTTTGATTCCCGCCGCATTGGAAAACCAAATCACTGAGGAAAATGTAGATCAGATACAAGCGCAAATTGTGGCGGAAGCGGCTAACGGGCCTGTGACGTTGGAAGCTAACCGAGTGCTAGAGGCGCGGGGTGTGACTGTATTACCAGACATCTTGGCGAATGCTGGGGGTGTGGTGGTGAGTTATTTGGAATGGGTGCAAGGTCTTTCTTACCTATTTTGGGATGAAGAGCGTGTTAACCGGGAAATGGAACATTTGATGGTGCAAGCTTATCGTCAGGTGATTCAACAATCTAAGATGCGGCAAGTTCCTTTGCGGTTAGCAGCTTATACTTTAGGAGTGGGTAGGGTGGCTCAAGCGTTGAGTGATAGGGGTGTTTATCCTTAAGGGATTGGGGATTGGGTAGGAAATAGAGGAATTACGAAACCCTAATACTAAAAAGGTTTTTAGCCTGTCCCCTGTAACCTATCCCCTGTCCCCTACTATATTTATGCGCCTTCTCGTAATTTGTCTAAGACGCTTCTATCTTCTAGGGTAGAGGTATCACCAGAGACTTCTTGTCCGGCGGCGAGATTTCGTAGTAGGCGGCGCATGATTTTACCCGATCGCGTTTTGGGTAATGCGTCGGTAAAGCGGATTTCGCCGGGACGAGCGATCGCACCAATTTCTTGGACTACGTGCTGCTTCAGTTCTTTACTCAAGTCATCACTGGCTTTATAAGTACCCTCTAAGGTAACAAAAGCTACTACTTCCTCCCCTTTGAGTTCATCTGGCTTACCCACTACGGCCGCTTCAGCCACGGCTGGGTGCGATACTAAGGCTGATTCTACTTCCATTGTACCCAGGCGATGCCCTGATACATTCAATACATCATCTACACGCCCCATGACCCAGAAGTAGCCATCTTCATCTTTTCTTGCACCATCGCCAGCAAAGTATATATAGTTACCATCTTTGGGGGGTATATGTTCCCAGTAGGTGCGGCGGAAGCGTTCAGGATCACCGTAGACTGTCCGCATCATCCCTGGCCAGGGATAACGCACTGCTAAGTAACCGCCTTCATTATCAGGGACAGAATTACCTTCTAAATCCACAATATCCGTAAGGATGCCAGGGAAGGGACGGGTGGCGGAACCGGGTTTGGTGGGAATTGCTCCCGGAAGCGGTGTAATCATGATACCGCCGGTTTCGGTCTGCCACCAAGTATCAACGATAGGGCAACGTTCGCCACCAATCACTTTGTAATACCACATCCAAGCTTCAGGGTTGATGGGTTCACCCACGGTTCCCAATAATCGCAAGGAAGACAAGTTACGGGCTTTGGGATGGTGTTCACCCATTTTAATAAAGGCGCGAATGGCTGTAGGCGCGGTATAAAAAATATTTACACCGTATTTCTCAATCACATCCCAGAAACACCCAGGATTTGAGGCACGGGGCGCTCCTTCATACATGAGAGTGCTTGCACCGTTAGAGAGGGGGCCGTAAACTATGTAGCTGTGTCCTGTAATCCAACCTACGTCTGCTGTACACCAATATACGTCTGTGTCTTGCAGGTCGAAAATCCATTTGGTGGTCATGTGAGTGTATAGGTTATAACCACCCGTGGTATGGACAACGCCTTTGGGTTTGCCTGTGCTACCGGAAGTGTAGAGGACAAATAGCAAGTCTTCGCTGTCCATTGGTTCGGCGGGACAATCGGCGGATGCGCCTTTTTGTAAGTCGTGCCACCAATGATCGCGTCCTCCCAACTGCATATAAACTTCTTGTCCGGTACGCTTGACAACTAGGACATTTTCTACACTGGGAACAGCACCATCGGCTAAAGCTTTATCCACCTGTTCCTTGAGAGGAACGATCGCATCTTTGCGCCAACCACCATCAGCTGTCACTACTACCTTAGCTTTGGCATCAATGAGGCGATCGCGCAATGCTTCGGCACTAAAACCACCAAATACCACACTATGAGGTGCGCCTATTCTGGCACAGGCTAACATGGCGATCGCCGCTTCGGGAATCATCGGCATATAAATACCGACGCGATCGCCTTTTTGCACTCCCAATTGTTTCAATACGTTGGCGAACTGGCAAACTTCCCGATGCAGTTGGGCATATGTGAGGGTGCGGGAATCTCCAGGTTCTCCTTCCCAAATTAGGGCGGCTTTATTTTTGCGCCAAGTTGTCAGATGTCTATCTAAACAGTTGTAGGAAATGTTAATCTTTCCACCCACGAACCATTTAGCAAAGGGTGGTTGCCAATCTAATATTGTATCCCATTTTTGGAACCAATGCAATTCAGTTTCGGCTAACTCAGCCCAAAACTTTTGCGGATCGGCTTTGGCTCTATCATAAAGCTTCTGGTAGTCTTCTAAGCTTTTAATCTGGGCGTTTTGAGAAAATTCGCGGCTGGGATGAAATAAGCGTTTCTCTTGCAGGATTGATTCTATAGTTGGTTGAGACATAGTTATTATGGATGAACAGTATTGTTACTGAAAACTATTTTTATCGGAGTTGTGTCAAACAATGTTGAGATGCGCTCTAGTTTTTACTTTTCGCAATATGGCGGAAGGACTAAAGTCCTTACTACGAACTTAATTTGATTTAGATTCCATTTGCTCTAATAGTCGAGCAATTTTTTTGGCTGTTTCTGGTTGACGCTGTTTTTGTAATAATTCTTGAGCTTGTTGTAAGTTAGTTTTAGCTTCTGCTTGTTTATCTTGCTCCATGAGGATAGTTGCTAGACGTAAGTAACCTTGGGGGTTTTTTGGGCTGCGGCGAATTACTTCTTGAAATAATTCTGTGGCTTCGGCAATTTTACCTTGTTCCCTTAAGGTATCGCCTAAAAACAAGCGGACTACATCATTGGTTGAGTTGATAGATATAACTCGACGAAAAGCTGCTTCTGCACCTTGATAATCTTTTTGTTGATAAAGATTAACGCCTGTTTGAAAAGCATTGGATGTAATTAATGTTTTAACAGCGAAGTAAATCAGCAGTGTGATACTAATAAGGACTGCTATAGTCGCCAGAATATCAGTTAATTGCAAATTGTTGAGCATGGTTTCAAGCTAAAAGGCAGGCAATGGGGAATATTAAGTATTCTAGGAAAAATAGCTTCCAAATGAACTGATAGAATTGGGCGATCGCAGTCTTATCATGTATATCTACTGCTAAACTCTGCATCCACATCCAACACAGCAGAATTAAATGAGAAATTACCAGAAACACTTGGTTAATCGCACCTAATCGTAGCACTCCAATTATTACCATGCCTAAGTAACAAGTGGTTAGTACCCACAGGGCGAAATTAAATACAGCTTGTGGCCCTAATTGGATGGTGAAAGTTTTGATATTGTAGAGGCGATCGCCTTCCATATCGGGGATATCTTTAAAAATGGCGATCGCAAAAGTAAATATTAAGATAAATACAGTCAATACCCACACAGATAAAGGAATTGCCTGTTTATTTTGCAGTAACCAACTAAAGTGTAGATACAATCCCAGATTAACAATAGTTCCCCTAACTGAAAAAATACACAAAGCCGCCCAAAAAGGAAACTGTTTTAACCTGATTGGTGGTAAAGAATATGCTGTACCAATCGCCAAACTAATAGCCACCATCCCCAACAAATAAGGGCCATTTAACCAAGCCAATAATAAAGCAGTAATGCCTGTACAAATGACAATCAATTGCCCTTGTTTACGGCTCAATTCCCCTGAAGCTAAAGGTAGGTGAGGCTTATTAACTTTATCAATTTCAATATCTTCTAATTGATTTAACCCTACGATATAAACATTGCCACATATACAGGCTAACCATGCACCTAAAACAGAAATTATCTGCGAAACAGCAAAACCTGTCGAACTAACAGCAATAGAAATTGAATATAAACCCAACACACTCAGACTCGTGCCGATAATTGTGTGTGGACGGGAAAATTTCCAAAAAGCATAAAGCCACTGGAAAGAGAATGGTAATGGTTTACGTTGCAACGGACTTTTTTGAGTTTGGCTCATGAGTAGCTTACATAAGGGACTGGGGGCTGGGTACTGGGGAGGGTGTAATTGCACCTTTAGCGCCTACTTATTTCCGCACAGTAACCCAAACTTAATTAACCCACGCTCATAGCCGCGACGCATCAACCCCAGGGACAGCGCCCCTTGGATAGTAGTCCAACCAGCAAGTAATAACCCGATAATTGCTTGGGGAGTAAATGCAGAATCAATAACTACATTCCAAAATGGTGCAACTGCCACTGACCAGTCAGCAGTGCGGATATTATTTAATGGAAGTTGACGAGCTATGGCTTCATATTCTGGTAAGGAAATTACATAAGGCAAGCAATACACTCGATAAATATCTTCTAGGTGCTTTTGTTCATCTGCTGTTAATGGCGTTTCATCTGTAGGACGGTGACACCATGTCACCATAATCAACGTACCGCCTGGTTTCAGCACTCGATAACACTCCTGCATAAACTTGGTTTTATCTGGCATATGTTCGCCACTTTCCAGCGACCAAACCAAGTCAAAAGAATTATCCTCAAAAGGCATTGCTTGAGCATTGGCGACTAGAAACTGACTCCTACCACTTAAACCAGCCTCTTTGGCGCGTTCCGTGGCTCTAGCGGCTTGTACTGGGCTTAAAGTAATTCCTGTAGCTTGAGCCTGAAATTTTGCGGCTAAATATAGAGAACTACCCCCTATACCGCAGCCCACATCTAGTATATTTTCTGCCCTTTCTATATCTGCCCAATTGAGCAATTCTTCGATTAAATCGATTTGCGCCTGACGACGATTTTTTTGCTCAGTCCCATCTGCACCATAATACCCGTGGTGCATATGTTCGCCCCAGATATCCTCCCATAGCCCGGAGGAGGCATCGTAGAATTGCTGAATTCTTTGGTAAAGTGTTGCACTCATGGAAAAAGCAGTGTTAAGACAAAACAGAAATCAGTTATCAGTTATCAGTTATCAGTTATCAGTTCTGACGGCTTGTGGTAGGGGATAAAGAAGCGCCACCAAAGCCTTCCACTAATTGGTGTGGTGTTTCCCCAAGGATTTAACTGATCACTGTTTACTGTTCACTGTTAAAAAAACATATTTGTAGGCTACCATGTGTGTTTTTAATTAGATAAGAAAGTTTTTAAGTCCTAAAATTGATAATCAGGCTGATGGCTCTTGTCGGTAAAAGTTTACAGCTAAAGCTTTTAATCAAACAACCCCTATGAGCTAGCCAAGGTAATGATTTTGACTGTTAAGTATTGGATGTTTAATTGTTTATGACTGTTTCACGCACAGTTTGTCTGGGATTTCTGGCTGTTATTGCAGTAGGAACTCTTTTGCTGATGATGCCTTTTTCTACCAGTAGTGGTACATGGAATAACCTGATTGTGGCTTTATTTACCTCAACATCAGCCGTTTGCGTAACTGGATTATCTGTAGTTGATCCTGGTACTTATTTTTCCTTCTGGGGACAGTTGTTTATAACCTTGTTAGTGCAAATTGGTGGTTTAGGCTACATGACAAGCACCACCTTTTTGATTTTGCTCATTGGTCGTAAATTTGACCTACGGCAAAAAATAGCCATTCAGCAAGCGTTAGACCGCCCTGGGATGAGTGGTAGCACCCAAGTTATTCGCTCAATTATTGCCACAACTCTTATTTTTGAGATTACTGGTGTGTTTTTACTATTATTTGCATTTGTTCCTCAATATGGATGGAATCAGGGACTATGGTTAGCAATTTTTCATAGTGTTAATTCTTGGAATAATGCCGGATTTAGCTTGTTTAAAGATAATTTAATCGGCTATCAATCTTCCTTTTTGGTTGTTTTCACAGTAACAGGATTAATTATCTTTGGAGGGATTGGATATCAGGTAATTTTAGAGGCATATATTTGGTTGCGCGATCGCCTCCTCAAGAAGAAAAAAGCAACTCTAGTATTTTCCCTGGATTTCAAAGTAGCAACCAGCACAACATTAATCCTGTTAGTAGCCGGCACAATAGCGTTCTTCTTTATAGAAATTAGAAACCCCCAAACCTTTGGTTTACTCAGTTTACATGATCAGTTTTTAGTAGCTTGGTTTCAATCAGTAACCCCTAGAACTGCGGGTTTTAACACCATTGATATTGGTAAAATGACCACGGCTGGTTTATTTATCACAATTGCCCTCATGTTTATTGGTGCTAGTCCAGGCGGTACAGGAGGAGGCATGAAAACCACTACCTTAAGAGTTTTAACTAGCTGTACTAAAGCAATTCTTCAAGGTAAAGAAGAAGTTTTATTGTATGAACGGAAGATAGCGATTTCTCTAATTTTAAAAGCAGTTGGTGTTCTAGTTGGTTCTATAGCAACCGTCATTCTAGCAACGATTTTGATATCTCTCACAGACCCAAAACTGGATTTTATCCAAATTATATTTGAAGTAGTTTCAGCCTTCGCTACTGTAGGTCTTTCCACAGGTATCACAGCTACCGTGTCTCCCGCCGCGAAAATAGTTTTAATTATGACTATGTATATAGGCAGAGTAGGGGTTTTACTACTCATGTCTGCTATATTAGGAGATCCTCGCCCAACTAGAATTCACTATCCCGAAGAAAACCTACTTGTAGGATAGTCTTGGGATGAGGGAGTAAGGGACTTCCAACTAAAAAAATATACAATCACTTTGGTGAGATGGGGGAGCAGGGGAAGCAGGGGGAGCAGGGGAGGAAGAATATAGTCAGTTTCTCCGCTTTCTCTCATTGAATAATTGAATTTCTGGAAGTCCCTAAGCCGCTCCTAACCCCTGAGAGGAGGGTAACAGAAAGCAGTGAAAAATAGCAACTGATAACTGACAACTGATAACTGACAACTGACAACTGATAAAATTTGAAAGAACAAGCAAAATACAACTTTTAATTAATCTAGCCTAAGAGTTTTTGCTTTGAATACAGATAATAATAAGGATTTCAACTGTGAATTTGTCATCGCTGGGTTTTTTTCGCAGTTTACGCAAAGATAATAGCCAGTTTGCTGTAATTGGCTTAGGTCGTTTTGGTCGTTCTGTTTGTTCAACACTGCATAAATTAGGGTATCAAGTGCTAGCAACAGATATAGATGAAAAACGAGTATCAGCAGCTTTGACTGAGGAAATAGTTGGTCATGCTTTACAACTAGATTCAACTGAACCAGCAGCCCTCAAGGAAGCTGGTATTTTTGAATTTGATACGGTAATTGTGGCAATTGGTAACTATGTACAAGAAAGCGTCATTACAACTTTAAATGTCAAAGAAAGTGGCGTACCTCATGTAGTTGCTAAAGCTTCTAGTGAAGTTCATTACAAGCTACTAAAGCGAGTAGGTGCGGATCATGTGGTCTTTCCTGAATATGAAGCGGGTTGTGCATTAGCACGTACACTGACAAAACCATCTATTCTTGATAGATTCGACCTCGATCCAGATAATAGTATCGTAGAATTAATCGTGCCAGATGAATTTCATGGTAAAACGATCGCAGAATTACAACTACGCAACCGTTACGGCTTGAATTTGTTAGCTGTCAGTCAGGATGGTAAGTTCCAAATTAACCCAAACCCCGGTAAACGTTTAGAACGTGGTTCAGCAATGGTAGTTATAGGTTGTAATAAAGATATTAATCGTCTACCAATTTAACTATAGTAGGGGACAGGTGACAGGGGACTCTTAAGAGGCGCTCAATCGCTGCTTTTTAAAAGATTTTATGATTATCCATGTCCTAATTTATGTGGCTACTGCTATAAAACCAAAAATTAAGACGGGTAAAATGCCCGTCTTATCAAAAATACTGTCAATTACCAATTACAAATTATGAATTGCTATTACTATTAAGTTTCTCTGGCGATGGACTAGGGAATATTGGTTGAAACTGCTGTGGTTCAGCAGAAACAGGTATTTCACCAGAATTAGCTGGCTGTTTTCTTTGCGTTGCTAGTTGAGTTAATTGTTCTATGAGGCTGGCTGTGGGCTGTGGTGCAGATGCTTGTCTTGGTTGCAGTTTTTGTTCTTCGATTTTCAGGACTACTTGCTGCATTAATTGCTCAGTTTTCGCTATTTGTTCTAGATTACCTTGCTGGCGGTATTCTTCTTGAGCGCGTTGCAAAGCACTATTAGCTCTTTTCAAGTCGCCTTGATTATATAAAGTAACACCCAAGTTATAGTAAGCTAAGGCATTTCTGGGGTTTTGGCGAACAGCTCGAATATAAAAAGCTATAGCTTCATCAGGTTTACCTTGTCTAGCGATGAGGCTACCTAAATTGTTGTAAGCTGCGGCATTTTTGGGATCTAACTTCAAAACTTCTCTATAAGCTGCGATCGCCTCCTCAATTTTACCAGCCTGTTGCAGTGCGATCGCTAAATTATGATGAGCATTGGCTTGAGTTGGAGCAAGCTTAACTGCATCTTGATATGTGGCGATCGCTTCCCCTAATAATCCTTGTTCGTATAAGACCAAACCCAAATTATAATGAGCATCTACCCTTGTTGGCTCTATCACCAAAACTTGGCGATAAGCTCTAATTGCATCATCATTTTTTCCTTGTTGCTGCAATGTTAGCCCCAAGTTATAATAAGCATCTGCCAAACTGGGGTTAAGTCTAACTGCTTCCGCATATTCCTGAACCGCCACATCCAAACGCTTTTGCATCAGGAATATATTCCCCAAATAATATCTAGCCATTGCTAAATTAGGTTCTCGCTGCAACGCTTGGCGGAAAGCATTCTCTGCACCTTGCAAGTCAGTGCGGTTATAGCGCGTAACACCTTGTTGATAAAGACTAGCTGTTTGCAAATCTTGAGAAACAGGAACTTGTGCCAGCAACTTGCTTCCTGGTAAATTCACAATTGTCGGTGTAGCCAACACCAAAAAAGCTGATGCAGCACAGAGAAAACCCAAATGCGGCTTTTGCCAATCACAAGTATAGTGGCTAGTAATTGACGACAAACCGCAAGACCACCGTTTTGATTGAAATTTTCTATACATAGTGGAATCTCTGTACTTATTGTTAAGATCCTTATAAGTCAGAGTACCCACTACAGTATAAAAAGTTATAAATGCAAAATTAAATTTTTGGGGACAGTGAACAGTGGAAACAACCTGATAACTGATAACTGTCAACTGTCAACTGTCAACTGACTAACTCCTTCCGGCAAAATCAACATAGCATCACCAAAAGAATAGAAACGATAGCCAGAAGCGATCGCTTCTTGGTATATATTTAACAAACGCTCTCTCCCAATCAACGCACTCACCAGCATTAATAAACTAGAACGTGGTAGGTGAAAATTAGTAATTAAACCTTCTACAACTTGCCATTTGTAGCCAGGATAAATAAATAAGTTAGTTTTGCCGCAAAATGCTTGCAATTCACCAGAAACAGCCGCACCTTCCAAAGCACGGACTACAGTTGTCCCCACAGCGATAATTCTTCCGCCTGCTGCTTTAGTCGCCTTAATTTTTTCCACTGTAGCGGCGCTTACTTCTATCCATTCTTCGTGCATTTGATGAGTCGCCACATCTTCCACTTCCACAGGGCGGAAAGTTCCTACACCAACATGAAGGGTAATAAAAGCTTGATGAATATTGCGATCGCCTAACTTTTCTAGCAACTCTGGAGTAAAGTGTAACCCAGCCGTAGGCGCAGCGATCGCACCTGGTTGTTCGGCATACACAGTTTGATACTGTTCATCCGCCGCTTGGGATGCAGTAATATAAGGTGGTAACGGTATTTCCCCAAACTGATCCAAAACCTGCACCAAAGATTGCCCTTGGGGTAAATCAAACTGTAATAAACGCCCCCCCGTCGCTGCATCAGTTTCTAAAACAGTAGCAGTTAACTCAGTGCCATAAACTGAAGAATCTAACCCATTCCCCAGTCCCCGATCCCCAGTCCCCGATCCCCAGTCCCCAGTCCCCAACCTCTCAAAAATAATCTGCGTACCTTTTTTAAAACGTTTTCCGGGCTTAACTAAAGCCAACCAACAGTTAAATTTACGTTCCTCTAGTAATAAAATCTCCACTTCTGCACCGGAGGTTTTGCGCCCAAATAAACGTGCGGGGATAACTTTTGTATCATTCATGATTAATAAATCACCAGGACGCAGAATATCTAGCAAATCACGAAAAATATAATGTAGAGGTAATGTTTCCTTACCTGTAGTTTGAGAATTGACGACTAGCAGACGAGAACTATCTCTGGGAACTGCGGGGTTTTGGGCAATTCTCTCTGGAGGTAATTCGTAGTCATACCCAGCAAGTGAAAAATCTAAATTTGTAGCTTCCACTGCTGTCGTAGAGATTTGATCGGGATTTAATTGTGATATGTCTTTCTTCATGGAAATTTTCAATGGTGAGGATAAGTTTGGTTGCGTCTTTGTGACAAAAGTAGTCAATTTTTAGATTTAAATTATAAGATTGACATTAATAGGTAATACTTAAAGCAAGTTAATCAAAGATGGGTAAGGTTCCCCATGCAAAGACGGGGGCATTTACCCTACCAACAGACAAATTAATTGAGGAAGATAGAAGTGTAAGATTGGCTTTGATCCCAAGCACCGACATGGAATACCTGTATTACCTGGCAAATGCCAGTTTAACTCTAAGGGTCGTTCAATACCTACACGCTAGGCCCCAGTTACCTGTTTCGTTCGTCACCGTGATTCATCAAATAGATGGTTGGGTGGTTAGGATCAAACTGAAAACCCCTATATCTGCCCAAGAAGATGGTGATTTTCGAGCTTTCCTCTACGAACTAGGCATTAGCTATGAACCACCTATGCGTGTGCAAATGGCACTTTGGAGTTTAGAAGCCGGCCAGTGTCCTGTAGATGTTATGCGCCGCTATCAAGTAGCGATCGTTTCACATGGTAGCCCGGAAAGAGAAGAGATAGAAGCTTTCCGTCAACAGTTTGTCAGAGGACTAGGTTACTGTCCAGAAACATTGGCCTAATATCAATGAGATTGAATCGTGGACTTAACAAGTGATCATTGGTGATTGGTAATTGATGATATAAATTCTCATCCACAACCAGTTACCAATATCCTAAAAAATTTATAATTTTTTAATAGCATATTTAAAAATAATAATTATCAACAAGTACCTAAAACGATTCTCATTTATCAGTTAAGAAGAGAATCCCTAAACTCCCATCCTTTAAAAGTTATTAGTAGCAGTTATCAACAGTAGGCCGATGCACTGCCCACCAAGACCACGATAAGGTACGAAATACCCACCCTACAGATACTGAGAATTTTATGGCTACGCTCCCGTAAGGGATACAGAAATTAAATCGGATTCTTATAGTGCCGCACAGATTAGGAGATAGAATAATCGTAAACCCTTAAATAAAAGGGTTTTTCACCCTGTCCCCTGTCCCCTGTTCCCTTCTATAAGTATTCAAAAGCTGCGGGAATATATTCTTGTAATTGAAATTTGTATTCTCCAACTGAACAGACAGCTATCGGTTCCTGAGTAACAGATAACTGACGTTGATTTTTAGAAGCTATTTCATAAGAAACAATAGCCACATCAAAGCGACAGGTATAGTTAGATTTTTCAGGGTATTCGGCTAAAAATATCCTCGCTGTTCGCTCAATTTTTGCTTGCTTTTTTAGCGTAATTGCACCTCTTCCCCCATCATCCCAGCTACCGAAACTACGTGTTTTAACTTCGACAAATGCGAGTATGGGTTCTCGAATATTTTCACTATGTTGAGCTATAATATCAATCTCGCCCCAACGGCAACTGAATTGACGTTGTAAAATCATCCAACCCGTAAATTGTAACCATTGGGCTACAAAATCTTCGCCTAAATTAGCAATATCTAAATATGACATAAGTAGGTCGAGGCTAGAAACTAACAACTAGAGTCGATATTAACCCAAGTTGCGGGTAATAAAAGATAAAAGAGGAGATGGAAAGTGTAGGCACAGTAAATGAGGGATTGTCCGAACTCCAATCACCATGAAAATGCAATCAGAAATATTCAGTGTAGTTGAAGATAAAGTGACATTTACAACTTAGTCAAGAAAAGCTTGTTGCAGAGTGTAGGCAAAAATAAAAGCTTGTAATTTCAGTAAAAACCCTTCAAACGTCACCGCATGAATAGATTTGTGAAAACGACTGGTAATGCTGCTAAACACGGTTTCAATGTAATGACGAATAGACTGTTTAATGTAGTGAGTCCACGGCGCATCTTGGCGTTTAGAGTTACTTTTTCGCATGACTTGCATCGAGATTTGACTGGTTTGCATCAAGTCATCTTCTACAGTGTAATCAAGATAGGCTGAATCGGCGTAAACTTGGCTCCCTGGTAGTAAATTCAAGGGTAAAGCACTCAATCCCCGTATATCTGTGGCGCTAGCTGGCATGAACACAAATTCCACCGGAATACCTGTTTTGGTTGTTAATAACTGTACTCTTACTCCATAAAAATAACGTTTCTTCGATGCAATATAACCCCGATATTCTTCTGATTGAATCAATTTCGCATTAAAGATGCGAATATTATCACATATCGGCACGGGAAATGAGTCTAAAAGATATTCCGTATTTTCACTAATTTCTTTGAGTGCCATTCCTACTTGATGAAATAAATCGTTGAGCAACATCGAGACATTGTGTAATCGCCGATTAAATCGTGATTTTTCTAACATTCTCGGCATCAAATTATGGTCTTTCATGTAGCTGCAAGTCTGACTGTGATTACCACCAAAGTACATAGCTGCGATTATTGCCGTTGTGATAATTTCTGCATCGCTCATTACGAATACGACTATCCTCATCATGTCCGATCGCTTTCAATAGGTCATCTATGACAGAATAGATGGTAACTATTTCATTTAACATATATCCCTCCTAATTGTCTATCTGGAGGGATTTTCTTTTTTCTGTACCCCTATGTCATCTTTCTCAAGAGAGTAACTAGCAACTTGGGTTATTAGGTAGTGGCGTGTCAAGGCTAAACTTGTGCTTTAGATGTAGGTTGGGTTAACCGCAGCGCCACCCAACGTAGAGGTAGATATCAGAAACTGAATGTATATCTTAGTGTTGGGTTTGATTACGTCAAACTCACTTCACTCAACGGGAGGTTTAGCAACAAATAGGTCTTCCTATGTGCAGATGCCAGATTTTGACAAATGTATATAATTTGTAATTGCAATATTCAACAGTTGTTCCTTTACTAAATCTTTAAACTTAATAACTGAACTCTCAAGATATACAACTAGAGCAAAACAACTAAAAAACACTAAAACCCAGGTAATATACAGACCCGAATATAATCCTAAATCTCTTCTAACACAGCATAATTACTGCTTAATTATGTACAAAACAACAACCATATTTGTGAATTACCCCAATTTTACGCAATATTTGTAGATATCTGCTGTTTACTACATGGAAACTTAATTAATGGCAATAGGGTTTATGTCTATACTGAATATTTAATAGATACATAATAGTGACTAAACCATAGACAGTCAACCTATCACATCCTACTGAGTAAAGCAACGACAACTTTTACTTAATCTTCAAGGAAAAACCAGTGACATAAAAAAACTCTAAAGAGAGAATTGAGTATGTAGATGCTTTAAACTCATAAGCAATCTAAATAATTGCCCTAGTTATCCAAACCAGCCAGGGAACTTCTGACTAATTTGTTATGCGGATTTTAATTTACTCTTATAACTACTATCCAGAACCTATTGGTATCGCCCCGCTAATGACGGAATTAGCAGAGGGACTGGCCAAGCGAGGACATCAAGTGCGTGTTGTCACTGCTATGCCTAACTACCCTGAGCGTCAAATCTATGAAGCTTATCGAGGTAAATGGTATCTTACAGAATACAAGAATGGTGTCAAAATTCAACGCAGTTACGTGTGGATTCGTCCACAACCGAAACTATTAGATCGAGTGCTGCTAGATGCTAGTTTTGTTGTCACCAGCTTTTTACCTGCTCTTTTTGGGTGGCGGCCTGATGTAATTTTATCAACTTCGCCATCATTACCTGTATGCGTACCTGCGTCTTTATTGGGATGGTTGCGTGCTTGTCCTGTGGTTTTAAACCTCCAAGATATACTACCTGAAGCCGCTATTCATGTAGGCTTACTGAAAAACAAATGGCTGATCAAAGTATTTTCATTATTAGAAAAATTTGCCTATCGTAGTGCTACCAAAATTAGTGTTATTGCCGATGGATTCGTAGAAAATTTACTTTCCAAAGGTGTATCATCTGAAAAAATAGAGCAGATCCCCAACTGGGTTGATGTTAATTTTATTCGTCCCTTGCCAAAAGAAGAGAATAAATTCCGTGCGGCACATAACTTAAATGGTAAATTTGTACTGCTATATTCTGGTAATATTGCGCTTACCCAAGGATTAGAAACTGTCATTCAAGCGGCTGCAAAATTACGTGATATTTCCGAAATTGCCTTTGTTATAGCTGGGGAAGCAAAGGGTTTAGAAAGGCTGCAAAAATATTGTACAGACTGCGGCGCTGATAACGTTTTACTATTACCTTTTCAACCTAGAGAACATTTGCCAGAAATGTTAGCGGCGGCGGATGTCGGCTTGGTGGTGCAGAAGAAAAATGTCATTTCTTTTAATATGCCATCAAAGATTCAAGTCTTATTGGCTAGTGGTAGGGCATTAATAGCATCTGTACCCGATAACGGTACAGCAGCCAAAGCAATTAGACAAAGTGGTGGCGGTGTTGTTGTTCCTCCAGAAGATCCTCAAGCTTTAGCAACAGCAATTCTGGATCTGTACAAACACCCTGAAAAAACTAAAACTTTGGGTTATAACAGCCGAAAATATGCTATGGAACAATATGCTTTTGAACAAGCATTAAATCAATATGAGAGCTTATTCTATTCAGTGACTACAGAAGGTCAACCTATTGAATCTAAAGTAGTTTCTAAGCAAGAAGTCTGATTTGTCTGGCTTTAAATTATATTTTCGCATCACCTAATAGCAAACAGGTATCACAAAGTCAAACGGTATACCCATGTATGACTCTGTGATATTTTGCTGAAAACTTTTCCGCCGATTTTGAAAACCTCTAGGACTTACGCACCAAAACGAAAAATCAAGGGTTTTGGCAAGGGTATAGGGGTATAGGGGTGTAGGGGTGTAAAAACTCTAAACCTATACCCCTACACCCTCACACCCTTACACCCTGTCTTCACCAATTACCTCGGTGCGTAAGTCCTAACCTCAACCAAATTCCTAATTCGATAACTCAAGCTACTTTTACTGCGGTATCAGTCATAATCAAACTAACTGTAGGGTGCGTCAGACCCAATAATTTCGTACACATTCAAGAATTTTCCACATCTGACGCACCCTACTATTGTGCCAGTAGTGTAAGTCCTGTTAATGAGAAAAATAGTCAAAAAAATCAGACCTATCACACTTTAGACAGAAGAACTAGGTCTGTCATGATATATAATTCTTAATAAGAATATTTTATAAGGTTAAAAAATGATGACATTGGTAACTTATCTTATTGATGGGTGATAAAAGTCATAGAGAACGATAAATAAAGATGAATGGTACGTAAATTTAGGCAAATTTGTATCAAATATAGCCATTGGTGTAGATATCGCTACAAAAAGACTGTCCTGCAACCACTGATTATGACATGGCGATACATAAGCCAATTTGTCAACCATTCTCATAGATACCTGTTTTTTTGTTAGTATTCAAAAAAACCAATAGATAGATTTACTGTTCGATTATTGTTTGTAAGTAATTCTCAAAAACCGTAACAAAAGGGATAAAGCACCTGAGGTTTAATGTCTGATTATTTCCAAGGAATACCATTACAATCCGTCTCGGTAGCCAAGAGTGCTACCAGAAGTCCAGAGGCTGCAACTGAGTTGAGCGGAAAATTAGCTCTAACTATTGCCGAAGCTGCATCAGACCGGAAAGCAGGCGATATTTTGGTGCTGAGAGTAGCAGATGTGTCATACTTGGCAGATTATTTTGTAATGCTGACTGGCTATTCTAGGGTGCAGGTGAGAGCGATCGCCGATGCAATTGAGGATAAAGTAGAAACAGACTGGCATCGCCGACCATTGCGGACGGAAGGCAAGGTTGAAGGTAGCTGGGTACTGCAAGACTACGGCGACGTAATTGTGCATATTATGATGCCGAAGGAACGAGAGTTTTATAATTTAGAAGCGTTCTGGGTTCATGCAGAACGTATTCCCCTACCAAAATCTGATGAGGATGAGGGTAAGCCAACATGATCAAGTCGTCGCTCTTCAATTGTCCGGTTCCTGTAGACCAACAACCACTCAATGAGTACGAAGAGTTAAAAACTTCATGGTTATTTCGTGATTGCGTCTTAAATTGGCGAGAGTATACCACAAAACTAGTCTGGATTTGGGGTTTATCTTGGCTAATAGCAGGGCCAGTCTCAGCAGCCAGCTTTCCCCCAAACAAACAACTGGTGCATTTCCTGTTATGTGGTGCAGCCGGGGCAAGTGTGGGAGTAGTACTAAGTCTATTACGGTTATATTTGGGGTGGCTTTATGTGCGCGATCGCCTCTACAGCATGACTGTATTTTATGAGGAGTCAGGCTGGTATGATGGTCAAACCTGGATCAAACCACCAGAAGTCCTCAACCGCGATCGCTTAATTGTCACCTACGAAATCAAACCCATCATTCAACGGTTACAATTTACATTCGTTGGCTTGGCGGGAATCTTTGTTATTGGTACTATAGTTTGGCATTTGTTTTAAATAGTCAGTGGTCAGAAGTTATTAGCCAAAAACTAATGACTAATGACTACTGACTAATGACTAATAAAAAAAAGAGATAATTTAACCCATGACAATGGGCAAGCGCACTCAAGCCGCAGCACTGGAAGTCCGGTTGCTGCGTGAAGGTATCATCGAATCGAAGCATACAGTCCAAGCTGTTGTTTGTGACAACCGAGGACGAGTACTAACTGTTGCCGGCAATGCGGAAACAGCTACATTTGTCCGTTCCGCACTCAAACCATTTCAGGCGCTGGCAGTTACCAGTACAGGGACATTGGAACGCTATGATTTAAGCGATCGCGACCTCGCAATTATTACCAGTTCTCACAGGGGTACAATCGAGCAGGTACGCCAAGCATTTAACATCCTCTGGCGAGCTGATTTAGACCCTTCTGTACTCCAGTGTCCTATACCACCCGGCAAACGCAGCCCCTTAGAATACAACTGTTCAGGTAAGCACGCGGGGATGTTGGCTATATGTCAACAACGCCACTGGCCCTTAAATAACTACCTGGAACGTAAGCACCCAGTACAGCAGTTAATTTTGACAAAAATTGCCGAATTGCTGCGAATGCCAGCCGAAGAATTTATCAGCGCTCACGATGATTGTGGCGTACCCACCTACTTGATGCAACTGGGACAAATCGCTTCCTTATACGCACTTCTGGCTTCTAGTAATAACGTAGATATGGAGCGGATTGTCCGTGCTATGACCCATCACCCGTCAATGGTAGCAGGAGACGGAGAATTTGACACAGAACTGATGCGCTTAACCCCTGGCGAATTGGTCAGCAAAGCTGGTGCGGAAGGTGTACAGTGCATCGGTAGGCTAGGCGAAGGTATGGGATTAGCAATCAAAGTTATGGATGGGGCGAAACGGGCAAAATATGCTGTTGCTATTCATCTACTCCAACAAATGGGTTGGATTACTCCCAGCGTGGCGGAAAGCTTGGCAGAGAAGTTTATGAACCTGGGAAAATACACACGTTTAGAAGTTGTGGGGGAATTATCGTTTTTATAGTTGCCAAACTCAAAAGTTTGAGTTACACTAGAGAAGTAACGAAACGACGCGGGATAGAGCAGCCTGGTAGCTCGTCGGGCTCAACTAGCAAAATTAACTAAGCGCTTGTTTGTTAATGTTGCAGTGGGCGGTATATGAGGAAACTTGTATACGATTACCTGTCAAATTCGGGGAAGCCAATAGCGCGGTAATCCCGAACCAAGCTCTGGAAACAGAGAAGGTGTAGAGACTGGTAGGCAGGTACCCTAACGGTAAGGCCGAGGGTAAAGGGACAGTCCAGACCACAAACCAGTAAAAGCTGGGCAGTGAAAACTGTAGATGGTAAGCATAACCCGAAGGTCAGTGGTTCAAATCCACTTCCCGCCACCAAATAAAAATAAAACCCTGCAATCCTAAAAAGTTGTGGGGTTTTGTTTTATTTTCAATATCATAGCGAATGGATACGAAACTCAAAGGAGACATAGCTGAACAGGCGGCTATATTTCATGCGTTAAAACGTGGCTGGGGAGTTTTAAAGCCGATAGGCGATCGTTTACCTTATGATTTAGTATTTGATGTAGAAGGAACTTTAATTAAAATCCAAGTCAAATATGCTTGGTTGCATGAGCCATCGGGTAATTATGTTGTAGATAATCGCCGCACCAAAACAAATCGAAGGCTGATGCTTCGAGCAGCATATAAACCATCAGACTTTGATTTTGCCCTAGTCTATATAGAAAAGCTTGACCTGTTTTATATCTTCCCGGTGGATGTGTTTATCAGCTATGGTAGCGAAATACACCTAGTGGAAACTGAAAAACGACAGCGCCAACCCCGTTCAGCACAGTATCGCCAGGCTTGGGAGTTAATCTCACAAGCGACAGGTAAAGAAAATTGTGTCTTTTCGCCTGAGCAATTCGGTGAAACTGGGTTTTGATCTATTCTTAAGTTGGAATCTTCCAAAAAGCGCGGAGAATAATGGTTGTGAAGTTGCAGCGCCCAATTTTAGTAGGAGGATTAGGTTTATCCTTTTCCTTGTGGATGGTAGAAAGTTGGCATCATTCGCTAGTGCAGTTAGGTGAGTTGAGTTTATTGAGTGTTTTAGCGGTTGGTGGTGGGTTGTGGTTGTTCAAACACAAGCGACCAAAAAATAGTTCTGAGCAGCCAGATGGTATCCTGGTGGATAGAGCTACAGCAGAAAGTGCGATCGCTAAAACTGAAGTTGTCATTAACCAACTAGCACAAGAATCAGCAAATCACCAAGCTTTAGCTACATTACGAAATCAGCTTGAGCAATTATCGGTAGATTTAGACAGACAAGAAATTAGAGTGGCTGTGACTGGTGGACAGTCAGTAGGTAAAACCACTTTAATTGAGGTGCTGAAGTCGGAAACACAGCAAGTCACTTTTCAAGAAACAGCACCACTGTTTAGAGAGGTGGGTAATCAGTCAGATATCGGTATCTTAACAGAAGCGGCAAAATCTGATGCGGCGCTGTTCTTAACTAACGGTGATTTGACAGACTCACAATTCCAAGCCTTACAGCAGCTAAAAAGACTAAATCTGCCAAAAATCCTGGTTTTCAATAAACAAGACCAGTATATACCAGATGAACGTGCTAGTATCTTGCAGTCTTTAAAACAAAGAGTCTCAGATCATGTAGTTGCTGTTGCTGCTGCGCCTGTCGCTATCAAAGTGCGGAAACATGAAGTGGATGGTTCTGTGCAAGAGTGGATGGAACAACCAGCAGCAGACATTCAGCAGTTGTCACAGGAATTGAGTGAACTTTTGTTACAGCAGCAACAATTGGTGTGGACAACCACTGCGAGACAGGCGGTGTTGCTGAAATGTGAGGCGAAAAACTACTTGAATGGCGTGAGACGCGATCGCGCTACCCCAATTATTGAACAATATCAGTGGATAGCTGCGGCTGCTGCTTTTGCTAACCCAGTCCCAGCATTAGATATTTTAGCTACTGCGGCAATTAATGCTCAAATGGTAATGGATTTGGGTAATATTTATCAGCAGAAATTCTCCTGGGAACAGGCGCAAACTGTAGCCGCAACAATGGGAAGTTTGATGTTGAAATTGGGTTTAGTCGAACTTTCTACTCAAGCCATTGGTACTGTTCTCAAAAGTAACGCCGTTACCTTTGTCGCTGGTGGTTTAGTCCAGGGTGTAAGTGCTGCTTACCTGACTAGAGTTGCTGGGTTATGTCTAGTAGAGTATTTTGAGCAACAGGAAATCGCTTTAGATTCTGGTAGTAATTTGAACTTAGACAAATTACGTCAAACCTTACAAAAAGTCTTCCAACAAAATCAACAAGTAGCATTGCTGCAAGGTTTTGTTAAGCAAGGCGTAAAGCGTTTGTTACCAGAAGCACAGGAGGTTGAACTACGTGTTGCTGAGAATAAGCTTGCTTAATTTAAAGTACAGCTTAAAATGAAGCACTATAGACTATTATCCCAAGTCCACTAAAGTAGACTAAATACTATATTTAGTCTACTTTAGTGGACTTTTTTGCATCAGCCTAAAGTAATAATTATATTTAGAATAAGATAAAACCAGTGTTATTGTATAATTTATACTGTAAATTTAGTGCTGGAATGGAAGTATTGTAATTTAAAAACAAAAATATTTGTCATTGATTCTATATTTATAGAGGATATCCCTTAGTATATTCAATCACTAAGTTATAATTGAGCGAAAAACATACGTGTAGTATTAGTAAATTTACAATTTTCATATGGCAGCTAAGGTAATATCATCTATAAATATGAAAGGTGGCATAGGTAAGACTACTTTAACTATTAATCTTGCCGCTTCACTAGCTCGTTTTCATGGAAAGCGTGTTCTTGTAGTTGACTTAGATCCTCAAACCAACGCTACATTCTGTTTAATTAGCAAGAATACTTGGGACGAATGGACAGATTCAAAACTAACATTAGCTGATTTAATGAATCAGACAGATCATTCCAATCTTTCCAGATTAGAGCCAAAAGTTCACGATGCAATTATTCAAAACGTAGGGGGAATCAATAAACTGGATCTTATACCCTCTCATTTAAGATTAACTTTTATTGATATTAGTTTATCTACAGCAATCTCTAGAGAAACTATTTTAAAAAGGAAATTGTCTAAAGTTGTAAATGAATATGACTTTATATTTTGTGACTGTCCTCCAAACCTTTCCTTGTCCACCCAAAATGGACTAGCGGCTAGTGATTACTATATTATTCCTGTTTTTCCTGAACCACTTGCTGCTTTAGGGTTAGGACTTATCAGTAATAGAATTAAGCAATTAAATGATTCTTTGGAAAAGGAATTGGTATCTCTTGGTATTGTTTTTACAAAATATGATAAGAGAATAAAAGAAACTGAAATAACAGCATCAGAAATTATTGAAGCTAATCCTCAAGAATATATTTTTAGTACAAAAATACCTGAGAATACAAAAGTGAAAAGTGCAGTTAGAAGTTCAAGCCCTATTATTATTACTAGTCCTAAAAGTTCTGGTGCAAAAGCTTACAAAGAACTAGCTAAAGAGTTTTTGGACAGAATAAATAAAATTAATAAAAAATAAAATTAATAAATTTAAAATATGAGTGATGTATTTTTATGAGTGATAATGATAGAAACAATGCAAACAAAAATTTTGAGCAACTAAAAACTTTAGGACAAATTCTGGAACTCATACAAAATTTAAATATAGATGAGCTGGAAGTTATAACAACTGGTAGTCATTTGGGTGAGGCTGTACAATTACTGAAAAATGTAAAAAATAATTTAAATTTAGCTCTTAATGAACTAGAGAAAGAAGAAAATACCATAAATAGCCAATTGAGTGAGACTGAAACATCAACCGAAACGGCTCATCAAGAACTAGATAAAACTAAAAATACTAAACAACTGCTAATAGATTATCTTACAAATGAGGTTTTTGCTGATACAGAGATATTTGCAGATCGAAAGAGTATAGCTGACTTTTTCAAGGAATATTTTGATATTGATTACACTGTAAAAAAAGAATCTAGGAAAGAATTAATTAATAGGGTTTATAAAATACTTTTAGAGAAGAATATATCAATAGATGCTCTAGGGGATGCTTTATTAAAAAAAACTAACTCTAAATATGGTTCTTTCCTAAAGGAGAAAGAAACAGGCTTCCTTAAAAGCTGGTATGAAGCAATAGAAAAAATGTAACCTAAAAAAGTAAACATTTATGGAGAAAGCACAAGAATCAATTTCAGATTCTACTAAATACTATCAGCATTTTTTACAACAGATATTGCCTAGTATTAGTGAGGCCATAGACGAAACCTTAAGCGACTCAAGAGCAAATTTAATAGAAAACTGTTATTTGAAAGGTACTTCATTCTCATCTTGGCGACAAATACTGTTACAGCAAGCTAAGGTTGATTATGAGATTTTATACAATGAATTGCAGTCTGATTTAATAGCATCAATTTCATCAGCTATTACTGGTAATTATAGAATAGCCTTGATGTCTATAAGAAGCTTTATAGAGTTATCAAATCTCTTTGCATATTATTATTACCATCCTTTAGAGTATAGTTGGTGGCTTAATGATGCCCATGTAATTAAGTTTTCTGAGTTAAACCAAAATTACTTCACTTATTATAAATTACTGGATAAATATCATATTAATACACATATGTATTCAGAATGGAAGAAGGTTTCTAAATATGTTCATGCAGAGTTTAAAAGCTATATGCAATCTTCTGATGATCTTCCTTTTTTACCAATATATCAAAAGAGTAAATTAGGACAATGGATTACTCATTTTTCTAAAGCTACTATTTATATTAACCAACTTTTTTATGTCGTATTTAAAGATATTTACTTTGGTTTATATAGTAAAATTGAATTTCAAAACCCATGCCAAATTATTAGAAATAATATAAATAATGAAGCTCTTTTTTCAGAAGTAAAAGAAGCTTACTATAAATAAAGTGTTCAAAAATATACCTTGTATATTCTCGTTGTTTGCAGGCGCAGGTTTTCTTGACTTAGGCTTTGAAGATAGCGGGTTTAATATTGTTTATGTGAATGAGATTTCCTCGCCTTTTATGGCAGCATATCGCTATTCTAGGGAGATGCTAAATTTACCTTTACCAGAGTATGGATATCATCAAGGGGAAGCTGCAGATGTATCTCAGCTTGTAGAAGGTGTTCAGGCAAAACGTTTATTAGAGTTAGTGCAAGATTGTCGTAAGTTTAATCATATTGTGGGGTTTATTGGTGGGCCTCCCTGCCCAGATTTTTCTATTGGGGGAAAGAATAGGGGTTATTTGGGTGAAAATGGTAAGCTTTCCTCGGCTTATATAGAATTAATTTGTCAGAATTTACCGGATTTCTTTTTATTTGAAAATGTCAAGGGTTTGTGGCGAACTAAAAAACATCGGCAGTTTTTTGAGGTAATCAAAGTAAAGTTACAGCTATCAGGTTATATATTAACGGAACGATTAATTAATGCTATTGAATACGGTGTACCACAAGATAGAGCAAGATTAATATTATTGGGATTTAAAAATGGGTTCCTTAGTGATATGGGTATTAAATTTAATGATGAGTTAAATTTTCCTTGGAATGACAGAGTTATCTATCCTCAAGAAGAAGTATTTACTTATCCTTGGAGTCACTGTGAACCGTTTAGAGAAAATTCTGTAATTCCTTGTCCTGATGGTATCCCTCAAGAATTAACAGTGGAATACTGGTTTAGAAAAAATGATGTGCAAAACCATCCTAATTCTCAGCATTATTTTCAACCAAAAGCAGGTATGACAAAGTTTCTTACTATTGCTGAAGGAGATGATTCCAAAAAATCTTTTAAACGACTACACAGATGGCGTTATTCTCCTACAGCTTGCTATGGCCATAATGAAGTACATTTACATCCTTATAAAGCACGACGAATTTCTGTGGCGGAAGCATTAGCCATACAATCTTTACCTGCAAGTTTTGTTCTGCCAGAGAATATGTTTCTGACAAATATGTTTAAAGCTATAGGTAATGGCGTGCCGTATTTGGCATCAAAGGCGTTGGCTGAGTCTATTCTTGCTTTTATAAATTCTAATGTAAAAGCAGGATTCAGTTAATATTAAAATCATGCTGAGCCACGGTTAAATATAACACTTTAATTCTTTGATTAGTACTTAGTTGGAGGCGACAAAAACAACTAAAATCTTATTTTCCAGTTAGAGTCCTAATAAATATGCTTTAATTTATGTAAAGGGTATTAATTTTTATAAAAGTTTATAATCAATCACTAACAAAAGGAACGATGGCAGCAGACTATCCAGATATTGATATTGCGCCATTTATCGATCATGCGCTATTAACGCCAACGGCTACTCCAGAGCAGGTTGAGCAATGGTGTGGACAGGCTGACCGATTTAATTTTGCTGCGGTTTGTTTGTATCCTACTTATGTCAAGCAGGCGGCGGAACTCCTCCACGGCAAAAAACCCAAGGTTTGTACGGTAATAGGCTTCCCTACTGGGGCGACAACTCGGTCAGTTAAGTTGTATGAAGCTCAAGAGGCTGTGGAAAATGGAGCCACAGAACTAGATGTAGTCATCAATTTAGGCTGGTTGAAGTCTGGTAATACGGAGGCGGTACACCGGGAAATTGCCGAAATTTGTGAGGAGACTGGGCAAACTGTTAAGGTAATTTTGGAAACAAACTTACTGACGGATGCGGAGAAAAAACTCGCAGCCGAAATAGCTATGGATGCGGGGGCGACATTCCTCAAAACCAATACGGGTTGGAATGGCGGTGCTACGGTTGAGGATGTACGTCTTTTGAAAGAGGTAGCACGGGAAAGAGTAGGAATTAAGGCATCTGGGGGGATTCGCACTCTCAATCAAGCTATAGACTTAATATTAGCGGGTGCTACTAGATTAGGCACGTCTCGCGGTATCGATTTGATCCGTCAGCGCGATAACCTGGAAAAAGGTGAATAGTCTGTTGTCAGTTAACAGTTGACAGTTAACGGTTAACGGTTAACGGTCATCAGTCAACAGTTGTCTTTACCTAATGACCCTCCTCGCCAGTTCCCTACGGCGGGAGACCTGCCCACAGGACTGTACAGACGCGATTAATCGCGTCTGTACTCACCAATGACTAATGACTAATGAGTAAAACTTATAAGGCAACTGGTATTAATCTTAAAGCCCAAGCTTTGGGGGAATCGGATAGAATAGTGACGATTTTAACACAGGAATTTGGTTTGATTCGAGCGATCGCCCCAGGCTCACGTAAGCACAAATCCAGCCTTGGCGGTAGAAGTGGGATGTTTGTAGTCAATGAACTACTGATTGCTAGAGGGCGATCGCTTGATAAAATTACGCAAGCCCAAACTGTAAAAACTTACCCCGGTTTGGCGAAAGATTTGGGGAAATTAGCTGCTAGCCAATATCTAGCAGAAATAGTTCTGTCTCAGGCTTTGAGTGAACAGCCACAACAAGAATTATACGAATTACTCAATGAACACCTCCATCGACTGGAAGATTTACCCACGGGGGAATCTTATGGTGTGCTTGCAAGTCTTGCTCATGCAGTTTTTCACTTGTTGGCTTTAGAAGGAATTCCGCCACAAGTGCAAATTTGTTGTTTGACTCAGCGCCCCTTAACGCCTGAACTAGAAGATCCCAACTGGCGAGTCGGGTTTAGTATCGCTGCTGGCGGAATAGTTAGTTTAGAAGCTTGGGAAAATTTGCGAAAAGAAGTTGTGAAAAAGCCCGAAAAATCAGATAAACCAGTTTCTCATCCCATAAACCCTACCTATCAAACAATTGTGCATCGGCAAGAGTTACCCACAATTACATCTCGGTTAACTGCTCAAGAACTTGTCATACTCCAACAGTTGTCACAACCAGAGATAATGCAAATTAGTACCGTCAATAATGCAAACTGGTTATCTGTAGAGCAAGTTTTGCGCCAGTATGCTCAGTATCATTTAGGTCGCTCTATCCGCTCTGCTACTTTGATTGATTCTTATTTTGCTGCTAACCATGATGCAACCGTCTGAATTGGATAGAAAAGTTCTACCATTGTCACCCAGCCAAGCCAAAAAACAGCACAGGGCATCAGACCCCACAGCACAAAATCACTTAAGTGCTGTCCCCCAGCCTGTACCCAGCCATAAACATAGTCCAGAGTCTCCACGAGACGTTTCTACAAACGAGAAAGATTGGATATCGGAAAATCCTAAAACCGATTTACCTGATGAAAAAGAAAAGTATTCGCCAGAAACATTAGCCAAGATTGAAGTTAATGGTAATGGACGAGTACCCGTAACCGCTACACCAGAAGAAATCACACCCACAGATAACTCTGGTTCTGGTGGGGATGACTCAGAAATTGTAGAGCATCAGGGTTTTTTCGCTATATTCAAAAACCCCAATTTTTTGGCACTTTGGGGCGGTCAAGTGTTCTGTCAACTGGCAGACAAGGTATATCTAGTATTGATGATTGCCTTAATTAATACTCAGTTTCAAGCCAGCGACCAGAGTATTAGCGGTTGGGTGTCAGCCTTGATGATGTCTTTCACCATTCCGGCTGTGTTGTTTGGTTCTGTAGCTGGTGTATTTGTTGACAGGTGGTCAAAAAAAGCCGTGTTGGTAGCGACAAACGCTTGGCGCGGTATTTTGGTCTTAGCAATACCTTTTCTGTTGTGGTTAACTCATGATTGGCAACCTATAGGAGTTTTACCTGTAGGTTTTCTGATCATTTTGGCTGTGACTTTTTTGGTGTCTACGTTAACTCAGTTTTTTGCCCCAGCCGAACAAGCAGCAATACCTCTGGTGGTGAAAGAACAAGATTTACTTTCGGCTAACTCTCTGTATACAACCACGATGATGGCATCGGTGATAGTGGGGTTTGCAGTGGGAGAACCACTACTCGCCTTGGCTGATACTGTTTGGTCACAACTTGGGGGACATAATGGGTTTGGTAAGGAACTTTTGGTTGGTGGAAGTTATGCGATCGCCAGTATAATTTTGTTATTATTGGTGACTCATGAGAAAACCCACAGCCCAGAAACAGAATTTCCCCACGTATTTGAGGATTTACGGGACGGGTTGCGCTACCTTAAAGAAAATTACCGTGTCCGCAACGCCTTATTACAACTGACAATATTATTTTCTGTCTTCGCCGCCTTAACTGTTTTAGCAGTCCGCATGGCAGAAATTATTCCTCACTTAAAAGCTTCTCAATTCGGTTTTCTACTGGCTGCTGGTGGTGTTGGTATCGCCATCGGGGCGACAATTTTGGGTCAGTTTGGGCAACGCTTCTCCTATACTCAATTAAGCCTTTGTGGTTGTATAGGTATGACTGCATCCTTAGTTGGACTTTCCATCTTCACGACACAGCTATGGTTAGTCTTGCTGTTGGTAATGATGCTAGGGGTGTTTGGCTCTCTCATCGGTATCCCCATGCAAACCGCTATCCAAACGGAAACTTTGGCGGAAATGCGTGGTAAAGTATTTGGGCTGCAAAATAATGTGATTAATATTGCTTTGTCTCTACCCCTAGCATTAGCAGGTGTGGCGGAAACCTTTATCGGTTTAAAAGCTGTATTTTTGGGATTAGCGGCGATCGTCTTTTCAGGAGGTATATTAACTTGGTATAACTCCCGTGATTAATAATTAAATTTTGAGATAATTATAAATTTTGCTTTCATGGTAAACTGATTGCAGAAAATTTGATCACGAACTTGCTGGGGATTAATTTGATATCAGCCAAGCAGGGTTTTTCGTTGTAGATATACTATGTACAACTAAAAAACAAAATAAGCCTATAAAATATCTGGTTTAGCAAACCCAAAATTTGGCTTTTTGACTGGTTGGAGTAGGAATATACAAGAAGTAGATAGCCAGCAAGTAAAGCAAAATAAGTAACCAAAGATTCAAAATAAATAACCACGCTCTTCTGATAGCCGATAAAGAATGCGTATAGCCTGGATTGGAAAAAAATCACCCTTTTGTGGCAACGTAACTTACAGTCGAGAAGTTACAAATGCCTTGCTAGACAGGGGACATCAAGTTAGCTTTCTCCACTTTGCTCAAGAAGAACCAGAACCTGACAATTGGCCGAACTTCCAAGAAGTTCCCTTACCCTTCATCTACAAGTCGCAGGTTTATACAATTCCTACTTTCAAAGCGACAAAGGTTTTAACTGAGTCATTAAGGGAAATCAAACCAGATGTAGTCCACGCTTCGTTGACTTTATCCCCGCTCGACTTTTTTCTACCAGAAATTTGTGACCAATTAAACATACCTCTAATTGCCACATTCCACACTCCATTTGCAGGCAAGGGAGCAAAATTAATTTCAGGCACACAGCTTTTAGCTTATCAACTATACGCGCCTTTTTTAGATAACTACGATCGCGTCATTGTCTTTTCCCAAATACAGCGTGAATTATTAGCTAGTATGGGTGTGCGGGAAAGAAATATCGCTGTCATCCCCAATGGAGTAGATACTAGCAAATACTCTCCAGGGTCTTCTAATGTCAAGGCAGAATTTAAAGCTAAACGCTTGTTTGTTTACCAAGGAAGAATAGCCCCAGAGAAGAATGTAGAAGCCCTATTAAGAGCTTGGAAACAAGCGAATATGGATGCTGGTAGTAAGTTATTAATTGTTGGGGATGGGCCGTTAAGAGCGACTTTAGAACCTTTTTATGGTTCGGAGTATGGTGTTATCTGGTTGGGATTTTTAGCTAGTGAAGACCGACGCATAGAGATTTTACAGGGTGCGGATGTATTTATTTTACCTTCTTTAGTTGAGGGTTTATCTCTATCTTTATTAGAAGGTATGGCTTGTGGACTGGCTTGTTTAGCCACAGATGTAGGCGCAGATGGTGAGGTTTTGGAAAAAGGCGCTGGAGTAGTAATAAATACAAAGACAGTGCGATCGCAATTACGCACCCTTTTACCATTATTCCAAGACCATCCAGAGTTAACAACACTGTTAGGGCAGAAAGCCAGAAACCGCGTTTTAGAACGCTATACTCTGAGTAAAAATATTACTCATTTGGAAGAACTGTATCAAGAAGTTTTAGCCCAGCAACCCGTAAAACTCAGTTGGGGAGCTTAGAGGCCAAACAGATTAATTCTTAGTTAGTTTCTTGTCAATTTTAATTATTTAAAACTAGAGGTTAGCAAGTTATAGTTTGCTACCTCTCCAAATCATTAAAATAGGCATTCTGCCTCATCAATTACACCTCCCAAACTTTCTTTGCTAATTGAGCTAACATTTCCTGCCGACGTTCAATTTCTGCTGAGTTCCATTCATCAAATGTGCTTAAATCTTTTACTGCACGGTCAATTGCTGTATTCACACCAATATTTATTGGTTCTACTATTGACCTAGTAATTAAAAATTTTGATTTCTGATAAGCATTTTTTTTAACTTCAAATGTTTTATTTTTTACAGAAGTATTGATAGGCTTCTCTATTAAGGTTAGATTTCCTAAATATTTAACATATTTGTCTATTTGGTCTTGTTTATCAAATGATGATTTAACTAACTCATGATTCTGAGGTAATATATGCTCTATTTCAACAGTTTTATTTATATAATTTTTTAAATAAGTGTGAGCTTCTGTTTCTCCATAGGCTAATTCATCAACATACTGCGTAAGTTTAGCTAAAATATACTGCAATATCTTTTTTCGTACAGTATCTTCATCAAGTTTTTTAAAAGCAATTAAAAATTTCTCTGAGAGTTTTTGTTTTTCTGCTTGAATTTCTTCAGATATAAACTGTTCAAGTGATTCTTGATTAATAATTTGCCTTAGTTTAGATGCCCATTTTACAAATAAAACTTCAAGTTTACTTGACCTAGCTTCTGTAATAATATAGATAAATAAAAAATTTTCAAGATGTTTACAAATTTCCGTAAACATTTCTTTCGAGAAATGTTGAGCAGCTAAAAGTAATACAAAATGCTGGCTAGTTGAAAGATAAGATATATTTAAGAGGTAACGATTATATTTACCAGAAATATCTTTTCCTTCTTTAAAATATGCTAATGATTTGGCAGATTTTAATAAAGAATCAACAAATTCAAATGGCTTATTCTCATATTTAGATTTATTTTTATCTTCCTTAAACCATTCATAAATTTTATCTTCTCTGATCCGCTCATAACCATAGTTAGACATAATAAAATAACGTAGGAATCTTATAGGATTTTCATTCGATTCATATAAAACTTTTAGCATCTCCTTCCATTTATTTTTAAGTTTTTCAAAATCCTTATCTTTAATAATTCTATTTTTGGTAATTTGGAGAAACATAAGGTTTTTGAGAAGATCCATAGAGTCAAGACCAACTCCACGGTTATTGATAGTTTCAAAAACGTTGAGTGCGTGCGACATACTCTTAGTTTCTACACGAACTACTCTTACATTTTTAATAAAACGCGCATAAAACTGTCTAACCTCTTGAATAGTGTTTTCATTTCCACTAAATTTCTCTTTAAGAAAATATAATGCAAATTGATAAGCATTCTTGAGACGTATTACAGAACTATTTTCAGAAACATCTATAAAATTTTGTTGTCTAGCAATTTTTTCTAAAACATTACGGCTTTCTTCATCATATTGAAGTTCTATTCTTTCCTTAAATTTTTCGCTACCATTCTCCTCCACAACATATGAAGTAATAAATCCTTTAAGTTTACCAACAGGTTCATCTGGATTTAGTTCTAGTAAATAATCTCTTACGGCACACAAAATTAAATAAGCAGTCGTCATTCTTTGCTGTCCGTCAATTAGTTCATATAATTCTTGAGATTTGCAAACAATGATACTCCCTATAAAACACTCCCAGTCAGAGCCAGATTTATTATCTAGAAATTTTTCATAAACATCTTCAAGAAGTTCTCCAACCTGCTTTTCTTCCCAAACATATTCACGCTGGTATTCTTTAACTACATAGAAGTCTTGAAATAATTCCTCTAAGGTATAATCACGTGATTCAATTCCAGCCATTACAGCTTACTCTCTTAAATTAGGGTTTAGCTTACAATAATCATTATTCCATGTATAAGAGTTACATTACAGATTCCATCTTTGTTTCTAAGTAGAAGGACTAAATTAAACCTAACTTGAGTCGCTGGGTTTCGACTGCGCTCAACCCTCTTGGAATATGGTTAGCGAGCATTGAGCGTAGTCGAAATGCGTCTTCTAAATAATTGTGTCCACCTACTTACCTTTATTAACGATAGAATTTCTGAATTTTAAATTTTGATTGCTGAAATTAAAGTAACTACCAACCCAAACTCGTAGGCTGTTGATAAACTCGCTTCAAAGTGTTGACATCCCTGGGAGAAATTGGCGGTGGGTTGAGGACTTGGGAAAAATATAAAGCATCAGTTTGTAGCGAACTATGTCCCCAAATACCCAAGGCGTGACCGAGTTCGTGACGGGAAGCTGATAAGAGATAATCACCAGTTTGGCTAGGACTTAATAGGATAGTGAAGCGGTGTAATAAAACATTATTACTATTGTATAACTCATAGCGAGTTAGGGCTGAACGCGCACGAGGAATTTTATTTTCGCGGGACAAAGCTAGAGGCGGTGTTTTGCGTTCGATGGTAATATCGGCAATTTCTGGCTGTTCTACAACTATTAAAGGTAAATAATTATTCCACTCCTGCACAGTTTGTAAAACACTATTAACCCATGCTTGCGCCTGTTCCTGGTTAATAGTTTGTGGTCGTTTAATATAAACTTTTACAGGAAATTTCGACCATACTAAATAACCTACTTCAGTTGTGGCAACTTGGGAAAAGTAATCACCGCTATTGCTATTGTCTTGCCATTGTGCAAGTGTGGATGGTAAGGGATGTGGTTTCTGCGCTGTGGAAGCATGACTAAATTGCAGGTTAGTTACAACAATTAGCAGTCCTGTACCCATAGCTAAGGCAAGGACTGCTAATAAACGTTTTGTAATGAAATTTTTTAGGGTGTTAGGTTTTGGGTATTGAATTTTATTCCCCATGTATAGCAGTTGCCACATAGATTAGGACATACATAAATCATAAAATATTGATAGCAAGCGCCTAGTTACCCTGTCCCCTGTCCCCTGTCCCCTGTCACCTGTCCCCTAAATTTACTTAGGCAGCCAGCCAGCGCTTAAAACTACTGTTAAACCGAGGAAAACTACTGTTAATGCCCAGGTAACACGGTTTAAGGTATTTTCGGCACTTTTGGTGCTGCTAAACAACTGGGCTTGTCCGCCTATGGCTCCAATACCATCACCTTTAGGGCTATGGAGTAATACTAAAACTATCATACCAAGGGCAGAAAGCGCCCAAATAGCTTGCACGATATTAGTCACAGTCATGGTAGCAATCTCTTTTATAACAAGTTTCAAAACAGAAGGGTTTGCCAATGAGAAAACAGTTAACAGTTTGCTGTTAGCTGCTTTCTCTTAGCTTAACGTGAGTTCGACAAGCGTTGTTTTGACCTCTCCCCCAACCCCTCTCCTTCGAGGAGAGGGGAGTAAGACGGTGATTTTTTCGTTTCTCCTCCCTCTCCTGACGGAGACGCTACGCGAACGCCTTTTAGGAGAGGGAGGTTGGGAGGGAGAGGTTCATCGAACTCACGTTAGCTTAATTCAAACCTACAGGGATACGAGTTGGGGGAAATTGTACATCGTATTCTGCTGGTTGGAGAAGCGATCGCCCGCTCATTTCTTGTGGTTGGGGTAGCTGTAAAATATCGAGAATTGTGGGTGCAATGTCGGCTAGTTTGCCATCGCTACGCAGTTCGACATTAGTACCACGTCCCGGAATTTTCGCGCCTTCCCCTTCCACTAAAATTAAGGGGACTGGGTTAGTTGTGTGAGCTGTCCAAGAATTACCTTGTTCATCTATCATAGACTCCGCGTTGCCGTGGTCGGCGGTAATAATTGCTGTACCGCCAGCTTTGCTCACACCTTCTAACAAGCGACCCAAACAGTTATCAACTGTTTCAATGGCTTGAATTGTGGGTTCTATTTGACCAGTATGCCCTACCATGTCGGGGTTAGCATAATTAATCACCATTAGAGAATATATTCCCTTTTTCAGGGCGGCGATCGCTGTATCAGTCACAGCTGCTGCTGACATGGCTGGGGCTTTGTCATAAGTCGCTACCATCGGACTGCTGACAAGTTCCCTGTCTTCCCCTGCAAAGGGTTCTTCCAAGCCACCGTTAAAGAAATAGGTGACGTGGGCATATTTTTCGGTTTCGGCGGTGCGAAACTGCTTTAAACCGTGATTGGCGATGACTTCACCCAGAATATTGCTCAAGTTCTGCGGCTCAAAGGCTACAGATACCGACAAATCAGAATCATACTGTGTAAATGTGACAAAAGACAGGGGTTTAATTTGCTGTCTTTCAAAACCTGTAAATTCGGAACTGACAAAGGCTTGAGTCAGTTGTCTAGCACGGTCTGGACGGAAGTTAAAGAATATCACTCCATCCCCTGGCTCGATAGTACCAGGAGCAATCCGAACTGGAGCGATAAATTCATCTGTCACCCCTTCAGCGTAGGATGCTTGCAACACATCTACAGCTTTGCGTCCGTCTCCTGCACCAGCTTGTGTCATTACATCATAGGCGCGTTGTACCCGATCCCAACGGCGATCGCGATCCATTGCGTAGTAACGACCGCTCACAGTGACAATGCGCCCAATGCCCACACGAGCGATGTAGTCTTCTATGGCGCTGATTGCAGTTATACCATCTGTTGGTGCAGTATCACGACCATCAGTAATAGCATGAATACAAACTTCTGAAATTCGCTGATCCTTGGCTAAGTCAACTAGTCCGAATAGATGGGTGATATGGGAATGTACCCCCCCCTCAGAACAAAGCCCTACTAGATGTAGCTTGCCATTCCGACTGCGAACTTCCTGGCAAATTTTGACAAGAGCTGAGTTGCTGAGGATAGAACCATCTTCCACTGCATCGGAGATTCGTACCAGTTCTTGAGGTACGACTCGCCCAGCACCAATGTTCAAATGACCAACTTCTGAGTTGCCCATTTGACCTTCTGGCAATCCTACGGCTTTCCCTGATGTGTGGATGAGGGTATGCGGGTAAGCTGCCCACAGACTTTCCATTACTGGCGTTTTGGCAGCAGCAATAGCGTTTCCTCGCGTCTCCTCGCAGTAGCCCCATCCGTCTAAAATGACTAGCACCACAGGAGCAACAGGTGCTTTGGTCATAATAAAATTGCCCTTTACTTTTTGTAATACCCGAATGATACCACTGCTACCAGCCCCTGCAAGTGAATTTTTGCTTATTAACTTCTTTTATGACAGAAATCTATTTTTTTTAGATTTTCTTTATCCTTGGTAATTATTGAAAATATTTTGTGATAAGTGGTAATGAGTAATTGGTAATTGAGAAGAAAGCTCACTTATTACCCATTACCAGTAAGTTAGATGCGTTACTTCTTCTTGGCGGCAGATTTGGCAGCTTTAGCGGCTTTTTTCGCAGCTTTTTCGGCGGCGATCGCTTCTAGTCTTGCGGCTTCTTTTTCCTCAGCAATTTTATCTAGGTAATAGTGGTAATCACCTAGATATACACGGAACTCCCCATCCCGAATCTCGACGATTTTGTTAGCTACCTGAGATATAAAATAACGGTCGTGAGAAACCACAATCGCTGTCCCATCATAGTTTTGCAGCGCTTCCTCCAGCATTTCCTTTGCGGGAATGTCTAGGTGGTTGGTAGGCTCATCAAGAATCAGTAAGTTGGCGGGACGTAAGAGCATTTTTGCCAATGCTAAACGCGCCTTTTCTCCTCCACTTAATGATTCAACTCGCTTAAATACGGTATCACCTGCAAACAAAAATCTTCCTAACAGCGTGCGAACTTCTTCGTTTTTCCAGTCAGGAACTTCATCATGAATAGTTTCCATGACTGTTTTTTTCAAGTCCAAAGCTTCGGCTTGATTTTGCTCGAAGTAACCAGGGATAACACCGTGATCCCCAAGTGCAACAGTCCCTTCGGTGGGTGGTTCTAAACCCATAATTATTCGCAATAGCGTCGATTTTCCTGCACCGTTGGGGCCTAAGAAAGCGATGCGATCGCCTCTTTCAATCAACAGATTTGCACCCAAGAACAAAATCTTGTCGTCGTAGATATGTGTTAACTCCTTAATTTTCACCACCTCGCGTCCGCTACGGGGTGCGGGGGGAAAGCGGAAGTGCAAAGTTCTCACCCCAGCTATAGGTGCTTCAATGCGCTCGATTTTATCTAGTTGCTTCTCGCGGCTTTTAGCTTGGGTACTGCGGGTAGCACTGGCGCGGAATCTATCAACAAAGGCTTGCTGTTTCTCAATTTCTTTCTGCTGACGTTCGTAAGCGCTTAATTGTGCTAACTGACTTTCTGCTTTTTGTTCTAAGTAAGCTGTGTAGTTACCCAGGTATGTACTAGAAACCCCACGTTCAGTTTCCACAATTTGGGTGCAGAGGCGGTCAAGGAACTCCCGGTCATGGGAAACTATCACCATCGGGGTAGTCAGCTTTTTCAGGTAATTTTCTAACCACTCAATGGTTTCCAAGTCTAAGTGGTTAGTCGGTTCGTCCAGCAGTAATATGTCTGGTGCTTGCAGCAGAATTTTACCCAAACTCATACGCATTTGCCAGCCACCAGAGAAAGCACTGACGAGGCGATCGCCATCTTCTTGTTCAAATCCCATTTCTGGGAGAATCTTCCCGATGCGTGCTTCTAAACCGTAACCATCCAAAGCTTCAAACTGACGCTGCAAACGATCCATTTTATGAATTAGCTCATCCAGTTCCTCTGGAGTCGCCGTTTGCATATCATGCTGCACTTTGGTTAAAGCTAATTGTACTTGGTTAGCTTCCTTGAATACTGTCCAAAATTCTTCTCTAACGGTGCGACTGGGATCTACCTCAAACTCTTGGTTGAGGTAAGCTATGTGCAAGCTAGCAGGACGGATAATTTCGCCTGCGGTCGGTTCCATTTCCCCAGTAATGATTTTTAGCTGAGTTGATTTACCAGCACCGTTGACACCGACTAAACCAATGCGATCGCCTGGTTTTACTTCCCAGTTGATATCTTTGAGAACTTCGCCTGTAGGATAAATTTTACTAATATGTTCTAATCGCAGCATCGAGTTTCTCTCAGGTAGAAATTATAGAGGGTTGCGGACGAAGTACCAACACTGCCAATATTAACAAAAATTAACCAATAATTTCTCTTGAGAAACTCTTGTTGGATAGAAGGCAAAAGTTATCTTACTGAATCACCACTATCGGAGTTGGGAGACTGAGGTTGTGCGGCTTGTTGTACATCCTCAACAGTTAAATCTAAAGCTTGTGCTACTTGTTCTATCGTCAAACCTGCTGCCAACATTGCTGGTACTGCTTTTAACTTGCCACTACGTTCTCCTTCTTGAAAAACATCCTGAAAATATCTAGTATTTCTTAAATCACTGAGGCTAAACATTTCTTCCAACTCCTCCCTACTAATTGTAGGCAACTTGTACAACAGGATAGTCTCTATAAATTGTAGTAATTCTTGTTGTTTAGCTGCTGAGTTGATTTCTAATCTGGTTCTTTCTATTAACTCCCTAGCTTGTATAATGGTTGTATCCTCTGATGCCACTATCAATTTGACAGTAGCCAGACCAATTGGTAACTCCGTAGCATCAGTTAACTCATCAAGATAAATCCGCTTGACTCGCTGACTAATAAAAAATTCTCGATAATGTTTGATATCTCCTGTATCTACATTCCTACTTGGATATAAAATGACTGCACCCCAATCATTGCTGGGTTCATTTTGACGCAGGTATAAGCAGATTTCAGCAAATATCCGTGAGTAGATTCTTTCATCGGCTTGAAATTGCACTTCCACAAAATAAATTGGCTGTTCCTCATCAACTGTAGGCACAAACACACCATCAATTCTAAATGAGGTTTGTTTGACTTCAACTGATGAAACCTGGTAGATGCTGGCTAAATCTGGAGAATCGCCAATTAGCTCAAAGAATATATCTGGAAATTCTTGGAATAAGCGATAAAAGATACTGTCGGTTTTCACTGTAATGAAGAGATATTTTATTATCAATTATACATTTTTAGTACCATCTCGTACTTCCAGTAATCGCTCTTTTGTAATTCCTAATATGCGTGTCAGGGGTAATAATAAGCTATCATCTACTGGTTCACCAACATAAATACTATGCAATTCCGTTGGTGATACTTTGAAGGTATCGCAGAATTTTGTAAACTCTGCATCGTTTAAGTCAAGTTCTTGTTGTCGCTCACGAAGTAAAAGTGCGATCGCTCTACTTCCATACTTAGGGCGCTCACTAAGTTTGATATATTTTTTGATTAAATAGTTAACCTTACTAATATCACCACCAGTTTTTTGTAATAAATCCAAACAAGCTATTTTTAGCGCTTTCTTTAAAACATCCTCTTCATTTAAATAATTAATAATTTCGTTAACATATTCTTCTTTAAAAAAGCCAACTAAATCTCCTTTATGGTAAACAGGAACATAAGCTTCATCAGAATTAACTTGCCAATCTAAAGGCTCATTTCGTAGTGACATAGTTGCACCTGTCAAAATTTGATGCACACCATTTTAAAGCCATTTATACTGAGTCGCCAGTGGTAAGCTAAATTTCACAATTCATAATGCGTAATTGGTAATCAAGAAAATATACAATGAAAATTATTTACACTGGACACCAAATCCCAACAATATCTGTTCCTTGTTTCTCTTTCTCAGCTAGTTCTTTATTCAATGCCAGCAGTTTCTCTAAAATATCATCGTTAGCACTAAAGCCGTAAGCCTGCATCACCAATTTATCTAATTGCTGATGAAGTTTATAAAGTTGACAATCCAACTGTTTCACCTAATTATCAGCACAAATATTCATGCTAAAAAGTAATTGGTAACTTTTCGAGCTTGACAATACCCTTTTCAATTACATCTATTGTTAATCTATAACCTTCCATCAATGACATACCAAGCAATGGATCTGATTCAGCCTCATCAATGGGAATTGTTATAAACTGACTATCCCAAACTACAACAGCTTCATAGATATCAAAAACACATTCACTACCATCACCAAGGGTAGCTCGTCCACGTCTTTTCCAAGGCAAGCCTAACATCTTAATAAAATCCGATGGCAAGGACAACCAACCATTAAAACCTGTATCTACAATGACATTTTGTTCATATATTTTGCCCTTTAAATCACAAACACCAATACAGATGATAGGCTCATAATCTCCATTAACGCTACCGATGATCATTGTTGCTTATTAATAGATATTGCACCGAATCGGCGAACAGAGCGAGAACCAACACGCACTATCCATATTTGTGCATCTGGACAACGCTGCTCAAGACGGGATGCAGCTATTAGTTCATTCTTATCCATTTCCCATGCTCCTGTTTCAATATCTATTGCAACAATCTTTCCGTAATTGTCTGGTTCTACCTGTTGACGTACATGGGATTCATAGATTTCATCACCACGGCGAGCAAATTCCTCTTTACTATATTGAGGTTGTGAAAATTTCATTTGCTTGTCCTAATGCTATCTGTGTGCGATCGCCCCCTAATTTGCCAGTATAACTGAGGGCGATCGCTCTTTTGAAATAAGTCAAGTTTTTGGTGCGATCACGCTTGTGAATCACCAAAGATAATGAAGAGCGATCGCTTTGGTAAAATAACAGAAAATTATGCGTGAGACAAAACAAAAAACCGCCTGTTATAAACAGACGGCTTAAACATAATTGGTTCAACTAACAATTAACCAGCACCAGAAGCAGCCAATTCAGCCAAACGCTCCTGCTGGTCTTGAGAAATACAAGATTGGATAAGTGATTCTATGTCGCCTTCCAGCGCCGGGTTAAGAGCAAAGTTTTGTCCTAAACGGTGGTCAGTCACACGGTTATCTTTGTAATTATAAGTGCGAATCTTCTCCGACCGCGACCCTGTACCAACTTGCGATCGCCGCATCGAAGTCACTTCTTCCTGTTGTTCGCGCAACTTCATCTCATACAACTTCGCCCGCAGAATTTGCATCGCCCGTTCTTTGTTTTGCAACTGGCTGCGTTCTTCCGTACAGAAAATCCGTATCCCTGTCGGTTTGTGCATCAAGTCAACCGCCGTTTCCACTTTGTTGACGTTTTGTCCACCCGCACCACCAGAACGCGCTGTCGTCATTTCAATATCCTTAGGGTCGATGTGAACTTCCACATCATCAACCTCTGGCATAATAGCCACTGTCGCCGTCGAAGTATGAACCCGTCCCCCAGCTTCCGTTGCAGGTACACGCTGTACGCGATGGACTCCAGCTTCAAATTTCAGCTTACTGTAAACGCTCTCACCTTGAATTTCCAGTATCACTTCCTTGAAGCCGCCCATTTCCCCCAAAGACTCACTCACTAACTTCACCCGCCAACCCTGAGTATCAGCGTAGCGAGAATACATCCGCAGTAAGTCTCCAGCCCAAATACTCGCTTCATCGCCACCAGTCCCAGCGCGAATTTCCAACATGATGTTTTTATCATCGTTGGGGTCGCGGGGAAGCAGCAACACCTTCAAGCGAGTTTCTAAATATTCTATTTTTTCTTCTAATTCTTTCACTTCCAAAGCTGCCATTTCTTGCAACTCTGGATCACTGTTTGATTCTTTGAGTACCTGACGCGCACCGACTAATTCTTCCTGGGCTGTTTTCCAAGTATCGTAAGCCTCTACCACTTCTTCCAAAGACGAACGAGACTTAGCAATCTTTTGATACTCATCAGGATTATTAGCTGTATCAGGGTCAGCCAGACGACGAGTTAATTCATTGAAGGTTTGTTCAACGGATCTTAGTTTCTCCAGCAGGTATGCTTCAGCCATAACAAATGCGACGCTCCTTAAAAAAATAACAAGTTGGCTCGGCAAAAAATGACAATCGACCCAGCAAACGCAGGGTCGTCGTTAACAGCAGAGCCAAACCGCTACTTTTTCTTTTGTTCGCCAGAACTCTGAGTGCTGCTCATACCGTACTTACGCAAGAAGCGTTCTACTCGACCCTCAGTATCAATAATCTTCTGAGTACCAGTGTAAAAAGGGTGGTTGCCAGACCATACGTCTACGTGTAATTCTGGTTTGGTAGAACCAACAGTCATTACAACTTGACCGTTGCAGTACACTTTTGCGTCTGGATACCACTTGGGATGAATATCAGGTTTAGCCATTGTTCCTTTTGTGGTGAATCTATATAAATTATAACTTTTTGCTTGTAGTTAGGGACTAGGGATTAGGAACTGGGGATTGGGGACTGGGGACTAGGAATTTTCAACTGTAGATTGCTGAATACAAAAGTATTTCCTAATACCCAATACCCAGTACCCAATACCCAATATCTTACCGTTTGGAGTATTGAGGAGCTTTCCGGGCTTTGTGCAAACCATACTTTTTCCGTTCCTTTGCCCTGGGATCACGTGTTAAGTAACCTTCAGTTTTCAAAGGTGGGCGATTTTCAGGGTCTAGTTGGCATAAAGCACGAGCAACACCTAAGCGCACAGAGTCAGCTTGTCCAGTCAGACCGCCGCCTTCTGCTTTGACTAGAATGTCGTATTCGTTTTCTAGTCCCAGGGTTTCTAAAGGTGCTTTGATCACACCTAAATAGTTGGCGTTGAATTGAAAATACAAGTCTCCAGGCTTGCCATTAACAATCAACTGACCGCTACCGGGAACCAAGCGTACCCGTGCTACTGCGGACTTACGGCGACCTGTACCCCAGTACACGGCGCGACCGCTATTTGCTTCTGCTACTGTCATTAACCTTCTGCTCCAGGGATTGTATTAATGTTGAGTTCTTTAGGTTTTTGGGCTGCGTGGGGATGAGTAGGCCCTGCGTAAACTTTCAGTTTGGTGAACAACTGTTTACCCAAGCTGTTTTTAGGTAGCATACCTTTAACAGCGTGTTCCAAAATTCTTTCTGGTAAGCGCTGTTGCAGCTTGGCAAAGGTTTCTGTCTTCATCCCACCAGGACGACCAGAGTGACGGCGATAGAGTTTTTGGGTACGTTTCTTGCCTGTAACTGCTACTTTTTCAGCATTTACTACAATAACGAAGTCACCTGTATCGAGGTGTGGGGTATAGTGAGCCTTATTTTTGCCTCTTAAAATCATGGCAATTTCGCTGGCGAGGCGACCCAAGCGCTTGTCCGTAGCGTCTACTACGTACCAATCACGCTCAAGGGTATCTTGAGAGGGTAGGTAAGTTTTACTCATTTGTATTTGTCCTTTGTTAATTGTCAGTGGTCAGTGGTCATGTACTGGTACTAATGACTGATGACTAATGACTAATGACTAAAAACTAACTTTGGCATGGTGTCATACCAAACGTCAGGGGTAAAGGGAAAATCTGGATAGCCGACACGTAACAAGCATAAGCCTTGGGACGGTGCGGCGTGTTTTACTTCTTCCCGGCGTTGTTCTTTCCAGAGTTCGGTGAAGTTAGCCAGAGTTCTTTGTCCAGAACCTACCTGTACTAACATTCCTACCAACAGTCGCACCATGCCATATAAAAATCCATCTGCCTGAATTTCAATATGGATAAACGGCCCACTGCGATGACAATCTACTGCTTGTACTTCTACCCAGGAATGCGATCGCTTTGACCCTGCACGGTGAAATGCGGCTAAGTGATGCTTCCCTAATAAGGGTTTAAGGGCAGCCTGCATCAAAGATTCATCCAGGGGAGCATAATAATAATGCCAACTGAAGGGGGTAACGAACAAGTTCGGCCAATCTTCAGTATAAATTGTATAGCGATACCGTCTGTAAGCTGCACTAAAGCGAGCGTGCCAACGGTTGTCTACACCTGCTGAAGCCTTGATTAATATATCCTTGGGCAGATAGCTATTAAGTACAGATGCCCACTTATGGGGAGGAATTAAACCTGTCGCGTCAAAATGGGCTACTTGAGCAGCCGCATGAACGCCGCTATCGGTACGCCCCGCACCATGTAAGGTGACGTGATGCCCAAGAATTTCGGCGATCGCCGTCTCAATTTCTTCCTGAACTGAGCGATGATGTTTTTGTCTTTGCCAGCCATGAAAATGAGTGCCAAGGTATTGAATTACCAAGGCTACTCGCTGAGTTTCTGTAGGCTGGTGACTATCTAACATAATTTGAGTGCTGAGTGCTGAGTTATGAGTGCTGAGTAGTGAGTAAGAATTTCTCCCTCATCTCCCTCATCTCCCGGCTGGTGAGCGTAGCCGAACCACATCTCCTCTGCCTTCTCTACACCAACTCAATAATCGCCATCTCCGCATTATCCCCACGACGGGGTACAGTATGCAGAATGCGGGTGTATCCGCCTTGACGACTACCATACCGAGAGGGAACTTGCTCGAACAGCGCATGAACTAGCTGTTTGTCGTAGATATATCCCAAAGCTCGGCGACGTGCTGCTAAAGAGCCATCTTTTGCTAAGGTGATAATTTTATCTACTTCGCTTCGCACCACTTTTGCCCGAACCAAAGTAGTGGTAATCCGACCATGACGGATTAATTCAGTTGTCAACGCACGTAACAGGGCGCGGCGCTGATCTGCTGGTTTACCCAGTTTTTTGACTCGATTCCGGTGACGCATAACAATACTAAGGTGAACTTTGAAAGGTTTAGATTAGCCGTGTTTAGAACTTCTTTCTTGAGGTAAAGTAATCCCCAAGCGTCGCTGTAACGCTTCAACGACTTCTTCTGCTGACTTCTGACCGAAGTTTTTAATTTCTAACAAGTCTTCTTGGGTGTAATCCAACAAGTCAGCCACAGAGTTGACCTGCGCCCGCTTCAGACAGTTGTAAGCGCGGACAGAAAGCTGCAATTCTTCGATGGGAATTTGGGCAGTTGGGTCGTCTGGAATATCGGAATTTGTGTCCGTTGGTTCTAGTGAGATGTCCTTCAACGGATTGAACAACTCTACTAAAATCCCAGCTGCTGATGATAGTGCTTCTTGAGGAGAGATGCTACCATTTGTCCAAACTTCTAATAGCAGTCTGTCTCTAGGAATCGAGCCATCTGCACGCACTTCCTCGACGCTGTAGTTAACTTTCCGCACTGGCATAAATATCGAGTCAATTTGCAGAAAGTCTAAAGAAGTAGCTTCTTCCCTTCCTCTTTCGACTGTGCGATATCCTTTGCCTCGCTCAATGCGAAATTCCATTTCCAGTTTGCCGCCCTCAGCAATAGTAGCTACATACTGGGTAGGGTCGATAACTTCAACTTCACTAGGCAAATCGAAATGCGATGCTGTGATTGTTGCTGGCCCGGTAACTAACAATCTGCCAATCTGGGCTTGAGAAGAATAACTCTTGAGGATGACTTCTTTCATCCGCATGATGATTTCTAACACATCTTCCCGTACACCCGGAACTGTGGCAAACTCGTGAGAAACACCTGCAATTCTTACTGCTGTAACTGCTGTTCCCTCTAGATTGGACAGTAAAACTCGCCGCAACGCATTGCCGACTGTTGTTCCTTGACCACGTTCTAGAGGTTCTAGAATAAATTTACTGTAATGATTCCGACTTTCCTCTGTATTAGACTCTACACATTCAATTTGAAACTGCGCCACGGAGTAGCCTCCCTTATTTAAGGTGCTGCTAGCAGGCAAACTTATTTGCCTCTCGAATTTACTTTATTGCCCAAAGCTCACTTAGTAGTATCAAACTGCCAACATCTCATGGCGGTACAGTTTGACTTGCTAATTAGCTTGTGAGTATTGATTATATTTGGGGTGATTTGGGTTATCGCAGCCCTCCCTGATGGAAGAGCTGACACGCTTAATTGTCGTCCCAGCCGTCGGAAGTTCTGTTACTCTAATTGCTAGGAAATCTTCACCTATACGCGGCGGCGCTTGGGTGGACGGCAACCATTGTGAGGAATGGGGGTAATGTCGCGGATGAGGGTAATTTCTAGCCCTGCGCCTTGCAACGCCCGGATAGCAGTTTCTCTACCTGCGCCTGGGCCGCTAACCATGACTTCAATTTGGCGCATTCCTTGGTCTATTGCGCGTCTAGCTGCACTCTCGGCTGCGGTTTGGGCGGCAAAGGGGGTTCCCTTCTTCGCACCTTTAAAACCGCTAGAACCAGCACTAGCCCAGGAAATTACATCGCCGTTTTGATCGGTGATGGTGACAATGCTATTGTTGAAAGTAGATTGGATATAAGCCATTCCGTTAGGAACGTTCCGTTTCTGCTTCTTACTCCCAGTTTTCTTTGTTGGTTGTCTTGCCATATTATTTCAGTTAATCTAAGGTAAAACTTGCTCTTTATAGCAAGCAGAGAAATATTACTTACCAGGAGCCTTCTTCTTACCGGCAACTGTCTGCCGTCTCCCACGGCGGGTTCTAGCATTAGTACGAGTTCTCTGCCCTCTTACTGGTAAGCCCATCCGATGACGACGGCCTCTGTATGTACCAATGTCTATCAAGCGCTTGATGTTCATTGCTTCCAAGCGCCGCAAGTCACCTTCAACTTGATAGTTACTTTCTACTTCGCCTCTGAGGGCTACTACGTCGGCATCGCTGAGGTCTTTAACGCGGGTATCTGGGTTAACCCCTGTAGCCGCTAGGATTTCTTGTGACCTTGATAGCCCAATTCCGTAGATATAGGTCAGACCAATTTCTACACGTTTGTCGCGTGGAAGGTCTACTCCGGCAATACGTGCCACGATGAATACTCCCTATTGTTGTCGCAGTTACTGGTGGAAAAACGCGGTTAATCGCGTCAGTATTTTAGCTGGTGATGATGTTGGTAAGCGTCACTCTCAGCGTTCAGGAGTTTTATCCTTGACGTTGCTTGTGCTTGGGGTTGACGCAAATCACCATAACGCGCCCACGACGGCGGATCACGTTACACTTTTCACAAATCTTTTTGACCGAGGCTCTAACTTTCATGCCTTTAAAAATTGACTCCAAATGTTAAATTATAGCATTTCTAGGAATTTTTATGCAATTAAGTAAATGGGAGACACCCAAATAATTTGTTTTATGGTAGACTTCCTTACATATATCTACTTCTTACGCAATCGGTAAGTGATTCTGCCTTTTGTGAGGTCGTAGGGGGTTAGTTCTACTTTGACGCGATCGCCAGGCAAAATCTTGATATAGTTACGGCGAATCTTGCCAGAGATGTGCGCTAGGACGTTAAAGCCATTATCTAGGTCAACGCGAAACATAGCGTTAGGCAAGGACTCGGTAACGGTTCCTTCCATTTCAATCAAATCTTGTTTAGACAAGTTTTTTCCTCAATTCAACAATTTTTGTTCGGATGCAGCACTCATCTGCAAGAGAACATATTTTAAGAAATATATCAACCGTTTATTAATATATCTTAGCTAAATTAGGGACTGGGGATTGAGTAATGTGGGCTAGGAATGTAGGAAAATTTCTAGCCTCTAGCCTCTATCCCCTAGCCTACGTTGTTACGAAGCTAAAGTTTCTTTCAATTCGTGAGTGACTTCTTCTTGGGATTGGTCGCCGTTGATGGTGACGAGTTTTTGGCGATCGCTGTAATAATGGATCAAGGGTGCGGTGTCGTTACGGTAAATTTCCAAGCGACGACGAATTACTTCTTCAGTGTCGTCCTTGCGTCCTCTGGATAATAAACGTGTGACTACAACTTCATCGGGCGCATCTAAATTAACTACCCTTTCGCCACCTTGACCTGTTTTTGCTAGCAATTCCTCTAAAAATGCCGCTTGTGTGACCTTGCGGGGGAAGCCGTCCAATATCCAGCCAGATTTTGCATCCGCTTGACCAAGGCGTTCCTCTACCAAGTCTTGCACTAACTGGTCAGGAACCAACTCACCGCTATCAACATAACCTTGAGCTTTGATTCCTAAAGGAGTTTGCTCTTTCATGGCTTGGCGCAAAATGTCCCCAGTAGAAATATGTGGAATATTTAGATGCTGTGCCAAAATATGAGCTTGTGTTCCTTTACCTGCACCAGGCGGCCCCAAGAAGATTAATCGCGTCACTATTGTTTCACCATTCCTTCATAACGCTGAGAAATTACGTAAGTTTGGACTTGTTTTGCTGTTTCAATCGCCACACCAACGAGAATTAGTAAAGAAGTTGCTCCTAATCCTCTAAATGTTGGTACACCTAAAGCTCTTTCTACAGCAGTGGGGATAATTGCCACTAAGCCCAAAAAGATTGCACCCAAAAAAGTTAGCCTGTTAATTACTCGCTCGATATATTCGCTAGTCGCTTTCCCTGGACGAATACCCGGAATACTAGAACCCATTTTTTTCAAGTTCTGGGCGACATCCACAGGGTTAACAATCAAAGACGAGTAGAAGTAGCTAAAGAAAACAATAGAAATTAAGTACACCAAAGCGTACACCCAAGAACCAGAACCACCAGGACTGAGGTAGGTATTGACGATGTTTGCTAATTCTGGATTTTTGGTAAAGTTAGCAATCAAAAGCGGCAAGCTGAGGATGGCTGCTGCAAAAATGATTGGCATAACACCGCCGGAGATGAGGCGTAAGGGTAAGTAGCTGCGTTGTTCTGCTAACACCCGACGACCAACTTGACGACGAGCGGAAATGATGGGAATGCGACGGATACCTTCTTGAACGAAGACGATACCGACGATTGTGGCTAGAAAGACTAACACTAGCACGATTACACGACCAACAATTTCTCTACCGCCAACCTGTACTAAGTCGATGGTGTCACCCAAGGATTTCGGTAAGGAAGCTACAATGTTGACAAAAATCAACAAAGATGCGCCGTTACCTATACCACGTTCAGTGATCAGTTCCGATGCCCACATGACGAACATAGAACCAGCCGTGAGTGCGATCGCAGTTTCTGCTACAAATATTGGCCCTGGTTGTAAGGCAAATTGTTGCAGAAACAAAGCGGAGAAAGCCACGCTTTGGACAATAGCCCAACCTACAGTTACATAACGAGTAATTTGGGAAATTCTCCGGCGACCAGCTTCGCCCTCATTTTTCTGTAAATTTTCTAAAGATGGTATTGCTGCCGTCAGCAATTGGATGATAATGGACGCATTAATAAAGGGCAGAATCCCTAAAGCAAAGACTCCTAAAGTTGAAAGTCCCCGCCCGGAGAATATATCCAATAAACCGAATATGGAATTATTGTCCGAAATGGCTGCGGCAAATCTAGCTCTATCAATTCCTGGGACTGGTAAAAAGATACCCAGGCGAACCAAAATTAGAATACCGACAGTTACAAGCAGCCTACCTCTCAGTCCGGCTGCTTGTGCCATCTGCATAAAAGTTTCTTGAGCCGTTGGGGCTTTATCTCGACTGATCATAGAGTGCTACCTTTATCGTTAAAGGGGCGCTGGAAGCGAGTTAGCTTACAAGTGCGCTGTTAGGCTTCACTCTAAAACTTCACAACTCCCGCCAGCCGCCTCAATTTTGCTACGAGCTTGACCTGTGAAAGCTGCCGCTTTGACGTTGAGTGCTACGCCTAATTCCCCATTACCCAAAACTTTCAATGGGCCTTTAGCAGCAGTTAGAATACCTGCTTCTCTTAAAGACTCCAAAGTTACTTCTGTATTTGCGGGAAGTGACGCTAGCTTCTCTACATTAATCGTAGTGTAAATTTTTCGATTAACTAAAGGAAAGCCCTTCAGTTTAGGTATCCGGCGGTACAAGGGCTGCTGACCACCTTCAAAACCGGGTCTAGTGCTGCTACCAGAACGAGATTTTTGACCTCTCATACCTAGACCTGCACTAGCGCCTTGTCCAGCAGAAATACCTCTACCTACACGGCGGCGGCGTTTTTTTGAGCCTTTTTGAGGCTTAAGATCATTGAGTCTCATAATCCAAAGTTGTTGGTTATTAGTTGTCAGTTGACTGACAGGAAATTTATCAGCTGTTGGCGAAGCGTACCCATGTCTTTAGATATCTAGTCCCTAGCCTCTAGCCTCTACTCCCTAGATATAGAGTTTTTCGATGGCAATGCCTCTGTCTTCGGCGACTTCAGCAAAGGTACGCAGTGTAGATAGAGCGTTAACTGCTGCTCTAGCGTTGTTGAGTGGGTTGTTAGAGCCGAGTTGCTTGGCGAGTACGTTACGCACTCCAGCTAATTCCAATACTGTACGGACAGCACCACCAGCAATTACACCAGTACCAGGAGCGGCTGGACGCATGATTACTTTAGCACCGCCACCTACACCATCAATGGGATGAGGTATGGAGTTAGATTTGGTGATGGGGATATCAATTAGGTGTTTTTTGCCGTCGGCTACACCTTTTTTCACTGCACCAATTACATCAGAGGCTTTGCCTACCCCTACTCCTACTTGACCGCGTTCGTTACCAACTACAACGATCGCACGGAAGCTGAGTTTTTTACCACCTTTAACTACCTTGCTCACCCGTCGGATTTGAATTACCCGCTCTTGCCAGTTGGTTTCTTCTTTTTTTGCGCGGTTAGCTTTACGACGACCTGTTGCCATAATTTTGCTCTCTCTTTGTCAGTTGTCAGTTGTCAGTTGTCAGTTGTCAGTTGTCAGTTACTACTGACTATTGACTATTGACTACTGACAATTAGAAATCTAAGCCCGCTTCGCGTGCTGCTTCGGCTAGTGCTTTGATGCGACCGTGGTATAAGTTACCACCGCGATCAAATACGACTTTGGTGATGCCTTTTTCTAGCGATCGCTGTGCGATTAATTTACCGATTTGGGCTGATGCTGTACAGTTCGCACCCGATGCCAAACTAGATTTCACTTCTGGTTCTACAGTTGATGCTGCTACCAGTGTGTGATGTTGTGTATCATCGATTACCTGAGCGTAAATATGCTCATTAGATCGGAATACAGCCAAGCGTGGACGTTCTGGAGAACCTTGAACTTTACCACGAATGCGTCTGTGACGACGCTGTTTTGATTCTCTACGAGTAAGTTTCATGTTTACTTCTTACCACCCTTACCAGTCTTACCAGCTTTGCGTCTGACCACCTCACCTGCGTAGCGAATACCTTTACCCTTGTAAGGTTCTGGTGGACGAACGGCACGAATTTTCGCTGCTGTGTTACCAACAATTTCCTTGTCATAGCCACTGACTATCACGTTGGTGTTGTTTTCCACAGCAAACTGAATCCCATCTGGTGGTTCGATTTGCACTTGATGGCTATAACCCATGTTTAAAACTAGGTTACGCCCTTGAACCGCTGCCCGATAACCTACACCTTGAATTTCCAAGCGGCGTTGAAAACCTTGGGAAACTCCCTCTACCATGTTGGCAACTAGAGTCCGGCTTAAACCGTGGAGTTGTCTGGAAGTACGAGTTTCATCCCGACGGCTTACTTGTAAAGTATCCCCTTCTTGGGTAACTGTGACGTTAGGGGGCAGATTTCTTGAGAGTTCGCCTTTAGGGCCTTTCACCGCTACTTTTGTGCCGTCGATGGTGACTTGCACTTTGGCGGGTACAGTAATTGGACGTTTACCAATACGAGACATGATTTTTTATCCTTTGTCAGTTATCAGTTATCAGTTGTCAGTTATCAGTTGTTCTAATGACTAATGACCAATGACCAATGACCAATTAACTACCAGACGTAGCAGAGTATTTCACCACCGACGTTTTGACGACGCGCTTCGCGGTCGGTCATGATACCACTGGATGTAGAAATGATGGCAATACCAATACCACCTAATACTCTTGGTAATTCTTTTCTGTTGGAGTAAACACGCAAACCAGGCTTACTAACACGCTTGAGAGCGGTAATCAGTGGTTGACGATTCTTACCTTTGTATTTCAAAGAAATTACAAGGTTCCGTTTTACACCATCTCCATCTTCGGAAAATTCAGCAATAAAGCCTTCTTCCTGTAGCACTCTAGCAATGCTACGTGTCATTTTTGTGGCTGGCACTTGTGTAGTTTGATGCCTTGCCAGGTTAGCATTGCGGATGCGCGTCAGCATATCTGCAATTGTGTCGTTAGCCGCCATCGTTCCCTCTTTAGATGAACTTATTGATCGCGAAAGGGCATTCCAAATTCTTTGAGTAAGGCGCGGCCCTCTTCGTCGTTTTTCGCTGTGGTGATGATGGAAATATCAAGACCACGGATTTGATCGATGCTGTCGTATTCGATTTCTGGAAAGATTAACTGTTCTCTTACGCCTAGAGTATAGTTACCGCGACCGTCGAAGCTTTTGGGGCTGATACCACGGAAGTCTCTAATTCTAGGTAGTGATAGGCTAATCAGGCGGTCGAAGAAGGAATACATCCTTTCGCCTCGCAGTGTCACCATGATACCTACAGGCATACCTTGACGAATTTTAAAGCCTGCGATCGCCTTCTTCGCTCTGGTAACTACTGGCTTTTGACCAGTAATTGTGGCAATTTCGGTTAAGGATGCTTCTAAGGCTTTAGCATTTTGAGCCGCTTCGCCCAAACCCCGGTTAACAGTAATCTTCACCAACTTGGGTACTTGATGTACGTTAGTGTATTGGAACTGTTGGGTGAGTTTAGGAACGATTGTCTCGTTATATAAGGTTTTGAGTCTTGGTGTCGCCATAGTTTTTTGTCCTTGTCCCTGGTCTTGGTCAGGGATTTAATTACTGATTTTAGATTGTCAATTTAATTGCGTATCTAAAATCTCAAGTCTGTTGGTTCTCTAGCTATCGAGAATTTCGCCAGTTTTCTTGAGTTTTCTGACTTTCTTGCCTTCGGCGGTGAAAGTGTAGCAGACACGACTAGCGACGTTTTGCTTGGTGGAATAAAGCATGACGTTGGAACTGTGAATTGGTGCTTCCTGAGTCACAATTCTGCCAGATTCCCCTTCTTGTTGGGGTTTTACGTGCTTGGTCTTAATGTTGACACCTTTGACGATAACTTTGCTCAGTTGGGGTAGTGCTTTAATCACTTCACCAACTTTGCCCTTATCTTTCCCAGCAATTACTTGCACGGTGTCGCCAGTTTTGACGTGCATTTTATGGAATGTGGGTGTTGTTTGCTTCTTGATAGCCATTACAGCACCTCCGGCGCGAGAGAAACGATTTTGGTAAAGTTTTTGTCGCGCAATTCCCGTGCTACAGGTCCAAATACCCGTGTACCTCTGGGATTACCATCTTTGTTGATGATGACGGCGGCGTTATCGTCGAAGCGAATGGTCATACCGCTATCGCGACGGATGTGATGGCGGGTACGGACGATTACCGCTTCCACAACATCAGATTTTTTCACAGCCATGTTAGGTGTAGCATCTTTGACGACAGCGATAATTTTGTCGCCAATGAAACCGTAACGACAGTTACCCGAACCTAAGACACGGATACACATCAATTTACGAGCGCCGCTATTATCTGCGACATTGAGATAGGTTTGGGGTTGAATCACAATTAATCTCCCTTAAGCCTTGGTGTTGAGAATTTCTGCAACTTCCCAGCGCTTGGTTTTACTCAAGGGTCTGGTTTCTTTAATCCGCACGCGATCGCCCACTTTACATTTGTTTTCTTCGTCGTGTGCTTTATAGCGGCGGGTTTTAACTACAATCTTGCCGTACTTGGGGTGGGGAGCGCGGTTTTCTATGGCAACTACCACAGTTTTCTGCATTTTATCGCTCACTACCAAGCCGACTCGTTCTTTGATTGCCATAATCTCCTACTTTTATTCTTGAGTCGCTTGAGTTGCTGCTGCCCGTTTCCGTTCTCCTTCTACCGTTAACAATTGGGCTAGGCGATGGCGGGCATGGCGGAACTGGTGAGGCTTTTCTAGTTGTCTGGTTGCTTTTTGTAAGCGCAACTGAAACAGTTGTTTTTTTACAGCAGTAATTTCTGCTGCCAGTTGTTCGTCGCTTAGTTCTCTAGCTTCTGAAATTTTGGGAAGTGGCATAACCTATTCCTGTTCCTGTTCCTGTTCCTCTATTTGAGGACGCACAATAAACTTGGTTTTAATGGGTAGCTTATAAGCCGCTAGACGCATCGCTTCACGAGCAATTTCTTCAGAAACGCCAGCGATTTCAAATAAAATCCGGCCTGGTTTAACTACAGCTACCCAAAATTCTGGATTACCTTTACCGGAACCCATCCGGGTTTCCGCAGGACGCATTGTCACAGGCTTATCTGGGAATATCCGAATCCAGATTTTTCCACCCCGGCGGATGTAACGAGTCATCGCCCGACGGGAAGCTTCGATTTGCCGAGAGGTGATCCAAGCTGGTTCTTGGGCTTGGAGTGCGAAATCTCCAAAGTTTAGGGTACTACCCCGATGGGCTAACCCTGTCATCCGCCCGCGCTGTTGTTTGCGGAATTTAGTTCTTCTTGGACTTAACATGGTTTGTCAATTGGTAATTGGTAATTGGTAATTGGTAATTGGTAATTAGTATTTTTCCTATTACCCATTAGCCATGAGCTATTACCCTTCGTTGGAGCGGTCTTCAAACTGCTGGCGGCGGCGTTGTTGTTGACGACGGCGCGGTTCGCGTTCGCGTTCACGGGATGAGGGTTGCGGTGCAGCAACTTCTTGTCCGGGGATGATTTCGCCTTTGAATACCCAAACTTTGATGCCGAGAATACCGTAAACGGTTTTGGCGGTGCAGTAAGAGTAGTCAATGTCAGCGCGGAGGGTGTGTAGAGGTACTCTACCTTCTCTTGTCCACTCTGTCCGGGCAATTTCTGCACCATTGAGGCGACCGCTAACTTGCACTTTGATACCTTGAATGCCGGCTTTTTGGGCGCGTTGAATTGCTTGGCGCACTACACGACGGAAGGAAACACGACGTTCCAACTGTTGAGCGATAAATTCGGCAATTAGGTAAGCATCAGCATCAACTCGTTGTACTTCGACTACGTTGATGCGAATTTGGCGATTTCCACCTAAGAGTGTTTGTAGTCCGGTACGCAAGGCTTCAATACCTTGTCCACCACGACCTACAACTACACCAGGACGTGCTGTACGTACTTCTAAATCGATTTGGTCGGCTTTACGCTCAATCCGTACTTCGGAAATACCAGCGTTATTTTGTGCGAGTCTACCCAGTTTTTGTTCTATATATTGACGCAGTTTGTGGTCTTCTTGTAGAAGTTCTGGATAGCGGTTAGGTTCGGCAAACCAACGCGATTGGTGTTCTTGGGTAATTCCCAGACGAAAGCCTACTGGATGAATTTTTTGTCCCACAAATGCTTCCTCTAAAATTTCTGACTTTAACGCAATTTTTTGTGTCTAGAACTTATTTACTAGCCTTGGCTTTAGCAGCCACAGCCAAGGTGATGTGACACGTCGGCTTGCGAATTTGGTAAGCTCTACCTTGCGCTCTGGGTTGGAAGCGTTTTAGCACTGGGCCTTGGTCAGCGTAAGCCTGGGTAATTACTAGCTCGGTGCGGTCTAAGCCTGCATTATGTTCGGCGTTAGCAGCAGCACTACGCAGCAGTGTTAATACTGGCTCAGTGGCTCGATAGGGCATAAATTCTAGGATAATTAGCGCTTCCCGATAGGAACGTCCCCGAATTTGGTCAAGTACACGACGCACTTTAAAGGGAGACATTCTGATAAAACGGGCGATCGCTTTTACTTCAGTAGTATCAGTAGCCATAATTTTCTCCATTTGTCATCGGTCATTTGTCATCGGTCATTTGTCAGAGAACTAATGACTAATGACTAATGACTAATGACTATCTACCTGCTTTTTTGTCAGATTTACCATGACCTCTGTAGGTACGTGTAGGAGCAAATTCTCCTAGCTTATGACCTACCATTTGGTCGCTGATAAATACTGGAACGTGTTGGCGGCCGTTGTGTACGGCGATAGTATGACCTACCATTTGAGGCAGAATTGTAGAAGCTCTAGACCAAGTTTTAATTACTTGTTTTTCATTTCTATCGTTAAGCTTTTCAATTTTGCTTAGTAAATGATCGGCTACAAAAGGCCCTTTTTTAAGAGAACGACCCATAATTCAGAAAGTTTTGAGTTGACGTTTTGTGTTTTTAACTTTGAGTTTTGGGTGTTAATCTAGCTACGCTACTCAGCACTCATTACTCAGCACTAATCTAAGACTCACGACCACCACGACCGCGCTTAGACGATTTACGACGACGGCGTACAATCAACTTGCTGCTGGCTTTCTTGGGTTTACGTGTTTTCGCACCCAACGTAGGTTTACCCCAAGGAGTAACAGGGCCGGATCTACCAATAGGCGCTCTACCCTCACCACCACCATGTGGGTGGTCTACTGGGTTCATGACGCTACCTCTAACTTTGGGACGGCGACCTTTCCAGCGATTTCTACCAGCTTTACCAGCGCTTAAGTTTCTCGCGTCAGTGTTACCTACTTGGCCGATGGTGGCGTAACATTCACGACGAATCAAGCGGACTTCACCAGAAGGTAACTTAAGGGTGACGTAACTTCCTTCTTTCGCGACAACTTGAGCTGTAGCACCAGCAGAGCGAACGATTTGACCGCCCTTACCTGCTTTTAACTCTACGTTGTGAACGCTTGTACCCAAGGGGATGTTCGCTAAGGGTAAAGCATTTCCATCTTCAATTGGTGATTCTGGGCCAGCAATGATTGTTGTCCCTACTTTCATGCCATTGGGATGAAGGATATACCGTTTTTCCCCATCTTCGTAGGATACTAAGGCAATCCGCGCGTTACGGTTGGGATCGTATTCCACAGCGATAACTGTAGCTGGAATACCGCGTTTATCGCGCTTGAAGTCTATGATCCGATAAAGTCTTTTGTGTCCACCACCACGGCGACGGCTGGTAATGCGTCCTTGGTTGTTACGACCTTTTGCCCGATGTTTATATACCGTCAGTGATTTTTCTGGCTCGGTTTTGGTAATTTCCGCAAAGTCGGAAATTGTAACCTGGCGTGTACTGGGGGTATAAGGGCGATAAGAGCGAGTACCCATGATAGTTTATACCTCTGGGAATAGAACTTGTCTGATTTTCTCTACATCCCCAGGTGCGACAGTGACGATCGCTTTTTTATATTGGGGCTTAAAGCCAATAAATTTACCTACACGTTTTTTTCTGCGTGGAGGCAATGTTGTATTGACTTTGACAACTTTGACTGCAAATAAGTCTTCAATTGCCGATCTAATTTGTGGCTTGGTTGCTTTAGGAGTCACTTCAAATGTGTATTTGTTCTGCTCCATTAATATGGTCGCTTTTTCTGTCAGGATGGGGCGACGAATCAAATCGGGCAGGTTGCGGGGGTCAAACTTAGCCATTGTAGACCTCCTGAATTTTTTCTAAGGCTGAGGTGGTGACAACGATTTTGTCAGCGTGCAGCAAATCATAAACGTTGAGTTGATCAGCTGCAATGAGTTTCAGGTTCTCAATGTTCCGGGCTGACAAATATACGTTCTCAGGAAATTCGCTCAAGATTAATAGTGTCTTGCTTTCCGGTTCTACACCCCAGCGAGTTAGCGCGGCGACTAAATCTTTGGTTTTAGGACGGGATAGCTCGTTGCTAAATTCTTCTACTACAATCAAATCTTCTGCACGGCTTACAAATGCTGTCCGCAGTGCTAAACGCCGCTCTTTGCGGTTCATTTTTAAGTTGAAATCTCTGGGTTTGGGGCCAAAGATTACACCACCACCACGCCATAAGGGTGAACGGATAGAACCTGCACGCGCACGTCCGGTTCCTTTTTGCCGCCAAGGTTTACGACCACCGCCTCGGACTTCCGCACGGGTTTTGGTGCTGGCTGTTCCTTGACGGGCGTTGGTTTGTTGTCTTACTAGGGCGCGGTGTACGATATGTACGGCCGTTTCTTCTTTGGCAACGCGCAACTCGAACGTTTTCTGTCCGACTTGCTCCCCTTGCCAATTTTTTACTACACTCTCTACCATTGTTTTGTCCTTTATCAGTTGTCAGTTGTCAGTTGTCAGTGGGTTGTTGACTTGTGACTACTTGCCAACTTTTTTAGCAGGTACAATATTTAATAAAGCTCCTGGTTTGCCAGGAACAGCGCCTTTAATTAGCAGCAAGTTGCGCTCTGCATCAACGCGCACTACGGTTAGTTTGCGAATAGTGACGCGAGTACCACCTAAGCGTCCTGCCATCCGTTTTCCGGGATAGACACGACCGGGGGTTGTACCTGCACCAATAGAACCGGGCGCTCTATGGTTTTTGGAACCGTGGGACATTGGCCCCCGTCCAAAGTTGTTACGCTTTTGGTTGCCTGCAAAGCCGCGACCGATACTAGTACCGATAACGTCTACAAGCTGACCTGCACTAAAAATATCTGCTTTAATTTCTTGTCCTAAAGCATATTCACCATCTGTGTGATACTCCTGCAAATGGCGCAGTGGTGGCGCAGATGATTTGGCTAAGTGACCTAGTAAGGGTCTGTTTAACGCCTTGGGTTTAACTTCGCCGTAGCCAACTTGAATGGCTGCGTAGCCGTCGGTTGGTTTGGTTTTAACTTGGGTAACAACGCATGGCCCCACTTGCACGACTGTTACAGGAATTGCAACTCCTGCTTCGTCAAATATTTGGGTCATGCCCAGCTTGGTGCCGAGAATCCCTACAGACACAGTACTGGCTCTCCTTATATAGCAATCGGGTTTTCTAGACACACTGTGTGAACTCCGGTGAGGTACGGACGAAATTAGGAATTAGTTAGCAGCTTACGCCACCACAAATTCTGCCGGACACAACAGGCGGTGTCTTTATTTGGTGAATCTATTTAGTTGCACTCTCTTTTTTACCAGAACAGCCACAAGCATCTTCATTAAAAGAAGAGATAGCTTCTGGTATCAGGGCAAGCTTTGACAGCTTTGCGCTTCGTGCAGCAATGCTTTCGTCCGAGCAATTGCTTAGGCACTTTTCTGGTGGCAGTGCCTTGAGGGTGTCTCCCGATTTGAGACAACTGCCATTTAGTAGGGGACTTAAGCAGTTCTTACTACTCAGTATCCTTTAACTGAAGTCACGCTCAGTTTCTACTTCTCTAAACAAATTAAACCTTAATCTAAGGTGTTGCTTGTTTTCTGACTACAGGAGTGAGTGTAGTCGTTGCTTTGACCTAAAGCTTTTCTAGTTTATCAGTCTTTGATCACTTTGTGCGAGTTTATCTATATAAACTTTTTGGCTTAGGCGATCGCAGTTTAATACCTTGATCAGCAATTTTGGTCACAATCTAATACTATAAACTATCTGATGGTTATTGTCTAGAAAATTTATAGGGAGATTTTTAGGTGCGCTGGTTGAGGATAGCTTATCTAAAGTATAAGCTTCCTGATCTAACTTAATCTGACCTTTGAAGGTAAATAATAGAGATATCAAAGTGGGATAGGACAAAACCTCAAAAAATATATGGCACTAATTACCACTGGCAACGGTTTCATTCGGGATCTGGAAAAATTTGGATCTTTAGGTGTTTACGTACCTCTGGAAGGAGGTTTTGAAGGTCGGTATCGGCGGCGGTTGCGTGCGGCAGGCTATACGACTTTGCTGTTTACCGCTAGGGGATTGGGCGATGTCGCCGCCTATCTTACGGGCGTTCACGGGGTTAGACCTCCCCATTTAGGGAAGAAAAGCTCTGGTAATGGTGCAGCAGTGGGTAAAGTATATTATCTGCCCCCAGTTGTTGGTTCTCAGCTAGAACAATTGCCACCCAAGTCTAAGGGGTTGGTATTGTGGATTATTGAAGGGCATATTTTCTCTGATCAAGAAGTTGAGTTTTTGACAGAGTTACCGAAACTGGAACCGAAGGTGAAGGTTATCGTTGAGAGAGGAGGCGATCGCGCTTTCCGTTGGAAATCTCTTAAAGATACTTTCTCTGATGCTTATCAGGCTGTATAGGTGATAGGGGAGAGGTAACAGGTAACAGGTAACAGGTTACATTTGCTGTCTCCTGTTCCCTGTCCCCTATACCCTAATTGTTAGTCTTGTTGATGGGCGAATTTATAGCCACCCCAGTAGGTGAGGGCGATCGCCATCACTAATAAAATCGGTATGCTGTACCAAGGAAACTGAGATAAGGGAAAGTTAGCGGCGGCGCGTAAGCCTGTACTGGCGTAGGTGAGAGGGAGTAAATAAATTACGGCTTGGAATGCGGTTGGTAGGGTGCTGGGGTCGAAGAAGGTTGCGCCTAAGAAGGACATGGGGATAATGATAAAGTTGTTGTATAGCCCGACTGATTCTAGCGATCGCACTGATAAGCCGACAATTACACCTAACCCAGCGAATACGGCACAATTCAAAATTAGTATCAGTAAAAATAAGGGATTGATAAAATTCCAGTTTCTCGTGATTATCAGCGCTACTAAAATTACCGAACCGGAAGTCATTAAACCACGTACCACCCCCGCCAGCATCTTACCAAGGTGCATTGCTAAGGGATTGATGGGGGTGAGCAATAATTCTTCAAAGGTTTTGCTAAACAGTCTATCTCCACAAATCGAGAATGTTGTCCCAGCAAAACTAATAGTCATAGAAGATAAGGCTACCATGCCGGGCAACATGAACTCTAAATAACTATTGTAATTACCACTGATGCCAGCACCAGGTCTAATAGAATTACCTAGTCCTAGACCAAAGGCCAAAATATATATCAGTGGCGATATTAACCCAGACGCTGCTATTTGCGCTATCCGTACCCGCAATTCTAACCAATCTCCCCAAAAGATAGTTAAGGTATCGGCTAATAGAATTTGCAGTTGTGAAGGTTTAAATCTATTTCCCCAGATTAAAGATTTTTGAGATGTCACTTTTTTGAGTCAGGTAGGCAGTGTGTTGTAAATATTACTTTACATTATCTGACATCTCAATATCTTAGGGTGGAATTGAAGATAATTGACTTGTAAATAAATCTTTTACTCTTAGAGGACGTTTGAAAAGTTATTGGCTGTGATTTCAAGCACTTGCTGATCCCCCCTAACCCCCCTTAAAAATGGGGGAAATTAGCTCAAAGTCCCCCTTCTTAAGGGGGATTTAGGGGGATCTAAAACGTTTTGCTACCAAGCATAGGAATTTTCAAACAACCTCTTAAGCTGGACAAGGGAGGCATGGGTGACGATGAGATATAAAGGATATGAATCCGTTGTTGAATTTGACGATGAAGCCGAAATTTTTCATGGCGAAGTCATAAATATTCGAGATGTATTTACATTCTAGGGTGATAATGTAAAAGGACTGAAGCAAGCGTTTCACGATTCAGTTGATGATTATTTAGAATTTTGCAAAGAACGTGGCGAAGAACCTGAAAATGGTTTTTCAGGTAAACTGATGCTGAGAATTAACCCAGAGTTACATAAAACAATCGCTATCAAGGCAAAGAAAGAGGGTACAAGTCTTAATTCTTGGATAGAAAAATGCTTGTGTCGGTATGCTAGTTAACAGTAGGGTTAGTGTTTAATTTTTAAATATTCTATTTGCTGAAAAACACAAAAGACGGACAAAATGCCCGTCTTAGTAAAGTAACAAGATTAACTTGCAAATATGCAGCGCTGAGGTTTTGCAAACATTAAAGCAGGTTCTTATATCTCAATAATTTTGTAGGGGTGGGTGATAACACCCAACTTTCTCTTACTTGCACTTACCCACCCCAATATGTGTTTCTTAAAGCCAGCTTACTGAGTTTAACCTAATCCCAATCAGGAATTTGTGCGTCTTCACCACCGACCCCGATCGCAGTATTATAAATTTCTGCATCGGTAATGGTGAGGTTATCCATTGATGCACCATATACGTTGGAATCAATCACATGGGCGCGAGTTAAATTCGCTCCATTGAGATTGGCTTTTTTCATGTTGACGTTGGTTAGGTAGGCTGAAGTTAAGTTAGCCCCTTTTAAGTTGGCGTTGGTTAAGTCAGCACCTTCGAGGTTAGCGCCAGAAAGGTTAGCGCCAGAGAGATTTGCTCCTCGTAAGTCAGCACCAATTAGATGAGCGCTGCTGAGGTTCATGCCTTTAAGATTACACTCGATACATTCCCCGGTGGATAGTAGCTTTTGTAAGTCTTGTGGATTTCCAGCGTTGACTGAGTTCGCCAAAAATAGGGGAGTTGCTAAGGCCACAGCCGCTAATAGCTTGAGTTTCATAAATATCCCCCTTTCTAGTTAGGTTGCGTCCGTTCTTTACCTCACATTTCTATTATCTCATTAAACTTCTGGAGAATGTTGATTTAAAGCACAGTTGCTTTTAATATATAAATTTTCTCATCACCATATTGAAACTACTATTGGGTATGGTTTTTAGCATTTTTTGTGAGCATAATTAGGCATAAATACTTGCATAAATTTTATGTTAAATATTCTTAAGATATTGTACCATTTAGTATATATGTATTAAGAAACAACTTAAGTATTTTCCTATTACTAAATTGTACAATATTAAACTTAATATTTAGTAATTTAAATTACTAGAAATTCCCGCATATACTGAATTACTAATTCGGGTTTTTCTTGCTGTACCCAATGCCCACAACTGGGAATATACTTAATTTCCAAGTTCTTGACATAGTTTTCTGTGCCGTAAGTGAGTTCTTTGCCAAGAGCAGTATCGTTTTCTCCCCAAATCATCAGTGTTGGCACATCTAAAATGCCCCAATCTCTATTAAAGAATGAATGTGAAAAAATATTACGATAGTAGTTCAACATTGCAGTGAGTGCGCCGGGTTTTGCTGCGGCTTTTTGATAGGTATCAAGGTCTGCTTGATGGAACGCATCTTTATTAAAGGCTGTACCTTGAATAGTTTTAGGGATGATTTGATAATCTCCAGATTGCAGGAGTAATTCAGGTATTCCCGGAAGTTGAAATAAAAATATATACGAGCTGCGGAGGAATTGTTGAGGGTTGAATAGACCTTGAGAAAATTTCGCTGGGTGGGGTAGGTTGAGGATAATTAACCGCTCTACCATGTTAGGGTGTGCATAAGCGAAAGACCAAGCGATCGCTCCACCCCAATCATGTCCGACTAAAATACACTTATCATGTCCTAATCCTCTAATCAGCCCTTCAATATCTTTGATAAATTCGTCCATAACGTAGGCTGATTGTTCTTTGGGTTTATCACTATCGTTATAGCCACGCAAATCAACCGCCACAACTTGGAAATGTTGAGCAAAGACGGGTATCTGATGTCGCCAGGAATACCAACATTCAGGAAAGCCATGTAACATCACCATTAAGGGGCCTGTTCCTTGGGTAACGTAGTGCAGTTGCACACCGTTGGTAGTGATATATTCATGTTGCCAAGTATCTTGAGTAACAGTCATAGGTTAGATTCCTTTGGATAATGAGAAGATTGTTTTTATATTGGTAAGCTTGGTGCTTTAAAACATCTGTTGGTAGAGGTGTTGTTGCAGGGAATAGGTGACAGGTGATAGGGGACAGGTTTAAACTGTTTTTCTATCTGGATATTGCTATATTGTGCCAATCTATATGTATAGGATTAATACTTGATCTATGAAGGATAGCAGGGTGGACGTTGCCCACTTTATAGATAACACAGTACGCAGTAAGCTGTCGGGAACAAATTAAAGGATATTTAGTAATGTCTGATATTAAAGAAAATGTAGTTACTTTTGCTAAACAATTTCTGCCTTATTACAGATTTATTCGCCCACCAGAATCTACAATTGATAGTAATCATGTACTGCCGACTGAATTAAACAGTGACTCGATTAAGGTCTTAAATTGGAATATTGCTAAAAATAATTTTGAGAAATTTTGGTTTAAAGATTTCTTCAAACTACAGAGAGAATGTCAACCAGACCTGATATTTTTACAAGAGGTGCGTATGGGTTTGGGGGTGGAACAAATTGTTGGGTTTCACAATATGAGTTGGGCTTATGCGCCTAATTTTATTGATGCTCATCACCACACTTATTCGGGAATTTTGACTGCGGCTAAAATTAGTGCGATCGCTAAAAAAGTCATTGTCACTAAACACCATGAGCCTCTGTTTAAAACTCCCAAAGTTTCCCTATTTACTGAATACTCTTTATCTCATCACCGAGAAACTCTGTTAACTATCAATAGTCATCTGATTAATTTTGTAGATTTAGATAAATTTAAAGCGCAATTACACGAATTAGAGTTAGCCATATCTACTCATACTGGCCCTATTATCTTTGCTGGTGACTTTAATACTTGGAGCCGCAAACGAGCGCTGCTGTTAGAGAAAACTGTAATGCGGTTGGGTTTAAAAGAAGCGCATTTCGCCCCGGATGAAAGTAAGAAGATTAAACGGTTCCTTTTGTCACCCCCCTTAGACTATATTTTTTATCGAGGATTAAAAGAAAAGCGTAGCAGTGCTAAGGTTTTTGATGAAATATTTTCATCCGATCACAAACCTTTACTGGCAGAATTTACTTATGACCATATATAAGAATTGAAGATGCTTGTAGACAGTAGCATCCTGGCTTTTTTTAGCGCGGCGACAGTTGTTGTTCATGTTTTGGGAATTGCTCACGCTGCTCATGCAGTAATGAATGTGCGTTCTTCCCGTGGTGCGATCGCTTGGAGTATTTCTTTAATAACCTTCCCCTGGCTATCTATTCCTTTATACTGGATTTTAGGCAGAACAAAATTTCACGGCTATGCTGAAGCTTTGCGTTCAGTTTACGCCCAACATTATCAGCTTGTTCATCAGGCTTACATCGAAATTACTCAATTTCAGGTCGCAGTTTCCGCGAAATTAGTATCATTACAGCTAATAGCGGAAGCTTGTATTGGTATTCCTTTTACATCAGGTAATAATGCCCAATTATTAATCGATGGTCAGCAAACTTATGCAGCAATGTTGAGTGCGATCGCATCTGCCAAGAGTTATATTTTGCTGCAATCTTACATTATTGTCAATGACCAAGCTGGTCATCAGTTCAAAGATGCTTTAATTGCTAAGGCGCAGGAAGGAGTAGAACTTTATTTACTTTACGATGAGATTGGTTCAAGTAAACTTTCTCGCTCTTATATTAAATCTCTGCGAAAAAATAACATTCAAGTCAGTGCATTTCACACTACCAAAGGTAGAGGTAATCGTTTTCAGTTGAATTTCCGCAACCATCGCAAAATTTTAGTAGTTGATGGTGAAGTTGCGTTTATTGGTGGTTTAAATATTGGGGATGAGTACCTGGGGAAAAATCGCCGTTTGAGTCCTTGGCGCGATACCCACATGATGTTAGAAGGGCCGACTGTCCAAAGTTTGCAAAGTACCTTTTTACAAGATTGGTATTGGGCTACTCGTCAAGTTCTGGATGTGAATTGGGAAGTAAAACCTAACCTAGAAACGGATTTTACAGCATTAATATTACCCACAGGCCCCGCAGATAAACTCAAGGTTTGTAAACTTTTCTTTGTCAACGCTATCAATCAAGCAAAAACTCGCCTTTGGATTGCTACCCCCTATTTCGTCCCGGATGATTCGACTCTCACAGCTTTGAAATTAGCAGCCATGCGGGGTGTAGATGTCAGAATTATCTTACCCAACCGACCCGATCATTTATTGGTTTATTTGTGTTCTTTCTCTTATTACACAGAAATGAAGACTATGGATATTAAATTATATCGTTACAAAAATGGATTCATGCACCAAAAAATTATTCTCATCGACCATGATTTAGCAGGTGTGGGAACGGTTAACTTAGATAATCGCTCATTCTTTCTCAACTTTGAAGTGATGGGTTTTATTGCTAATTCTCAGTTTGCTAAAAGTGTAGAGGAAATGTTACAAGCTGATTTGACAGCATCTGTAAGCGTGGATTTTTCTGAGTATGATAGGAAACCTTTGTGGTTTAGTTTAGCTGTCAGAATATCGCGGTTGCTAACACCTTTGTTGTAAAAGCGAAAGCATAAATTACTACAAAAAGTAATAAAATTTGTAACTAATTATTCACTGTAAGGCAGATTAGGTGGAAATGTTGATTATTCTTACCTGAACCATATTAAAATAATATTAGAACTTACGCAAGTGTCATAATCAAACTAACTGTAGGGTGCGTCATCCCCAATAATTTCGTACACCTTCAAGGATTTTTCACATCTGACGCACCCTACCCCAAGTGCCAGTTGCGTAAGTCCTGAATATATCCAAAATGCCGCAAATGTAATGAATATCAAGCAAATACTAGTTTCCATTATTAAAGTTGTATCTACAGTTATCATTAGCAGTGCTATTGCTTTAGAATCGTGGAATATTTATGCTGTAAACACTGGAATTAATATTCCCAGCATTTTAATTCCGATTTTTTGGGTTGAGCGTTTTATTGTTACCTGCCATTTTTTGGAAGGAGTAATCGCTGCTTTTTATGCACCTGCTAAAAAAAAGATGCCAATCAAATATGGCATCTATACTTTTTTTGTGGGGACAGTTGGGTTGTTAGAATTGTTTAGCAAAGAGTTTGAAGAAATATCTAATAAGCTGTCACGCATCTAAGTTGTACATATTTTTGTATTAGCTGTTGACGGTTAACAGTATTATGGTTTTGGCGATGCACTCCCCACCCTACGTATCTAAGTTCCACTAATAGTCAATTTGGATAATTTATTTTTTGGTATTACCTAAAGACTTAGGCGGCGTTCGCCAAAAGTGGAGCGTAGCCCATCGCCTCTTTTTGCTGCAATAGTTCTGTGATTTTCTCGGCGGGAACAGGAACGCCAAAGTAATATCCTTGACCTTCATGACAGCCACGCTGTTGTAGATAATGACGTTGTTGTTGGTCTTCTATGCCCTCGGCTGTAATCTTTAATTGCAGGCTTTTTGCTAAAGCAATTATGGCATCAGTCACAGCAGCGCTATCAGGGTTAGAGGCTATATCTTGCACAAATGACCGATCAATTTTCAGCATATTTACAGGGAAGCGCTTGAGATAGTTGAGAGAAGAATACTCAGTACCGAAGTCATCTAAAGCTAGCCATACGCCTAATTCTCGTAATTGTTTGAGGATTTTTGTAGATTGGTTTATATCTGTCATTAAAAAGCTTTCGGTGACTTCCAGTTCTAGATAGGATGGGTGCAAACCACTTTCCTGCATAATTTGATGAATAAGTTCTACCAAATTTGCTTGTTCAAACTGTCTAGCTGATAAGTTTACTGACATCCGCATGGGTGGAAGCCCTGCAAGTTGCCAAGCACGGTTTTGGATGCAAGCAGTCCGCAATACCCATTCGCCAATTTTCTCAATTAATCCATTAGCTTCAGCAATCGGGATAAACTTGGTAGGAGATATTAATCCTCTTGTGGGGTGTCGCCAGCGTACTAAGGCTTCGACATCTGTCATTTTTCCAGTTTGTAAATTAATAATGGGTTGATAATAAACTACAATTTCTTTTCGCTCTAATGCCCCATGTAGTTCATTCTCTAAGGCTAATCTTTCTTGTAGTTGGGTGTTAATCTCTGGTGAATAAAACTGGTATTGGCTGCGTCCTTGTTGCTTGGCTTGATATAAGGCTATGTGCGCCTGTTGCAACAACTGATCTACATCAAGAATATTATCGGGTTGATTAATTGTAATGCCGACGCTAGCTGTGAGTCGAATGTGGTTTCCTTGAATTAGGAAGGGTTTATTTAATGTGGCTAATAGCAGTTGCGATAGCTTGATGATACTTTCAAAGGAAGGTATTTCTTGGCGAGCGATCGCAAATTCATCTGCATTCAAATGAGCTAAAATATCCGTCTGAGCAACACAATTTGTTAAACGCTGGGCTACTGCTCTTAATAGTAAATTACATTGCTCACGTTCCAGTGTATGACTCATTCCTGTAAAATCATCAATTCCCAACACCATCACTGCTACCATTCTTTGGCTGTCTTGTGATTGAGATATAGTTTGATGGACACGTTCCTGCAATAACTCACGGTTGGGTAAACCTGTGAGTTCGTCATAATTACTGATATATTCAATCCACTCGTTTAATTTGCGGAGAGCTTGTGATGTATCTGCCATCAGCGTACCTGCTTCATCAGCAAATTCTGTAGGTAAACTGGGCAAGGTTTTGTTGTTGAGATAGTCTCTTAGTGAGGCTGATGTTAAATTAATTGGTAGCAGCAGATGATGAAGCGCATAGAGGGTGGCTGCTGTACCAGCTAGAGTTGCAAATAAAGCAATAACTAATACTCTAATTGTCATCTGCCAAGAGTATGAATTAGAGATGACGAAACTAAAAATTAATGTTAGAAGTGGAATATGAGTACCTAAAAATGCCACTAACATAATTTTGGCGGTGTAACTTTTGTTGAGGAATCTCAAATTATTTAGAGCTGAGTATAAATGGAGCTTTTGATTTAACTGCATAGATCATTAATAGGGCTTAAAAGTTGGCAAATCAGTACATCACTTTGATTTCTCCATCAGTGGGAACAAAGTAATATGAGGTTATTTATTATGCTGCACTAAATAACCATCTAATGTATAGGTGTTTGTATATAGATTTAGTAAATATTCAGTTTAGGTTCATTTATGAGAATCTTAGGTTAAGTAATAATACGTAAAACAAGGACTATGGTTTGTAAATTTTTTAATTATAGTAATTAGCGATCGCTCATATCATCCGTAGATACTTGCGTTTTGCCTATTCCTACTTACGCAAATTAATTTAGGCATCAAACATGACTACTATAGCTGAGAATTGTTCAATCTGAATTTAGTAGCTATCTGTCGCTGTAATTTCTTACTTCCTAGTAAAAAACTATTAATTAACTCTAATTTAGAAAAGCATTTGTACAATTAATGTTCCAATCTAAGATGGTCATTTTCAGCAAACTCTGAGAAATGACGCTGCACCGCCCAACCTACACCTATTGTATAAATATGAGTCTTTCATACTGGCTCATTATATAGAGTTAGTCTCGGTAAAAACTGACTTCAATCTTAGTTATATTGAGAAGGCACAAACTAACTTTGATATCTAAGCAACATTAAGACCGCCATGACCTACTTAGAAACAGCCGCACAATTTTATAGCGAAGTTGCCCAAACGCCACAGGTGGGACTGTGTTGTGTTCAAAGTACACCCTTGCAACTACCAGGGCTAAAAGTTCCTTTGGCTATGCAGGAAATGAATTATGGTTGTGGAACTACGGTTCATCCTACGGAACTGGGGAAGCAACCCACAGTTTTATATGTTGGTGTGGGTGGCGGCTTGGAGGCGTTGCAATTTGCGTATTTTTCGCGCCGTCCTGGTGCTGTAATTGCAGTTGACCCAGTTGCAGCGATGCGAGAAGCAGCAAGACGCAATTTAGAAACTGCGGTGGCGGAAAACCCCTGGTTTGACACTAGTTTTGTAGAAATTCGGGAAGGGGACGCTTTCAACTTACCTGTAGCTGATGCTTCAGTGGATATTGTCGCCCAAAATTGTTTATTTAACATCTTTGAGCCGGAAGATTTAACTCGTGCATTAAAAGAAGCGTATCGGGTATTAAAACCTGGTGGACGTTTGCAAATGAGTGACCCTATTGCGACTCGTCCTATTCCTGCACATTTGCAGCAAGATGAACGGTTACGCGCTATGTGCTTATCAGGCGCACTTACCTATGAAGAATATACTCAGCGCATAATTGCTGCTGGCTTCGGTCAGATTGAAATTCGCGCCCGTCGTCCTTATCGCTTACTAGATACGCAAACTTATAACCTAGAAACACCTCTACTTTTAGAAAGTCTCGATTCTGTTTCGTTCAAGGTGGCTATTCCTGAAGATGGCGCTTGCATTTTTACAGGAAAGACAGCAATTTATGGCGGTTCTGAGCCATTTTTTGATGATGCAGCCGGACATATCCTACAACGTGGCATTCCGGCAACCGTATGCGATAAGACTGCTGCTAAACTAGCAAGTGTAAAACCAACGGAAATAATAATTACGGATTCAACTTGGCATTATAGCGGTGGTGGTTGCTGTTAATTTATACTTCTGAAAATGTTGTTAATTAGTCTATTTATTGCTACCCTCTTCCTAGCTTACGCTAATGGAGCTAATGACAATTTTAAGGGCGTAGCTACGCTGTTTGGTAGTCGAACAAATAGCTACCAAACGGCGATTTTGTGGGCGACTTTCACAACTTTTGCAGGCTCGTTAGCTGCTACCTCTTTAGGCAGGACGATAGTTACACAATTTACTGGTAAAGGTATATTACCAGATGCGATCGCCAATACCCCAGAGTTCCATTTAGCAGTGGCGATCGCATCTGGTTTAACTGTATTGATTGCTGCTATTTTCGGATTTCCCATTTCTACTTATCACAGCTTGATAGGTGCAATGTTTGGTGCTGGGTTAGTAGCCCACGGACTTCAGGTAAATTTTGCTATTTTAGGCGTTAACTTTATTTTACCTCTATTCTTGAGTGCTATTATTGCTATTCCCTTAAGTGCTGGAACCTACAGTTTAATTGATTACATAAAAAATCGTTTTAACTGGCAATTAAATCAGACAATCACTAATATCCTTCATTATATAAGTGCTGGTATTTTCAGCTTCGCTAGAGGCTTTAACGATACTGCTAAAATTGCTTCTTTAATTCTGATTATCGATTATTTTTCTATTGCCGGAGCAATGATTACTATAGCAATGGCTATGGGACTTGGTGGTTTACTCAACTCTCAAAAAATTGCCGAAACCATGAGTACAAAAATCACATCTATGAACCGTACTCAGGGATTATCCGCTAATATAATTACTAGTATTTTGGTAATTCTTGGCACTAATTATAGCCTACCTATATCGACAACTCAGGTTAGTGTATGTTCTATTTTTGGTGTAGGGCTAATTGGCAACAAAGCCAGTAAGTATATTTTTGCTCAAATTTTCCTAGCTTGGATTTTCAGCCTCCCCATTGCTACTATTATTGGGGGTATAACCTATAGACTATTGCAAGGGTAGCATTATTTTTAACGTCTTCAGGAGTAGTCATCAATGACAAGTATATCAAGCACTACCACCAATGCAAAAATCACCAATTTTAAATCTAAATTAGATGCTCCTTTAACCAAACAAGATATTACTGTTTTACAAATTAACTTGGGTAAACGTTGCAATCTTGCTTGTACACATTGTCATGTTGAAGCAGGGCCAAAACGTACAGAAGAATTATCAGGAGAAATTTGTCAACAGTTAATCGAGTTAATTAATCGGTTTCCACAAATCCAAACTGTTGACTTGACAGGCGGCGCACCAGAAATGAACTATGGATTTAAACCGTTAGTCGAAGCCGCACGTCAACATAATAAGCAAGTAATCGTCCGTTCTAATTTAACTATTTATTTTGTTGATGGGTTTGGTGATTTACCTGAATACTTTGCAAATCATCAAGTCAGAATTGTAGCTTCCTTGCCCTGTTATCTAGCAGATAATGTTGATAAAATGCGAGGAACAGGTGTATTTGATGATTCTGTTAAAGCATTACAATGGCTAAATCAAGTTGGTTATGGGCATAATCCAAATTTAATTTTAGACTTGGTTTATAACCCACAATTACCAACAACTGAAAAATTCTCTTTAACTCCTGAACAGGTTAAGTTAGAGCAAGATTATAAAAAGTTTTTACAAGAAAAATTTGATATTGTATTCAACAACCTTTTCACTATTACTAATATCCCAGTTGGCAGAACGAAACTTCACTTGGAGCGAAAAAATCTACATACGAGTTATTTGCAGTTTTTAGAATCACATTTCAATTCTCAAACAGTTGCAGGTTTAATGTGTCGCAATCAATTGTCTGTAGATTATCTAGGAAATATATATGATTGCGACTTTAATCAGATGATGAATTTACCAGCAAAAACTGGTAATGGGGAGATTTTAACCGTTACTAAGTTACTCGAAAGTGGCAGTTTAGATGTAATTGATGAAATTCAAACTGCTAACTATTGCTACGGCTGTACTGCTGGTTGTGGTTCTAGTTGTGGTGGTGCTTTAGTTTGAAATGTTAGTTCGTAGTAAAGGCTTTAGCCTTTTTTTCAGGACTAAAGTCCTTACTACAAACTTTGAGCATATCAGCTATGGCACTACCGCTACTGGTGTCCCTATATTTACCTGAGAAAATAATTCTTCAACATCTTTGTTGTACATCCGAATACAACCGTGTGAGGCTGGTCTACCCACCGAATCCTGATTCGGAGTACCATGAAAACCTATCCAATTTTCCCCGTTTGTCCAAAATCCGATCCAATAGTTACCAAGCGGGTTTTCAGGGTCGCCGCCAGGGATAGCCTTACCTGTAAAAGGGTTAATCCAAGTAGGGTTTTTCAACATTGTACGCACTCGAAAATTTCCTGTGGGGGTTTCCCAACCTCGGCGACCTACGGCTATGGGATAACTTTTGATTTGGGTATTTCCTCGATACAGGGTAACTCGACGGTTACGAAGGCTAATTTTTAAGTGCAGAGGTTGGGTAATTAAATTAATAGAATTAGTTGCTTTAAAGCTGGAATTATTGTTTGATATATTATCGGTAATTATTGGCTCAGAAGCTAATGATATGGCTGGATAAAAACTTAATCCAAATACACAAATAAAAATAGCCAGCTTATTTGATTTGTTTAACATTTTAATAGTCATTAAACGAATTATCTAATTAGAGGTAGCAAGCTTAATAAACTTGCTAATCTCCATAAGTAACTTACAAAAAAACATCCCAAATTGTCTTATAGGATGAGCATCTTGCCTGTCTTAAATTCTGGGCGGGCAAGATGCCCACCCCAGAATTTAAGTATACGCAAGATGAGTAATTTATTTTTTGTAAATCCCTAGCGCTAGGAAATTACCAGAGCGCTCTGACACCTCCATTAGTGTTTTGTCCACCTGTGGTATTATCATCAGTTGTATTTGTTGGTGTTCCGGTAGTACCGTTATTTAAGTTTTGCTGTGTTCCGGTAGTGCCATTATCTAAGTTTTGCTGTGTTCCGGTAGTACCGTTATTTAAATTTTGCTGTGTTCCGGTAGTATTATTATCTGGGTATTGTTGCGCTCCAGTGGAGTCGTTAGTGTTTAGTTCTGTTCCGTTAGGATTGTTATTCAAGTTTTGCTGTGTCCCGGTGGTTCCAGTGCCAGAATTATTAGTCGTTCCGCCTGCTTGGGAGTACAATCTTGTACCTGTAGAAGCTTCATTAGTTCCCAAGTTATTAGAAAAAGCTTGTGCTGGCAAACTAACTAAAGCACCAGTGCTAACAATTCCTATGAAGCCAGCGAGTAGTTTGAGCAAGTTCTTATTGTTGTTTACTTTCATTGGTGTCTCCTGAGTCGGAAGTTAAAAAGTTCTGAAACTTTTAACCAATTTACTGTAATCTAGAAAATTATTTTTTCTATTTGTCTACTACTAAGGGTATGAATCCAAAGTAAGGCGATCGCAGTCGCTCTTCAATAGCTAAGTTAACTTAATTAATTTTCTTGTTCGTCTGTCTAAAGCATAGTCTGATGTTAAATTACATCGTATATTCAGCACCTATTAATTAAATAAATAGAGTTTAACTAGTTCCTCAAATGGCAACTAAATATTTTATCAGCAGAGGATATTAATTTATTAAAATTGCTATCATAAAATCACAAAAAGCACAATTATTAATAGACATAGTTAAACTAAACAGATCACTGATTATTTATGCTTCAGCATAAACATTAAGAGTGAGATTGATTTGATTAACCAAAACTTTAGATATCTATGAATAAATTTATTTCCATAGACGGTGTTATTAATTTTGACGTAATTAATGTAATTATTAATTGCTCATCAATAAGAAATACTGATTTGTGCAATTAAAAAGGCGATCGCCACTCCAAGACTGATAAATTAGCTGTGTTCCTGTTATCATCTTTTTGGTTACGTTTCAACCAGCTTAGGAGAGATAAAGAACACCCGCCACTAAGCATCAAATAAGGTGAAAACAAATGGTTGCAAGTCCTAATTCTCGCTACATTTCCCCTGAAGACTACCTCAAGGCTGAAGAAACCAACCCCATTAAACATGAGTACCGCTACGGTGAAGTTTACGCAATGGCGGGGGCTAGTAAGACTCATGTAGTTATTTCTCTCAATATGGCTTCTATGCTAAGAAATCATCTACGCGGAAGAGGATGTCAGGCTTACATCTCCGATACCAAAGCGCATATTGAATTACTGGATATATACTATTACCCTGATGTTATCGTTAGTTGTGACCAGCGAGATAGAGCATTTGACAACTTTCTGCGTTATCCTTGCTTAATTATCGAAGTGTTATCTCCCAGCACAGAAGCTTTTGATAGGGGAGATAAATTTGCTGACTACCGCCAAATGGAATCATTACAAGAATATGTATTAATCAGTCAAAATCGGCAGAGTGTAGACTGTTTCCGCCGTAACCCTGACGGAAAATGGGTACTTTATCCTTACACACCAGGGGATGAGATACATTTGGCTAGTGTAGATTTTCGGTGTGCGATCGCTAGCATATATGAAGATGTAACTTTTGCACAACCTCAAGCTACCAATTGAGAAATGCTCAACAAATCTTAACGGCTAGAAAATACAAATTGTTACAATTGTAGAGTAATAAAACTAACTTAATTTTAGTTAAGAACAAGTGAGTGTGAGTTTATGACAAGTGTAGTTGAATCTCCCCACAGTAGCGAACAAATTGCCGCTTGGTTGCGGGGACTGCTAACAATAGCTTGGGCTGATGGTAACTTTGACGAACAGGAGAAAGAGTCAATTTGCACTATTACCAAAGAAGAATTAGCCCCTAGTATAGAATGGGATTCGCTGGAAGTAATTACACCAGAAGAACTAGCGGCTGTTTTGGGCAAAAATACACCAGATGCAGAGAATTTTTTGCGTACAGCTGTGATAGTAGCGATCGCAGATGGTACATATTCACCTCAAGAAGATGAACTATTACACCAGTTATGTCAAGCACTAGGTGAACCCGAAGACATACTACCAGCCCTACGGCAAACTTTAACAGTTAAAAAACAAGTAGACTCTCTTCCCTTAAGCCCATGTCACGCCCATCCACCAGACGTATTACATCCCCTGCGCGACTGGTTAGATGGGTTAGAAATCCAAGACCCCAGAGTAGCCAGATTTTTGTGTAAAATGATTCCTGCCCAATGTCCCTTTGAGAGAGATGTCACCATATTTGGACATAAAATAGTTCATATTCCGCCATTGTGTAAAATCAATCCTTTATATGAACAACTTGTAAGTTTACGCTTCCGCGCCCTCTCCTACTTGGCGGATGAATGTAAAGAGGATATTTCAGCTTATATTTAGTTATTAGTCATTAGTAAGTAGAGACGCGATTAATCGCGTCTGTACAGTCATTAGTTTTTGTCCTCATCTCCCCCATCTCCCTACACACAAGACGGTACTCAACACTGGTAAAGAAGACTATATAGACGTAACCTGTTAAGTAGAGCAATTAAAAAAGCATCTATTTTTGCGGGTGCGATGGCGCAAGCGCCCAGCGTAGCTGATCGTCACAACGTAACGCACCGTTATTATCAATGGGTAACATTCCCACGCATGAGTGATTAATAACTATTGACTAATGACTGTACAGACGCGATTAATCGCGTCTCTACTTACCAATGACCAATGACTAATGACTAACTATGCAATTTATCGACCAAGCAAAAATCGAAGTAGAAGCTGGTAAAGGTGGCGATGGTATTGTCGCCTTCCGGCGAGAAAAGTATGTACCAGCCGGCGGCCCTTCCGGTGGTAATGGGGGAAGGGGTGGTTCCGTGATTTTCGTAGCTGTAGAAAATCTACAAACCCTGTTGGACTTTCGCTATAACCATATATTTAAAGCAGAAAATGGCGGTCGTGGCGGCCCCAACAACTGCACTGGTGCTTCCGGAAAAGATTTAATTATCGAAGTTCCTTGTGGCACAGTAATTTATGATGCGGAAACAGACGATTTATTGGGTGATTTAACTCAACCTAACCAAAGGCTACTCATTGCTCAAGGTGGTAAAGGAGGGTTAGGAAATCAACACTTTTTAAGTAACCGTAACCGCGCCCCAGAATACGCCCTCCCAGGATTACCTGGGGAAAGAAAACTGCTACGTTTAGAGTTGAAACTGTTAGCAGAAGTAGGGATAATTGGTTTACCCAACGCAGGTAAATCAACATTAATCTCATCTTTATCCGCAGCGCGTCCCAAAATTGCTGACTACCCATTTACAACCCTAATACCAAATTTAGGTGTAGTGAGGAAACCTACAGGTGATGGTACAGTATTTGCCGACATCCCTGGATTAATTGAGGGCGCAGCCGAAGGCGCAGGTTTAGGACATGATTTCTTACGCCACATCGAACGCACGCGCGTATTGCTGCACTTAATTGATGCTACTAGTGATGATGTCATCAGAGACTACAACACAATTCAGCAGGAATTGCAAGCTTACGGACGCGGTTTAACAGAGCGAATGCAAATTTTAGCCTTAAATAAAATTGATGCAGTTGACAGAGAAACTGTAGATTTAGAAGCACTAGCTACCCAATTAAATCATCTGTCTCACGCTCCGGTCTTCTTAATTTCTGCGGTGACTCGTACCGGGTTAGAGCCATTGTTACAACAAGTTTGGGGAATTCTTGATCAAATCAATACAGTTGAGGAAGTTGAAGTGTTTAGTTAAGCTTAATCTCATCATATAAGTATGATATTAAGTTGATTGGACTATTCAAAGTAGAAAGTTAATGGCAGCAAAAGATGTATTTCATCAAGTTGTCAAATCAGCTTTACTAAAAGATGGTTGGACAATTACTGACGATCCTTTATCTTTGCAACTAGACTCAGACCAAGTATTCATAGATTTGGGTGCTGAACGCTTAATTGCTGCACAGCGAGATAATGAAAAAATTGCTGTCGAAATTAAGAGTTTTCTAGCACCCTCAAGCTTATCAGAATTTCATACAGCGCTTGGTCAAAAGAGGCAGGGGAGCGGGGAGCAGGGAGCAGGGGGGATGATTGGAAGGAGCTTGTACTCCGACCAATTGAGAACGCCCTAGAAGGGCGGGGCTTGATACCCATGTTCCGCTCCGCTTCACGGCTTCGGGACAGGGA
>DATNQO010000206.1:0-23359 GCA_036704005.1 Leptolyngbyaceae cyanobacterium | reverse complement strand
CTGGCATCTCTCTATCTGGAGATGGGGGAGTGGGGGGAGATGGGGAAGATGGGTGAGTGGGGGGAGAATAACAACTGTCAACTGTCAACTGTCAACTGTTTAACGATTGCTGATTTGGATATCATGACTGGAACGCAGACTCGTATCAGCCCAAGAACAGATTAAACCTTGACTGCCTGGATCTATTATCTGTTCTGGTGAAGATTGTCTTCTCCATGTATCCCCTTGCTTGCGGATGGCAAATAATAAAACTGATTCTAAATGTCTCACACCAGGGGTTTGTTGCAGTAACACCATAATCTCTGATATGTAGACTGGTCGTCCAAAAGGCCAACCTTTACCCTCCATACCGCCAGTGAGAGGATTTAAATATTTATACAGAGTCATTCTCAGGTTACGCAAAATTTCTGCTCTGGCTAGAGGGTTATTATAGGCAGGTTCTAAAACTACCTCGGCTTGTACAGAAACGCCTACGTACTCTGGTTCTTGTAGTTGTACTTGTACTCCTAGTAATCTTCTTTCATCTAAGTATTTTAGGACTTGTTCTTGCAGTGCTGGACTGATGGCAAACTGTTGTGGGGCGATACCTTCGCCTAGTTCAATGCCATCGGTATTGGCATAGGGGACAATTAGTAAACCGACTGTGCCGGCTTGTCTATTAGCGCTGGCGGGTAAACAACGCACTCTGGCGATCGCACCTGCACCACCTTGTTGTGCTAAAATCTCAAAATCTTCGGCTGTCACGGCGCGATCGCGTGTACGCAGGATGCGGGGCGCTCTAATCACCGCCTGTTCTAAAGATTCCCCATCTGCACCGTTAATTGCTGGCTGGTAATTAATCACAGTGGCTACATAGGGATATGCAGACTTTAAAAACTGAATTGAGCCACTCTGCACATTACCTTCCCTACCGCCACCAGTACGATAGGCTAACATTCTAATTTCTGCACCCCTGGGCGGTACAGCCCCGTACTGATGTTCTTGGGCGTTATCTAGGTCACTGGCTTGGACAACGGTTTCATCTGTATTTGTGGATTCTTGAATGCGCGATCGCACTTTCGTTTGGCGTTTAAGTTGTCCTGGTTCGCGAATCAACGGCCCAAACTGCACAGTCCCGGTGATGGAATCAAGGGTGTAATGCAGGTCTTGGGGGCTAGAATCGGCAAAATCCCTCACTTCCTGCCAAGTTTGCGGTAAACCACCAGGGGGAGTGACAACGATATACTCATTTTCGCGCCGTTCTAACACTGGTGGCATCAGTAACTGAAAACTCTGTCCTGGTTTACCATTACTAATTCCCAACCGTTCATCTTGAATCAGGGTGCTGTGGGTAGCCCTGACAGTCCCACCAATTGACCGCACCGCTAACCCAGTAATTTGTGGCGGACGGTTGTAACCTTCTTGATTTGCGCCTGGAGGAGTCAAGCGACAGCGTAGCCAGCGACCCCGATAAACGGTGAAGGTAGTGACTGGCCAAGTCTGCGGTAAATGCAGGCGCACATCAGCACCTTGGGCGGGATTAGTACCCTGTTGTTCAATTTCATAAAAGCTGAAACCCTTGGTATAGTCGTCTGCTTCTTTTAATAAGACTGGTTGCCAATTTTCTCCATCCCAGGCTTCCCAAGTGCGGGGCGGTTGATTGGGATTAATCCCTGTGGGGGTGGCTGCTGCACCTTGAAAGGTAATTTCTAACACATTACCATCCAGGGAATCATCAGAATTTATCACTAAATAAAAACAATTTCCTGGTTGGGGTTGCTGACTATATATAGGTTGTTCACTCCCCGCCCATAAGCCGTTGGGTTGACGAGTCCAGACATTAGCCAGTCTTTCGCGCAGAGATTGGGGGATGTCTTCGGTGGTTTGAGAAGTTAAAAAGTGCTGAATCTGCGGTTTACCGATGATCAGGGGGGAATCGGTACTAAAGGTAATAGCTGGGGTGGTTTCAGTGCGGACTGTGGAAGCTTCCAGACCTGCGGGAATGGTGTAGGCTTCGGGTAGGTCAGAACTTAAATAAAAGGTTAATTCTGTATGTGCTGGGGCTGGTGGTTGGAGACGAATACCGAGTAATTCTAAAAAAGCTACATAATTTTTTCGGGGTACTTGGTTAAACCTGAGTAACATTTGGTCAGTTAACCAAGCAAATAGCTCAATCAGCGTGATTCCAGGGTCGCTAAGGTTATGGTCTGTCCATTCGGGACAGTAGCGAGGGATACGCATGATGCTTTCTTCTACTAAGTCATCGAAGGTGCGATCGTCTAAGTTAGAAGAAGGTAATTGTGGCAAAAAGTCGAATTTCACAGTTCCTCTCCAGCCGCCAGCAAATAGAATGGGTAAACAAAGTTATAGATATCAGCAAAATCCTTCAGCCGATAATTGATGATGATGTTGACTCTGCCACGTATAGGATCGGGTTCGGTCAGAACTTCATCAACAATAATGCGTGGTTCCCACACCTCCAAGGCTTCCAAGACGTAGAGACGAATCCGCAGTAGAGTATCAGTATTCAATGGTGCAAACGCCAACTCCGACAAGCGCGAACCAAAATTAGGTCGATAAACGCGCTCACCAACTCCCGTCCGCAGAATAATCCAAATAGACTCTCTAACTTTTTGCTCTTCACTACTGGTTTTAATTCCCCCTTGCAAACTCAACTGCAAGGGAAAAGCCCAACCAGTTCCTAGATAATCTTTTCGCTGACCATAAACCATATCAATTAAAAATTAAAAATTAAGAAAGTAGGCCGATGCACTGCCCACCAAAACCATGATACGGTGGGCAATGCCCACCCTACAGATACTAAGATTTTTATGGCTACGCTCCCGTAAGGGATACAGAAATCAAATCGGATTTTTATATGAGCTATGACATCTATTAAAAAGATACAGATACACCAAGCCCACGCCTATTCGCCAAAAGTCGAACTATATTTGATAATCCCCAGTCCCCAATCCCATCAACCACCAATCAACACCGTAAAATCGCCTTTGACAATTTTATTAGTAGGCCCCAATGCTTCGAGAATGGTGTCACCCATGCGAGAGGCTGGTAAACCATTAATTAAGACTGTTTTACTACCATCAATTACTACACCAGGCCCGTGGGGAGGGATAGGTAAGGGAGTAGCACATTGATGAATATCCGCCATTCCAGGGGGAGAGGAAGCAGCAGCAGCAGAAATCATACTACTCATGTTGGCGGCGGCGGTGGCTTTGGTAGCCTGTTCAGTAGCTAGGGCGGCGGGTGCGCCTGGGGTTCCAGCCGCCGCTTTGGTAGCAGTTTCAGCTGCTTGGATAGCGATATCAAATCCTTGTTTGGTAGACTGTAAAGCGGGAACGGCGGTTGCAGGTATTCCCCGCCATGCTGGTAAATTGCCGATGAGTACGTTAGGGCTACCGGGGCCTCCTGTTAATACTGGCGGTAGGGGATGGGCTACGTTATCGGTAATTCTGGCGGCTGCTCTAGACATAATTAAATCATCCTCCAGATAAGAGAGTGAGTTTGTAGTAAGGACTTTAGTCCTCAAAGAAAAACTTTTTTAACGCAGAGGGGCGCGGAGGTTAGCGCAGAGTTTTTTGGAGATTAATTGAGTTTAATTAAGGAACCTTTGATGGTAATTACACCAGTGGCGTTAATATCGAGATTACCTGTTGATTTAATCTCAACGGATTTACTCATATCGTTCATTTTGATGCTATGTCCACCTGTGGTTTCTATCGTAATTGATTTACCTCTGTCGTCCATTTTGATGGTATGACCACCCGTGGTTTTAATCTCTATGAATTTATCACTATCATTGAGATAGATTTTGTGTCCTTTTGTCGTCTCTAAACGGATGCCTGCTTTACTGCCTCCTTTATCTTCTTCGATATACTGGAGGGTGTGACCTGTACGAGTTTTAAAGGTGCGTAATCTGACACCTTTCACAACTGAATCATCTACTTTTTCTGGTGGTGCGTCTTTACCGTTCCATACACCACCAAGTACATAAGGACGATGGATATCGCCGTGTTCAAAACCTACTAAAACTTCATCATTTACTTCTGGTAAACAATCAAAACCACGATTAGGGCCTGCACCTATTGCTACTACTCTCGCCCAGGAACTTTCATGTTCTTCGGTGAGGGTAGGAAATTTCACTTTTACTCTTCCCCAACCTTTGGGGTCTTTATTATTGGTGACAATTCCTACTAGAAATGTTTGTCCTGGTTGCAGGTGTTTTTGTGTGGATAAGGTAGAAAATAAGTTGCCTGGACGTAAGCCCCGGACACTAAAATCTGTTGTATAGACTCGCTGACTGTAAAAGTGGCGAGTTTCGGTAACATAGTATTTACCATTGTAGCGATCGCCCATACCTTGAAGATTGATTATCCGCCCTGGACGAATTTCCGGGTTTCCGTAGGCTTGAGCATCGGCGTATACAAATTCTCCTCCTAGTTCATCACACAAAGCCTGAGCCATCTTCTTGGCTTCGTTCTCTGTCGCCACGGGTTGATCTACAACTATCATTTTCGGGCTAGGAGGCTTACCTTTGAATGCTGTACTAGTTTTACTTCCTTTCCCATTTCCTGTTTCCGTAATTACTTTTTCTGTTTTGGCTTCTGTAGTAATCAATTTTTTTTGGGTAAAATCCCAACTCCGCACTTCTACAGAATTTACCTGTTCCGCATTAGTAACGCGGACACTAAATTTGCTAATCTGATCAAGCCATTTCAAATCCAGAGAATTTTTGCTTTGTGGCTGACAAAAATTTAATTTTCCATCCTCAATAAATAGTTCATACCCAATACGCGCCGCCCGTTCCCTCAAAAACTCCATATTAGTTTGGTTTTCTTGGAAAACATATTCATGCTTCACCCCACTAGAGTCTATCTTACCTGTATTGATACCCACTTCTCCAGCTATTTTTCTGACTATATCGCTATCCATTTGGTTGAGGAATGAGCGATTATAACGCCCTCTATGCAGGCGATGAGAAATATCATAACCCCGCACAATAATAGGGGCTTCTGTTTTTTCATTAAAGTGAGCTTCTATACCTGTAATTTCTCCTTCAATTAAATTTTTGTCTAATTTTTTCTTAAAATTACTATCTTGAGTGGTACTAGAAATAAACCCTATTTTTATTTGATTACCAATCTTAAATAACTTGTCGTGTCGCCACTCTTTGTATTCTGAACGGTTAACTGTGCTAAGATAACTATTATGTATTACCAATGTAAACATTGCTGGAAGATGAAGGCTTTCTTCTACAGTTATTTGTAATAAATCCTTCATTAATTCAGGAGAAGCATTTTGTCCCTCTATCTGAATTTTAGGTTCACTTAAATAAAGGCTACGGTCTGGCATAATAATTAAGTTAATTCTATAAATTTTTATTGCTAATCCTACTTAGACTCTACTGTCTGCTGTACGCTGCGCCCCCTGAGAAGCTGATTCTCGTCCCCCAGGCATATTATTTTTATCTACTTCCTGTAAGGCTATTTCTACTATTGCCCTGACTGGAGTGCCATCATTCAAAAACATATTCAATGTGTAAGTTAAACTGGTGATAACACAATAAAAATATTCACTTCCCCAGGTGAATATGTAAACTGGTGGACGTTGGTCTGGGGAACCATTAATAGTTTCAACTCCTTTTTTTATCTTATCTATGTACTTCTTCATTACTGATTCTTTAGTTTCATAAGTATCGAAAACTAGCTGTTTTAAAGTAAATTTGTAAGGTTCAACACCAGAAAAGTTAACTTTAGGGAGTAAGGTAGTTCCTCTATTTCCTTCACTACTTGACCAACTTACAGTTCTAGAAAAACTAATATCTGTAGGATTAAACATTAATTCTATATCTGGGGCTTCACCGTTATAAGCTACGAGTTTCGCTTTTACAAGAGTCTGGTTTGCCATTGCAATATTGCTCCTAAAATTATTAGATACTTTACCAAGGTAGACGACCTACATATATGCCTTGACGTTCTTTTTCTATTTCGATTCTTTGTCTTAATCTGTAATAAATCTCCTGGGCTAAAGCTTCAAGTTTTCCATCATCCTGATCATCATTTTCTGCTGTTGCTGAAGATGCGTAAGGATTTTGTATAGTCTCAGTGATAGGTGCAATATCCCTTGAGATATCGGGTGCGATAACTTCTCCACCGTTAGCAAAACCTTGGGGTGAAGGAAGTCGCTTAGTGAAAATTTGTGATGGCGTTGAGGATGATGCAAACTGAGAAGATGGGGAATTTTGCCAATTACTCTCTACACCACCAAAGTTAAAATTAGTGAACTCATCATTATGAGGATTTAATAATTCTTCCACACTAGACCATTGAGAGGGGGTTTGGCTGTTGGGAGTTGAATGAGTCTTGCGGAAAATCAGGGAAGGCGATGAGTAATGGGATGAAGATGGAGAAACATGAGCTGTGTTTTCCATTGTATCGATATGGGGATGATTGAGAAGCGATCGCCTTTGCTTCCCAACTTCCACACCCAAGGAAGGAGAACTCAAAGGAGTCGGTTCTGGAAGTGTATCAGTTTCAGTACTTTGGCGCTGTAATGGAGTCTCCCCAAAAGAATCGACTTTAGTCGTAGGTGGTAACGAGTTGGTTTCCGGTTTTTGGACAGTAGTTACCTCTAAACTAGGCGATATCACCTCGTCTGGTGAACCTCCGGTGTTGATATGCTTAAGAATCTGGAGATTTCTTTGTGCATCTTTAGCGTTGATCACAAATTCTCCAGGTGTCAACATAGCCGGTACAGTATCAGAAGGTGCTACAGGTTGATGATTTTCTACCGTGGTGGCGGTAACTTGACCACCAGTAGCATAACCTTTAGGTGCTGGTAAATTATTTAAGATAGCGGCTGGCTCAATGTCAACATTGTTTGCAGAAGATGTATCTTCTGATATATCTAAAGTATTTACGAAATTTGATAAATCCAGGTTATTAAATACTAAACTCGACTGTGATAGAACCCCTTGTTCATTGTTAGTAATCTTGGGTAAAATCGGCAAGTGTTCAGTGACATCAGCTAACGGTATATCAGCAGTTTCTGGCTTAACTATATTTGCATCTTGTGTTGGAACTCCAGGCTGAATTTCTACCGATTTTCTTGGCGTAGTCTCTTCAATTTCTGATGCTGTGGCTGAGGTTATTTTAGGTTGAACATTCTTTAACTCTGGTGTAGCCACAGGCTGAATTTCTACCGATTCTGTTGGCGTAGTCTCTTCAATTCCTGATGCTGTGGCTGAAGTTATTTTAGGTTGAATATTGATTAACTCTGGTGTAAATTCTTCTGCCGATTGTGGTGATATAGGTGATGTAGCCACAGGCGTAATTTCTGCCAATGCTGTTGGCTGGATTTCTTCAATTTCTGGTGCTGTGGCTGAGGTTTTTTTAGGTTGAATATTGGTTAATGGTGTAGCTATTTCCTCAGATTGTGGTGATACAGTTGATGTAGCATCAGGCGTAATTTCTACCAATTCTATTGGCGGAGTTCCTTCAATTTCTGGTGCTGTGGCTGAGGTTATTTTAGGTTGAATATTGGTTAATGGTGTAGCTACCTCCGCAGATTGTGGTGATACAGTTGATGTAGTCACAGGCGTAGTTTCTACTAATTCTATTGGCGGAGTTTCTTCAATTTCTGGTGCTGTGGCTGAGGTTGTTTTAGGTTGAATATTGGTTAATGGTGTAGCTACTTCCGCAGATTGTGGTGATATAGGTGATGTAGCCACAGGCGTAATTTCTGCCAATTCTGTTGGCTGAGTTCCTTCAATTTCTGGTGCTGCGACTGAGGTTATTTTAGGTTGAATAGTTGCTTCTTTGGGTATAGCATCTTTCTGATTTACTGCTGAATTTATTGATGTGATATCAGAGGTAGTTATTGCTTGCTTTGATTCAGTGACTTCTTCAGGCGTTACAACTAAATTGGTTTGGTTATCAAGAAGAGGAGATGTTGAGGTTAATTCAACAGGTTCAGTGTTTACAGGTTCTGTAGTTACGTTATCTATATAAAGTCTTTGTGGCGTGTTAATAGGTTTTTCTGTATTTTCTGAAGTTATAACTTCGTTTACGGCTTCAGTCTCTGTTGCAAAATAACTTTCATCAGCAACTATCGGCTGATCCTGATTATTACCTAATTGAATAAATGAATCTGTTTTATTTTCCATCTTGGGTGATATGGTTTCTCCGCTATTACTAGCGTTCGCATCACTTAAAGATGAAGCATTTTGAGTTGTTTCTAAGACTGTATTTGATGATTCTTCAATAATCTCATCTGGATTATTCTGATGATGCAATAGGCTTTCTTCTACCTTACGAGAAACTAATGTTGGTAGAACCTCATTGATTTTTATTCCAGTATTTGGTTGGATAATATTTGGAGATTCAGTTTCTGCTGGTGAATAATTTGGAGAATCAAAAATATCTAAATTGTCAATGTTTTGGGCTATTTCATTAGTCAGATGCTGTTGCTGATTAGTAAATTCATCTGCTCTGTTAATATTGGCAATACTATTAGTTGATTCAGTTTCTACTGTTGAATTTTCTATAAAATTACTGTTATCAATATCAGTTTCACTATTTTGGTTTAATAGTTCCTCATTTTCCTTATTCGCAGCAGCAGAAAACACATCAGTTGAATTAGATGGTAAATCAGTAATTACTTGTGATTCATCGTTAGTAGGTTTTCTTGACAAAATTAAGTCATCTTCCAAACTAACACTTGCAATCTCAGTTTCACCAATATTTGTTGCAGGGTTGTGGAAATTTATATGTTGTATTGCTGAAGTATTATCTGTTACAACTGGGAAATTATCTGTAGTTAATAAAGTTTCTGTAGTCTTAGGAATGCTGGAAGCTTTATCACTAATCGGTGTTTTCCGCTTAGGAGTAGATGACTTGCTTGATTTTTTGGCTTTGGATTTATGAGCCGATTTTGATTGTGGTGTTTTTTTTGTTTGTGCTTTCGGGGTTTTATTTGTTGGCGCTTTCTGTTGAATGGATGTTTCTGCTAATATTTCATTGCTTATATCATCGGCAATTTGAGTTTGTAAACTAGTCGAAACTTTACTAATATCAAATATATCTATTAATTTATCCGAGTTGTTTATTTCAGAAATAGAATTAAAATTTTCTAATTCTGGTGCTGAAGACTCGGTATCCATATCTAGAATATCCAAGTCATACCCATCTGCAATTAATGTATCTATAAATGGTTGACGTTTACGTGCTAATAAAAATTTAGATGGTGTAAATATTGGTTTTGATAAGACTAGAGGTTTAATAAAATTGTGATTACGGTAATGTCCAGCATTACTATTTTCTTGTGAAGATATCTTGTGCTGATATCCAAGGTAGGATTTTTGCACAAGTGTATGAACTTGATTCCCCAATAGTGATTGAATAATTTGCATATTTATATATCAACTAGGTTGAACCTAATGCGATGAGAAAAATCCTGTTTGCATACGTGATGTAGGATTACCGCCACCCTTATCTTTGCCTACTTTTAAACCTTCATACGCCAAAGTTAATTCTTCAATAGCAACTGCATTACCATCGGCTTGCAGTCCAGGGGTTTTCCAGGCTATGGGAACAGCACCAATCAACGTCCAACTCATCATGGTTTCCCCGGCTTGATTGAACAGTAAAATATTCACATTACGCCGAGTAGATTTTTCTGTGAAAACTGAACTAATCCATTTCCAAAAACCTTGGTTATCGGTAATTCCTCGTTTAAGAGTTACGTCTGCAAATTCTGTTTGACCTAAATAAATTCTCTGCTGGTCATTGACTCCACCTTCGTAAAAGACATTTTTCTTGACTTGTACACTTAAGCCAGAACATTCACTAAAAGATGCAGCGATCGATTTGTCTATTTCTACATAAAAACGATTGCTGGTGACGTAGTTTAGTTCATGAGTGACGTTACTGTTATTACTTCCAGCCATAGCTACCACCTGGGATGACAATAATTGTTAACTCTTTCGCGTTGGAGGCGCATATCTTCGAGTAAAAGTTGATATACACGTTCAGTTAGCTGGTTTAATAGCAGCGAGTCATTAAGATATTTCTCGGCTGCTTTTCCCACCCCTTTGGTATGGGATGCGATCGCAGAACCTGCATATCCAGCAGTACCGCCAATGTCACTACTGAGTGTGAAATGTTGCTTTCCGGTTGAGTCCATAAACTAAAACTCAAAATTAGTCCTTAGATCAAGGCTAAACTTACTGCCTGAGAATCAAAATTAGCCAAAAGTCGAACTTGATTTTTGCTGTTCTAGACTTTTGGCGAATAGTTTGGTAACGCTGATTGCTGTATTCTGGTCTTTATACTGGCAAAATACGTATCTACTGCTGGAGTATCAGGAGCATAATATGAGGGAACGCATACACCAAGGTAAAAAAACTACCTCCTCTGTCTCCATACCGTCTCTCAAACAACCAACACGCGGCTTTGGTTTAGATTCGTTGAACGCTTCACCGCCAGCAGTGACACAGGTACAACCCATGAATAAGCCTCCCAGTCACGATATTAGCCGCATTGCACTGCATCGTCCCCAAGCAAAACTGACAATTAGCCAGCCTGGAGATTTTTATGAACAACAAGCTGATAGTGTAGCGCAGCAGGTAATCCAAAGAATAGCGCAATCTGGAAATCGTCAGTCTATTCAACGTCAGCAAGCGCCAGAGGAAGAGGAACAATTGCAAATGAAGCCTCTGGACATTAGCACCCTGCAACGCCAACAAGCGCCCCAAGAAGAGGAATTGCAGATGAAGCCTCTGGACATTAGCACCCTGCAACGCCAACAAGCACCAGAGGAAGAGGAATTGCAGACGAAGCCTCTGGACATTAGCACCCTGCAACGTCAACAAGCGCCAGAGGAAGAGGAATTGCAAATGAAGCCTCTGGACATTAGCACCCTGCAACGCCAACAAGCGCCAGAGGAAGAAGAATTGCAGATGAAGCCGATCGCAAAGCGTCAAGGTGGAGGTGGGATGGCGGCTACATCTGATTTGGAAACCTCCATCAATCAAGCCAGGGGTGGTGGACAGCCACTAGCGGACGATATCAGAGAACCAATGGAACAAGCATTTGGTGCTGATTTCAGTGGCGTGAAGGTTCACACAGATACTCAATCTGACCAGTTGAATCGCTCAATTCAGGCGCGTGCTTTCACGACGGGACAGGATGTATTCTTTCGGCAGGGAGAATATAATCCGGGGAGTCGGGGCGGTCAGGAGTTGTTGGCGCATGAGTTGACCCATGTTGTGCAGCAGAATGGGGGGGCGGTGATGCGATCGCTTTTACTATCTTCTGCTAAAACTACGAAAGGGCAAACGACAGGAAACAACCAAGCATTATCAGCTAAGACACGACTTAGCGATCGCACAATAACTGTACAGCCTAAAACTACCAAGCGGACAGAAAAAGAGATTCTTAATGAAATTCCCCATTCTGGTCTTACAGGTGAACACAGTCAAAAATTGATTGAGAAGATGGGGAAGGATCAAAGTTTTTCAAAGTCCCGTAAAATTGCCGCCGAAGTTGAAGCCGAATCAGAAAATTTGGTTAAGGGATTGCCACATGATCAAAAGGAACTGGTTAGACAGGCTATCAATAATTACGTATCATCCAGCACTGCAATTCAAGTCAGCGCAAGAGGTGATCAGAACGCTTTGAGTCAGAGTGTCCTCCAATTAGATGCAGCACTTCAAGCAATACGTCAGCAAATCAACATTAATAATCAAACTAATGCACGCATTGTTTATCGTTCTATATCCTATGAAAGCGCTGCTGATATTCCCTACGGACAGAGAGCTGGTGGGCAACAAGTGAATGTTGGAGACTATGTAGGTGATCTCGGATTCTTATCCACATCAGAACATCGCCAATTTGTCCTCGGTAAAGAACAAGTACAACAGGCGGCAGGTCTGCTGAAAATAGCTATTTACGGTAAATCCGGTGTGCCAATTGCGCTGCATATTCCGCCAACATCCTACACAAACCAGAATTTACAAACGCTCTACGATCTGGAACAAGCTAAAAAGAACAAACTAACTCAGGCTTGGAATGCTGTCTTTGGTTCAGGCGCAAGAGCCGGCCAAGCAGAAATCTTGTTCCCACGAAATTCGGTCTTTGAAGTCAAAAAAATAGAGCGTAATGCCAATACAGTATCGGTGGTTCTTGAAGAATTTATCGGTTCACGCCCTGGTACTGTCAAGAATATGAAAGACGGTACGCCTCTGTAAATTCCCAGTGCGATCGCCTATCTTGTAGCCTACGTTAACAAAATATAGACTTTGGGAGAATTGTTTGATGGGAGCGATCGCCTCCCTTTGTATAATTATAAGAGAGTTAGCCACCCTTAAAAATCGATGCGACGATAGATTTCAGCCAGAGTAATTTCTACATTTAAACTGTGCAGTGCGATCGCTTGCTGGATACCAGAGTCAACTTGCCATGACCAGCGAGCGTTACTGTGACTTGTACGAAATTATTGTGTCTGACGCATCCTACAGTTATTTTGATTATGACACCTGCGTAAGTCCTATTAAATTATATAGCAATCGCCACATAGGTTAGGACATTTATGAATCATAAAATCCTTACAACGAAAAGCTTTCTTACCTGTCACTCTCCGGGTATGCCTTCTCTACGTTCGCGGAGCGTGTCGTAGACAGAGGCTGCGCCAACGGCACGCCAAGGGCGAACGCCAGTTCCCTACGCCGGGAAACCCGCCGTAGGGACTGGACTCACCTGTCACCTGTTAAGAGTCCCCTGCTATAAATCACCAAAATAAAAGGACTGATTAAACCAGCCCTTTTATTTTATATATAGAATTTTTTATCTTAATAACGGGATTTTTTATTTTTTGCTTTTTGTTTTCGCCGCCGCTTTTCGGTAGTTACAACTGCCTGGTCTACTGGGTAGCCAACAACAGGAATTACCTGGAATTTGCGCTCATCTTCTAAATTTTTCAGTTCGGTGTAATCAACCCAATGAATGCAATCGACCGGACAGGTGTCAATTGCTTCTTGAATAACTTCTTCCGCGTCCCCATCTTGACGAATTACACGCGATCGCCCATAGTCAGGCTCAATGTAGAAAGTGTTACGCGCAACATGAGCGCAGTGTTTGCAACCAATACAGGTGATTTCATCAACGTAAACACCCTTTTGGCGCAACATCCCACCCAATTCTGGTTCAAAGCCCGAACGTTCTGGAGCCTCCCGTAAAAAGCCCCCTAATTCTGGCTCAAAACCCGAACGATTCTCTTCTTGTTCTTCCGGCGACGGCAGAAAATCAGCCATTACGCACTCCAGCGTTGTACAACTAAGCGGATGGAACCATCTTCATTTTTTTGCTGTTCGGTGACTTGAAAGCCTACGCGAGTGGTTTCTTTCACGACTGTTTGGTAAGCATAACGCTGAGTTACTTGGCGTAAGAAACCATCTACGGAGAGATTTTGCTGCCAATATTGTAAGTCAGCTACTAATTCGTACTCTTTGCCATTCCATCTAAAGCCGATGTCATAACCATTTTCCTGCTCAATAGTGATTTGTGCAGGATGGGTTTGACCGCGATAGCCGCGTACTTCTCTTGGCCCTGGTTTCCAGTCTATGCCCAGTTCGGTGAGCGCATCTTGTAACGATTCAAGGTTACGGATCTGAGTTTTAATTTGGCTAAAGTGTGACATGGTGGTTGTAAATCAACGACAATAAACTTTTGTGAATACTTACCAATCGCTGTAAGTCGCTTGCGTATTTGCCACACTAGATTGCTGCTCCTGCGTGGCGAAGAACTCCGAGGTTGGCTCATGAGTGAGTACGAGTCCTAGCTGCGCCTCTATTGCTGCTGTTACCTCAGCGCAGGAAGCACCCACAATGCCAGTGACTTTTTCTTGTACCCGACCGTCTGGATAGATAATGAACTCTAATGTCTCCATACTCTTGGCCAACCACGATAAGTACGCTTGTATTTTACTGCCTTAGCAGTGAGCTATATGTATAGCTTCGGGAACATTGTTACTGAGACACAAACTTGCCATTTTTTAACTAATGTTCCATCTCTCAAAATAAATATCTCAGAAAATTTACAAAAATTATTATTTTTATAAGTCAATACATCCGTCATTAGTTAGTTTCTCTTAACCTAATCCATAAGTCAAGTTAATCTTGCGCTGATGGTTTTGAGGGTGAAAACCTTGAAAAATCAGCACCAGAGGTAGTATAGCTAGCTGTGTCATCTGTAAAAATAGCAAAATTATTGAAAATTTTTATCATTAGCATCAAGTTTAATTGATTATTTCTAATGTGTAGGCTGAAAAATCATGTCAAGATCAATACACATATTAGGACACAAACCAGTACAGATAAGAATGTATCACTATAATCAAGTAATTTATTATACCAATTATAGCATGAACTATCACTATAATTAGCCCAGCTAGGGATTTACAGCCTTTTTCAGTTGAGTGCAGTACACTTTGCAAAGGAACAGAGGCGCTTAGACTGGGGGTTAGAGGCTAGATGAATGTACCTCATCAAGGTGAAAAGTGCTGGATGTCAGAAGTTACACATAGTATGGACAAATTATTTCTTCTCTCACCCCTAGCCACTATTTTCAAGCAAGACATTAACAGTTTATACAAGCTTATAAAGACCAAACTCTTGTCTGATCAATGAATTTAAATGTCTAAACTTAAGTATTTCTTTAACTAAAAACCAGACTTTACCTTTATTGCTATTATGGATAGTTGAAAAGCCAGTTTGATAGATATTCTCTCCATTACCAATGACATAAACCACTCCCGCGAAGGGAAACTCTTCCATAGGTAAACCTTTATTTTTCATGGCTTCCACTATGTGTTTGTGTTCATCATAATATTTAATCAAATATTCTGGATATTCATCATCTTTACTAGGTAAATCACAAGCATCATATTTAATAATGTTACAAGTACCACACCATGAATAAAAATGTGATTTTCTATAGTAAATAAATGCACTACTTTCTTGATATACATATCCTTTATTCAAGTACCAACCATTAACATCTGGATGTTGATTAGTAAATTCGCTAATGCGTTTACTGATACAATCATCAGCATCAACAATCATGACGTGATTGGGAGAAAAAAATCGGGCAAAAATTAACCCTTTAATGATTTTTTTACCTTTATCTTGACTTTTTTCTAACAAGGTCTGATTAGGAATGGGAAAGTCAGCTTCAACATAATGGACATGAGGATGAGTAAATTGAATATTTGGTTTTTCATGGCAAACTACAATTACTCTAAAATTGGGATCAGTTTGTCTACAGATTGATTGCAAGCATCGTTCAAAAAGTTGGCAGACCTTCTCCCAATCCTGGGAGACTTTTTGGCTTTTAAGAGGTATCACAAAAACAATCATAAATTGATTTTTACGATTAATGTTTACTAAGTATAGCGATGATATAACGCTATATTTTAGTATAATGCTATACTAAATATATTTAATGATAACAAAAATATACTTTATATGCTTAGTAGAAATATTAATTTATCATTTTTTTAAGTTTCTCATTAGTATTATAAATATCAGCTATACGAAGTTTACTAATACAGCTTAAGCTGATATTCTGATATTAGTTTATACAAATACATTATTAGTATCTCTGAATCAATTTAATATATCCAGCTTCAAAGGTATGAAAAATAATGCTTTCGGTTCCTTTGCTAGTGCGATCGCGCCAATATTCCCGTCTAAAAAATTTTCCCTTATCTTTCTCTCGATTTTTTCAATCATTCTAATTTTAGACTGTCTTACAGCCAACCCGATTAGACAAGATGATGGCTATGAATATGCTTTAATTTTGCCAAGTTTCTTCAATCATTTCACTTAGCGCAGGAAGCACCCACAATGCCAGTGACTTTTTTCTGTACCCGACCGTCTGGATAGATAATGAACTCTAATGTCTCCATACTCTTAGCCAACCACGATAAGTACGCTACAGAAAAGATTACAGATGATGAGGTACTGTCCATGTAATAAAAGATATTGATAGTATAGGCATCTAAGTTAGCCCCTTAGAAAGCAAAGTAAAAAATTACACATACAGAGGAATATAGACTTCCTTTAGGCTTTAGACGAATGTAGCGCTTGTAAAAGTGAAACTCTTGCTATGGAGTGTTTTGGGGTATAGGGGTGTGGGGTGTAGGGGAAGAATGTTGCTTTGTAAGCCTGATTACTTGATTTTAATTATTTTCCTTACACTTAAAAGCCAGCCATATTAAGGATTTGCGCTTAACGAGCTTGCCATTCGGCTTTAGACCTTAACCTCTAATGCCTCTTAGATCCTAACTTCATTAATTAAATTCTTTTTTAAAGCAACAATCTCTTAACTTTTTTATCAAGCGACATTGAGGGGACAGGGTTGAATGAAACTTTAAGCCAGCTATGTTTAACAAACAAGATGGAAATTGAGATTGCCAGTTAGTTCTAATTCATCATTTCTTTAATTTTCAAGTAACTGTGTAAATCTCATTTGTTTAAACTTTACCAATATAGTCTTAACTGGTATTCTAAAGTATTAGTTTCTAACAAATTGTTAACTTATTCGCAGAGGCAATCTATGTTTTGAAAAAACCTTGAAACTAGAACCATGTTATCGAAATCAAAAAAGAGAACTAGAACTTTTTTGCGGTGTTCTCTGTCTTGTCCTCAAAGGTTTATCATTATCAACCCATTAATCATCAATGGTATGCTACAAACTGGTTGAATATTTACTTTAAAAATAGCTAAGAGATTAACAGGTAAAGTTTTTTTGCCTAGTCAAAAGTCCTGCATTCAGAGTTTTTAGTATATCAATACTTTATGAAAAATCAGGTATCTTTCCATAAGTTGACTGACAATTTTCAGTCCATGTATTTAAGTGAGTATCGCATTGCGGTTTTAATTCCTTGTCGCAATGAAGCCTTAACCATTGCCCAGGTCGTATCCGATTTTCGGAAATTCCTTCCCCATTCAGAAATTTATGTCTATAACAACTGTTCTACAGATGATACGGCTGAGGTAGCAGCATCAGCAGGTGCAATTGTTTGCCATGAAGCTTTACCAGGGAAAGGCAATGTAGTCCGGCGGATGTTTGCAGATATTGATGCTGATATTTATGTTTTAGTAGACGGCGATAATACCTACGAGACGGAGGCAGTAACGCATCTAATCAATTGTTTGGTTAAGGGAAACCTCGATATGGTAGTCGGTACTCGACGGAGCAAAACAGGTAGTGCGTATCGTCCAGGGCATCGGGGTGGAAATTGGATGCTTACTTCTTTTGTGCGAATGTTATTTGGCGCGGAATTAAAGGATATGTTATCCGGTTATCGGATCTTTTCCCGACGCTTTGTCAAATCTTTCCCTGCATTATCTAACGGATTTGAAATCGAAACTGAATTAACAGTTCATGCACTGGAATTAAAATTGCCGTTTACGGAGGAGCCGACAATGTACGGGGAGCGTCCTCCCGGTTCCAATAGTAAATTAAAAACTTTTACCGATGGTTGGCGTATTTTAGGAACTGCAATCCTTCTGTTTAAAGAAGTGCGTCCCGCGCTTTTTTTTGGGATTGGGTTTGTAATTTTGATGCTGATGGCAATGTTGCTGATCCTGCCTGTTCTAGAAACCTATCTAGTTACTGGCTTAGTGCCACGATTCCCTACAGCAATTTTGTCAGCATCTATTGTACTGTTAGCTTTTCTTAGCCTCACCTGTGGGATAATTTTAGACTCGGTGGCGCGGGGAAGAAGGGAGATGAAGCGGATGATTTACTTGTCTTACCCAGCTTTTACTACCCACAAATAAATAAGTTGTGATATGAAAACCTCAACCGCTCTTAAACAGTGGCTACGCGGCATCATAGGGTTACTTATTGGTGTAATTTTTCTGTGGCTAGCGTTTCGGCAGACGAGTGCGGCACAGGTGAATGCAGTGTTAACCCAAGCTCAATTACCTTGGCTGCTATTCGCTATGGGCTGTTATGCCTTTAATATGGTAGGGCGGGTAATTCGCTGGCAGACCTTATTGAAGAGCTTGAAGTCACTATCGTTTAAGCAAGTTGGCAGTGCTTTGATGGTTGGCTATGCGGCTAATACACTTTTACCTGCCCGATTGGGAGAATTGTTTCGGGCTGATTTTGCCGGACGGCGCTATAGTTTATCTCGAACCGCAGTCATCGCTTCTATTGTAGTAGAGCGGGTGCTGGATGGAGTTGCGGTTGTGGTGTGTCTGGCGATAGGGCGCTTATTTGTCACCCAACCTGTTCTGAGTACACTGACAACAACGGGCGCGTTGCTGTTTGGCAGCATTGTGTTGGGGATGTTGTTGGTTGACACTGATCTAGGAAAACGTGGGATTACCTATTTACCGCCGGCGATCGCTAACCGTCTCACTAATTTCCAACAAGGGATTGCCATCCGCCGCAGAGCCGGGTTTTCTAGGGCGGTGTTGTATACATTGGGAATTTGGATATTAGAAGGCTTTACCCTCTGGGCCATCATGAAAACAGTAGGTGTAACCCTCAACTGGTATCAAATGTTAGTGCTGATGGGGGTGACTAGTTTGAGTACGCTGTTGCCTTCAGCGCCAGGATTTGTAGGAACATATCAGTTTTCTTATACATTTACTCTCAGCTTATTTGGGTATGAACCAGCCCAGGCAGTAGCTGCGGCTATTGCGTTTCAGGTATTCCTATTTGGAGGCGTAACTTTAGTTGGACTCAGCATTTACCTTTATCTTCATTGGGTGAAACCTGCAAAACAATATGAAAAGTAAAACTTTAAATCCTGTAGTTAAGGTGGCTCTGATTGCTTTGTTGTGGGCTATGGTTGTTGTCCCTGGAGAACTGTTTTTAGACACTACTCTCAGGCTAAATATGGCTCATGCTTGGTGGACAGGTACAGAGGAAGTTGCCCCACCGCCTGGATATCAAGCCAAAGTTAGGGGAGATATTCAATTTGGAGTGATTGGGGCTGGTGGTAAGCGGGTAATTGCCTATGAAGTCGGACAATCGATGCTGATGTTGCCTGGAGACTGGGTAGGACAGCAGTTACACCAAGTTTTTCCGGCGATCGCTTCTCAAACATGGCGACAATGGGCTGTGCTTTTCTTGATCTTTGCACCGATTAACGCAGCCGTGGTGGTGGCATCTTATTGGTTGCTCAAATTATTTAATTTTGACTCGCTGATTGCTGCGGTTAGTAGTCTCATATTGTTTCTGGGGACTACTGTTCTGCACTATGCTCAAGCTCCTCAACATAATAATCAACTGCTGGTGTTGATCGTTGTGGGCTATGCGACTAGTTTAGCGTATGTATTGAAAAAACAAAATTATCTTGCGGTGTTAAGTGGCGCTGCTTTAGGACTGGCTCTTTTAATTCGGACAACTAGTACCTTACACGCCTTAACTGTCCTGCTGTTTCTGGGCGGTTGCGTTTTGTATGAAAACCGTAAGTGGCAAGAGGTAGTAAAAGCACTTGGGCTTTGGCTTGCGGGACATTTACCTCTAGTGTTTTTTAGTCGCTATATTGACTATCTACGTTACGGGAGTTTCTGGGTTAATGGCAAACTAGCAGAGCAACAGCAATTAGCGACTGACCCTGTTTGGTCTGGCTTACCTAATCTACCACCTGATTATCCTTTAATTAATCCGCCATCGGTAGGTATTTTGGGGGTACTACTTTCTCCAGCAAAAAGTATTTTTGTCTATGATCCTCTACTAATTCCATGTCTTGTGATAGGAGTGTTACTATGGCGCAAACTCCATCCCTTCTTACAGTGGTATTTGGTAACGGTAGTGATAAATGTAGGCTTACATTTGGTTGCTTACAGTCGCTTTGTGTTTTGGCATGGTGATTCTGCTTGGGCATCTCGTTATCATGTTACCTCCGTACACCTATTAATGATTCCTTTACTTGGTCTGCTTGTTCAATGGTTGCTGAATAGGCGGCAGCTATATGGTTTGTTGTTACGGGGAATAATTGTATTTGCGATTGTCTGTCAGCTGGCTTCAGTAGCTATGCCTCATCAAATGGAGGTGACACAGAAACAAGTAAATGTTCCTGGTTCTCGGCTTGATTTTCGATTAGCACAGCGATTCCTCAATGTGGGCTGCTTGCTTAACGATTCTTTATCCGCTCGCTGCACAACTAGAATTGCTCCAGAAATAGGGCAATATTTGCGTAAATATAATCGGTTTGGGTTTCTACCCTTTACTTTCTTAGCAAAAGATGTAGCTGAAAATCCATCATTAAAATTTATTTATTACATTTTACTTATTGCTTGGACTGTGATGGCGATCGCTGCTGTTTGGTTGACAATTAGTTACTTATACTCTGTGGGATTTTTCTATCGCTAGGAGGCTTTCAAGAAACACAAGGGTGTGAGGGTGTAGGTGTGTACTCACAAGTGTAGGTTTTTAATCTAGCAGTGAGTAAGGACTCTAAAACTGATGATCTGAGGGATGGTAAGGGTTAAAACTCGTTTGTCAGTTAACAATTACCAATCCCAAACATCACTCGATTAACAAGGAGTTAAAAACTTATAAATAGCCTGATAAGTCTCCTCTGGTGCTTCTTCAGGGAGAAAATGACCACAAGCTAGGGACTGACCGCGCACATCAATTGCACGTTCTCGCCAAATTTCCCACACATTATATTTGCGTCCAATAATTCCTTTCTCACCCCACAAAACTAATACTGGACATTGAATTTTTTGTTTCATGTCAAGTTCATCATGTTCTAAATCAATTGAGGCCGCCGCACGATAATCTTCACAGGTGGCGTGTATCACAGCAGGTTGAGAAAAGCAACGTATATACTCAGCTAAAGCTTGAGGATGAAATGCTGAAAAATCTTTACCCCATTTTTCTAAACAGTTGCGTAAGTAATATTCAGGATTAGCGCCTATCAGGGTTTCTGGTAAATTATCGCCTTGAATGAGGAAAAACCAATGATAATAAGCTGTAGCAAATTCTTTATCAGTGGTTTCATACATTTTATAGGTGGGTACAATATCTAGTAAGGCAAGTTTTTTGATGCGGTGAGGATGATCTAAAGCCATACGATGAGCAACTCGCGCTCCTCGGTCATGACCTACAACATAAAATTGCTCATAGCCTAAATGAGACATGACCTCGATTTGATCCTGCGCCATCACCCGTTTTGAGTATGTGATATGGTTGGGAAGACTCTCAGGTTGAGAACTGTCGCCGTATCCTCTCAAGTCTGTGGCGACTACAGTAAAATTTTCAGCCAAGCGAGGCGCTATTTTATGCCACATTACATGAGTTTGTGGATAGCCATGTAATAAAAGTAGCGCCGGGCCATGACCAGCTTTGACTAAATTGATTTTAGCTCCAGTTGTTTCAACTGTAGTTTTTTCCAAGTGAGTGAACATGATGATATAGCAGGGGACAGCCTTAAAAGCTGTTTGCGGAGTTTTATGATTAGTTTATGTTTTAATCTATCTGGCAACTGCTATAACTAGTAACTTACATTCTTTGTTAATCCAAACTAAACTCTACAAAATCTTTTTGGGCAAATAACATATTCTTGTCTACGGCTGAGAGGATTTTATTATTAGTGCGATCGCTATTCAAGCATCGGATAACTAACTGTGCCACATCAGCACGATGAATACTGCCTAAAACCTGAGTATCTTCGGTTAAGACTGCATTTCCTGTTGCTGGTTCTGATTTCAGTCCCCCTGGACGGATGATGGTGTAGGTTAACCCACTATTAACTAAATGTTGTTCTGCTTTACCTTTTTCTAACAAAACTGGCCCTAATACTGCCAAAACTTGCGGGGTTAGGGCTTCTATGCTGTTCCCTGTACCGATAGAAGTGACTAAAATAAATTTCTGCACACCCGCTTTGACTGCTGCATCAATCAGATTTTTGTTTCCTAAATAATCTGGCCGTTCTACATCTGAAGGTGTACCGCCAAGGGTGGTAATAACAGTATGGATAGGTTCATCTGTTAAAATTGCCTGTTCTAAATCGTTAACATTCATTGCATCTCCCAATACTACCTGAACGCCGATCGCTTCTAGTTCAGGACGCGATGCTTCACTTCTCAGGAGTGCTTTAACTTTGAGATTTTGTTTGCTGAGGTAGTTGGCAATTTCTCTACCAACGCCACGACTAGCACCAACTAGAAAAATATTAGATGTGTTTGTCATAAGTGGGGGACTGGGGACTGGGGACTGGGGACTGGGGAAAGGTAAAAAACTCGGCTTGTTCATCCCTTTTTCCCATCATTTCTATTTAGTTAATGTCTTAATCTATCAGGCGACTGCTATCAGTGAAAACTCATTACTTTCTGTCAACTGTATCAGCAATGAGTCCCACACCATAATCTTTGATTTGGTGTCGGGAGGAATTGCGAGTCAAATTTGTCGCATTCTCCAACTGGTTTTTCAAGGCAGAGAGAACAAGGCGGAGGATAGCGACAAATTTGGCAATAATCTATGCAACAACGCATAATCTCGAACTCCGTTTGATTAATTTGACATTATTGGGATTGAACTGACCAATACGCGACCAGTTGTGGTCGTAAATGGAAATATTTTTCGTTTTTCCAGAATTAGTAAACCCACCAACCCATCCGCGTATTACTTCTCCTTTGCGAGAAGCTTGAACATAATCACTTGACCGAAAACCAAATGGTGTTATTGTCCCACCTTGTCGTTTTAAAATTGCACCTTTTGAATAGTTCTCTTGATACAATTTCCGCCTAAATAGTTTTGGGCGAGTAATAACAATGAATGGTGATGGAGTTATAAGACATTCCCCCACCCATTGATGACCATGACTTTTTGTTGTGTGAAATTTCTTGTATTCAATAAATGCTGTAGAAGCTAGTGCAATAGCATCATTCGCATGAGTTTCTGGAGTTTGTTTTGATTTATCCTTCTTGTCTTTAATCAGTCCTAACTGAGTGCGGTATTTCCCAGTATCTAAAGAATCCACTTCTTTGACTGGGGCAAATTTAGAAGCTTCAGTTCTAAACCATTCCTGACCAACTAGTACTGGCGTAATCCCAAACCCGTTTTGTTTGGAATTACCACCACACGACTCGTCTATGATTTCAGAGATAGGAAGAATCGTAGCCATTTCTGCTAATATCCTTAACTCCATTTCTCTATTGGATCTTATACTGGGAGGCAACTTATTTTGGCGACGATTGCTAAACCTTTTTTCTCGATGATTTCGTAATTCAAAGCCAACCTTGCGATTGATTCGCTGTCCCCTGCGTGTACGACGTAACTCTGAGCGCTTAGACATTTTACCTGTTACTGATTGCCTATCTTTGCTAGTTCTCTTT
>DATNQO010000205.1:0-16487 GCA_036704005.1 Leptolyngbyaceae cyanobacterium | reverse complement strand
TAGGAGACACAACAATGGCTACTCAAGAAACTCGTCCAGCTACCGATTTACCAACAGTTGCTACAGCATATAACGGCGTAGACCGTAACGCTTTCCTGTTTGGTTGGACTCCCCAAGCTGAATTGTGGAATGGTCGCCTAGCTGCGATCGGATTCTTGGCTTACTTACTGTGGGATTTAGCAGGTTATAGCGTTCTGCGTGATGTATTACACATCATCGGTTACTAAATTGTCATTAGTCATTAGTTGATTGACAACTGACAACTGACAAAAATTGCCAAACTTTAGGAGACACAACAATGGCTACTCAAGAAACTCGTCCAGCTACCGATTTACCAACAGTTGCTACAGCATACAACGGCGTAGACCGTAACGCTTTCCTGTTTGGTTGGACTCCCCAAGCTGAATTGTGGAATGGTCGCTTGGCGGCGATCGGATTCTTGGCTTACTTACTGTGGGATTTAGCAGGTTATAGCGTCCTGCGTGACGTATTACGCATCATCGGTTACTAAATTTAAAGCTTGTTTCTATGTAAGGAATTAACCCTTGCACAGAAGTTCACAAATACCCGGCTTCTCTAAGAAGTCGGGTATTTTATTATGAATTAAAATTTTTAATTACTTCTAATAGTTCTGTTGGGTGGTTAATCAAAAAATCAGGATTTTGTTTGGCTAGGATTTCGGGAGAGTTGAAGCCCCAAGTTACAGCAATTACTTTGATATTGGCTTTCTTGGAGGCTTCGATATCTCTAGTTTCGTCACCGACATAAATTACTGCATCAGGGTTGAATTGTTTCTGCCTCATGACGTTATTAATTATAGTGGTTTTGCCAAAAATTGTGACTCCTGAATAGATAAAATCAAATAAATTGTCTAGTTCATTAATGCCTAGAAAAGCGGTAACGTTATCTCTAGAGTTAGAGGTAATGATTCCTAATTTATAATCATGCTGTTGTAGCTGTATTAGTGCTTCTTTAATACCTGGAATTGGTTTTAACTCAGGAATTTTATTTTTTAATTCTGATTTAACTTTTTTAACTAAGAAAGGTATTTTTATCAGAGAAACTCCTGAGTATTTAATAATTTCTCTGGAGGAAAAACTCCTGAGTAGAGTTAATTGTTCTGGTGTAATTTGTGCATAACCGAACTTTGCCGCCAAGCGATTGGCAATACCGACAAGAGCATCTACAGTATCAGCAATCGTACCATCAAAATCAAAAATGATTACTTTCTGGGTCATTATTTCCCTGGGATGCGTCTAGATTAGCACGGGCATTCCGTCTCAACATTTCTGGCTTAATTCGCCTCAATGCTGATGCCGGAAATCTTTTTTCCCACTCCTCATCTGAGATTTGCGCTAATTCTATCAGCTGAGGTGCAATATTTTCTGGGTATGGTTGAAAATCTACCACATCTGTGGTTTGAGCAAAACGCTGATTCCAAGGACATACATCTTGGCAAATATCACAACCAGCTACCCAGCCCTGCATCCGGGATGCGATCGCCTGCGGTAATTCTTCTGCCCGATTCTCTATGGTATGATACGCAATACACCGATTGGCATCGACTACAAACGGTTGAGTAATCGCACCTGTAGGACAAGCATCTATACAGCGAGTACAGCTACCACAATGTTCTGTATGTGGGCGATCGCTTTCTAGTTGCAGATTTGTCACTACTTCACCCAAGAATACCCAAGAGCCATACTCTCTCGTAATTACATTACCATTTTTCGCTATCCAGCCAATCCCGGCTCGTTGCGCCCACACTTTATCTTGTACGGGGCCAGTATCTGCATAGTAACGCGCTTGTACACCAGGATCTAGTGATTGTAACCAACTGGTAAAAGCTTTCAGTTTTTTGTGCATCACCTTGTGATAGTCCCTCCCCCAGCCATAGCGGGATATTTTGGCGTATTCTTCGCCTGCGGGACGTTGCTGGGGAGTGTAGTAATTGAGCGCCACACAGACAAGCGATCGCGCTTCTGGCATGATTAAGCTGATATCATAGCGCTTCGGGTTATCCATCCACTGCATATCAGCGTGATAACCCAACTTTATCCATGCTTGCAGTCTTTCGGCTTCTGTATTCTTCGCTGCACTGACAGCAGCAATGCCAACCTGATGAAAACCAAGCTCTACGGCTTTCTCCTTTACCACACTGCTGTTAACTACGGAACAGTGGTTCATTTGTATAAGCAATTGCCAAACTAGCGGCACTTCGATTATACATAAGTTCATCAAGCCTGAAGTTAAATATTTTCTACTCACTCCATTTGTAAATTTTATTTGCGTTTTGTAAAAAAATAATGCAACATGGTATGCAAGAGGACAAGCAACCCAGAGTGATGCAAGCCTCCCACTGATTCGCAGTGAACTATAACCAATCGACTGTGGTGCAATCATGACATTCACTTCTGACTCCGCTTCCACCCGTTTTTCTCAAGCTTTCAACAACATCCAAGCTGGTGATGCTGTTGCTTCTACAATTGCTGTATTTCAAAGCCTCAGCATAGATGACCAGTTGGCGGTGTTATGGTATGCCTATACTGAAATGGGTCGTTCCATCACCCCAGCCGCTACAGGCGCGGCGCGTTTACAATTAGCCGAAGGTCTATTAATTCAAATCAAGCAGATGTCTCATGCAGAACAATTAGATGTAATGCGTGACCTAGCTGCTAAGAAAAATACCCAGTTTTCTCGCTCCTACGGTATTCTCAGCACTAATACAAAATTGGCTTTCTGGTACGAACTATCAGAATTAATGGTTAAAGGTTTCGTTGTACCTGTACCCGCAAATTATAAAATTTCCCGTGATGGCGCTCAAGTATTAGAAACAATCAAGGGATTAGATTTCGGTCAACAAATCACCGTTTTCCGCAAAGTAGCTGCTGATATGGGTGTTGATCCTTTGGCTGATTAGTATCATCTCAGTTTAAACATTGAGAGGTAATTGGTAATTGGTAATTGGTAATTGTAAGAAGCTATTATCTATTACTAATTAAGCCAACCATATCCTAATCAGTTAGCCAAACTTCATATAACTATATATTTCCCTCCTCAATGTCATAACAGTTTTAGTTCCCAGACAATAGTCTGGGAGCTAATTCTTACTTGAGTCAGAGTATCTGTTATAGGTAATATAGCCCTATGGCAGCTTTTTTATATCTAGTTTTAGTTTTTAATTGAGGTTTGTAGTCAGGATTTTGGTGTTGAGGGGAGTTAGGACTAAAGTCCTGACTACGAACTTAATTTTGTTACGGGTTATTTTATGAAAGCGGCTGAATCATTAACTCATATCCAAACAGAAGTTATTACCGGAATCACAGAAGCGACAATTTTGCAATATTTCGCCACTCTCAACGCTGGAGAATTTACAGCGACGGCGGCGTTGTTTGCTGCTGATGGTGCGATGTATCCGCCCTTTGAATCTGCTATTGTGGGGATAGAGGCGATAGCTACCTACCTACAACAAGAAGCACAAGGTATCAAAGCCGTTCCTCGTCAAGGCTTGGAAGAGACTTTAGAAGATGGGCAAATTCAAGTGCAAGTTTCCGGTAAAGCTCAAACTTCTTGGTGTGGCGTTAATGTTTTATGGCTATTTACTCTTAACCAACAAAGGCAGATCACTTACACTCAAATCAAACTCTTAGCCTCTCCCCAAGAGTTAATGGCTTTGCGTCGTGAGTAAGGTTAGGGACTGGGGACTGAGGACTGGGCAAATAGGGGAAAAGAAAACCTTTCCCCTTTGCTCTTTTTATTGACTTATCACTCAGCGCCCTACTGAGTGATACTTGCTGTTTGTAGAGAACGCAGCAACATTTTTCTTCCCAGTTCAATGTCTGATGGCGCACATTGCCAGTCGGGGTGTGCTGTCATCAATAAGCTGTCTAAACTCTCTTGATCAAATAGATGCCAAACAGGGGCATTGTTAACTGTACTTTCTATCGCGTAGCAGTTAATGCCAACACAGTGAAGCGTGCAACTGCTAGCAATTCTGTCCAAGGTCATTTTTTCCCCTGGTTGCAAAAAGCGAAACTGACGGATAGCTTGCTTAAGTTCACTCATGCTCGAAACCATTAGCCCTGGTAAAGCGACGGTGAGGTTTTTATCCCCGTTTACTTTAATCCAGTAGTGCCGACTCGGATCTATTCCTTCTAACCAAGGTGATTCATCATCAAGGCGATAGCGTGGTGATAAACAAAAGGAAGCTTCCATTTGGTATTCGGTAGATTTACGACTAGGGTTTTAACTTGAGAGTATTTCCCGCCGCTCCACTTAAAAATAGTACGTGGACTGGCTAATAATTTAAGTTTCTAATAACTTTTACCTATAAATCAAATAATGTTTGCAAAAGTTATTAAAATACTTAATATTTCGCAACACTACAAATTATGGAAGTTTCCGGTTAACTTGAGTCATAAACTAACTGTAGGGTGCGTCAGCCCCAATAATTTCGTAGACATTCAAGGATTTTCCACATCTGACGCACCCTACTATTGTGCCAGTTGTGTAAGTCCTGAGCTTGTTTGTTCTCCATCCCCAATACCTAACCCCTCATTTCTCCAAATATCCTCCAGCGTAGGTAATTACACATATCGTTCGATAAGTTTTGTGATTTCCATATGCAACGCCGGCGACTTTAAAAGCAGGGTTGAAGATATTGGTGCGATGACCGCGTGAGGGTACGCCATCATCAATAATCAACTGCATAACAATATCTTGAGCCGTATTTGACCCATAACTGATATTTTCCGCAGCTGTCGTTTGCCATTTACCATAGCGATTGATGCGTGTGAAGGGAGTGCTACCATCGCTACCATTATGACCAGTTACACCCTTGGGGCCTTGGTCTTTGACGTGATCTCTTGCACCTAAAGACATTCCCTTAGATATTTTTAATGTTCCCACAGGACGGGCTGACTTGAGAAAGGCACTTGCTTCGTCTACTGCTTTGACTCCTTCTTGAGTAATGAGATAGGTGTTACTGGAAACTCTCACCCGATTACCTTGAAAACGTTTTCGATAATTTTCTATGATAGGAACATATGATCTAGGATTTGCCCGTACTTTGTTCATCTCCTCTATCACCTGTTGTTCTAATGGTGAGAGATAATTTGCTGCTAACAAAGTTGAACTACTTGTTTGTGGTATTGATGGCGTTGATTGTGCAAGCGAGGAATTGTATATAAAGGGTGGGTAGGCAAAAAGAGTTACTAAACTTGTAGAAATAAATATACGATATTGATTGTGAAGCATTAATTACCTCAAAATTTATACGTTGGTATTAAGTTGAGAATGGTGAGAAACAAATTTATCTAGGGTTATGCAGCTATTCTGCATAAAAACACCTGGATTTCGCTTTCGGTTGTAGCATTTGCAACTTCTAAATGTAAACCTTATTTCTACTTAATTTAAATTTTCTAAATTTTGATGCCAAAAATGTATTAATTAATTTGTCATGAATAATCAATTATTGAAAATAATTTTTGGAAATATCTTAGTTACTATTAGCAATTGTAAATTTAATAAATGCGGATATTAGTTGATAAAAGTAAACTTAGCTAAAAGACAGTCACGAATGCTAAACCGTCTGAAAATTAGCTCTAAAATTGGAGCAAGCTTTACTATCAGCATCGCCATTTTGAGTAGCATAGGTTTTATTGCACATCGAAGTATTCAAGAACTAACTACAGCTTCTCGTTGGGAACGACATACTTACCAAGTCCTCAGCCAAATATCAGAACTTAATAATTTATTATTTACCGCAGAAACGGGGCAACGGGGTTACATTATTACTGGAGAACAGCGATATCTAGAACCTTATCAGGTAGCTAGAAAATCACTAGAAGAAAAAGTTAAACAACTACAAAATTTAACATCAGATAACCCTAAACAACAAGCATATATTGTCAAGTTAGAGCCATTGATTAATGAAAGAATAAATGTAATGCAGTCTGTGATTGATTTGCGGCGAACCCAAGGTTTTGAAGCTGCTCAAAAAACAATGCTCTTAGATAAAGGCAGAGGATTGATGGTGCAAATCAAAAACATTAGCCAGCAGATGAACGCCGAGGAGTTAAAATTATTAGAAAAGCGTACAACTTTAGCAAGAACAGCCGCCGATAATACCCTCTTTATTATATCTTATAGTATTCCATTAATAGCTTTTATTCTTGTTTTAATTGGGTATTTGTTGACTAGACATATCTCTTTTCCCTTACGGCAAATTTCTGAGGCGGCGGAAAAGATGTCTAATGGGGATTTATTTGTTACTTTACCAGAGAGCGATCGCCAAGATGAAATCGGTGTATTAGCACGCACTTTCAATCAAATGTTGGCTAATCTCAGAATTACAACTAAAAAAAATGAGGATCAAAATTGGCTGAAGTCTAATATAGCGGAATTTACGCAGTTATTGCAAGGACAGCGTAGTTTAGAAAGCGTAACTAATCTAATTTTGTCAAAGCTTACACCACTGGTAGATTCACAGCAAAGTGTCTTTTATGTACTTGATAAAACTAACGATGAGCCTGTATTTAAGTTAATAGGTAGCTACGCTTTTAATGAACGCCGACATTTAGCTAATCGGGTGCGTTTAGGTGAGGGATTAGTGGGACAATGTGCTTTGGAAAAACAAAGAATCTTATTAACAGAGGTTCCTAGTGATTATATACGCATTAATTCTGGATTAGGCGAAGCTTTACCAATAAATATTATTGTTTTGCCCATCATGTTTGAAACGGAAGTAATTGCGGTAATTGAAATTGCTTCTTTTCACCGTTTCAGTGAGTTATATGTGACATTTCTTGAGCAGTTTAGCGCTATCATTGGTGTATATTTAAATAGTATTGATGCTAGCGCCCAGACACAAAAACTTTTAGATGAATCGGTAGCTTTAGCAGCAGAACTCAAACAAAGTAATCAACTTTTAGAAGAGCAAACACAGGAATTAGAAGATTCACAACAACTTCTAACACAGCAGCAGCAAGAGTTGCAACAATCTAATGAGGAATTACAGCAACTCAATGAAGAATTGGAAGAAAAGGCTGAATTGTTAGAGATACAAAATAGAGAAGTTGCTCGCAAGAATCAAGAGATTGAAAAAGCTAAAAAATCTATAGAAGAGAAGGCAGAACAATTGACTTTATCTGCCAAATATAAATCAGAATTTTTAGCAAATATGTCTCATGAGTTACGTACACCGCTTAATAGTTTGTTGATTTTAGCAAAATTGTTAGCAGATAATTCAACAGGTAATTTAACTGGCAAACAGGTAGAATATAGCCAAACAATTTACTCGGCGGGAACTGATTTATTAGAGTTAATTAATGATATTTTAGATTTAGCCAAAATTGAATCAGGCACTTTATCAGTAGAAGTAGAACAAATACATTTCAGTGAGTTATACCATTATTTAGAAAGGACATTTCGCCAAGTTGCCCAAAGTAAAGGGTTGAGTTTTACCATCCAACTTGATGAAAAATTACCACCAAAAATTTCCACTGATAACAAGCGCTTACAACAAATTCTCAAGAATCTCTTGGCTAATGCTTTCAAGTTTACCGAGCAGGGAGGTGTAACTTTACAAATTGGTGTAGAACAAATTAATAACAATAATCCGATAATTACTTTTGCTATTAGCGATACAGGTATTGGTATTCCTATTGAAAAGCAACAGATTATTTTTGAAGCCTTTCAGCAAGTAGATGGTACAACCAGCCGCAAGTACGGCGGAACTGGCTTAGGTTTATCAATTAGCCGTGAACTAGCGTATATGTTAGGCGGTAATATTGGAGTGGTCAGTCAACCAGGACAGGGAAGCACTTTTACGTTGTATTTACCACAAATTTACCCAGGAACTAAGGCAATACCACCACAGCAGCCACTACCAATTGTCCCAGAAATTTTATCACCAGCGCCTACAGAAGATTTACAACCTATTACCTATAGTAGTAATATTGCTGACGATCGCCAGATAATTCAAAATGGCGATCGCGTATTATTAATCATCGATGATGATGATAAATTTGCTCGTATTTTACTCGATATGGCAAGGCAACAAGGCTTTAAAGGTATCGTTGCTTTAAGCAGTAAACAAGGTTTAGCCTTAGCAAGACAGTATCAACCAAATGCCATTACTTTAGATATTTATTTGCCAGACATGGATGGGTTAACTTTGCTAGACCGTCTCAAGCATGACCCCCAAACCAGACACATTCCTGTTCACATCCTTTCTGTAGATGACCGTGAACAACGAGCTTTACAGTTAGGTGCAATTACTTTTTTACAAAAACCAGTTTCGCCAGAAATATTAAATCACACATTAACCCAAATCAAAACTTTTATCGACCGCAAGGTAAAACGGCTTTTGGTAATAGAAGATGACCCTGTACAAGCTCAAAGTATTATCGACCTTATTGGCAATGGTGATGTGCAAAGTATGGCAGTGAATACAGGAGGTGCAGCATTAGAAATTATCCGCTTACAACACTTTGATTGTATCGTTTTGGATCTGGGTTTACCTGATATGAGCGGTTTAGAACTGTTGGAAGAAATCAAACAAGAACCCAACCTAGCAAAACTGCCAATTATTGTTTACACAGGTAAAGAAATTAGTCGCCAAGAAGAAACCCAACTGCGAAGATTAGCTGAGAGTATTATTATTAAAAATGTGCGATCGCCAGAACGTTTATTAGATGAAACTGCCCTTTTCTTACATCGAGTCCAGGCAAATTTACCCCAACCACAACAGCAAATTCTCGAACAACTGCACCAAACTGACCCAGTATTAGTAAATCGCAAAATCTTAATTATCGATGATGACTTGCGAAATATCTTTGCCATCACCAGTTTGTTAGAAGGCTATCAAATGCAGGTAATTTTTGCCGAAAATGGTAGAGACGGCATAGATATGTTGCAAACTCATCCTGATGTTAATGCCGTATTAATGGATATAATGATGCCAGACATGGATGGCTACGAAACAACAAGCCGCATCCGCCAAATACCACAATTCCGCACCCTACCTATTATCGCCTTAACCGCCAAAGCTATGCCAGGCGATCGCGAAAAGTGCATTCAAGCCGGCGCTTCTGATTACATCACCAAACCAGTAGACACAGAACAACTCTTATCTCTGCTGAGAGTTTGGTTGTATCGTTAATCAATTATTAATTATAGGTTAAAATCAAGCTTGATTGTGGATAATTATCAAAAATTAGCGTAGTAAAGCAGATAATATGCGTTTGCATCATTAACAAATGTTAAATATCAAGCGTTTTGCTACAAATCTTTTCAGATTAAGATATTTTTTCTTAACTTTATTAACTGGTTGAAAATTTTTTCCTAACCGTCTTCACTTTCCTTGAATTTTGGCTCTATTACTGAGAATATGCCAGCAGAATTCCACGCTGGTAGTAAATAACGTGAGTTCGACCAGCGTTGTTTTGACCTCTCCCCCAACCCCTCTCCTACGAGGAGAGGGGAGTAAGAGGATGATTTTTTCGTTTCTCTTCCCTCTCCTACGAGGAGAGGGAGGTTGGGAGGGAGAGGTTCATCGAACTCACGTTAAATGGAAGGAAAACTCATGTCTGACATTAGAAAGCTTGGTCAAGCTTGGATATTTAACTGGTTTTTTGGCTTTAGCCAGATACCTACAGATGAAGATTGTTGTATTTATATGAAATCAGTTTTATGTTGCGCTAAAGGAGATGGAACTCTCTCAAGCGAAGAAAAGAATTGGGCTATTGGATTTTGTGCATCCTGGGGAGTAGCAGACTGGGTAATTGAAGAGTTAAAAGCATACGAAGCAGATGAAAATTTAGAAGATGTCATTGCTCGTTCTCCTCAAGTATCCATAGCACAAAGAGATTTACTTCTCACCGCAATTAGGGCTTGTGCTGCTGATGGAGAAATTCATGAACAGGAACAGGAAAAAATTCGGAAAATGGCTTCTATTATAGGGGTAAAAGAGGAGATAGTAGAGCAGTTAGAGCAGCTACATCAAGAAGAATTAGCATTACGTCAAAAGCGTGTTAAATTGCTATATCCAGAGAAAAGTCCCTATTAAGTAGAACATACTAAATAAATCAAGGTTTGTAGTAAGGACTTCAGTCCTTTTTTTAGGAATAAAGTCCTTACTACGAACTCAATTGTGATAACTTTACATTACTTAACATTGTGCGTTATTATCAACTATTCTACAAAAAGTGATAAAGATATCTATAATTTTGCATTAGTATCACAACTGCCAAACTTTAATCGATTTATCCCCACTACCACTAATGAGGGTTTTGCCGTCACGACTAAAAGCTAATGCGTAAATTCCGCCAGCGTGACCTTCGAGGGTGCGTAGTAACTTACCTGTCTGTAAGTCAAAGATGGAAATTTTCCGGCCTAACCCACCACTAGCAAAGGTTTTACCATCAGGACTAATGACTACAGTATCTACACTCCCAACACCTACAGAAAAGTTATGAATGACTTTCCTAGTCTGCAAATTCCAGATTTTGATATTTCTGCCATCAGTTTGCTGAATTGACTGGTGGATATCATTATAACCACCATTTACCAAAGTTTGCCCATTGGGACTGATGGCGAGGGAAAGCACCCTAGAAGCGCGTTGCGAAGGAAATACTGGTGATTTGGGTAATGGTGGGGTTAAAGTTCGCAGCAGTTTACCATTGCTGAGATTCCATAACTTAATTGTGCCGTCGTTGCTACCACTAAATAGGGTTTTGCCATCGGGACTGATGACTAAGGAAAATGCGTCCGCCTGCAAACTGCGGCGTAGTCGCCTGTTATTGGCATTCCACAACCTCACAGTCTGATCCATACTTGCACTAGCAATGGTTTTCCCATCTGGACTAATGGCGATCGCAGTCATGGCGGCTCTATGTCCTGTTATATTAGCTAATAATTTCCCGCTTGCTATATCCCAAACCTTAATGACTCTATCATGACTAGCACTGATCAGGGTTTTACCATCGGGACTAATTGCTAGAGATGAGATTCGTTCTGTATGTCCGGTGAGAGTATAGCGTAACTCGCGGCTTTTGAGATTCCACACCTTAATTGTTTTATCGTCATCCCCACTAGCTAAAGTCTGTCCATCTGCACTCAAGGCTATGGTGCGAATTGGGGCTGTATGTCCAGATAGAGTGATTGGAGAATTGACTTGCTTGGTGGTGGTTTGAGGATTGGCTATAACAGGATATGTATGTACAGCACTAACTATAGTGGATGTTGTTAAGGCGATCGCGCTTAAGGCTGTCCACCATCTATATTTTCGCATAATTATCATTCAGTCAAACAAAAGCTTTGTATTATTTGACTCAAGGCTGTCATCTGCTGTTCCGCAAATTTCCTGCTTGCATTAACTAGGGACTGTCAGTGGTACACCGTTATCTGTGGGTTTCAACTTGAGAATAAAAGGTACTGCTTTTAATGCCCATTGCGATGGCGATGTATAATTAGCTGCATCCTCACCAAAGCAAATCTCTAACATCTCAGTGTGAATAATCCCAGGATTTAAAGGAATAGCCGCCATTCCCGCAGGTAATTCTTGGGCTAAAGCACGAGTTAACCCTTCAATTGCCCATTTTGAGGCACAATAGGGAGCAACTAAGGGTGAAGTTGAACGTCCCCAACCAGAACTAAAGTTAATAATAATACCGCGTCGCTTTTCGATCATTGCCGGGACAAAGTAGCGAATTGTATGCACAACGCCTTTGATATTGATATCAATCAACTGGGAAAACTCCTCAGATGGAACTTCCCATAAAGGCGCAGGATGATTTGCGATCGCTGCATTATTAATTAATATATCTGGTGGTTCATACTGCTTAAGTATATCCTCTGCCCAAGCTTTTACTTGCGCCTCATCTGCTACATTCACCTCCGTGAAATTATGGGGAGTACCAAATTTATGACGTAATTTCTCAACTGTGTCTGGAGAACGCACGCAACCAATAACTGTGTGTCCCTCTTGAATAAACTTTTCAGTCAGTGCGTAACCTAAACCTCGACTGACACCAGTGATGAGGATGAGTTTAGTCATATTCTTCTTTTACTAATGACGCAATTGATAGGGCAGTATTTCTGGCAATTCTATCAACGCTTTAATCATCTTCATTATTGGTGATGTGTCGCTAACTATAATCACAGCAAACCCATTGATTGCAGTGTTTGCAAATCAGCTTGAAAGTCTTCAACATCGTAGTTGGTATATAAACCACGTTTTGCCAGTTCATGTTGAAACTCTAGCACTGTGATTCCTATCCAGGCTCGGACTTTACCAGCACTAATTTTACCTTGCTGGTAAAGTAATAAAGCAACTTCTAATTTCAGTTCATCCTCACTCATTTTTGATGCTCGGAGGATGTCATCGGGAATTATGACGCTCATCAGGGGAAGTTCCAAGGCTTAATTTTTATTTTAAAACCTATATGTCACGTTAAGCGATCGCCACCTCAGCGAACTCAACAATAAAATCATAGGATTGATTGTAAAGCTCTGTTAAGCTGCATAACTTTCCCCCTATGGGGTGATGAGTTAATTATCAAACGCCCTCCTAGATGTATAGCCCCCTGAATATCAGGGGGTTTTTGCTGTTTTAGTTATTTTCTCAACAAAACAATTATGTAAAGAAATTCTTTTTAATATCACAAGCCGAAAATTTGTGTTTTATAAGGTTATTAATAAAGATATCTCAGCCAATAACATTTTCTTAATTATGTAGCAGTTGCCAGATGGATGAGGACATCGATAAGTCATAAAACTCGTGTTCCCTGTCCCCTGTCCCCTGTCCCCTGTTCCCGCCAACTAATTTATGATGCTGTCCAAACCCAACTTAGAAGAGATAGAAATCAAGTTGTTGTTAGAAGGAGTTTACCAATACTACGGTTACGACTTTCGCAACTATGCTGTATCTTCGCTCAAACGCCGCATTCATAATTTTATGCGCTTGGAGGGTTTGGAAAATATTTCCGCATTGCAAGAAAAACTACTCCACGATCGCACTTGCCTAGAAAGATTCTTGCTCAGTTTAACGGTAAATGTCACATCGATGTTTCGTGACCCCAGTTTTTACCTAGCTTTTAGGAAGCAAGTTGTGCCATTGCTGCGAACTTATCCGTTTATCCGCATCTGGCACGCTGGCTGTTCTACCGGAGAGGAAGTTTACTCAATGGCCATCCTCCTTCAGGAAGAAAATCTTTACCACCGTTGCCGGATTTATGCGACCGATACAAATGAGAAAGTATTACAAAATGCCAAAAGTGGGATTTTTCCGCTCAAAATGATGCAGGAATATACTCAGCTTTATTTAAGGGCAGGTGGCAAGCAGTCTTTCTCAGAGTATTACACTGCGGCTTATGACCATGCAATCTTTCGTGCGTCGTTGCGCGAAAATGTCATCTTTGCCCAGCATAATCTAGCTACAGATAGTTCCTTTAACGAGTTTAATGTGATATTCTGCCGGAACGTTTTAATATACTTCAATCAGGTACTGCAAAAGCGGGTACAAACATTGTTTCATAATAGTTTGTGCAGCTTTGGAATTTTGGGTTTAGGAAAGCAAGAATCTCTGAGATTCACTTCTTATGAGCAGTACTATGAAGAAATAGCCAAGGGTGAAAAGCTCTACCGGAGGCTGAATTAGTGTCGTTTAAAATTGTAGTTATTGGAACTTCTTTAGGAGGATTATCAGCACTACAAACTGTTCTAGGTGATTTACCTAATGATTTCCAATTGCCGATAGCAATTGTGCAACATCGTCACAAGGACTCTGACGATACTCTTAGGGCAATGATTCAAGAATTTGTTGCCTTAAAAGTGCGAGAGGTGGAAGATAAAGATGAGATGCTATCAGGAACAGTTTACTTAGCCCCCGCAGATTATCATTTATTGGTTGAACCTGGTTCTTTTGCCCTTTCTACCGATGAACCTGTTTCTTATGCCAGACCCTCTATTGATGTACTATTTGAGTCTGCCGCCGATGTCTATGGCGAACAAGTGATTGGTGTAATATTAACAGGGGCTAATCAGGACGGAATGCAGGGGCTAAAAAAAATCAAAGCCAGGGGTGGTAAGACTATTGTGCAGGAACCTAGCACAGCCGCTAGTTCGATTATGCCCGCAGCAGCAATATCTGGTGTTGCAGTAGACTGGATTTTATCACTTTGTGAAATTGCTCCTCTATTAGTAAATCTTGGTAACTCTATACGGAAATGAATTCATGCAGCCAGAACCCAAAGTAAACATCCTCCTAGTGGATGATAAAGTGGAAAATTTACTGGCACTAGAGGCGATTTTAGAGCGGCTAGGCGCTAATTTGGTGAGGGCGACTTCTGGGGAAGAAGCTTTGCGGAGTCTGCTGCATCAAGATTTTGCGGTAATATTATTGGATGTGCAAATGCCGGGGATGGATGGTTTTGAAACTGCCACCCTAATTCGTAATCGTGGGCGATCGCGTCAAACTCCGATTATCTTTCTCACAGCTTTTAGTACCAGCGACCAAATGCTATTTAAGGGTTATGCTTTGGGAGCAGTTGATTATCTCCTCAAACCCATAGATGCAAATGTTCTCACTTCTAAAGTTACAGTATTTGTAGAACTTTTTAAGAAAACTCAAGCCATCCAGCGTCAAGCAGCCCAACTAGTGGCGGTTAACCGTGAACTTAAGCAAAGTGAAGAACGTTTTCGTTCCTTGAGTACCTGTTCACCTATAGGTATTTTTGAAATCGATACGACAGGAAAGTGTAATTATTCCAATCCCCGCTATCAGGCGATTTGCGGCTGGGATGCAACGGAGAGTTTAGAAAAAAGTTGGCTAGATTCTGTTCATCCAGAAGATAGGGAAAATGCGATCGCCAGTTGGTCTACTTATATCTACCAAGGTGGCGACTACTCAGAAGAATTTCGCTTTCAAACGGCTGATGGTAGCCTGCGTTGGGTACAAGTCCGTTCCTCACCCATGCTTTCCGGTAACGGGGAATTACTCGGTTATGTCGGTACGCTAGAAGACATCACCGCCCGTAAGCAATCAGAAGAAATCCGCGCCCAGGTCATCCGTGAACAAACCGCCAGACAAGAAGCCGAGGCGGCGAACCGGATGAAAGATGAGTTTTTGGCTGTTCTCTCCCACGAACTCCGCACACCCCTAACTTCCATGTTGGGCTGGTCAAAAATTTTGCGTGCCAAAAAACTCGATGAAAAAGCTACAGCCAAAGCGTTAGAAGCTATTGAACGCAATGCTAATTCCCAGGTGCAACTGATAGAAGATATTTTAGATGTATCCAGAATTATTCGCGGTCAGTTGCGGCTAAATTTATGCCCCGTCAACTTAATAACTGTAGTGGAAGCAGCCCTAGAGGCAGTCCGTCCTCTAGCGGAGGCAAAAAGTATTAAAATTAACACCCTGCTTGACTACAGCTTAAGCCATGTCAATGGGGATGCAGCCAGATTACAACAAATTGTTTGGAATCTCTTGACAAACGCGATTAAGTTCACCCCGAAAGACGGTGAGGTAGAAGTGCGGTTGGAAGGGATATATAGTGAAGTATCTGGTGATTTAACCCACGGGCAAATTCAAGTGATTGATACAGGGGTGGGGATTGAGGCGGAATTTCTCCCTAAAGTCTTCGAGAGGTTCCGCCAAGCCGATAGTACCACAACGCGATCGCACAACGGACTAGGACTAGGGTTAGCGATCGTCCGCCATTTAGTAGAACTACACAAAGGCACAATTTTGGCAGAAAGCCCCGGTGTAGGGCAAGGGGCGACTTTTACCGTCAGATTTCCCCTCATCCCAGAAAACCGGGAACCTCAACCAGTACCCACAGATAATTTTCCGGTAGGTAGCGACAATTCCTCACCCCTAGCTGGTTTAAAAGTTCTCATTGTCGATGATGAAACTGATAGCCGCAACTTTTTAGCATTCTTGTTTGAAGAGTATGGCGCAATTTCCTCAACCACCGCATCAGTTGAAGCTGCACTAGCCGTCATCGGACAGTTAAAACCAGATATCTTAATTAGTGATATTGGCATGGCGGAACAAGATGGTTATACTCTGATCCGCAAACTACGGGCTTTACCGCCAGAAGAAGGTGGTAAAATTCCAGCGATCGCACTTACAGCATTTTCAGGGGAAGAAGACCGCGAACAAATTCTCGCAGCTGGATTTCAATATCATGTAGCTAAACCTGTTGACCCCAGCAAATTAATCTCGGTGGTAATTAGTGTTTTGCAACTGTCTCCCCCAGTGGAAGTGAGTTGAGGGACTGGGGGCTGGGGACTGGGGACTGGGGACTGGGGAGATGAGGGAGTATGGGGAGTAGGGGGAGTAGCTGACAGGTGTAGGTTTTTTACGTTGTGTTCCAAAAACTTTGGTTTTAGGGTGTAGGGGTGTAAGGGTATAGGGGTGTAGGGGTGAATGAAACAGCGATTTTCTCGTTAGTTTTAGAGTCCTTACTCACTGCTAGATTAAA
>DATNQO010000204.1:0-3690 GCA_036704005.1 Leptolyngbyaceae cyanobacterium | reverse complement strand
ATTAGCTGTGATTTTAAGCACTATCGATCCCCCCTAACCCCCCTTAAAAAGGGGGGAAAACTTTTCAAAGTCCCCCTTTTTAAGGGGGATTTAGGGGGATCTAAAAGTATTTGATACATCATTAGGGGCTTTTCAAACATCTTCTAATAGTATCTTTTTGGTAAGTACGCCACTTTTTAGTGCGTACTTTTCATTTTATATGGCTATACTTTACTATTTATATATGAAAAATTAATTCGTAATTAAAAAATTAATCAAGCTTATTTGGGCAATGGTAATGAATTTTTGCGCTTGATTAATATCAGTCGGACAAATTGAATGTAGGGATAACAGTAACAACCATATCATTGCATTGGTGCTGCACTGTCCAGCCTACTAGTAGTTAATTTTAGCCAAAATTAAATCTGATTCCTATATTTTCTTAATTACGAATTAGGAATTACAAATTAATCAGGAGTTAACTTATGTCTCAAAATACAATTAACTATCTAATTCATGATAGAAATGCACGCGGTCGTAGCCAAACTGGTTGGCTTGATAGTTACCACACATTTTCTTTTAGCAGTTTTTACGATCCTAACCGGATGGGATTTCGCAGTCTCCGAGTAATTAACGACGATCGCATTGCGCCAGGTGCGGGATTTCCCACTCATGGACATCGTGACATGGAAATTCTCACTTATGTCCTCTCCGGTGCAGTAGAACATAAAGACAGCTTGGGTACAGGTTCTGTCATTCGTCCCGGTGATGTGCAGATTATGAGCGCTGGTACAGGGATTCAGCATAGTGAATTTAACCACTCCAGCACAGAACCACTGCATTTATTGCAAATCTGGATTTTACCCGATGAAAAAGGATTAGCGCCAAGGTATGAACAGAAAGCTTTCACCCCAGCAGAAAAACGTGGTCAACTGCGGCTAGTTGCGGCTAAGGACGGGCGTGATGGTGCGGTGACTATTCACCAAGATGTTGATATTTACGCCTCTGTTTTGGAACCGGGTGATGTGGTTAATTATCGCGTAAAAGGCGATCGCTATGCTTGGTTACAAATCGCCCAAGGTGTCGCCACCTTAAATGGTGAACAATTAAGAGCAGGCGATGGTGTACAAATCAACGGTGAAGAACAACTACAAATTAGCACTGAAATCGGTACAGAATTATTACTGTTCGACCTGGGCTAAAAATAGGGGTATGGGGGTATAGGGGTATGGGGAAAAGATGAGAATAATTTCCACCCTTACACCCAGTTACTGAGCGCAGTCGAAGTATACACCCTTACACCCCTTCACCCCTTCACCATTAAACGCACACCGCCGGGTGGGGCAAATACTATACCCCGACGCACAGGTTTAAGCCGCACTTTATCCAACAATTCCAGTGAATATTGAGAGAGGATAGTAGCTAATACTAACTTCATTTCAAATAAAGCAAATGCGATTCCTAAACAGCGACGATTACCACCACCAAAGGGGATAAATTCATAAGGGGAAAATTGACGTTCAAGAAACCGTTCTGGTTTAAAACGTTCAGGTTCTGGATAAATATCTGGGCGCTGATGAGTTAAATATATACAAGGTGAAATCATCATCCCTTTTGGTAAGTTGTAACCCATGAAATTCATCGGTTGTTTGAGAACTCGCGGGAAGCTAAAGAAAGTTACTGGTGTAATTCGTAAGGTTTCTGAACAGACAGCATTCAGGTAAGGTAATTGAGTAATTGCTGTTGGGTCTGCATTGGCTATATCAAGAGAATTGAGTTCTTGCAGTAACTTCTGGCGGACTTCGGGAACGTAATGCACCCAATATAATGCCCATGATAGAGCGATCGCAGTCGTTTCATGTCCAGCAAACAGCATGGTCATCAACTCATCCCGCAACTCTACATCAGTCATGGGTTGACCATTTTCATCACGCGCTGACAATAGTAAACTGAGGATATCTTCGCCATTAGCTTCCGGTTGCTGGCGACGTTCCCGAATCTCTTGATAAAGGAGTTCATCGAGTTGTTGTCTGCGACGGATAAACCTACCCCAAGGAGTCCAAGGGCCTAAATCTCGCTGCAATGATTTGAAGAACAGGAAAATAGCACTTATGGGTGTATTGAAGGTATCCAACATTTCCACCAGGACTTCCTTAATTTGTTGGTAACGCTTCCCTTCCTGTAACCCAAAAACTGTACGTAAAATCACTTGCAGAGAAATTTCCTGCATATAGGAACGGGCGGTAAACTGTTTACCAATCACCCATTTACTAGTTACTTGCTCAGCAATTTCACGAATTACCTGACCATAAGTTCGCATCCTTTCGCCATGAAACGAAGGCATTAATAGTTTACGCTGTTGTAGGTGGCGATCGCCATCTAGCAAAATTAGCGAGTTAGCACCTACCAACGGTTGAACTACATAATTTCCTGAACCTGATTCAAACAACTGAGAATCAGCCGTAAAAAGTTCTTGAATAGCTTGGGGATTACTAATAACTATTTGTGTAGGAAACGCACCCAAGTCAGAAGTGAATATATCACCATAGCGCCGTTCTGTTTCTTCTAAACTTTCGATTGGTCGCAAAATTACCTTGAGCATCTGTAGCCATTTAAAGTTAGAGCTTCCGTCCGGTAATTTGATAACAGCTTCATTCGCAAAACTTTCTTGTAAGGTAATCATCGGATATACTCCTAACTTTTTAGTTCTTCACAGGGTAAATCTGTGGTGAATGGGAAATATTGACTAAGTACAACGGACTAAATAAATCAAGGTTTGTAGTAAGGACTTTAGTCCTTTTCCCCAGACTAAAGTCCTTACTACGAACTCAATCTTGATAACTTTACACTACTTAACATAGTTTGATTTATTTTCGACGGTTTACTTAATGACTAATAACTAATGAATCTTGACCATTAACCAATGGTAAACTTGTTGCTGCTGTTAGTTCTGGCGGTAGAACTTCACGTTTTGAACTTCTGAGATATTGACCATCCAAAATCGGCTCAACTACCTTCATTTGATGGGTAATACTGTGATAGCGATGAGTTTGCTGTGTTTGTTGTAGTTCTTGGATACTCTCATTAGCTATTTTTTTCCGCAGTTTAATGATGGCATCGATCACTGCTTCTGGTCTAGGTGGACATCCCGGAATATATACATCAACTGGAATTAACTTATCCACCCCGCGCACAGCTGAGGGAGAGTCAACACTGAACATTCCCCCAGTAATTGTACAAGCTCCCATTGCAATCACATACTTAGGTTCCGGCATTTGTTCGTAGAGGCGTACCAGATTTGGTGCATATTTCATGGTAATTGTGCCGGCGGTAATCATTAAGTCTGCTTGACGTGGAGTAGCGCGAGGAATCATTCCATAACGTTCCATATCAAAGCGGGAAGCATAAGCCGCCATAAACTCCATAAAACAGCAAGCTGTACCAAACATCAGTGGATACAAACTGGACATTTTCGCCCAGTTATAAAGGTCGTCTACTGTTGTAAGAATGAAGTTCTCAGATAAATTTTGAGTCACTTCGGGGCGTTCAACCGGATTGATAATTGAACTAGTCAAAAGAGGCAGGGGAGCGGGGAGCAGGGAGCAGGGGGGATGATTGGAAGGAGCTTGTACTCCGACCAATTGAGAACGCCCTAGAAGGGCGGGGCTTGATACCCATGTTCCGCTCCGCTTCACGGCTTCGGGACAGGGA
>DATNQO010000203.1:0-42559 GCA_036704005.1 Leptolyngbyaceae cyanobacterium | reverse complement strand
TGTGTTTGTCGCTAATCCTGAACGCTTCCTCACCAAAGAAGAAAGCTTACACATAGATACTTGTGAGAAATTGTGTAAAGAATTTGACGGCACATTTATTAGAGAGACTAATAATAATATAGCTCAGGCGATCGCACAAGTTGCAGAAAAATACCGCATCACACAAATAGTCATCGGTGAAAGTCATCACTCTCGCTGGCGAATTCTCCTCAAAGGTTCCTTAACTCAAAAATTAGTCCGCTTGCTAAAAAACATTGATATACACATCATCGCCAGCGAGAAAGTTTCATCCAAACGCTGACATCAATTCAAAAAATCAGTAAACGTTAAATTAATTCGTTAAAAGTTTGCTTCACCATTACTATCTGCTATCTGCATTTTCCGCAGAATTGCAGCTTGAATCTTAGCATCAAAATCAGGGTCGTCTACAGTCGTAATCATCTCATGTGGACGCTCATTTAGCCTATCAAGATAAAATCTAAGAGCCATTTTATCATCACGATGTTGGAGAAAGTACCGTCTCAATTCTTCATCAGACATAGCAGCATAATCAATCTGACTCATTAAAATATCTCTCCATTTGGCGTAATCTGAAATTCTAGATTTTCCATGTCTCCAGCTAAGATATACAGGTTACTGGTTCGCTCATGCCTTTATGTGTCATAAATCCCATTTTATTTGAAAAGGCTAAAATGCGATGACACTTAACTAGCGATCGCCTTTGTTCAAGTAAATTTTTGGTTGAGGAATGATTAAACAAGTGCGATCGCATTAAATTTTTGCTTTACACCTGAAGAAATGCGATCGCACTGAGATAATTTTTAGCGATGACTACCTACATCTTCTCAAGATTTTTTAAAGTAGGAGTTACACAAGTTTTGTGCCAAACCTGTCAAATTACCGACAGCAAATTTTCCTAATTCATAAGTACCAAAGGCAGCAGCACTAGTTCCACCTACAAGCAACGTACCCATAACTAATGGCCCTCCTACTGTCGATGTAACTACTGCTGTTGCTGCTGCTCCTGTAACGCTACTTCCCATCAAAGCTGCAATAGCTTGCGTTACACCTCCTAACCCCATTTGAGAGACAGCCGATGCTATTCCTGCATACCCAGCCAAAGAACCTGCCCCTGCTGTCGAAGCAGATGTAATTGCTGTACCAACTGTAATAAATGATTCTGCTCCTGTTGCAATAGCGTCCCAAGTACCACCATTAATACCATTTAAGTGATCTGAATAAGCTTTACAAAATACATCTGGTGTTGTATTTAAGAATTTTTGTGCATCTTTAATTAACTGTTGGTTAGTTAATATTTGTTTAATATCATTTGGTAAATTAAAAGCATTGAACGCAAATGCAGGTGATATTGAAGTAAATCCTAAATAAAGCATTAAGATTATGGTGATTATGGATACTGAGAAAATTCTTTTTAATTGGACGAACATAAAACAAACTAAAGTTTACACAATAACTAATTACATCAAAGATGTTAAGATATTTTTTTGTATAAAATAATAGTGTTATTACTTATATTCGTATTGTTAATGAGCAAGAAATTTTATTACGTTAAACTATTAAAAGCAGTAATATCAATATCCGTAAATATGAATTATACTGACAGTAATGTTCTCGATTTTGAAGTTTATGTAAATCACCTGTTTTCAGGCTGTTTTGCTCGAAGTAATTAGCAATTTCGTTGAGGTCTTGACAGGCAAGAATATTGATAACGTAGCGATTCATTTTCCTGCCTGACGTTGTTGCTCAAAGCGCTCTAAAATTTGATTGACAAAAGTTTCACCGTCGATGGGTGCTGTGTGTTGGGAAACTGCGATCGCTGCATCAATTTTTTCTCGCACATCCTTCACCCATTCAGCCTCAGCACGATCATACTCATCTAACAAACGTAGAGCGATTTCTAACACTTCCTCTACAGAATTGTATTTCCCTGTTTGAAGTTTTTCTTGGATCAAGCGTTCTTGGTAAGGAGTAAGACTGATGCTCATAGCAATTAAGATTGAAGCTATATATAAAAATTATTGTACTGAAAACTTATTTTAGATATGCGTAATTATCTATTTATTGTCGGGTTCTTCGGCTGCAAACTCAACTTGTCGGTATAAATCAGCGATCGCAATTTCCACATTCACTGATTCAAGTCGCAATTTGTCATCTAAATTATACTCAGATAATACCCATTTCCCCTGTTCATTGCGCCGGAATACTTCCACACCCGGTTGTGTTACTTGGACTAAGACATATTCTTGCAAAGTTTGAGAACGGCGATAAGCAGCAAACTTTTTCCCTCGATCAACTGCTTCGGTTGAAGGAGATAGCACTTCAATAATTAAGCTGGGAAATTGTATCAATAATGGATCATTATCGCGATCGTCGCAAGTCACCACCACATCAGGATAAAAATACTTCTGTCCTGGTTCCACCTGCACCTTCACATCTACAATGTACACTTCACAGGGGCGATCGGCTAAGGCATTACCTAGTAATGTGAAAAAATTGCCAGAAACCCGATTATGGTTGCGCGTACCACCAACCATTGCGACAACTTCACCATCCCAATATTCGTAGCGTAGTTCTTGGGCTGATTCCCAGATAAAATATTCCTCAGCGCTCATGAAAATGCTATCAGGTAAAGCAACCATCTCTAAATCGGGTAATGATTTACTCTTATAGAATAGCGGAAAAAGCTTTTTATCTTTTGCATACTTCGGTGGGTGTAGTAAATATCGCGTAAAAATTTGCTCAAGTCCATATCACTCAGCGACAAATTCTGGTTATTCCCTGATATCCCCCGCATAAATGACGCTGGCTTTACGCATCATGGCGCGTAATTTCACAGTAAAGGAAGTACCTTTACCTAATTCACTTTGCACATCTATACTGCCGTGATGCGCTTGAGTGATAGCCTGAACAATAGCTAATCCTAACCCAGAACCGCCTGTAATGCGAGAGCGATCGCTACTTACTCGATAAAACCGATCAAAAATGCGATTCAGTTCCTGTTTTGGAATACCAATCCCAGTATCTTGAACTTTAATTACAGCATAATGGTCATTACGGTCTAATACAACCGTTACTTCTCCACCTCTGGGTGTGTATTGAATTGCATTGACAATTAAATTAGAAACTAATCTATAAAGCTGGTCGGAATTTCCGATAATATTCACATCTTGATTAACTTGTATTGAAGATATCAACTTCACCCCAGCAGCAGTTGCCATTGCTGCAAACTCTTCAATTAAATCACTAACTATATCATTTAGACAGCAAACTTCACGCTGTAACTTTTGGTGTCTATCTAAACGAGCTAACATTAATAAATCAACAACTAAAGCCGTCATCCTCTGATTTTGACGGTGTATAGTTTGCAAAATATCCCTTGTTTCTTCTTGGCTGATTTGTGCCATTAAAAGTGCTGATTCTACCGTTGCACTTGTGGCAGCTAAAGGCGTTCGTAATTCATGCGCGGCATCTGCTGTGAACTGTTGAATTTGTCGATATGACTGATAAACTGGCTGCATAGCTAATCCTGATAACCACCAACTAGCCCCAGCAATCATTGCCATTGCTATTGGCAATCCTAATACCAAAATTAGTTTTACACTATCTAAATAATGGTTAAATTCTTCTAAACTTCGCCCTACCTGCATATATCCCCAATCTTGAAAATCTTGGGTATGCAGCAATAGAGTAATTTGATGGTATTCTTTACCTTGGCTGTCCTTAAGAAATTGCCAAGTTTTTGGATTAAAAACGTTAGGTAATCCCTCTGGATGATAACCAACATTAGCAATTAATTTTCCGGAAATATCAAAAAAACGTACATAGTAGCTAGTTTTAGTCACAATGCCGAGAAGATGACGTTTAGAATGCGCCTGTTGAATACAATTACTAGCTTCCCCTTTACAGTTACTTTGATTGGGTAATAACTGACTTACTAAAGGTTCCAAACGTCCAGGGGACTTTAATTTTAGTTCAATACTATCATGCAGTGTTCCCGCTACAGATTCGATTTCACTGTCTAAAGCCACCACATGAGCATGAAATACAGACCTATAAAAACCAAAAGCACATAGGCTTAAAATCAAACCCATGACAATAGCATAATACAGAGCTAGGCGAATGCGAGTCAGCCGAAACAGTTTATTTTGATTCATCATGGAATTTAAAACGATATCCCAAACCGTGCAAAGTTTCTATTGGATTAGCACAATCACTATTGATAAGTTTGCGACGTAACAAACGTATTTGCGCCGCTACTACATTACTACTAGATTCTGCATTAACTTCCCAAATTTGATTACGAATTTGTTCAGTAGTCAAAATTTGGTTGGGATGTTTCATCAAATATTCCAATAGTTGAAATTCTTTATTAGTTAATGGAATCCGTTGTTGTTCACCTGTTGTATTTTGTTTGATTACTGTACTGTTACCATAATCTAGAGTTAAATTACCAACAGTTAATTGTTGGGGTTGGAATAGGGGAGAGCGACGTTGTAAAGCCCGTAATCTTGCTAACAATTCTACCATGCCAAAAGGTTTGACTAAGTAGTCATCTGCACCAGCATCTAAACCAGTAACTTTATCCTCCATGCTATCTTTAGCAGTTAATATTAAAATAGGAAGAGGATTTGCTTGATAACGTAATCTTTTACATAATTCTAAACCAGTAATTCCCGGAAGCATCCAATCAAGAATCGCTACTGTATATTGCGCCGAACTATTTTCTAAGTAAGCCCAAGCGTCATTACCATCTACAACCCAATCAACTAAATATTTATGTTGATTTAAAGTACGCTTAATAGCAGCGCCTAAATCTGGTTCATCTTCGACAAGTAGCACCCTCATATCTAATTAAATAATTAAAGTTTTGCTAATTTGTGATATAAGCAGACCGTGCAATAGGGATATCCCTATTAATAGGTTGACAGAATTTGATGAAATTAGGATGAAATCCGGCAGGATTGTGACTAACTTATACCAATTTTATATGAGGTAGCACATAATATAAAATCCAATAATTTATCTGCGTTTATCTGCGTGCATCTGCGTTCAACTATTCTCAACATATTATTCTATGCAGGTTCATATTAATTGAGTATTACATCTTGCACTAATCTCTTATTACTAAGATAACAACTGAGAAAGCTGATTATTTCCTGGGCTGGGCAGTGCCTACCATCCTCTGAATGAACAGGTGCAAGATAAAAGCAAAATCAGCAAGAGTAATTATTGAGTATTACTGTTGATAAAAAATCAAGCTTAAATCAAAATTTCATCCTAATTTCATATTTATACTGCAAGATAAAAAATATGTTCAAATGTGCAAAATCATACAAATGTAATAGTTTGTACTAATTATTGATTTATTTGGATAATTAATATGAATCAGCTAACAAAACCTTCCTTATTGGAGAACGGTTTCAACTCTCAGTGGAATCATCATAGTAAATGGAAAGATACTAATGCTGATGTTACCCAAGCATTAGGTAATGTACCAATTGTAAAACTGCGAAACATTTCTCCTGTATGCTCTATCTCAGATTGCTTAGTGAAATTAGAAAGTTGCAATCCCGGCGGCTCAATTAAAGAGAAAAATGCAGTCTACCTAATTACGCGAGCAGAGGAGGAAGGGCTGCTTGTACCGGGTGGTACAATTATCGAATCAAGCTCCGGCAATTTTGGCGTAGGGCTGGCGATGGTGGGAGCAGTCCGAGGATATCGAGTGATGATTGTTGTCGATGCCAAAACTCCACCACCGTTTAGAAGAATGCTGAAAGCTTATGGTGCTGAACTGGTAGATGTACCACTGCATGAGGCAGACGAATCAGGCTCAATGCAAAAGGCTAGAATGAAACGAGCGCGTGAGTTGGCTGCAACTATTCCTGATGCTTGGTATCCTTGTCAACACTTGAATCCTCTCAATTCTGAGGCACATTCATACTATACTGCCCGTGAGATTGAAGCTCATTTTGCTGGCAATCTTGATGCTGTGGTGGTTGGTGTTAGCACTGCCGGGCAGATAATGGGAATAGCTCGTTATCTGCGATCGCGATTTCCCAAAACACGCATTGTTGGCGTTGATGTGGTGGGTTCCGTGATTATGGGAACGCCAGCAAAACCATATAAGATGACGGGGATCGGGTTATCTTTCTTTCCACCAAATTTGGATTTGTCGCTACTCGATCGCGCTTATGTAGTCCCAGAAGATTTAGCTTACTCTGTGTGTCACACCCTTGCTCGTCGTGAAGGCTTACTTCTGGGTGCATCAACAGGAGCAATTGTCGCTGGGGGTTTACATTTAGCGCGTGAACTAGGTGCAGGTGCGCGGATTTTGATGATCAATCCCGACCGAGGCGATAGATATCTAGAAACAATATATGATGCCGATTGGCTTGAGCGTCATGGGTTTATCCTCAAACAAGGAGAAAATCTCAATAATGCGATCGCTTCACTAAATCCCGTATATTTCCAGTAGTGCTAAGTATCATGAACAGCTCACCCCAGTCTAAACCAGCAGGTAACTATACAACTTCAGGGCGATCGCTATTAGCACTACTTACCCAGTTTATTCCCCTTTCCCTGTCTGATGTAGCCATGACTCTCGGAGATCCGCTTCAGACATCTGCACTCAGTCGGCTACCCTTTCCTCAAGAAACATTAGCCGGAGTTGGCGTAGTTAAAGGAGTTGCGGTATTTCTAGAAAGCCCCATCATCATGATTCTTCATGCTTCAACCGCACTAGGTGGACAAGCCAAATCAAGACGCGCACTGTGGCAGTTTACAGTCATAGTAGGACTAGTTCTTAGTGGTATCTTTCTTTTCCTCACTTGGGAACCTGTATATAACTGGCTACTGCTTGATGTATTCGGCGTTACCTCATCAATAGCCGCAAGGGGGAGAACTACTTTTTTGTTAATGTTCCTGTGGCCTTTCGTCATTGCTTGGCGGCGATTCTTCCAAGGGTTGCTCATCCGCGCTCAAAAGAGTATAGCTGTAGGTTGGGCAAGTGCAGCGCGATTGACTTGGGTAATTGTGGCGCTGACCGTGGGAGTAAGTTGGCGCTTAGATGGAGCCTTTTTAGCAGGTATTACCATGATGGGAGCTATACTGATTGAGGCAATATTGGTGACATGGTTTTGTATGCGTCTAGGTGCGATCGCAATTCTCAACCAGCAAGCAAATTCTGAAACTAAGAAACTACCCCAAACCTTTGGCAAAGTCACCGTTTACTATCTCCCTTTAGCCTCAACCATGCTTGTCGTTTGGGGTGCAAGAGCCATACTCTTAAGTCTAATTGCGCGTTCATTCGATGGTAGTTTAGCACTCGCTGTTTGGCCTGCGGCTTGGGGGCTACTGCTGTCAATTGCTAACGGTACACGCATGATTCAACAAGTGGTAATTTCTGCTTATGAAGAAACTCCCAAACGAACACTGATAACTTTTGTCATGATTGTTGGCTTGAGTTTTACTGTAATACCCTTTTTTCTGGGGTTTACAGACCAAGGATTATTTTTACTACGTCAGTTTTTGGGAAATAACCCCTCTCTTGTCCAAGCGTCTCGCCCAGTTATTCAAATCCTCTCATGTTTACCCTTGCTCTTAGCTGTGCAGAACACCTTTCAAGGGTTACTTATTCACAAGGGTAAGAACTGGTTCATTAACTTAGCAACCATTGTTGCTGCTACTTCTACTTTATCGGTATGTGGAAGTCTAATTTTTACCCAACATAGCGGCGCTACTTCCGCAGCCTATGGAATGCTGGCGGGTGTGATTAGCGAAATCATGGTGCTTTTGTTCGCACTGAAAAGAAAATAAGGGTGGTGACGCTTAAAAGAATATCAAGTCTGAATCACTCTGCAACAAAATTCTAGTGAAAAAACTGATCTGGTTGGGGAAGAAACTAGGATAATGAAGCATAATTATCCTTTATAGCTTTGAGCAAGCAGCATCACCCCAGATGGTGAATCCTCAAAGCTGGTGATTCAAATTAAGTGAATGACTATGAGTACAGCAAATATTGCGCCAGCTATACGTGTGGGAGTATTGGGTTTTGGTGGACTCGGACAAGCCGCCGCCAAGGTACTAGCAGGTAAACGGGAAATGAATTTAGTAGCAGTGGCAGACCAAAAAGGTTATGCTTATGCTGCCGAAGGTTTAAATTTTAAAGATTGCATCGCTACCTATCAGTCTCAAGGTTCGGTGGGTTATTTAGAACCAATTGGCAATTTAACCAACAACAGTATTCAAGATTTAATCGACAGCGCCCAACCTGTAGACGGCTATTTTCTCGCTTTACCCAACCTCCCCAACGATTTTATCCCTTCCGTAGCTAGACAATTTATACAATCTGGTTGGCGTGGTGTGCTGGTAGATGCGATTAAGCGCACCAGTGCAGTAGAACAGCTAATTGCTATGAAAGAAGAACTGCAAGCAGCTGGTATTACCTATATGACAGGATGCGGTGCAACACCCGGACTGTTAACCGCCGCCGCCGCCTTAGCCGCCCAAAGCTACGCCGAAATTCATCAAGTGGAGATTACCTTTGGTGTAGGTATTGCCAATTGGGAAGCTTACCGCGCCACCGTGAGGGAAGATATTGGACATATGCCTGGTTATACAGTAGAAGCAGCCAGGGCGATGAGTGACGCAGAAGTAGAAGCACTACTAGATAAAACTAACGGTGTGTTGACCTTAGAAAATATGGAACACGCCGATGATGTCATGTTAGAGTTAGCAGGGATAGTAGAGCGCGATCGCGTGACTGTTGGTGGTGTAGTTGATACCCGTAATCCCAAAAAGCCCCTCAGCACCAACGTAAAAGTCACAGGACGCACCTTTGAAGGTAAGATTTCCACCCATACCTTTACATTAGGCGATGAAACCAGCATGGCAGCCAATGTATGCGGCCCTGCCTTTGGTTATCTCAAAGCCGGCGCACAGTTACACCAACGCGGCATTTACGGCATATTTACTGCGGCTGAGATTATGCCTCAGTTTGTTAAGTAAGAGGCCAGAGGCTGGAGGATAGAAGCTAGAGAAGAGAAATATAAAAAAGATTAATTCCTAATCCCTAGTATCTACTCCCTATCCTCCAGTTTTGCAATGACTTTTATAACACTCTTAAGATTCTGCCGACTTCATCAGTCTTACTTAGAATAACCAACAATTTTTCAATTTAATTCAAAAACTCATTGTTTGAAAGTATAGCAGTCGAAGCATAGTTTAGGACAGTACTGATTGCACAATTCCCTGAACTAACTGGGTTTTTACTCAGCACTCAGCACGGGCTGAACGCCCCGCTACCGCTAACAGCACTCAGCACTTTGCTATATTTATTAGATTTCATCTTGTTTCAAGAAAGGTACACTAAATACTGCTAACATAATTAAAATTCCTCCTATTAATTGTGAAACCACAAGTTTCTCATTTAAAAATAAATATGAACCACCAACACCAAAAACAGGAATCAGAGTAAGAAATAAGGCAGCTATTTTAGCAGGCAGATTCTTGAGAGCAGTAAGATAGAGCCAAAAAGCAAGAGCATATTGAACGATACCAGAAATAATAGCAAGTATCCACACATTAATATCTACTGTGGATAAATCTAAAGCTGTGCCTTTTAATATTCCTGTACTCCAAATTAATACTGCCCAAATAAATCCAATAGATTGCTGCGAAGCTGCTAGTAACAATGGAGGAACATTTTCTACTATTCGAGAAGATAATATTACATATACAGAAGCACATAAAGTACCAAGTACTATTAATAAATCACCAATCAAAGAAAGACCACCACTTCTAGCTGAGTTTATATCAACACCTATTACTAATATAACTCCAGTAGAAGCTATACCAACAAGAATAAGAAGAGGTATCGTTATTCGTTCACGTAAGAACAACCAAGCTAGGAGTATAACAAGAATTGGTTCAACTGTACCGATCATTGATGCTTTACTTGCATTAGTAAATAGCAAACCTGCTACTCCAAAAGTATAGGCTAATCCTGGTTCGAGTATGCCTGTTAAACTCAGTTTAACTAAATTCCATTGCACGTTTAAGTGTTGCTTGTTTATAAATACTCCTAACCATAAAAAAATAATACTTGCTGCAAGTTGTATTACAAGTAAAGTAAATGGGGGTAAAGTATCCAATACTTTTTTACTCATTACTGTAGCCAATCCCCAGCAGGCGGCTGAAAGTATCATGGCTCCTACAGAAATCCACTTACTAGAATTAAAATCATTAAAATCTATTAATTTAGACATAATTTTTCTCAAACGATACTTAAAAGTGTTAGTACAACCTTTGAACTTGGAAACTATAAACATAATTCCCAGGTTTGTACTGGGAATTATGTTTAATTTCTTTTCTGTCTCTATCGCTTAAATCTTAATTTTTGGTTCAGAGAGAAGACAAGATTTAGAATTAGGGGATTTTTGGTAATACCTCTTCAGGAAATATTACTTCTGTTGGTATTGTTATTTCTGGTATTACCACTTCAGGAGATATTACTTCTGGTGGTACAACTTCTGGTGTTTTTCTTGGTTGTCCATAAGCTAATCTGGGCTTGTTAATTGCTTGGATTGGAGGCCAGGGATTATGATACTTAGCTTCTTCTGTTATTGGATGTCCATAAAAAAGGGCATAATTGCGTTCTTCAGGTTTAACCTCTTTTTCTTCAAGATAATCAATCCTAAGTTGATCCCAAACTTCCAAATCTTCATAGTCCCCATCTAATTCATCTATTTGTGTTCCATCAACAGTTACTGAAATTGGTACGAGGATATCTGTGTGGTAAAGACTTGAATAGGTGCTTGTTGAAAAATCTTCAGGAATGTAAGGTGGTAAAGGTTTTTTAAAAGGACACTCTTGTGCAGACTTTAATGGATCACGGTTATGCCAAGTCGCACTATACATTCTATCGTCGCCAATACCTCCGTTACCTATTGAGCGCCAAGCAGTATATCGTATTTGCTCTACAGCTTCTGAAAATGATGAAACAAGCCCGCGTATAACCAGTGAATTCGCATAATGTCCTGGTGAATTAATTGAAATCATTAATCCACCAGGAATACGACGATCGTGATTGCGTGTTTTATGTGCGCCAGTATAGAAAATGTTAGCCCCAGCTTTGAACACACTTAAATTTCCTTCCGCATCACGCAATGGCATTGCTTCTGTATAAATTACATCAGCTTCAATCGGAATGTGTTCAGTAAAATATAAGCTAGATATATGTTTACATACATCTAACAGTTCAACACTTGGTTTTGCAAACGCTAGTTTGCGACTGTTAAAAATTACAAGAAAGCCATGACTTTCGCCTAGTTCAGCTTTATCTTTCCATTCTCGACGAGCAGTTTGGATTTTCTCTATTAAATACAGATCACCCTGAGCTATTTCATTCTCTGATATCCAACAAACGTTAACGGAAAGTCCCTGCGAATTAGCAGCCGACATTCTGCCAAATATACAAGGTTGAAAGCTACGAACCCAATTAAAATAGCTCTCTACTTTTTCTTTAACATCAACATCATCAGATAAAAGTACAAGGTTTGCTTCATTTATATCTGCGCCAAAATCATGTTTTTCAGAATATTGTGGCAGATTTTCCAGAATTTCATAAAGTTGAATATTCTCAGGATAAATTTCAACTAATTCAGGCATTATATCCTCCTAAACAAATTAGCGAAACAACTTAGCGAATATTAAAATGTTGAAAACCATCACAAATAAGCGAAACTTTTACTAGTTCCGGCTTTTCCTTTCTTTCTGCTCATACACAACCATATATTAACCCTCAACTATCAAGGTAACAACATACTAAAAGCATATTTTTAACTAATTTTATTTATCTATCTAAAAGCAGATGCCAAAACTATAAAATTTAATAAAACCTAATATAATTAAACCTGTAAAAATTTATATTTCAAATAACTCAAATTTAAAATTTGACATATGAAGTAATTGTTAATTGAAATAAATTTCTATTTTTCTGTTTTGATTAGTAGTTTATTAAATTTATTTTCTGTACAGAATTTAATTTTATTTTTGAGTAAAAATTAAATCTAGAGAACAAGGAACTAGCTATGCCAAAATTTTCCATTATTGATGCTCCCTCGATTTTAGGATTGCGACCAACAGGAGTAGAACATCTCCCAGAAGCATTAAAAGGAGCAGGCTTATTAGAAAAATTAAATGCTGAATATAAGGGCAACGTTTTGACATTGCCATACAATCCAGTCCGAGATGAAACAACACAAATCCTTAATCCAAATGCAATTAAAATCTTTTCTCTTCGTCTTGCTGAAGCAGTTTATGAAATTTTATCTGATAAAAATTTTCCTATTGTACTTGGAGGTGATTGTAGTATTTTAATAGGTAGCCTTTTGGCGCTAAAAAGATTAGGGGGATACGGTTTATTCTTTATTGATGGTCATGCTGATTTTTATCAACCTACCGCATCTCCAACTGGAGAAGTTGCTGACATGGATCTGGCAATTATTTCTGGAAGAGGGCCTGATATTCTTACAAATATTGACAACTCCAGACCACTTATTCAAGATGAAAACATTGTTATTTTTGGCTGTCGTGATGCGGAACAAGCAGCAATAGATGGAAGCCAAAATGTTCGAGATACGGATATATTAGTATTTGATTTAGCACAAATTCAAAATTTAGGAGTTAAATCTATTGCTTCACAAGCTGTTGAAGAATTACTTAAAAAAGATATTTCTGGATTCTGGATTCATCTTGATGTTGATGTTTTAAACGATGAAATTATGCCAGCAGTAGACTATCGTTTAGAGGGAGGATTAAATTTTAGTGATTTGAGCGAACTTTTGAAAATCCTTCTGTCCTCTGGCTGTGCAGTAGGAATGGATATTACTATTTTTAATCCTTCTCTTGACAAGGATGGTTCAATTGCACACCAATTGGTGTCTAGCATAGTTGCAGGTCTTTCAGATTTTGTAGTCTAAGTTGTTGGCATTCCGCTAAATGTAGTTGAGATGACTGGGTTGGGCTATAGGACTGTGGGAGTGTAGGGGTTAGGACAAGAACAGTATTTATTAAGTATCTTGATTTAATTATTAGTTGTTAACTGTACAGAACCCCTACACTCTTACACCCGTGACCCCCAAAAGCTCTATACCTTAAAGATTTGCGCTTAAGGAGCGTGCCATTTCCCATTAGCCCCTGTTAGCCCTAACCTCTAGCCCATAGCCTCTAAACTCTCTTCATTCGCTAACGAAGACGATGCTTGAATTACAAATGGTAATTCTGCACCTATCAAACCGCGTTGAATGCGTTCGGGCGTTTCACTAAAAATCACAAACAAGGGATATACAGTATCAGACCCTTCGCTTAAAATGTGACTGTGACGCAAAGGCATTAACCATTCATAATCTTGATTGAGTAAGACTTGAGTTTGTCGCCAGCGTCCTAACAATTCAGAAAAGTCCTCATGGGGACGGTGAATAAATAAGAGAATTTCCGGCCCCGTTTTGATTTTCCATTCGGGGTCACACATTAAAATAGCCACATCACAAGGTAAACAAGTCGCCTGTGTGGTTGCAGCTACAGTATCACGCAAACGAACAATTGGCAGAGGGATAATAATTGTACTTTCATCAGGACGACGCAAACTAGGAATCATTTCTAGATATGGTCGGTACTGTTTTAAGAGTGCGATCGCCGCCTCATGATTACTATACTCTGCCAAGCTAGCTTCATAGTCAGATTTTTGCACAGGCATATTAATCAATTCAAAATTCAAAATTAAAGACAGTCACCCACAAGGAGCGAGGTTTGGAACCTAGCTTTTTTCATAAAATTCAAAATTAAGTAATCATACCAAGTTAAGCTAATTCTGTAATAGATAATAGCTAATTAGGAAATTTTTATAACATTACCTATTAGCTATTACCAACCCTCACAATATGATAAATGTTTAAACGGACATAATATCATTTGTGATTTAGCCCAATTTTTCAAATACCTTAAACAGTGGTAAATACATTGCTAACAAAATCGTCCCCACCATACCCCCTAGAACCAAAATCATAATTGGTTCTAAAACACTAGTTAATGCTTTTACCGCCTGCTCAACTTCATCCTCATAGAAATCAGCAATTTTCATCAGCATTCCATCAAGTTCCCCAGTTTCTTCACCGATACTAATCATTTGAATTGCCATCGGTGGAAAAACTTGCTCTTTTTGCAAGGCAATACTAATCATACCCCCTTGTTGAATTTCGGCTCTGGCTGCATCTATAGCATTAGCAACCACCTGATTTCCTGCTGTATCTCGGACAATTTCCAAAGATGTAAGAATGGGTACACCAGAACGAGTTAAAGAACCGAAAGTGCGGCTAAAACGAGCAACTGAGGTTTTTTGAATTAAGTCACCAAACAATGGCATTTTCAAGGAAAGACGGTCAATAGTTTCTTTCCCAACACGAGTTTTATAGTATTGTGTAAAAGCAAATCTTGCTGCGGCAATACCACCAACCAATAATATTGAAGCCGGACTTCTTAAAAGATTACTACAATCCATTAAGAATTGAGTCAGAGCAGGTAATTCCGTCCCCAATTCTACGAAAATCTTCGCAAAAATAGGGATTAGAAAAACTGTCATCCCCACAAAAATAGAAGTTGCCAAAAAACCTACGACTACTGGATAAGCCATAGCGGATTTAATTTGGTTTTGTAATCGCGCCATATCTTCTAATAATTTGGCTAAACGATTCAATACCTCATCCAAAACACCGCCCACTTCCCCAGCCTGAATCATACTTACATATAAGCCATCAAAGCAGTCAGGATGCTTACGCATAGCATCAGAAAGATTCACACCACTTTGAACATCGTTGCTGATATCAAACAGGGCTTGTTTCATCTTCTTATTAGTACACTGATCACCCAGTACACCTAACCCTCTGACAATGGCGACTCCTGCATTTACCAAAGTGGCAAGTTGTCGAGAAAATACCGCTTTCTCTTTTACTGTCACCTTGACAAGAGAATTTTGAAATTTTTCAAAATCAAAACCAATCGACTGTTTAAGGTCTTGAACTACAAGTCCTTGATCCCTTAAATTAGTACGGGCTTGTGCTATAGATTCAGCAACAACTTTCTGACTTCTAGTTTTTCCTTGTGTATCCCGAACACGAGCAATAAATGTTGGCATATATTATTAGTCATTAGTCATTAGTCATTGGTCATTAGTCAATAGTCAACAGTTAACTATTGACTATTTTTTTAATGTGCTTTTACGGCTCCTGGTTTAGCGCCTGCTGCGGGTGGTGGTGGCGCAGCAGCACCGATGAGGCGTTGAATTTCATCTGGTTTAGAAGTTTTAGACATTGCTGCTTCAAAAGAGATAATTCCCGCTTTGTAATAATCAGCTAAAACCTTCTCTAAAGTTTGCATTCCTAACTTACCGCCAGTTTGAATTGCTGAGTAAATTTGCGAAGTTTTCCCTTCACGAATTAAGTTAGAAATAGCCGGAGTAACAATCATAATTTCCTGCGCCATGATGCGACCATATTCATTTGGTTTCGGGTTTTTCTTTGGCACTAGAGTTTGGCTAAATACTGCGACTAAAGAGTTAGATAATTGCACCCGCACTTGGGTTTGTCTTTCATGGGGGAATACGTCAATAATCCGGTCAACAGTTTGAGAGGCGGAACTTGTGTGTAGAGTTCCAAATACTAAGTGTCCGGTTTCTGCTGCGGAAATCGCCAAAGAAATGGTTTCCAAATCGCGCATTTCACCCACCAGAATAATATCTGGGTCTTCCCGTAATGCGGCTTTCAAAGCATTGGCAAAACTTTTTGTATCTTCACCTAATTGGCGTTGGTGAACTAAGCTTTTAATTGGTTCGTAGACAAATTCAATCGGGTCTTCTACGGTAAGAATATGCTCTGCTTTGGTGCGGTTAATTAAATCAATCATTGCCGCGAGAGTAGTGGTTTTACCAGAACCTGTTGGCCCTGTCACCAGAATTAAACCTCTAGGCTTGTCGCACATTTCCCGTACAACATCTGGCAAACCTAACTTTTCAAAGTTGGGGATTTTAGAACTGAGCGCTCGTAAACAAGCTGCATAAGCACCACGCTCTTTATACACATTCACTCGGAAACGAGCTAAACCCTTGACACCGTAGGAACAATCTAATTCCCAAGTCTGTTCTAAGGTTTTGCGTTGGCTGTTATTGAGCATACTAAATATCAGCCTTTGACACTGGTCGGCGGTGAGTACCTCATCGCCGATAGGTGTGAGTTTCCCACTAATGCGGAAATAGGGAGGTAAACCTGCGGATAGGTGCATATCCGAGCCACCCATTTCAATCAGCTGCTCCATCAAATCTTCAATCATAAATTCCATAGGTTACTTCCTCTTGTTATTTATTCAGTCCACAGTCCATAGTCCAAAGCAACAACCAATGACTAATGACTAATGACTAATGACTAATCTTGAAAACGCGGTGTCATACAGTAGGGACAATCTAGCCATTCTGGCTGTAATTGGGCGGTGCAAGTGCGACAGGTCAGACCGCTCTTGCGTTTAGCTTTTAACTCAGCTTCTAAACCTGTGTCTGTGAATGTCACCCGTTCTACTTCTTCTAAGGTGGTTGCACCTTGACGAACTAGCTCTAAACTATAAGCCAGTAGGGTTTTCATCCCTTCTTCGATCGCTACTTCTTTGATACGTTCTGTGGGTGCTTCTTCGTTGATTAAAGTTTGCAGATTTTCCGTAACCCGCATGACTTCATAGACACCGCAACGTCCTTTGTAGCCGACACCGTTACAACTTGGGCAAAGCTGATTTTTGGCTTTGGCATCAGCGATCGCTTCCGATGGTACAGTGTTAGCCTTATAAAAGGTGACAGACACTTCACCAGCAGCAGACATCCCATAACGAGAAAGTTCTTCAGCTGTGGGGGTGTAAGGAATACGACAATCAGAACACACACGCCGCACCAGACGTTGTGCCAATACACCAATTAGGGAACTGGAAACCATGAATGGTTCAATCCCCATTTCTCCCAAACGAGCGATCGCGCCAGGAGCATCATTAGTATGTAATGTAGTTAATACCAAGTGACCCGTTAAAGCCGCTTCAATCGCTGTTTTCGCAGTTTCCTTATCTCGCGTTTCCCCCACCAGTAGCACATCGGGGTCTTGTCGCAAAAATGCCCGTAACGCCGTGGCGAAATCCAACCCCTTCTCCCGAATTACCTGCACCTGGGTAATTCCCGGCAAACTATATTCAATCGGGTCTTCCACGGTACTGATGTTAATTCCTGGTGAATTCTTCTCCGCCAGCGCCGAATACAGCGAAGTCGTCTTACCTGAACCAGTCGGCCCCGTTACCAAAATCAAACCGAAAGGCTTACTGACCATATCTTTGACAATTCCCAAAGTTTCCGGGTCAGTAATCAACTTATCCAACCCCAACTGAGTAGCAGAGTTGTCCAAAATCCGCAGACAAACCTTTTCCCCGTAGCGACTGGGTAAGGTATTTACCCGGAAGTCTACCTTACGTCCCTCAAACATCCGCCGGATACGTCCGTCTTGGGGTAAACGTCGCTCGGCAATATCTAAGTTAGAGATAATTTTAAATCTGGCTGTCACAGCCGGAATAATTTTCTTCGGTAGAGGGGGAAAAGCTTCCCGCAATACACCATCCTTGCGGAAGCGAATGCGGAGATTTTCTTCTTGTGGTTCAACGTGGATATCAGAAACCTTATCGTGCAGAGCCTTAGCCAAAATTCTATTAACCAGGTTAATAACTGGCGCATCTTCTGCACCCTTCATAGCTGCACCTAAATCAGCCTCCATCTCATCAGGTGCATCTTCAATATCCAGATTGCCGAGATTTTCTAAATCCTGATTAATATCTGTAGACTTTTCTTGTTCCAGGTGCTTTTGCCGCACAGCCAAATCATCCAAATATTGGTTAATTAGCTGTTGGTAATCCTCCTGGGTAATTACCATACGCTGTAATGATAAACCTTGAGGGCGCAAGATGCGGTTTAAGTCATCTGACGCTTCCAGATTATCTGGAGAAACCATCGCCACTAACACATAAGGCGGGTTGTGTTCATCATTCCTAGATAGCGGTACTAAACGGTGGCGACGGCAAACATCTACGGGGATGAGACTATCAATCAGATTCCCCACCAACGTATTTCCCACACTGTTGACCTCTGGATCGAGAGATTCAACACCGTAGAGGATTTTTAGTTCAAATAATTGCTGTTTCTTATATTGTCTCTGGAACTCAGGTGATAGCTGTCGTCCGGTGATTGACTCCAAAACATCTGTTAAGGGTCTACCAGACTTGCGACTTTCAATCAGCGCTTGTCTCATCTGTTCGGTATTAACATAGCCAGATTGGACTAATTTAGTACCGAAAGGTGAAAACTCTGTTCTTGTAGTTAGAGCCGTGCTGCGCCGTTGTGGTGACGAGTAAGTCATAGGTGAGCAATGAGTAGGAAAACCTCTGCTTAGAGTATTCCCAGCTAGGGACATAAAGTTTTCATTAACAGTATGAAGAATTGGGGAGCCTCGTTCGGAATACCGCCCTTAGACGATTGACCCTAATCTGTTTACCATTTGTAAAAATAAAATGACGGTCAGATCATTTCCCAGAGAAAATCCGGCAAAAATCAGTCTCAGTGTACAGCCATCAACTACTAAGGTTGTGCATTGTGGTGAAATACTGCCCTAAATCACATTTGGGATGAGTAGACTTGGACAATGATCGACGAAAATAAACAGGTAAACAATACAAGCCAGCAATTGGGTGAATCAACAGAGGTAAAGCAAGCAATTATGAGTGAATCCCCAGCCGAAATTAACAATAACGAATTGAAGAGCGAAACAGAACAAGTAACAGCCCCAACTAATGTAGGGGGGGATACAGTTACAGAAGATAATGGCTTCGCAACAACACAGACACAGGGAACTGATACAGCCGCTTTGGCTGAATTGTCAGGGCAAATTGATTCCCTCAAAGCACAGTTAGAAGAGCGCAGTACGCTATATATGCGGATGGCGGCAGATTTTGAAAATTATCGCAAACGCACCCAAAAAGAAAAAGAAGAGTTAGACCTACAGGTAAAAAGAAACACAATTTTAGAATTGTTGCCTGTGGTCGATAATTTTGAGCGGGCGCGATCGCATCTCAAACCACAAACTGATGGCGAAATGACCATTCACAAAAGTTATCAAGGAGTTTACAAACAACTAGTAGATTCACTGAAGCGGTTGGGCGTATCGCCAATGCGTCCTGAAGGACAGGAATTTGATCCTAATCTTCACGAAGCAGTAATGCGCGAACCTACGGATGAACATCCAGAAGGAACAGTGTTAGAAGAGTTAGTGCGCGGATATTACTTGGGCGATCGCGTGCTACGCCATTCTATGGTCAAGGTGGCTGCTCCAAAGGAAGATGCACCACCAGCACCAGAAAATCAGTCGAGTCCAGCCGACAGTTAACCTGTATCAGCTCGCCTCACTGACCAATAGTGCTGAGGTCATAGTAGAGGCGAGCATTGTTAGGGACTGGGGACTGGGTATTGGGGATTGGGTAATAGTTAAAACTCCTGCCTTCTGCCTCTTGCCGCCTGTCTCCTGCCTAAGTTTATACCCAAAAAAAGTAAGTCTAGGCTACTAAAGCACTCAGTAAATATATTTACGTATGGGAAAAGTTATTGGGATCGACTTAGGCACAACAAATAGTTGTGTTGCGGTTTTGGAAGGTGGTCAACCGATAGTTATTGCTAATTCCGAAGGTGGACGCACTACACCGAGTATTGTGGGATTTGGTAAAAGTGGCGATCGCTTAATCGGTCAGTTGGCAAAACGACAAGCTGTAACCAATGCGGAGAATACTATTTTTAGTATTAAGCGGTTTATCGGTCGGCGTTGGGATGATACGCAAACAGAACGCGATCGTGTACCTTATAGCTGTGTCAAAGGTCGAGATGAAACTGTAGACGTGCAGATTCGCGGACGCAATTTCACTCCTCAAGAAATATCCGCTATGGTCTTACAAAAGCTCAAACAAGATGCGGAAAACTTTTTGGGTGAAGCAGTCACACAAGCAGTAATTACCGTACCTGCGTATTTTACTGATGCTCAAAGACAAGCCACCAAAGACGCTGGCACAATTGCCGGTCTGGAAGTTCTGCGAATTATTAATGAACCCACTGCTGCGGCTTTAGCCTTTGGTTTGGAGAAACAAGACCAAGAACAGCTCATCTTAGTTTTTGACTTAGGCGGCGGTACATTCGATGTTTCCATTCTCCAGTTGGGGGACGGAGTATTTGAAGTCAAAGCCACTGGTGGTAACAATCAACTAGGCGGCGACGATTTTGATGGCTGTGTTGTCCGTTGGATGATTGAACGCTTCCTGCAACAAGAAAAAGTTGACCTCGCCCAAGATAAAATGGCGCTGCAACGCCTGCGAGAAGCAGCAGAAAAAGCCAAAATTGAACTCTCCAGCATGGCAAGTACCTCGATTAACTTGCCTTTTATTACAGCTGATGACAGTGGGCCGAAGCATCTAGAAATGGAACTCAACCGTTCTAAATTTGAAGAGTTGGTAGGGCATTTAATTGAAGCCACCATCGAACCGATGATTCAAGCCCTCAAAGATGCCGACCTGAAACCACAAGATATAGATAAGATTATTTTGGTAGGTGGTTCTACCCGCATTCCGGCGGTGCAGAATGCCTTAATCAAGTTTTTTAATGGTAAAACCCCAGACCGTTCAGTTAACCCTGATGAAGCGGTAGCATTGGGTGCAGCTATTCAAGCCGGGGTGTTAGGTGGGGAAGTTGACAATCTACTGCTATTGGATGTCACACCCTTATCCTTGGGAATTGAAACCTTGGGAGAAGTATTCACCAAAATCATCGAACGTAACACCACAATTCCTACTAGCAAATCTCAAGTATTTTCCACTGCTGTTGATGGACAAACCTCGGTAGAAATTCACGTCCTCCAAGGTGAGCGGGCAATGGCTAGGGATAATAAGAGCCTGGGTAAATTTCTCTTAACAGGCATCCCTCCAGCGCCCCGTGGAGTACCGCAAATCGAAGTTTCCTTTGAAATTGATGTCAACGGAATTCTCAAAGTTGCAGCCCAAGATAAAGGCACAGGTAGAGAACAAAGTATTCGCATTACCAATACAGGTGGATTAACCAACAATGAAGTAGAAAGGATGCGGCAAGAAGCAGAAGTGTATGCTGAAGAAGATAAAAAACGCCGAGAACTGGTAGAACTCAAAAATCAAGCAGATAATTTGTTGATAATTTATGAATCTACCTTAAAAGATAATGGCGAATTGATTGGCGAACAAATGAAAGCTCTAGCCAGCGAGAAAGCTACAATAGTCCAAACTTTAATGACGAACCCTGCTATTTCCCTCAAAGAGTTTCAACAATGTTTAGATGATTTCCAACAAACTCTATTTTCCATCGGTGCTGATGTGTACAATCGAGCTAGCAGCCAAAATGATGATGTGACAGAAGCGATCGCCGATATTGGTCATATTTCCCTAGCCTCAGATACCCCGCCTGCACCTAGCGGAACTCTCATACCGCAGTTTAACTTTGATTTTGATGACGAAAGCACAGCACAGGCTGATTATGAAGCGATAGATTAGGTATTGGGTATTGGGTATTGGGTATTGGGGACTGGGGACTGGGTATTGGGGACTGGGAAATAGATAATATATTCACTGTTTAATACCCAATCCTTAGTCCCCTTTAAATTTTGGATTGTTTAATGTCAAGTCCAAAATATCCCATTCCCAAAGGATAAAAGCTTCCCCTTTTCCCTTTCCCCTTTCCCCTTTCCCCAGTCCCCAATACCCAACATGGGGGGTTTTCCACACCTAATGGTGCGGCTAGCCCCTCTAGTTCATGAGGGAGGTTTCCTCGTAGTACGTAGCACAATTGTAAAAGAGACAGCCAACTTGGGAGCAAGAGCCTAAAGTTATACTTTTTCTGCTCCTAGTTTTGGTAACTTTTTCCAGTTTTACGAGGAAAGTACCCATTACTTTACTAGTTGGTGAATTTTGTTAAAGGTAAAAGGTAAAATCAGTTATTAACATAATTTTACTTTGCCTTCTATCTAGCCCTGGCAAGATGCTCTGATGGTGTCTACTGCCTATATTTCCTCCTTCCTCCTAACTTTTACCTTTGCTATATGGCCCGCGACTATTATGAGATTCTAGGCGTTGCTCGTGACGCTGACAAAGAAGAAATCAAACAAGCCTACCGCCGTCTAGCCCGGAAATATCACCCTGATGTGAATAAAGAACCGGGAGCCGAAGATCGCTTTAAGGAAATTAACCGTGCTTATGAAGTCCTTTCTGAGCCGGAAACCCGTGCGCGTTACGATCGCTTCGGCCCTGAAGGTGTTTCTGGGGCTGGTGTTGGCTTTCAAGATATGAGTGATATGGGTGGTTTTGCCGATATCTTTGAAAGCATTTTCAGTGGGTTTGCTGGCGGTGTGGGTGGCCCTACGCAGCAAAGAAGACGCGGCGGGCCAACGCGCGGTGATGATTTACGCTTAGACCTGAAGTTAGACTTTCGGGAAGCGGTATTTGGCGGGGAAAAAGAAATTCGCATTTCCCATTTAGAAACCTGTGAAACCTGTAGCGGTACGGGCGCAAAACCAGGAACTCGCCCCCGTACTTGTTCGACTTGTAGCGGTTCAGGCCAAGTTCGCCGTGTCACGAGAACACCGTTTGGAAGTTTCACTCAAGTCTCAACTTGTCCTACCTGTAATGGCACAGGCATGGTAATTGAAGACAAATGTGGTACTTGTGATGGTAAGGGGACAAACCAAGTTACTAAGAAACTGAAAATTACCATTCCCGCAGGTGTGGATAATGGTACACGCTTACGTATTGGTCAAGAAGGCGATGCAGGTCAACGCGGCGGCCCTCCAGGTGATTTATACGTGTACTTGTTCGTCAACGAGGACGAGGAATTTCAACGGGATGGCATTAATGTTCTTTCGGAAATCAAAGTTAGCTACTTACAAGCAATTTTAGGTTGCCGATTGGAAGTAAATACTGTAGATGGGCCTGTGGAATTGATTATTCCCGCCGGGACGCAACCAAATACAGTCATGAAGTTGGAAAATCGGGGCGTACCACGTTTGGGCAATCCTGTGAGTCGCGGAGATCATCTGTTAACGGTGTTAATTGATATTCCTAACAAAGTGACCCCAGAGGAGAGAGAATTGCTAGAGAAGCTAGCTAAAATTAAGGGAGACCGCACTGGTAAAGGTGGTCTAGAAGGTTTTTTGGGAAATTTGTTTAAGTAATGACGCTCTCTCCTCTATCAACTCCTGATGCTCAACTTGACTTACGTGGCACTCCTTGCCCGATTAATTTTGTGCGGACAAAACTCCGATTGGAGAAAATGCCGCCTGGAGGGTTATTAGAAGTTTGGTTAGACCCAGGAGAGCCAATTGAGCAAGTACCTGATAGCCTGACAATGGCAGGTTATCAGGTAGAACAAATTACAGATTGCAGTGGCTATTTTTCTCTATTAATCCGCCGTCCCGTAACTGCCTAATGAAAGTTTTACCCATTGGCCAGTTATTGGGTACGGTGTTAGCCGTGCAAGCCAATTTCTACAAAGTACAGTTAGATTCTGAAGCAGAGGAGCAGGGGAGTGGGGGAGCAGGGGAGAAAGAAGAATTAGATTCTTCTCTGCGCCTCTGCCCCTCCGTCCCTCTGCCCCTCTGCCTGTTATGTACCCGTCGGACTCGGTTGAAGAAAATTGGGCAACAGGTGATGGTGGGCGATCGCGTGGTGATAGAGGAGCCAGATTGGTCTGGAGGGCGCGGGGCGATCGCGGAGGTTTTATCGCGGCAAACTCAGTTAGACAGACCGCCAATCGCCAATGCGAACCAAATCCTGCTGGTTTTTGCGGTGGCTGACCCTCCCCTAGAACCTTATCAACTCAGCAGATTTTTAGTTAAGGCGGAAACTACTGGACTTGATGTGGTTTTATGCTTGAATAAGAGCGATTTAGTTAGTCCAGAAGAACAGCAACAAATTAGCGATCGCTTGTTTGCTTGGGGTTATCAACCAGTATTTATCAGCGTTCAAAATCAAATCAATCTTGACCAAGTAGCCAAATATCTCAGCAATAAAATTACCGTAGTAGCCGGGCCTTCTGGTGTGGGAAAATCTAGCTTAATTAATGCACTGATTCCCGACATTAACCTGCGCGTGGGTGAAGTTTCCGGTAAACTGGCTCGTGGTCGTCATACCACCCGCCATGTAGAATTATTTGAATTACCCAGTGGTGGTTTGTTGGCGGATACACCAGGGTTTAACCAACCTGATGTAGATTGTAGTCCAGAAGAATTAATATATTATTTCCCCGAAGCTAGAGAACGTTTAGCTGTGGCTAGCTGTCGGTTTAACGACTGTTTGCACCGAGATGAGCCAGAATGTGCAGTGCGGGGAGATTGGGAGAGGTATGAACATTATCGGGAATTTTTAGGAGATGCGATCGCTAGGCAAACCCAACTTAACCAACAAGCCGATCCTGAATCTACCTTAAAAGTCAAAACCAAAGGCAAAGGTCAAAGTCAATACGAACCCAAACTAGAAAGTAAAAAATATCGTCGCACCTCCCGCCGCACTCAAGTACAAGCGCTACAAGATTTGTATCAGGAAGAAGAGGAGTAGGGATGGGAGAGATGAGGGAGATGTGGTTCGACTGCGCTCACCAACCGGGAGATGAGAAGAATAACTGTGGACTATGGACTGTACAGACGCGATTAATCGCGTCTCTACTTACCAATGACCAATGACTAATGACTATGAACCAAACAATATCTAACCGGGTTCGTTGGACAACTTCCGATTTAGAATTACTAGGAAGTGACGAGTGGAAGCGTTACGAAATCGTTGATGGGGAATTATTTGCGACAAGAGCGCCGCATTGGAGACATCAAGGAACTGCGGGAAATATATGTTTGGAGTTACAAATTTGGTCACGCGCTAGTGGTCTAGGAGAAACTCGTCAAACTCCCGGTATAATATTTACAGATGCTGATAATGTCATCCCCGATGTGGTTTGGATTAGTCATCAACGGTTAGCACAATTACTTGATGAAGAAGGACATTTGCGAGGAGCGCCAGAACTGGTTGCAGAAGTCCTTTCACCAGGAGCGACAAACGAACGTCGAGACAAAGAAGCCAAGTTAAAGCTATATTCATCAACTGGAGTACAGGAATATTGGATAGCTAATTGGCAATTACAGCAACTAGAAGTTTATCGCCGGGAAAATGCTCAGTTAAAATTAGTAGCAACCTTACTAGCTGATGATGAAATTACATCACCACTTTTACCAGGATTTTGTGTTCAGGTGCAGCGTTTTTTTGTTTGATTTCATCAACATAAACCAAAGTCACAGCCTTAAATCTCAACTAATGACCAATGACCAATGACTAATGACCAATGACTAATGACTAAATTTTATGTCTCAACCCCTTGCCACTACCCCTAGTTCTTCAGATGTCACTGAGGATATAATTTTTCCACCAGGCGATATCTACAGCGACGAACCACCCTTGGAATCTGATTTACACCGCGAACAAATAGAATTACTGATCCGCTTGATCAAGTCGTTTTGGCGCGATCGCCAAGACTTCTATGCTACAGGCAACTTGACTATATACTTCAGTCCTAACCAGAAAAAATCAGAGGAATTTCGTGGCCCTGATTTTTTTGTAGTCCTAGATACAGAAAAAAAAGACCGCAAAAGTTGGGTTGTGTGGCAAGAAGACGGTAAATACCCCAACATAATTATTGAATTATTGTCTAATTCCACAGCCGCAGTTGATAGAGGGCTGAAAAAGCAAATATATCAGAACACATTTCGCACTCCTGATTATTTCTGGTTTGACCCGAATACCTTGGAATTACAAGGTTTTCACATAGTAGATGGGCAATATCAGCCGATAGAAGCTAATTCTGCGGGTTGGTTGTGGAGTCAGCAATTACAACTATATTTAGGAATTGAGGGCAGAAAATTACGCTTTTTTACACCAGATGGTAATTTAGTTTTGTTGCCAGAAGAAGAAGCTAATCAACAGTTACAGCAAGCTAACGAACAATTAGAACAAGAACGACAAAGGGCGCAAAGATTGGCGGAACGCTTACGTGCTGCTGGTATTGACCCAGAGGAAATACTTTAGCCACATCATTAGGGGACAGGGGACAGTTTTATGATTGGTTGATGTGTTCATGTATCAAGCAAGTGCTGTAACTATAGCGAAGAGAGACGCTCTTGCGGAATGCGATCGCCTGATATATTAAGTCAAAAACTAACCAGAAAGTAAAGATACAAGGAACTTCCCAGCCTGTAACCTGTCCCCTGTAACCTGTAACCTATCCCCTACTATATTTTCCCCAGATTGCAAGATAACTACGATCCCCAGAAGGTCTTAAAATATTGTTAATTTCCGCCTAATCCTCGACCTTCACTTTAACAAGTATCACCCCAGAACACTATGGCTATTGGCTACGTCGCGCTCGTACTTCATGCACATCTGCCCTTCGTTCGTCACCCTGAGAGTGACTACGTGCTAGAGGAGGAATGGTTATATGAAGCCATTACCGAAACATACATTCCCTTATTGAAAGTATTTGAAGGCTTAAAGAGAGACGGTATCGACTTTAAAATTACGATGAGTATGACACCGCCGCTTGTGTCGATGCTGCGCGATCCTTTGTTGCAAGAACGCTATGATGCACATTTAGCCAAACTCGAAGAACTGACGGAACTGGAAGTAGAGCATAATGCCCACAATGGACACATCCGTTACTTAGCCGAACACTACGCCACTGAGTTTAATGAAGCACGGCAAATGTGGGAACGCTACAACGGTGATTTAGTCACGGCTTTTAAACAGTTCCAAGATACTAATAACCTGGAAATTATTACTTGTGGCGCTACTCATGGCTATTTGCCATTGATGAAGATGTATCCTCAAGCTGTGTGGGCGCAAATTCAAGTAGCTTGCGAACATTACGAAGAAACTTTTGGTCGTCCACCTAAAGGTATTTGGTTGCCAGAATGCGCCTATTATGAAGGTTTGGAACGGATGCTGGCAGATGCTGGTTTACGTTACTTCCTCACCGATGGGCATGGTATTTTATACGCTCGTCCTCGTCCTCGCTTTGGTACTTACGCGCCAATTTTTACCGAAACTGGAGTTGCAGCCTTTGGTCGAGACCATGAATCTTCTCAACAGGTATGGTCTTCTGAGGTTGGTTATCCTGGTGCAGCCGAATATCGGGAATTTTACAAAGATTTGGGTTGGGAGGCTGAGTATGAGTACATCAAGCCCTACATCATGCCCAACGGTCAGAGAAAAAATACAGGTATTAAGTATCATAAGATTACCGGACGCGGTTTAGGCTTATCCGAGAAAGCATTGTATGACCCTTACTGGGCGCGGGAAAAGGCAGCAGAACACGCCGCTAATTTTATGTATAATCGCGAACGCCAAGCAGAACACCTCTATGGAATTATGCAGCGTCCGCCGATTATCGTGTCGCCTTATGATGCGGAATTGTTCGGTCACTGGTGGTATGAGGGGCCTTGGTTTATTGATTACCTATTCCGCAAGTCCTGGTATGACCAAGGAACCTATACTATGACTCATTTGGCAGACTATTTACGCGCAGAACCTACACAACAAGTCTGTCGTCCTTCTCAGTCGAGTTGGGGTTACAAGGGTTTCCATGAGTATTGGTTGAATGAAACCAATGCTTGGATTTATCCGCATTTACACAAAGCGGCGGAACGGATGATTGAAATTTCGCAGATGGAACCGGAAGATGAGTTGGGATGGCGATCGCTTAACCAAGCTGCGAGAGAATTACTATTGGCGCAATCTTCCGACTGGGCGTTTATTATGCGGACGGGAACAATGGTTCCTTATGCTGTGAGAAGGACGCGATCGCACCTGATGCGTTTTAATAAGCTTTATGAAGATGCCAAAATCGGCAAGTTTGACAGTGGTTGGTTAGAAAAAGTCGAGTTAATGGATAATATCTTCCCCAATATTAACTACCGTGTTTATCGTCCTTTGTAATCTGTGCTGTTAGCGGTAGCGGGGCGTTCAGCCCGTGCTGAGTAAAATACTTTAGCCTCTAACCTCTCAAAAGCAAAAACCCCCAGTAACAACTATTGCTGGGGGTTTTATTCGGATGAATTTGAGCATTTTCGCTGCTATTTAGGCAGATTTTGGCTAGCGTAAGCATCTATCGCATAGGCTGGGGTGCGATCGCTGTAATCTATATCCAAACCTGTAATAGATTTAGCCAACTTTTCAAAAGACTCAGAACGCCAGTTACGCTCATGGATGGGCTTTTTCTGCTCTCCCAGGAAGTATGCTAGGGAACCGATAACAGAAGCCGCAACCCAACCTACAACTAACACTGCAAATAGAATAGCCATCACAAACCTCTTTTATATATTTTTGTAACTTTATGTAAATAAATATAACGTTCTTGCAACAAATCTGGCAATATGAGTTGATTCGTGCATACCGATCAGGCAGGTAGGGTAATCCCACCACCATGATGAAATTAGAACTTACGCATAAAAACGAAAAATCAAAGGTTTCGACAAGGGTGCAGGTGTTAAAAACCCTTACACCCAGTCTCAACAGATAACTTTGATGCGTAAGTTCTGAGTTAGAGATTATCAGGGTCGATATTCAGTTCTCGGAGTTTAGTCGCTAACTTTTGCGCTTTTTCCTCAGCTTGTTGTTTAGCTGTTTCTGCGGCTTGTCTTGCGGCTGCTTCTTCTTGATGGCTAAGAAGATATTCACCTGTACCTGCATCATAAAAGCGTAGCTTCCCAGCTTCTATTCGCAATTCCAGTCCTAAAACTTCACTGGTTAGGGAAACTGTACCATCTGCGGCGGTGTTAGCTGGTACGGGGAAATAATTATCATCAACTAAGCGTAAGCCTTGGAGTTGGGGATGAAGATAATCGCCTGTTGGGTCGTATTGGAAGTATTCGCGCACTCCCAGAAAGGCGTAGATTCCTTTTTTCGCGCCTTGGTCTTTGGCGCGGGTGGTTTTGGAAGTGATTTCTAGAACGAAATCAGGTGCTTTGTTATTTTCTTCCCAGGTTTTGTAAGAACGTCTGTCCCGGTTTTCTACCCCAAACACAACAAATACATCTGGTGCAACAACCGACTCTGGGCGACCTTCCTCATAATAGATAAATAAATTGCCAGAAACGTAGACATCAGAACGGTTTTGAAAATAAATTTGTAATACATCCGTTGCATATAGCAGATACTTTCTTTGTGAATCACCTTCAGCCACTGGTTGACCGTCCTCATCTGGATATTCAATTGGGGTAACGGGTATATACTCTACTGAGGTTGTCATCGTCGGATACCTTAACTCTACTGGAGTTAAATTTAATTTAACTCTAGTAGAGTTGAATTTGCAGATACTGGGCATTTTATAGAGGATATGTAAAACCACCCTCTAAAAAATTATCAGCTATTTGAAAGCCCTGTAAGCTACTAATAAGATTCTGATGCTCGATTCACAATTACAGGAATCTTTGAAGAACTTCTCAAATGCTACTTCAATATGATGTTCAATTTCTTTGCCATCGATACCCTTTCGATGGAACATCAGTAAGGTAGGCGGCAGAGCTATTAACGCTTCTGCTTCGCTAAGATTGAGAAGTTGTCCATGTTGTTTCATGAGCGCCTTCACGTTTGGGATAGTGATGTTATCACAAACCGATGTCCAAAGAAATTCCAAAAAACTACTGTGCCGATTTTCATCGGCAGCAAAACCATGTTTTTGTGGCATAATTGAAATATATAAAATATGTTTTCGGCTTCTGAACTGATAGGAATGGTTCAAGCAAATTTTTACTTAGATACTAAGTATTTGCCTGAGAACCACTAACTAATAAGTTTAGAAGTTTTTTTTGCTTCTTTTTAAGATTAGCCTATCAATAATTTAATTCAAATTCAGAAATCCATTATTAATATAGAGCATCAAAATTTTTATTACAAGAGCTGTAATACAGTGTGACTTTATGTTTATGTTTGTTGTGTTTAGCGTATCTTTTATGTTATATTGTTAGGTTTAATATTATTTTTTATCAATAATTAATATTTTTACTATATAAGAATGTCTGGGAAATCTTCCCTAACCCATAATATATCGATGCTCAGAAATTTGCAACTTAATCAAATTCTAGAATCTGTTTAAGGTAGTATAAAAATGTGTAACTAACTTACACATTTTTATGTTGAGTTTATCCAAAAGCTGAAAATTTGAAATTTTTGTAGAATATGGTTGATTTTGTAACTTTATTACAAAATCAACCGGGATTAAAACTTTACTACGGGGTTGTGAGTCAATTGCACAGGTCTTACCCTTTGGAACAAGCAGTAATGTTCTAGGGATTTTAATAATTCCTATTTCTAAAGCATCTTGTGAAAGCCCTTAACTCAAAAGTAGAATTAGGTTAAGTTTTTAGATTATCTAATAGGTTAGCTTTTTAGATTATCTAATGCTAGTTTGTTAATCGATTTTAAGTATGGCGTATACTGAGTTACTATATTAACTTTAATAAAATATCTGTTTTGACTTAAGAAACTCATATATCATAATATCTTACCAGTTTTAATCTATAAATTACTTATAAATCTAAATTACAATTTAATACTAAAATATTTTATGTTAGGTAATACGCATGAATACATAACTTTAAAAGTGATTCTTTTGCGTTCCTCTTTGCGCCTAGTCTTCCCTACGGGACGCTAACGCGAACGAGAAGGGCTTTGCCGAATGCGTGAGCTTTTAAATAATATAGTCAGCAACACCAAAGTATTCTGCAAGAAGTCTATTTCTAGATTTTCGAGTTTGAAATAAGCAGTGCAAATAAAAAAGACAGGCTGTTGCCTGCCTAAGAAGTATTGATTTATCAGAGATGTTAGAAATTCATTTCGGCAGCTTGGACTTTTTCCACCTGCTTTTTCTTCAGAACTAGCATGATTTGAGCTAACATTACCAGGGCAACGAAAGCAATTAACCAGCCAACTCTATTGGCATCTTGAAGCACAATTTCTGTGTCTTTTTGACCGAAACCGCCAACGTTGGGGTTACTTGTCAAAGCGTCACCATTGTTAACAGCTTGTCCTTCAGAAACAATCAGTTCTGGGCCTGCGGGAACTGTATCAGTAACAACCTCACCAGACTCAGTTTTGATGTCTACGAGATATTTAACAGTACCGTCTTCGCCTTCTTGTTTAGCAATCTTGCTGATTGTGCCAGTAGCAGAGGCGTTATAAACGTTGTTGTTGCTCTTTTCGCCTGTGGGATAAACTTGTCCGCGTCCCCGGTTTCCACCGACGTGAACTGCATATTTACCGAAGTGAATGTTCTTGTCGTTAGCGGGGTTGGGAGAAAGAACAGGGAAGACGATTTCTTGATACTGTTCACCGGGTAAAGGCCCGACGATGACGATGTTCTCTTTCTCTTCGCTGTAGGGTTGGTAGAAAAGATCACCGATTTCTTCTTTGATGTCTTCAGGAATGCGTTCTGGAGGAGCAATCTTGAAGCCTTCGGGTAACATCAGTACAGCACCGACGTTTAAGCCGACTTTAGAGCCATCAGCACCAACTTGTTGCACGCTGGTATCGTAGGGAATTTTGACTACGGCTTTAAATACGGTGTCGGGAAGTACGGATTGAGGAACTTCTACTTCTGTGGGCTTTGCTGCTAGGTGACAGTTGGCGCAAACGATTCTACCTGTCGGTTCGCGGGGGGTTTCGGGGTAGGTTTGCTGCGCCCAGAAGGGATATGCAGCAGCAGACTGGGGAAGGGCTAAGTCGCTGGTGAAGAAGAATGTCACGCTGGCGATCGCTATGAGCAATGCTTTTACCATCGCTCTAGCACTGCGAGTTAACCTCGCTGTTGAACAAGCATTTCTCATCTCAATAAGGGCAACGATTGAATTTAGTCAAGAGTCAAGAGTCATTAGTCAATAGTCATTAGTCATTAGTTTGGACTGTGGACTATTGACTAAACATTAAGCCCACCAAGGTTCTTCGTTGGTGCGGAAGTCGGTTTCTGTCCAGGGAGTTAAAACGATTTTGTCGTTGTCCACTTTGGCGTGGCTTAAAGCCAAGGATCTGGGCGCTGGGCCACGGACTACCTTACCAGTTGAGTCGTATTGAGAACCGTGGCAAGGGCATTTGAATTTGTTTTCTGCCGCGTTCCAGGGAACGACGCAGCCCAAGTGGGTGCAGACGGCGTTGATGCCGTAATCGGTAATCGCTTCTTTGCTTTCTACCACAATATAAGTTGGGTCGCCCTTGAGTCCTTGAACTAGGGTGCGATCGCCTACATTATGGCTTTCTAGAAATTTGCTGACGCTAACATCGTTGCCCAGCTCGTCTTTTGCTGTGGTTCCGCCACCAGCCCCACCAGTTGCTGGGGGAATGAAATAATTGACCACAGGGTACAATGCACCCAAAGCCACGCCAGTAACGGTTCCAAAAGTTAGCAGGTTCATGAATTGACGTCTCCCCATATCGGGAACGTCCATTGATTCAGAAAATTGAGCCATAATTTACGCGCTCTTCGTGTATTTTGTTAAGCAGCATTAGACAAGAGCGCTAAAATACTTGAGCCACTCCTGTCTGAGTTGAAATGCTAACGCTTGTCCCGATGCTGTTAATCTTTATTTCAAGACATATCGAGCATCTTTTCTGTTAGCATTACATTTCTTTATATCCTTATCATACTTGAGTTACGGAACTTAACGTCATAACTAAATGTAAAATCTAGCTGAGAAAACTATGACAGGACAGGAATTACACCAACTATTGCTGGATAAATGGGGACATTCTTATGATGTGCAGTTTCGGCGCACACAAGGCAAAATATTCTTGCAGATTATGTGGAAGTACCTAGAGCAAGCCTCTTTCCCGATGAATGAGGCAGAATATCAAGAGCATCTCGATGGTATTGCCAATTACCTTCATGCCTTGGGCAGTTCAACACAGGTGAAAACATATATCACCCAAACAAAAGAGCGTCCCCGCCTGGGTAAAGCAGTGAGCATACCTCTAGATTTAGGCGATCGCTCTTCGGAATGGATGGTGTGATCTTAAGGAACAGGGGATAGGGGACAGGGAACAGGGAAGGGAATAGATATGTAGTGAATTTAGTTCAAAAATTAGATGGGAGTCCTATAAATAAATTAAAAAATCTTTACAACAAGCAGCGATTGAGCGCCTGTAACCTGTCACCTATAACCTGTTCTCTACTACAGTTAGAAAATTCTTTTACCTAAAGGTACATCTCTGTCTGGTTGTATTAAAGCGACTTCACCATCATCTAAAACTACACCCAAAACCAAAACTTCAGACATAAAATCAGCAATTTGGCGCGGAGGAAAATTAGTTACCGCTAATACTAATTTGTCAACAATATCCTCTGGTTGATAAAGTTTGGTGATTTGGGCGCTAGATTTTTTCATACCCAAATCACCAAAATCTATCCATAGTTTGTAAGCTGGTTTTCTTGCTTTGGTAAAGGCTTCTACTTTGATAACTTTGCCAACCCGAATTTCGACTTTCTCAAAGTCTTCATAACTGATTTGCATGGTTATGTTACTTACCAGTTAGCTTAACCAAAGCAATGCCACCAAAGTAAAGAGTCAGCACCGCACCAGCCAAAAGACTTTGGGTAAGGGGGTCGGTAGAGGGTGTCAGCACAGCGCCTAAAACTACAGCCGCCATAATCACAAATCGCCAACCGGAAATCATTCGCTCTGAGGAGACGATACCTAAATTAGCTAGTAAAAGTTGGATTATTGGCACTTGAAAAGCTAAACCAGTGCTAAATAAAAGCAACAAGACAAACTCAAAGTATTTATCAATTGACCAGAGTTGCTCTACTACATCCTCACCGTAGCTGATGAAAAAATTCAAAGCGGCGGGAATGAGTAATAAATAGGCAAAGACTAACCCACCAACAAATAACACACTTGAACCTAATACCACTGGCCCCAACAAGCGACGTTCGCGGCGAGTTAGTCCGGGAAGCACAAACAAAGTAATTTGGTAGAGGATGAAAGGGGTAGAAAGCAACAAGCCACTGTAGCCTGCTACTTTGAGGGACACAAAAAAATACTCTCCGGGGGCTAGTTGGAGAAATTTAACTCCTTGGGCGGGAACTTCTAGCAGCTGCACAATTGGTTTGACGGCAAAGAAACAGCCAACAACGCCCACCGCTACAGCAGCTAACGAATAAAAGATACGCTGTCTTAACTCTTCTAGGTGGTCGAATAAGGACATTTCGACTTCACCGGGCAACTCATCTTCGAGGGAATCAATATCTGAGTTGCCATATGCTTCTGTGTCAATCTCAGGAGTTTTGATTGTATCTACTTCTTGTGAGGGGGTCATAGCTCAGGTGGTAGGCAACATTTGCTAACTATTGTATCTGGGGAAGCAGCTACCATAACAGGATTGACCCATGCAAAACCAAAATCCTGGTTGTAGGTAAGCATGAACAGAGAAATATGTCAGAATATAAGAGTATAGGGGAATTAATCTACTATTGACTCCACACTTGGGACAGATATTTGCCCTACCTGTCTGCATATCGACAGGAAGAGGAATTGTTGCCACAGGTTTCCGCAATTAGTAGCATTGCACACATCGATACCGCATCAATAGTACAATGCTCAGTTTCTAAGTTCTCGTTCATCAGGTGCTATCTACAGAATAAGTTATCAGTTCGCTCACCGTTGGCGGACGGAATTTTTGCTGAGGTTGTGATGAAAAGGAGAATTTATCTTAGCTTTTTGGCATTGCCTATTTATTTTTACAATGCCGAAGTCAATCTTGTGAATAGTAGTGAGGTAGAAAGTTTTATCAATCCATTTTTGAATACAACTGCTTTGGTTGCTAGCAGTCACAATATTCAATTACAGATAATGGCGTGGCAAATATCCGCTAGAGATGAACAAACAAAAGAATGCTTGCGTAAGCGCAAATGTAAGGATTGACAAACAATTATTGACTTTATAAGTATTTGTAGGCCGATGCACTGCCCACCATATCACGGCTTTGGTGCTGCACTGCCCACCCTACGTATATTTCAGAAATTAAGTATAAATCAAGCATGGGAAAATGCAACATCTAGTATATAACTAGATGTTGTATTAATCAGGACTAAATTAACCCACAGACTTCTGCCATGCTCCTAATTTTTTAGAAACGAAGGCAGCACCAGCTAGTCCAATAATTCCCAATGTGGTTGAAGCTTCGGGAACTCTTGGGGGATTACTTACAATTGGTTCACCATAGTAATCCACTGTAAGTTTTACGCTGGCAAGTGTGTTGATTTGAAAATTATTGTTACCAGAACCGGTAAACTTAGCATTGACTAATGCAGAAGGAGAAAAACTAAAATTTCCTACTCCTAAAAATTGCTGAATGTCTGAATTATTCTCAAATGTTTGCGAATTTTTATCACTTTTGACAAAAGGCCCAAACTTGCCTGTCTCATCTTTGTTTAAAGTAAATGCTTGTGAAACAAGTTCTGGTGAGGCTGAGAATAGGTTAAAGATTCCTAATGCTGAGGGAGCGCCATCATTAGGAGAAACAATAAATTCACCTAATTGGCTGACTATTGTAAAATCTCTCTTACGTGAAGATTTATTAGTCACCGAACCGGAACTTTCAATTTCAGATTCTAGGGTAATGACTACCTTATTGACATTTTCTTTTGCTGATGGCTGATATTTACTCAGCGTTAATTTTAAATCTGGATTGCTAGGTTCGAGATCAGTGGGTTGTTTCGTGAAAGAAGCAGAACTTGTAAATAATAACGCAGCATGAGCTTGAGGAGCTACAGCTAAAGAAATTACAGAAACTGTAGCAGCTATTCCAGCTACTTGTAAAACACGAGCTAGGGATTTTGTTACCATGACCAAAATTTTGGATTGTTGTTATGTACCAGTAATTGAGTAACAGGAAAATGAAAAACTTACAGTCATTTCCCCTGCATTTATCTCCGTTATGAAGTGATTTTCGAGAGATTACGTATATACAAAAGTATTTTTACGGGTAAGATGCTTTACTTGAAGTTCTCTTCGTTAAGAAGTCGTATTTTTACGGAGTTCAATTAATATTATTAAATTAGATCAACAATAAAAAGGCAAGTAATTAAGTAATTACTCTACTAAAACTTTATTTTTAAGTAGCAATAGCTTTAAATAGTTTTTGTAATAGCATTATTAAGCCATTTTTTAAGCTGTAAAAAGCAGTATGATAGATTTTATCTAATCACACAAATGGTTTTTATTTATATATAGTCTTTGGATGGTGTAATTAATAATTAAGAGTAAAATACTACTGATTAGTCATAAATATTAAGTAGTAGCTTGTCAAGGATAAAATGTGGCAATATATCTGAAAAACATTGAACGCAGATAAACGCAGCGAAAAGTTCTGTAGGAGGGTTAGCCCGACCTAGGAAACTTTTCAAGACAGATAAACGCAGATGATGAAGATGAGCGACTTTTTGCTAATGCACAAGTTTAGCCTTGACACGCTAATACAGTAATTTTATTTATACTTTATAAATAGGTTCTAACTAGCAAGTTAGGTTAATTCACAATTAAACAGGTTATTCTTGATTTTTATTTATTATAAAGTTCAACCTTAAGCGGCTAATTAATCAATATCCCCGGTGGTTAGCTGGGGATATTGACAGTTAATAACTCTGGCGTGGATGACATGGAGTGTAATTAGAATATCAGTAAGAAAAAGATTGAAGTTGCCAAAGTGCCGATCGCTCAAATTTGGTGGTAGCAAAAAATCTATCTCTTGAGGAAGCGCTGACGCATCCGCACTACAAAAGTATTGACTTCTGGTATTCTCATGAGTGAGGCGATCGCAGCAAACACGGCAATCCCTACAAAGCCAGAGATACACAACTGTAAGATGAGGATAAATAACCCCTCTTTCCCTAACAATTGCTGTGACGCAACCAGTGTAACAAAACTGGCAATACCCGCTACCACACTACCAGCCGTTAAACCCAGGATGGGTAAGCCCCATTCCCGCCAAGGTAAACCGTTGAGGCGGCGGTCAAGGATAAACAAGAGCATCAACATGGAGCTACAATTGACACCGACTGTAGCTAATACTAAACCCGGTGCGCCGAAAGGTTTGACTAAAATCCAATCTAATAAGGCGTTGAGAAGGATGTTAAAGATGCTGATACGAAAAGGTGTCTGTCCATCCCCCAAGGCGTAAAATACTCTTACCAAAACATCTCGCCCCAAATAAGCAAACATCCCGATACCGTAGGAAATCAGCAGGGATGAAACTAACTTTGTCGCATCTTGTTTAAATGCACCGCGTTCATAAACTACCTGGACAATTGGCACAGATAGAGTCACAAGCAACGCCCCCAAGGGAAGCATTGTGACAGCAGTGAGTAATAAACCTTGACGAATGCGTAATTTTAAATCTGGCCAGTTTTCTGGTTCTGCTAGTTTGGCGAAGATGGGTAATAGAGGCAACAATATAATATTAGAGATAATTCCTAAAGGCGTTTGGACTAGGAGATTGGCATAGTTAAAACCAGCCGCCGCGCCGGGAATGGGACTGGCAAAGTATAAGTCTGTGGCGACGTTAATCGGCATCATCCCGGAAGAAATCGTTGCGGGAGTCATAACTTTAATGACTTCCTGAACTCCAGGGGATTGGAAATCAAAGCGTAGGCGTAATGTACCTAGCCCTAAGCGCCACTGCACAATTAGCTGTACTACCCATTGGAGAATTGCACCGCCCAAGGTTCCCCAAGCCAACACCATACCACCGATGAAGGCGTATTCTGGCTTGATGATGTCTTTGCCTAATTGCAAAGCCATGATACCGATACCGATAACAACGGTGACGCTAGATAATAGGGGGCTGATGGAGAGTAGCCAATATTGATTAGCGGCGTTGAGAGTACCGAAGCCGATGCCGATTAAGCCGGAGAATAAAGCCATCGGGGCCATGATTTTGATTTGTTGAATGGCGATCGCTCGCGTCTTCGCTTCCAAACCATGACCAACAATATCTACAATATTATCTGCCAAGAAAATCTGGGCTACCGTCACTAATAAGAGTATTCCACCCACCAAGGTAGTCACGGTTTCTACTAGGGGGGCGGCTTCTTCTTGCTTGCGCTTGGCTAAAACGCTGACAACTGCACTGTGTAACGGCCCATTAACACCGCCTAGTAATACCAATAAGAAACCAGGGATAATGTAGGCGTAGCTGTAGGCAGTTGCAGCCGCACCCACACCGAAAGCAGCTGCGATCGCTTGCTGCCTCACCAAACCGAAAACTTTACTAATTAATGTGGCTGCGGCAACAATACCAGCAATCCCAGCGAACGAACGAGAGGTTTTTTGCTCTTGATTAGTCACGAATAGTACCTGACAACTGTAGCAGAGTGCATACACCTGAAAACATTAACTCGAAATCTGGCAAATTGTCAGGATAATTTTTTATAAGCCAAATGGGCAGTTAGAAACCGCTTCTACACAAACAAAACCTGCCTACGCAGGTTTTAAACCTGAATTTTTGGTTAGTTAAGTAGGCAATGCCCACCACATTCAAGTTTTGATGAGTTTAAGCGATTGATAATCATTTACAGCCCAAACTATCGCGGGTGGAAACGCCTGTAACTGGATTTATCCCATCTGCTTTTTCGCACAGCAAGGAAACTTGATATCGGTCAATTAGTGCGTCTGTAAAATCTGCGCCTGTAATGTCAGCTTCATAGAAGCGACTGCGAGTTAAAGTTGCTTCTGTGAAAATGGCATTTTTTAAGTTGGCATTGTCTAATGTTGCCCTATCAACTAAAGCACCTGTTAAATTTGCTCCTTCTAAGTTAGCGTTTAATAAAACTCCCTTGGTGAGAATAGCGTTCGTTAAATTTGCACCTTGAAAATTCGTTCCTCGCATTTCTGCGCCCACAAAAGTTACCCCAACTAAATCAGCATTGGAGAAGTCACGATTTTCTAGATTTGTATTGCTGTAATTAATTGTATTAATTTGAGCCAAAGCCGGACGGGGAGTAATTATCACCCAAAAGCAAGCTAGTATTAAAACCAAAATTAAACTAAAAAATTGCAATAAAATCTTTTTCATAACTTTAAGGGATTTCCAGATAAAAAGTATCCAAAATGTAGAGTGAGCTGCTTATGAATATTTTATCGGTATAGCTAGAGTTTCTAGTACTGACGCACTCTACTAAGTAGAACTGTCTAAATAAATCAAGGTTTGTAGTAAGGACTTTAGTCCTGAAAAAAAGGACTAAAGTCCTTACTACGAACTCAATTGTGATAACCTTACATTCCTCAACATAGTTTGATTTATTTTCAAGGGCTTACTTAATTTTATAACCTGTCTTCAAAAGAAAAAGTCAATAGCCATGAATAACTAATGACTAATGACTAATGACTAATGACTAAATATTTATTTCCAATCTTTCCCAATGCGGATTGTCAAATCAGATTCTAAATCACCGATTGATTTAGTTTCTACCAAGCCTAATCCTATAACCTTTTGCAGTTCAAATCCTGCTTGACGGTTGCCTTTTTGGACAATAATCTGGGTTTGGGGTTGGTTATCTGGCCAATCTGGGACAGTGTAAATATTTTTAAAGCCTTTTTGTTGCAAGTAAGCAATAACTTTTTCGGTTAGCTGAGGTTGATTGGAAGCATTTTGAATAGCAATTTTCAGTTGAGCAACGGGTCGGGAATCTTGTTTAAGTCCAGGCACGTCTACGCCAACATAATTGTTTAATAGATTTTGCTGTCCGGTGAGATTCAGCCAATAGCTATTCGGGTCTTTACTAAATTTGCTGAATGTACCGGGTAGCATGGTCATCTGGAATTTATCCCGTTCTGTATTGACGGAAAAATTCACCAATGCCATCATTTCTTCTATTTTCAAATTTGTATCAAAATATTTCCGCATCAGGCGGGTTAATTGGGGCAATCTGGGTAATACAGTGGGACTATTTAGCCTTTGCAGTAATGCGCCTACTAGTGCTTGTTGTCGCTGTACTCTCGGTAAATCCCCTAATCCTTCTTCGCGGTAACGGGCAAATAGTTCTGCCTGTTCACCGTTAAGAGTTTGCCATCCAGCAACTAGGCTAATCGTAGAACCACTGTTGGGGTCTTGATAAGCCATTGCTTTGGGTACAAAAACCTCTACACCACCCAATTGATCAACTAATTGCCTTAAACCACTGGTGGAAATGCGAATATAGCGATCGATGCGAGCATTGTTTAAGGTGCGGCTGACTACCCTGGCTGCCAATACCGGGCCGCCTTGGGCGTTAGCTTCCGATACCTTAGTCAAGCCCTGTTCGGGGATGGCAATCATTGTATCCCTGGGAATGGACAGCACCCGCATAGTTTTATCGCTGGGGTCTAGCCTAGCCATTAACATGGTGTCGCTTTTGCCAGAGAAACTTTCTGGGGAACCATCCACAGCACCGCTAACTGGTTCAATTCCCATGATGAGAATATTCATCGGCTTGGATAGCTGGTACTGGGAAATTTTGCTCCATAATTCCCCAGGTAATGGCATTTTCTGCTCATCTTTCCCAGATACCCCTAATTCTTCGTCGGTGCGGTCTAAATTACTCCATAACGGAGTCCACAGCGCCAAGGTGGATACTAACAGCCCAGAGAGGATGACACCTAAAACAACTGTCAACATCCCCAATAGCCAACGAGGCATGGTTAAGCCCAAGCGCTCATATAGTTCATTGGGTATTGCGCCGACAGACTCAACAACATTACGCGAAACGTTAGCTGACTGCTGTTGAGATTCTGCCTCTATTCCTTCTGCTGGTTGAGGCATTCCCTGATTTTCTACCAGTTCTATTTGTGAAGGCCCCGCCTCTAAGTTAATATCCGGTATTTGCTGAGGTGCGGCCTGATTTTCTGACCATTGTACCTGTTTAATCACATTTATCTCCCCACTCAACCACTCCCTAAAAGTATGTTAATGCAAGCTACCAATCTTGCCAGTGTCTAACCGCACTGTAAACTTGAAATGTTCTACCGTTGGTGTGTATGACAACATGAGTAGCCCACTGTTCCCAGTAATCTTGGCTGGTGGTAAAGGAGAACGTTTTTGGCCCCTCAGCCGCCAAGACCGACCGAAACAATTTTTAAGTCTTGATGGTAGCTCTAGAAGTTTATTGCAATCAACCGCCGATCGACTGGTTAAACTCGCCGGCGGGTGGAATGAATTATGGGTAATCACCTCTAGCCAGCTAGGACTAGGGGTGCAACAACAACTACCCGAATTACCATCGCAAAATATATTAATTGAACCCCAAGGTAGAGACACTGCTGCGGCTGTTGCTTGGGCCAGTTTGGAAATTCAAAAGCGTTACGGTGATGACGCAATTATAGGCTTTTTTCCTTCTGACCACTGGATAGCAGATCAAGAGGCGTTTGCACGCACATTAGATGCTGCAACCCAGCTAGCGGCAAGCACAGAAGCGATTGTCACTTTGGGGATTAAGCCTGCTTTTCCATCAACTGGCTACGGCTACATTGAACAAGGTCAACAAATTGGTAGCTTTAATGAGTTGCCAGCTTATCATGTCAACCGCTTTACTGAAAAGCCCAACCGCGAAACGGCGGAGACTTTTTTAGCTACGGGTCGATTTAGCTGGAATAGCGGTATGTTTGTTTTCCGTGCGGGAGTCGTCCTCAAGGAACTACATACCCATGCACCTGAAATTATCGAACCATTGGAGAAACTGGGTGTTGAGGTCTATCCCCAGTTACCTAAGAAAAGTATAGACTACGCACTCATGGAAAAGACCAATCTAGTATATGTCTTGCCGGCAGAATTTGGTTGGGATGATTTGGGTGATTGGAATGCTATTGAGCGTTTGTTAAAGAAAGCTGATACTCCTAATGTAGAACTAGCTACTCACGTCGGTCTGGATACGCAAGGGGCAATCCTTTACGCTACTAGTCCAGATGATGTAATTGTTACTATTGGTTTAGAGGATGTGGTGATTGTGCGCGATCGCAATATTACTCTCATTGTCAACAAAGAACGCACCCAAGAAATCAAGCAAGTCCTCAAAACCCTCCAAAGCGATCCCCGCTTTACCGAACTGCTTTGACAGTTGTCAGTTGTCAGTTGTCAGTTGTCAGGGTAAAAGTTAGAACCCTTGGCAGAGGCGGCAATGCGGGGTTTTTAGTATAACTAACAAACAAGGGATGAGGTAGTAACCCACCCCTAGCCCCTCCCTGGAGGGGAATAGGAAGATAAGGGGGATGAGGGGGATCAAGGAGATGAGGGAGATGAGGGAGATGAGGAAGAATTTACAGTTTTTCTCCCCCCACTCCCCCCACTCCCCTATCTCCCC
>DATNQO010000202.1:0-86040 GCA_036704005.1 Leptolyngbyaceae cyanobacterium | reverse complement strand
TAACGGATCTTGTACTCCGACCAATTGAGAACGCCCTAGAAGGGCGGGGCTTGATACCCATGTTCCGCTCCGCTTCACGGCTTCGGGACAGGGATTGCTCCCCCTGCTCCCTGCCCCCTGCCCCTCCGCCTCTTCGGTCATAATCAAACTAACTGTAGGGTGCGTCAGCCCCAATAATTTCGTACAGATTCAAGGATTTTCCACATCTGACGCACCCTACCCCAAGTGCCAGTTGCGTAAGTCCTGATAGATTTGATGATTTTTTCTGGATAATTTTTGTCTAAGTCCCATTAGTAACTCAGATTCAAGAGTAAATTATATGCAGCTCATCACCTCGTTAAACATTAGAAATTCTGAATATTTATCGAGAGACCGCTTTATAAGTTACCATCATCAATTACGACTGATATTTAACCTTGGCACACAGATAAAAGAAATTCTCGAAGTGGGAATTTTTAATTCCCTGATGACAGACTTACTGAGAAGTAAAGGTTACAAGGTGACAACAGCAGATATTGATAGGAATCTAGAACCAGATATAGTGCTAGATTTGACAAGTAATTTTTTTCTGAAACAAGATAAATATGATGCGATTGTGCTGTTTCAGGTGTTGGAACATTTACCATATGAACAGTCAGAACAAGCCTTAAAAAGGCTAGCACAAGCAACGAAGAAATATTTAATCATTTCATTACCTTATAACTCGCAGTATTTTGCAATTCAACTTAAATTTTCCTTTGCAAAGCGATCGCGGTATTTATTATTGAGTTTGCCAACATTCTGGAGTACCCGTCCCAAAACCGATGAACATTTTTGGGAAGTCGGGCTAAAGGGTTATCCAAAAGAGCGGATACGCAATTCTGTGGCTAAAGCTGGTTTAACTATTAAGCAGGAATTCACCGACCCTATCCACCCATACCACTACTTTTTGGTCTTGGAAAAAAAAGGTAGTAAATAAAGGTATAAGTAAGCGATCGAAAATAAATCAAAGTATGTTAAGTAATGTAAAGTTATCACAATACAGTTCGTAGTAAGGACTTTAGTCCTTTTCCCCGGACTAAAGTCCTCTCTGCGAGACGCTGCGCGAACACTACAAACCTTGATTTATTTAGTCCGTTCTACTTAGTAATACACTAGTGTCTGGTAGGGAAATCCGAATCGTAGTATGGGGGCAAACAATCCAGAGGAGTAGCTGCGATCGCGTAAACTATACCTTGAAAATGTTTATTGCTCTCACGCTGTTTTACATCTGGGAAAATTATCCATGATGTAAAAAGCTACAATGTCCTGATTACACAAACACCTCCACATCCTACCAAATACTTATCATGCTAGAGCAAGGCACTATCAGTATTCATACTGAGAATATTTTCCCCATCATCAAAAAATCCCTCTACTCAGACCACCAAATCTTTTTGCGGGAATTAGTATCTAACGCCGTAGATGCTATCCAAAAGCTGAAAATGGTGTCCCGCGCGGGAGAATATGCGGGAGAAGTCGGGGAACCAGAAATTGTATTGGCGATCGATAAAGATAAAAAAACCCTCTCCATCTCCGATAATGGGATTGGGATGACAGCAGAGGAAGTTAAGAAATATATCAATCAAGTCGCTTTCTCTAGTGCGGAAGAGTTTATTCACAAATATCAAGGTAAATCAGACCAGCCAATTATCGGTCACTTTGGTTTGGGTTTTTACTCCTCCTTCATGGTGGCTAGTAAGGTAGAAATCGATACCCTATCCTATCAAGAAGGAGCGCAAGCAGTTCACTGGAGTTGTGATGGTTCGCCGGAGTTCACCCTAGAAGAGTCATCGCGCACCACTCGCGGAACTACTATCACCCTAACTCTGTTACCAGACGAAGAAGAATATTTAGAAGCTGTCCGAGTAAAAAATCTGGTGAAGACTTATTGCGACTTCATGCCAGTACCCATCAAACTGGATGATGAAGTTTTAAATAAGCAAAAAGCACCTTGGCGGGAGTCTCCCAGTAACTTAACTAAAGAAGATTATTTAGAATTTTACCGTTACCTGTATCCTTTCCAAGAAGAACCCTTGCTGTGGGTGCATTTGAATACTGACTATCCCTTCATTATCAACGGGATTTTGTATTTCCCGAAAATGCGTCCTGATGTGGATGTGACCAAAGGGCAAATCAAATTATTCTGTAACCAAGTTTTTGTTAGCGATAACTGCGAAGAAATTATTCCCCAGTTTCTCGTACCCATGCGCGGGGTAATTGATAGTACAGATATACCCCTAAACGTATCGCGGAGTGCCTTGCAAGGCGATCGCACCGTCCGCAAAATCGGCGATTATATAGCTAAGAAAGTCGGCGACAGACTCAAAGAACTTTACCGCGACGACCGCGAACAATATATTAGTGCGTGGAAAGACTTAGGTACATTTGTCAAGTTCGGCGTTCTTAACGACGAGAAATTTAAAAAGCAAGTCGAAGACATCATTATTTTCCGCACCACTGCACAGAACAAGGGAAATAGTGAAACTGCTTCAGTGCAAGTGCAAACCAGTGAGGATGATGCTTGGCAAGAAGTTACACCTGTTAGTACCTCTCCATACACCACACTGAAAGAATACCTAGAACGCAACAAAGAACGCCACGAAAACCGCGTCTTCTACAGCACCGACGAAGCCACCCAAGCCACATATATAGAACTGCACAAAAACCAAGGCTTGGAAGTGCTGTTCCTCGACTCCTTCATTGACACCCACTTTATCAACTTCCTCGAACGGGAATATAAAGATGTCAAATTTACCCGTGTAGACTCTGACCTAGATAATACCTTACTGGATAAAGATAAGGCGCAGGAAATTGTTGACCCCACAACCAACAAAACCAAGAGTGAGGTAATTAAAGAGTTATTCGAGAAAGCGCTGAACAAACCCAAAGTCAACATTCGCACAGAAGCACTCAAGTCTGACGATCCTCAAGGTACACCACCGGCGATCGTTCTTCTACCCGAATTTCTCCGCCGCATGAGAGAAATGAGTGCGATGATGCAACAGCAAAACGCCGACTTTCCCGAAGACCACATTTTATTAGTAAACACAGCCCATCCCCTCATTCAAAACTTGGTAAATCTCAACCAAGGGACAATCATTCAAGGTGACGGACAAGCAACCAACCCCCTAGTCAACTTAATTTGTCAACACGTTTACGATTTGGCGCTGATGTCTCAGAAAGGCTTCGACGCAGAAGGAATGAAATCCTTTGTCGAACGTTCCAACGACGTACTCACCAAGCTGACACAACAAGCCAGCAGCTAACAGTACCATAGGGTGGGCAGTGCAGCACCAACACCCCATAAAAGTCTGACAGTAGTTGATGAATCTTTTGTAACCCACCCTAACCCTGACTTTTCACGGGATCTGGAAGACCTCTCTCCAAACCTCTCTCCTACAAGGAGAGAGGCTTTGATTTCTCCCCCTTCCCTTGTAGGAAAGCAGGGTGGTTTCATACAATCAGAGAAAAAAACTCATCTGTTTCAAAGCCTCTCCGCCCGTGGGGGAGAGGTTTGGAGAGAGGGCAAAATCTCTGCTACAACACCAGAAATCAGAACTTATAAATTTTTCTTTTTCTGTATGAAACCACCCTGCTCTTCCCTTGTAGGAAAGGGGGCTGGGGGGTTAGGTCTGACCTTGGGGGGAATATGTAGAGACGTTGCATGCAACGTCTCTACATTTGTAGAAGAGAGGTTCGCACAAAAGTTTTTCGTAGCTTAAGCCCCAGTCCTCAGTTAATAGGGTGCGTCAGTACAAATATTTTCTTGATATAGCTGGAGTCTCTCCTACTGACGCACCCTACATTAGGACTTACGCAACTGGCATATTTTTTCTGTAGGGTGTGTGACTGGCGATAATATTTGAACGTAGTAATCAGACTTGTAGCGTCACGCACCAACCACCAATTGTGACACTTGCGTAAGTCCTGTACATATTAGATATTTTTTATCCCCAATCCCCAATCCCCAATCCTCTGTCGCAGTCAGCTAAAATAGGAAGGTTGTATTCAAATCGTAATCTGGAGATAAAAACAATGGCTCGTCGCTGTGATTTAACAGGCAAGAAAGCAAACAACGCCTTTGCAATTTCCCACTCCCACCGCCGCACCAAACGCTTGCAACAAGCCAACCTGCAAACCAAGCGCGTTTGGTGGCCAAGTGGCAACCGTTGGGTAAAACTGAAGTTATCCACCAAAGCCATCAAAACCTTAGAAATTAAAGGTTTAGAAGCAATGGCAAAAGAAGCAGGAATTAACCTCAATCATTACTAAACTGCTCATGCTGGGCTGGGAATTTGCTGATGTTATTTTCTAAGTAATTTCCATATCTTCAGAAAATATTTGATAAATCTACCCCTCTTTGGCAAGACATGAGATCCTCGACTTCTTCAAGAAGGCGGGGATTTGTTTATTTATAGCTGGGGACTAGGGACTGGGGACTGGGGAAAGTGCAGCGCCACATAGGTTAAGACATACTCAAATCTTGCACCACTCTCTTATTGACAAAATAACAGTCTCAAAAGCTGATTATTTCGTAGGGTGGGCATTGCCCACTACCTGCTATTGAGAAGGTGCAAGATATAAACATAGATGAATTATCAAATCTTGACTGCAACCGCTTTCTAAACCTGTCCCCTGTAACCTATCACCTGTCCCCTGCTATACATCGCTAATAAAATCGGGAAAACCTCCGCGCCCCTCCGCGCTTTCCTCTGCGCCCCTCTGCGTTGAAAAATATAGATTCTGTGCCTCACTTAAATATCAATCGTCATAACTCTCAAACTATTAAAAATTCTCCTCTATTTAACTGACATCTTTTATGGCATAGGTGGGTACTATAAATTTACCTAAATAGCCATATCTTCATGAAGCAAACGACAGAGTAAATTTATTTATGTGAAATCAATGTGAAGCTATCCTTATTTTCCCAGAGAATAAAGATTTCTGAAAATTTCCGTATTTTCCGAAAAAACTCAAGAGTTGAACAATGATATAACGTAAGCAACCCAATAACTCGGAGCAGAATAACAGAGTTTTGTGAAGTGAATATAACCTTGTTTATGCCTTTAGATGAAATCTATAGGCATAATTGTCAGTTGCAAGAAAAAGATAAATTTAGAGCAAATAGCTTGACAGGAAAGCAGCCATGACCATGAAACGCCAGCTAGTCAAGATAATAAAAAAAACATCGAAATTTTTCAGAAGAAATCTTTTATTTAATTTTAAAAGGCGGCTCAACAGGCTACTACGAACTCTTTTTATTAATAGAAGAAGACAAAGTGCAGTAAACTCCGGCTTTGTGTTGCCAACTGTAGCAATGGTAGCCCTAGTAGTTGTGTTACTAACCACAGCAATTTTATTTAGGTCTTTTGAACGGGCGAAAAATGCTAGTAATGTCAGGGTAAATGAAGTTGTATTACAAGCCGCTACACCAGCATTAGACCGTGCGAGAGCTAAATTAGATGCTTTATTTGAAGACCCTACTCTACCAAGAGGAACGCCTACTGATAACGCTTTATATGATGCTTTGAAACGAGACAGATACAACCTTGGTGATGAAACGCGCTTAAAGTTAGGCTTTGATATTGACAATAATGGTACTATTGCTGAGCCAACTAGCAGCACTGTATTAGAAAGTGATGAAACATTAAGAACTGCTTGGAAATATGCCGTTGACACAGATAATAATGGTCTGAAAGATACCTTTACTATTTACGGTATCTTTTTCCGTTCACCTACCAGAGACTCTAGAACAGGGCTATTTAATCGTAAAAGAAACCCCTTAGAAGCTAGAACTCCACCGATGGACAATAGTTCGACAAACCAGGCTTGCACAGGTGCAACTGGTTTCGCTAGTTTGGTGGGTAATTCTAGTTGGTATCGATTAAACAGTGGCAACTTAGGTAAAAGTTTCTTTGTTTATGTTGTGAATGTACCAATTACTCAACAAGCTTATGATGGTTTGGCTGATAAATCTGGTGTTGAACCATACAAAGGAAATAAAAGTGTTTCTGCTTTAGAACTTCAGCAAGACCGTAACCGTGTTCCTCTACCAAATAACGCAGTTTGGTTTGAAAATGATTTAGAAGTTATAGTTGGTAGTACCACACTTTTATTGAATGGCAGAGTTCACACCAATGGTAACTTGTTGGTAGGTGTACAAAATAGTGGTGGTAATATAACTTTCCGCCAAGTTAGTAGTAAAACATCATGTTTCTATAACCAAGAGAACGGACAGATTAGTGTAGGTGGTAATGTCGGCAATGGTAGCCTTTCTCAGGTTAATACCGCCACAAGTGTTACAGTTGACCTGTATAGAGGTTATGGGGAAAATGTAACAACTAAATTAATTGACAATACAAATAAATCTACAAACCAATCAGGTGGGGCTAGCATCGGTTTTAACGATACAGCTTATAACGAACGTATTGCAAAGATGAAAGATACTGCAATTGGTTTGTGTACAAGTTGTTATGCCACAACTACAACTACTGGTAGTGCGCTCAAAACGGCAGTAGACGGTAGTGGCTACCCCATTGAAGTTAAAAATAATGTTAAGGCTAAAGTACAAGATAGTGATGATGGGGATACAGCTAAGAATATCCTCTCAGACGAAATAGAAATTTATTTACGAAACCGGACGCGGCGAGTGCCTTATGCTGAAGTCGCAGATGGAGGAAATGCCATATCTGGATACACTGCAATTACAGCCAGTTTAGACCCGCCAGCAGATTGGCGACAGCCATTAGATAGTAGTAATCGGTTTATTGGTGCAACCACTGTTACAGTGAGTACATCACAATTAGAGGCTACACATCCCAACTTACAAAGACAAGAGGGTGTGCAAACCGAATTAGGCGATCGCGTTTTTGTTGGTAATAACCTACCTGCTTTGTGGTTGCAAGGTGGCAAATATGTCGGCTCAGACGCTCAACAGATGATTGGTGCTACTGTCAACTGGACTAGACGTGGTTCGGAACCGCCCCAAAGATGGCGTAACACTCAAATACAAGCTCAGTCAGATTTAGGTGTATCCGACCGTAATGGTTTTTGGGAAGAAAGAGCAGCAGAGAACCCTACAAACGACTTAGATAGTGTAGGTGGAGTTCGGATTATTACAGGCGCAGGTATCTATGTAGATGATCCTGATGTTAGCAACGGAAATACAGGCCCTTTTTATGACCGACCAACTCTTTCTTTTCTGCCAAACCCACCAGACCCTACACCTAGCGATAACACTGATATTCCTGTTTGGCCAGATACAATGCCCATGTCAAGCCCTGGAAATAATCGCAAAGGCGATTTACTTATGCGAGCAACGGCTGTTTATCATTACAAAAACAATTTTGGGACTAACCAAACACCAATAGCTTGTGTAAGTAGCTACTACGATCCCTCAGATGAAGTATCGAGTAAGAACAAAACAGGTCTAACTGTTCCACCTGTACCACCTGCTATTACACCTACAACTGTTAACCTACCTTGGAACTCTGCAACTGGAGGGAAGTCCAATAACGGCATTGTTTATAGCTTCCCTGGCAGAAGCACTTTTACAACTAACAAAGCTCTTTTAGAAAGACAAGCTAGGCTAAGATTTCCTAACGGTCGTTGGGTGAATCAACCATTAAAGGATGCCTTAGCAAAAATAGGAACAGGTACTACAGTACCTAATACTGGTTTACAGCTATCTGACTACTCAGCAATTGATACAGCACTTTGTGCTATTTCTATTCTCGGTAATGAATCTGGTTTTGCTACCAGCACTACTGACTTACCTAAGCACGGTGCAATTAAAGAAGCTGCTTTCCTTGATGCTAGGGAAGTTAAACAAATTAGTTTGCAAGGTACACCAAGTACATACGACCTAGACCTAGAACAGCGTCAACCCCTAGAAATTCGAGTTACAGACATCGATTTAGATATCGCTAACAATGGCATAACCCGCACTGCAATTACAGCTAATGAGTTTTTATTACCATATAGCGGCATTATTTATGCCAGCAGAGAAGATGCTTTGCGTGATGAAAGTGACCTAACAGCTAATAGTCAGTTACTTAGCCCAACTGATTTTAAACTCGACCCAACTCGTCGCCCTAATGGTATCCGCTTAATTAATGGAGGAACTTTAGCCAGAACTAGTACTAATGTTTACAATGCCAAAGAAAAAGGCTTGATTCTGGTAACTGACTTGCCTACATATATCAAGGGTGATTTCAACTTGCACCGTACCAATACCAGTAGCACCACACAAATTGAAGAATTTACCGAAACGGAAACAATATCTTCACCATATAACTCTGACTCCTTCTACAACCGCAGTACTCGCAATCAAAGCTTTGCTTGCCGTAAAGATAGACCTGGTTGTACTTTATCTACTGGTGATACTACTGGTGACTTTTGGCGATCGGCAACAGTCATCGCTGACTCTATGACTTTGCTGTCAAGCAATTTTAAAGATGGTGTTCGTAGTGAAGGTGATTATGACCTGAATTATAATGCTGGTCTTGTGCTTGAAGGTAACTTTAACCCTGCCACTATTAGTACGGTAGTTTCCCCTGCTACGACATCTGTATTGTCTACCTTAGATAGCAGAAGACAAAATCGTCTTAAAAATGGCTTCTGGGACAATGCCTTTGCTACGAGTACGGCATGGTGGACTGGAACCGCAGCTAGCCCAACACCAAACTTAACTAGTGTAGGTTCTTACACAGCAAATGGTGTGACACCAATTCAACGCCGAGTTAATGCTCCAATGTATGTGATGGAAATCTGCCGTAAGAATTTGATTTCTGATTGCGTACCTAATGATTGGGTAGTTGGGTTCGATATCAATGGAGATGGTGTTTTAAATACCACAGCGCAGAATTACACAGTAGCAGGAAGTACAGTATCCCTTACTGAAAGTCAAATTAAGGTTCATCAGTTAGGTCAAGCCATACTTGCATCATCTGGCGCTAATAGTATAAATTCAACTTGGTGGAGTACAGCATTCTCGTCTACACTCCCAGCAAGTTTGTTACAAGCATCTCCTCTTCCCTCTTTTTGTACTAATGTTGCTCCTAATGTAAGATGCAACAGAAATATCAGACAAAGACTAGGGGCTGGGGATACAGCAGGACAAGTTCTGCAAGTATCAGATCGGCGTTATGCCCGTCGTGTAGCTTTTGCTAGAAATAACAGCGATATATTAATTGCTACAAATGCTACACCGCCTTTGCTTTACCAACCAATAGGTATAGGTTGTCCCTTAGACATTACTGGTAATACATATACTGCTAATGGTTGTGTTTATGGTGGTACATCAGTAAACGTTAACTACGGTCAAACAGGAAACCAAGCTCTTTGGTTTAGAGCAACTAACAGTACTACTAACCCAGGAGACTTAACAGCAGCGCAAATCTCATACGACAAGGATAGACCACTATTCTATTTTCCGCCTACTGCTGCAGACGGTCAGCCACTTTTAGTGCCAGTGTTGCAGATTCATGATGCAAACAATAGCACAAGCATTAGAGGGGAAAATGACGAGCAAAACCCTTTTAGAGATAACTGGATACAACAAGCAGCTGTTACTACTTTTAATACAACATTTGTATTAGGAAATAGTCCTAGTCGCCCAGCCGAGCTTTCCGCAGGTCTGCAAAACTTTGTACGGTTTTTAGAAAACTGGAATGGTGTTTCAGCGAAAATTAGTGGCAGCTTTATTCAACTGAAACGAAGCTCCTTCGCTACCGGGCCATTCTCAGCTATTTTCCAAGCTAGAGTATCAACCACACCCAACTCAACACTTACAGATAATCTTAGTCTCTTTGACTATCTACTCGATACTTACCCAACCCCTAATACCAACGGTTTATTACCTGTTTACTCACCACCCACTAGGAACTGGGGTTTTGATGTAGCGCTACTGTCCGAGCAACCAGACTTGTTTGCTCAACGATTTACAGCACCGCCATTAGGTCGCCCGAATGAGTTCTTTAGAGAAATTGGTCGAGATGATCCTTGGGTAAAAATCCTACTCTGTGCCGGCGAACCAATACCAGCAACCCCAACAAGTTACGCCAATGCAGTTCCTAGCGAATATCGCCCAGGCGACTGTAAGAGCATACCAAATGACTAAAGTTTTACTCTTTTAGGGTGGACATAATGCCCACCCTAAAAACAGTTTGTAGTAAGGACTTTAGTCCTCTATTTACTACAAATCCATAACAAGAACTAAATCAGGACTAAAGTCCCGACTACGAACTTAAGCTCATCTGTTAATTAAGCACATAAGTCTTATATCTAAAGTCATTTCACAAACATACAACATAAAAAGTACTTGCAAATACTGTGTAAATAACCATGATAGGGAAACAAGTTAACAAAAAAAGATTACACACAAATAAAATCACCAAAACTATCGCATCTTACTGGCAATCTAAAAACCAGGGTTTCACGATTATAGAATCTTTAGTGGGAATACTTGTAGTAGGTATCTTATTGGTGGCGATCGCTCCCGTGCTTTCCCTATCAGTAGCCACCCGCGTACAAGCCCGACGGGTAGAAATAGCATCCCAAGCTGCTAGGTCATATATTGATGGTGTTAGGACTAAAACAATTGACCCCCCAGCAGCAATTACTACTGATATATCAGGATTTAATGCCCCCAGTCCTACAGGAAACATTAACTGCAATACAAACTCATACTGCACACCTACATCAACATCAACTACGCCAACAAATTTGTATTGTATGGATTTTGATGGACTGCCTGTTAGCACTAGTAGCCCCCCACAATGTCAAAGTAATAGCGCTGTAGATATGGTTATACAAGTGTTCCGCTATAACAAAACTAGTGGTAGTACAGCTAGCAATGGATATGCTTTAGGAATTAGGGTTTATAGAGCTGATGCTTTTAGAAGCGGCGCTACTTTACGCAGAAATACTTCAACAGCTACAGCAACACAAAATCCCTATACTCCAGGTGGAGGAGGACGTACAGCACCTCTATTAGAAATGACCTCAGAGATAAGCGACACTGTACCTAAATACAGCGACTTATGTGATCGTTTACGTCGTACCGCAGATGATTGCAAATAAACCTTGATTGTCAAATATCTGTCAACAAAAGGGAAGCCGCACTATGAACAGTTCACTTAAATTTCTTCTGAGCTTACAATTAAAACGTCTCAAAATTAATCAAACAAATAAGGGATTTACCCTAATTGAATTACTCGTAGCCATTATTTTGGCTTTCTTAGTCATAACACCTTTAATGATGTTTATGATGGGTGTTTTAGATAGCGATCGGCGCGAACAAGCAAAAGCCACTACCGAACAAGAAATTCAAGCAGCCTTAGATTATATAGCTAGAGACTTACAACAAGCGGTTTATATCTACGATGCTGATGGAATAACTAGAGATCGTAATACTACTACTATCACTAGTTCAGGAATTAGAGACCAAATACCACCCGTTAAAACTGCACCTAACTGTGATTCTAGTGTTTGTACTCCAATATTAGTTTTTTGGAAGCGGGAATTTGTTCCTAACAGTGTAGGTGTTAGTTCAGCTACTGACACTGTAACAGATGATGGTTTTGCTTATTCATTGGTAGCTTACTACTTAATTACCAATACCAACAGTACTAATATTAATACTACATGGTCACGTTCTGCGAGGATTGGTAGATTTGAACTTCGCGGTTCCGTGGACGCTGCTAATGCTAATAACAGGGCCTTGGCAAATACTGGCTTTAATCCACCACCACTCTCAAACACTTTTAGTGGTTCTACATTGAAAGAAAGAATGAACCAATGGCAAACCGGGTTAACAGCATCACAAAATTATACTCAACGTGTAGAAACTTTAGTTGATTTCATCAGCACCACAGGCCCAGCGATTACTACAAGTACTACTGGAGTTTGCCCAGGTACAAATGCTAGCCCAAAACTTGTAGGAAGTCTAACAAGCGGATTTTTCACCTGTGTTGATGCTGCACAGGTAGTTGCACAAGTTTATTTAAGAGGTAATGCTTTTGCACGCCTCTACAACAACAATAATATTCCCTTTACAAATAGTGTCTCTACTTATTTTCCCACTGCTAGCATTCGCGCCCAAGGTCGAGGATTTTTGTTTACGAAATAACCTTTACAACTCCTTTAGTTAATCGAAGGATAGATAAAATGTACAGCAGCATAGCTTTATTAACTTTGCAAAAGTTTAATTACAAACTTGTTTTAGCAAAATTTCCACAGCGAAACCTAGCGCAAAAAAACCAATATATCTCTAAATCTATCCAACCAGATGCAGGCTTTAGTTTGATAGAAGTTATCACAGTGGTTTTAATGATAGGTATATTAGCAGCAATGGCACTACCTAGCTGGTCAGCTTTTGTCAATCGGCAGACACTAGGTAAGGCTAATGAAGCTGTTTTAGATGCTATACAAGAAGCACAGCGACAAGCTAAACAAAAAAAACTGAATTACAGCGTTAGTTTTCGCAAGAGTGGTACAAATCAACCTATACAGGTTGCTATTTACCCCACCCTGAAATCTGATGGAACTACAAGAACTGTTGCAGAAATTAACACGTGGACAAACTTAGGTGGAGATGCGGGAATTAATTCTAGACAATTACTATTAGGTGCAAATCTCAATGCTGAAAATACCGTCGATTCTTCCAACTCTTCTATCTCTTTCAGCCTAGCCAACCCACCAAAAATTACTTTTGACTACATGGGTACTTTACGCAGTGCCAGTTTTGGCTCAATACCAACAGGTGGAACAGAACCACCAGGGCTAAGAATTGCTTTAGCCATGCCCACTGGTAGCAACTCTACATCTCCTAGTGCAGTCAGAAGATGTGTCATTATTAGAACTCTTTTAGGTTCAGTTCAAGCAGAACAAAACGATGGATGTAGCTAGATTATGGTGCTTAACATTACAACTTTATATTTAATAGATGGAGATTTTAGTAAAAAAATATCAAGTGTGAGAAGAAGTATCAGTGATACTATATTTAATTATTTTGAGCTATTGAGTCTTCTGTAACACTTAGTTTAACAATGTGCTAATTGACCCATTTGAAATTCTTTAAAACTTAGCAAATATGAAAAATTTTGTAGATTTTACAGTAATAATACCGACATACAACGGTGCAAAGCGTCTACCTGAACTGTTAGACAGATTACGCAATCAAGTTAACACCGAAAATATCTCTTGGGAAATTATTGTCGTTGATAATAAAAGTACCGATAACACAGCCCAAGTAGTGCAAAAGTACCAAGAAAACTGGCAATGTACTTACCCTTTAAAATACTGCTTTGAATCTAAGCAAGGCGCAGCTTACGCCAGAAAAAAGGGTGTTGAAGTTGCTTCAGGTGAATTGATAGGTTTTTTAGATGATGATAATTACCCCATACCGACTTGGGTAGCAGCAGCTTATGCTTTCGCTGAAAAATATCCCCAAGTTGGTGCGTATGGTAGCCAAATACACCCTGATTGGGAAGTGGAACCGCCAGAAAATTTTCAGCGCATCAGCCCCTTTCTCGCCATTACAGAACGCGGAAATAAACCTCTGTTTTATGATCCAAGGAAGAAACTACTCCCCCCTTCTGCTGGGCTAGTTGTCCGTCGCCAAGCTTGGTTAAAAAGCGTCCCAGACCAGCCTATACTAACAGGTCGAGTGACTGGTAATATGCTCACTGGTGAGGATTTGGAAATGTTGTGTCACATCCAAAAGTCTGGTTGGGAAGTTTGGTATAACCCAGAAATGGAAATTTATCATAAAATCCCAGGCGCTAGATTGAAAAGAGAATATTTAATTCCCTTTTTTAGAGGTATTGGATTAAGTCGCTATGTTACTAGAATGACGAATGTGCAATCCCATTACAAACCCTTTGTATTTGTTGCTTATGTGATAAATGACCTAAAGAAAATATTATTGCAATTACTTAAGTATGGAACCGAAATTAGAACTGATTTGGTAGTTGCTTGCGAAACAGAACTGTTGTTAAGCAGCTTAATCAGTCCTTTTTATCTTTGGAAAAATGGATACTTGAATAAAACTAGTAGGTAAATAATAATGGTGAATTTATCTGTATCACAAGAAATAAAAGATATAAGCGAAACAATCGATTTTACCGTTGCTATTCCTACATACAATGGTGCAGAAAGATTACCACAAGTTTTGGATAAGCTTTTGGCGCAAACTGGTATAGAACACCTACATTGGGAAGTGATTGTTATCGATAATAATAGCAGCGATCGCACACCAGAAGTAGTAAAAGATTACCAACCAAAATTTACTCAATGTGAGTTGAAATACTTTGTGGAAACACAACAAGGATTAGCATTTGGTAGACTCAAAGCTGTAAATGAGGCTAAAGGCAAATTTGTTGCTTTTTTAGATGATGACAACTTAGCAGAACCTGACTGGGTTTTACAATCTTATAATTTTGGGGAAGAACATCCCCTCGCAGGTGCATGGAGTGGTCAAATACATGGTGATTTTGAAGTCAAACCACCAGATAATTTTTCCCAAATCCAACCTTTTTTAGCCATTCGAGAACATGGTCAAAAACCATTTATATTTGATGCTGATAATTTAAGGCTACCACCAGGTGCAGCTCTTGTTATCCGTAAACAAGCTTGGTTAGAAAGCGTTCCTCAGCATTTCGCTTTTACAGGAAGAGTTGGCAAATCACTTGTTGCAGGGGAAGATACAGAAGTTATACTACATCTACATAAATCAGGTTGGGAAATTTGGTATAACCCAAAAATGGAAATTTATCATCAAATTCCCCACTGGCGGCTAGAAAGAAATTACTTACTCAAGATTGCGCGTGCTTGTGGTTTAGCTATTTTCCAACTCCGACTAATTAACGCTAAAAAATGGCAATTACCCATAATTTTCCTAAAAACAATTTTAGGAAACTTGCGGAGAATATTCCATCATATAATTAAGTACAAAAATAATCTCAACAGCGACATAGTAGCAATTGTTGAAGTTAATTTTTATTTGGGAAGCTTAATGAGTCCTTTATACTCATTATTACTTAACTACCAAAATTTTATTAACAGAAATATGAAGATGAACAATGAATAATTCACCATTGATTTCTGTAATTATCCCAGCATATAATTGCGAGACGACCATCAAAGAAACAATTAACTCAGTTTTACAACAGACATTTGCTGATTTTGAGTTAATTATCATTAATGACGGCTCACAAGATGCAACCTTAGATGTTATTAGTAAAATCCAAGATGCAAGGCTGAAAGTATTTTCCTTTGAGAATGCTGGCGGTAATGTTAGCCGAAATCGTGGTTTAAACCTTGCAGTAGGAAACTATGTCAGTTTTTTAGACGCTGATGATATTTGGACACCGGATAAACTAGAATCTCAATTAGCAGCACTACAAAACAACCCAGATGCTCATGTCGCCTATAGCTGGACTGATTATATTGATGAGGAAGGTAATTTTATAGTATCAGGTAGACGTGTATCTGTTAATGGAGATGTTTATGAAAAGTTGTTAGTAAATAATTTTTTAGAGAATGGTTCTAATCCTTTAATTTGTAAAGAAGCGATAATCGAATTAGGTGGTTTTGATGAAGCCCTCAAAGCTGCTCAAGATTGGGATATGTGGTTAAGATTAGCTGCTAAATATTCTTTTGTAGCTGTACCCAAAGTACAAATTTTATATCGAGTAAGTTCTAAGTCATTATCTGCAAACCTAACCAGACAAGAAAAATATTGTTTACAAGTTCTGGAAAATTTATCTCAGCTTAGACCACCGAATAGTAAAAGCACTTTAAGTTCAAGCAAGGCAAATATATATAAATATTTAACCTGTAAAGCTTTACAAGAGCCTTTCAGTAAACCAAAAGGCATTCTAGCATTAAAATTTTTATGGAATTATTTTATCAATGATAACCATAGATTGAGTCAGAGAAATTTCCTTATAAAATTATTATTAAAAATTCTTGCAATTATAATATTACCTACTTCTATATATACCAACATCCTATCTAAAATAAAAGCTGAAAACCCCAAAAAGAGTTTTCAACAATAGTAGATAGTAGGATCTGAATCTCAAAATGCCTCGACAGGTGCATCTGTTATGTTTTATTGATAAGAAATCTTGTCAAAATATTCGGGTTGTTGATGGCTTCACATTACCAGAATTTTTGGTAAGTTTTTTAGTTATTGGTGTAGTAGCAATTTTAGCCCTACCTAACTGGTTAGCTTTTGTAGATACTCAACGCCTTAATCAGGCTCAAAGCCAAGTTTATAATGCTATCAGAGAAGCCCAAAGCCAAGCTAGTAAGGAAAAATTGACTTGGCAAGCTAGCTTTCGGGAACAGAATGGTGTGGTTCAATGGGCGGTTCATCCGGCTACTGTTAGCCCCACTGTTGCTAATTGGAATAATCTCGATTCTCACGTGCGTCTTGATGCAGAAACAACGTTAGACGAATCAAACGGTGTAAGGCAGATTCAATTTGACTATTTAGGAAGTGTTAAACAACCGCCTTTAGGCAGGATTACATTATCTAGCAAGTCTCGCAGTAGAATTAAGCGTTGCGTCTTTGTTTCCACCATTTTAGGCGCAATGCGGACAGCAAAGGAGCGTAACAGAGCTGATGATAAAGGTCGCTATTGCTATTAAAATATAGTTGATTTGGTGGGTAATTTATATGGAAAAGCGCACCGTCAGACCTAACCCCCCAGCTCCCTTCCTACAAGGGAAGGGGGAGAAATCAAAGCCTCTCTCCTAAAAGGAGAGAGGTTTGGAGAGAGGTCTTCCAGATCCCGTGAAAAGTCAGAAGTATCTAAACAGACATAAAATTAAACAAGGTATGATGTGCTGCAATCATTGACAATTCTTCCACAGCACCTAATCATTTTTACCCGTTACCCAGAACCAGGGAAGACGAAGACTAGATTGATACCAGCTTTGGGTACTGTTGGTGCTGCGAACCTGCAACGGCAAATGACTGAATACACAATATCTCAAGTCAAAGAACTGCAAAAGGTAATTGAGGTATCTTCCCAAGTGCGGTTTGCAGGTGGTGATTTGCAACTCATGCAAGACTGGCTGGGTGCAGATTTAGTTTACCAGCCTCAAGGCGATGGAGATTTGGGTTTACGGATGAAGCGATCGCTGTATGATAGCTTTCAAGGTCACGCAGAAAAAGTAGTGATTATCGGCACTGACTGCCCTGGATTGAATTCGCAAATTCTTACTCAAGCTTTTGAAGCAACAAATACAGTAGATTTAGTACTTGGCCCAGCCATTGACGGGGGTTATTACTTAATCGGGTTACATCGCTTCATCCCAGAATTATTCATCAACATCAACTGGGGAAGTTCGCAAGTATTACACCAAACTGTAGAGATTGCCAACCAACTCAACCTCTCATATCATAATTTACCACAGTTAGCTGATGTTGACAGACCAGAAGATTTACCAATCTGGCAGCAAGTTTGGGAAACAGAAGTTAAGATGAAGTAGCAAATTTAAACTATAGTCATCTGTTTTGATTTCTGAATTAATTTGCGTAGGTAGGGAAGAGAGAAAGGTGAAGCAATATATAGATATGCACTGAATTTTTTCAAAAATCAAAAGGGAGTCCTATAGATTATATATGTAGTATAGAATACTAAATTATTACTGATAATATTCAGAACCGCAATGCTAACGTAGTGTAGCTTGAAACTCAAGAACAAAAAATTTGTCATATAACAGCATTGCAATTGATCTCCAAAATATGGGTAGATTCATATAACAACTAGCGCTAGGGTAACAATATTCAAGTAGCTTTAGATAGAATCATCACTCAATCTCAATCCTGTAGACATTTGAAAAACTATGGTTAATCGCTTTGCTTCTGTAAATGCCTCGCTAATCCTCAAAGTTGTGGGGATAGTCTTAATTGTGTCGTTCTTACTAGATTTCTTAATCTTGTTGTTGCCGTTTCAACCCACAGATAGGGTATGGCAAATTAACGTAGCAACAGCATTAGTTGACCGAGGTATTGTGCCTTTGGTGGGCTTGGGGGCATTATTCACTGGGTACTGGATAGACGGTGCTAATGATGGAACTGGCAAAGGTTTTGATTTAAGGTTGCCAGTTTTGATACTTTCCAGCATTTTGGGATTGATATTTTTGCTGATTTTCCCATTACATCTCAATAATGTGAGACAAGCTAGTACCCAAACAGTTAACCAAATCACTCAAGACGCAGAACAGGCAGAAAACCAACTCAAAAATCAGTTAGCACAATTCCAAGCCCAAGCCAACACTGAGCAAGGAAAGGCTCAATTAGAGCAGTTACGCACCCAAGCTAAAGCTCAATTCAGTGAACTGCTCCAAGATGACCAAAGATATCAACAAGCGTTAAGTAACCCTCGACTTCCAGCACAACAGAAAGAATTACTCAAGAAATTTAAAGCTAATCCTCAAGAATTGGATCAGTTTATCGCCCAGCAAACAGATCCTCAAGGACTGGCTACTCAAAGATTAACCCAAATCCGTCAGCGTAGAGACGACGCAACTAAACAAGCTAGAGACAATGCTTGGAAATCAGGACTGCGAATTGGTATCAGCAGCTTAATATTGTCCATTGGCTACATCATTATCGGCTGGTCAGGACTCAGAAATATAGGTGCTTTCCAAGGCGGTGGACGCAAAAATAAAGCACCAGCACGTTAATTTATTGACTCATCAGGCTAGGGGGCGAGAGGATAATTTTTTCCACAGCACTCTTAGCCCTCAGTCGGAGATGGGGGAGTGGGGGAGATGGGGGAGATGAGGGAGATGAGGGAGAACAACTATGGACTGTTGTACGGGTGGGTTTAACAGACATATTTGTTTTCTCCATGAATTTCTCAATAAACCCGCCCCTACTGACTATTGACTATTGACTATTGACTAATTAAAAAAATAACTATAAGACTTGGCAATGTTCTCGATTTACATATTGACTTATAACGAAGAATTAGATATTGCAGCTTGTATAGAATCAGCGATGTTATCGGACGATATCATTGTTGTAGACTCATGTAGTAGCGATCGCACTGTGGAAATTGCCAGTCGCTATCCCATCCGAGTTGTGCAGCACGCCTTTGAAAGCCACGGTCGCCAACGCACTTGGATGCTGGAGTCGCTTCCACCCAAACACGAATGGGTGTACATTCTCGAAGCTGATGAACGGATGACACCAGAGTTGTTTGCTGAGTGCGAACAAGCAATTAAAAGTTCCGAATACATCGGTTATTACGTTGCCGAACGTGTCATATTTATGAATCGCTGGATTCGTTACAGCACTCAATATCCCCGTTATCAGATGCGCCTTTTCCGTCACGGGAAAGTGTGGTTCACTGACTACGGACATACGGAACGAGAAGTATGTGAAGGTGCTACCAGCTTTTTAAAGGAAACCTATCCTCACTACACTTGCAGTAAAGGTCTGAGCCGTTGGATAGAAAAGCACAACCGTTATTCTACTGATGAAGCCAAAGAAACTTTATACCAATTAGAAAACGGCAAGGTTGAGTGGCGTGAGTTGTTCTTTGGTAAATCGGAAGTTGCTAGACGACGTGCTTTAAAAGACTTATCTTTAAGACTACCCGCCAGACCTGTGTTACGTTTTTTGTATATGTACTTCCTTTTAGGTGGTTGTCTAGATGGACGTGCGGGATTAGCATGGTGTACATTACAGGCTTTTTATGAATACCTGATTTTATTGAAAGCCTGGGAAATGAAATATTTGCCAACCCCTAGTTTAGACGCACCAGTGGCGGTGAGCAAAGACAGCAACCAGAAAGAGGGGTTAGGGGCTAGAGACTAGGGTTTAGAGGTTAGGGGTTAGTGATTTATTTCTCTTGAACCTGACACAATTCCTAAGCTCAAAAACTATAAGTTAAAATTTGTAACATTTTATTTTCATAAAAGCATTTAGGTTCAGTCATTGTAGGTTAACAGCGTCTCGTTATCATCAATGTACTGGACTTATTTTTATAGGCATAGCAGCTTTTAACAGAAAGCGGTAGGATTGTAATTACTAAGGATTTGCAACCATAATTTACAATTTGTACAAAGAAAAGTAACGTCTTCACAGACAAATTAGCTTTTTTTATTTGGAATGTGCCTGTATAGACTGTGGTAGGGAAAACCTATTGCCAGCTAAATGCTTGATAATTTCCTGGTCACAGTTCTAATACTTAGTATTTGGGCTAAAAAATGCAATAGCAAATATTGCAACAAAACCTGGGCTATTAGACAAATTTACTGGAATGAGTACCAATAACGAAAGTTCCACTATCCTAAAAAAAGAGAATAGAGGCTTGGGAATAGACCGCTTAAAGCAGGACTTAAAAAACGACCTGATTGCTGGCTTGTTAGTAGTAATTCCCCTAGCAACCACCATCTGGTTAACGATTACGATCGCTAATTGGGTAATTAATTTTCTCACTCAAATTCCTAAACAACTAAACCCCTTTGATGGGCTACATCCAATCTTAGTAAATGTACTGAACTTGGCAGTGGGTCTAGCTGTACCACTACTCAGTATTTTAGTGATTGGGTTGATGGCGAGGAATATTGCTGGACGCTGGTTGTTAGACTTTGGGGAACGATTATTACAGGCGATACCCTTGGCTGGGCAGGTATATAAAACCCTGAAGCAGCTTTTAGAAACACTACTTAAGGATTCCAATGGTAGGTTTCGCAGGGTGATATTAGTAGAATATCCCCGTCGAGGAGTGTGGGCGATCGCCTTCGTGACAGGTGTGATGAGCAGTGAAATTCAGTCTCAAATGTCTCGTCCAATGTTGAGTGTATTTATTCCTACCACACCAAACCCGACTACAGGCTGGTACGCCGTAGTTCCAGAAGATGAGGTAGTTAACCTTTCTATGTCCGTAGAAGATGCCTTCAAAGTTATAGTTTCCGGCGGCATTGTAGCACCAAATACCCCATTAGCGCCCCTAGAGCTAGCCCAGAAAGGGCGGGGATGAGGGAGTAGGGGGAGTAGGGGGAGATGAGGGAGATGAGGGAGTAGGGGGAGCAGGGGGAGCAGAGGAAACAAACATTATTTTTCCTTTCCCCCTTCCCCCTTCCCCTTTCCCCTTTCCCCCTTCCCCAGTCCCCAATCCCCAGTCCTAAAAAAATCCGGTAAATTCACACCTATTACAGATAAGATGGTTGTCTGGCTTTGTCACAATTGATTAATTTGTCACCCAGAAATTAAATTACTACTGAAATATTTACTTTTATGCAAGACCGTAAACCCCAGCAAATCGCGCGTGAACTGGCTCTTTTAAGCCTGAGCCAGTTACCATTAAACCCTAAAAAATTAACAGAGGAACACCTGCCTAAGTTAGTACTAGCCACAGTACGCACCTTGAGGGCAGAAGTACAGGATACCTTAGATAATGCGGCGGCGGAATTGCAACGGAGTAACGATCGCCTGTTAACCAGTCAAACCAGGGCTTCAGATTTGAATACAGCTCGGAGTATGCTGCAAGAAGCGATCGCCTATACACAAACAGCCATCAATCAGCTAGGCGCAGCCGTGGAATTTCCCGAACTAATTCAGCTAGCAAATCAGGACAAGGAAGTTGGTAGATATGCTATCAGACTTGTCAAAGTCGTCAGCGAAGAACGCACCGTGATTGATGAGCAAATCACCGCAGCGTTAGTAGATTGGCAAGTTACCCGCCTAGCCCAAATCGACCGTGATATTCTCCGCATCGCGGTAGCAGAAATGACGTTGTTCAATCTACCCCATAGCGTCGCCATCAACGAAGCTGTAGAGTTAGCTAAACGCTACAGTGGCGATGAAGGACATCGCTTTATTAACGGTGTATTGCGCCGAGTCAGCGAACAGAAAAAGGCATTAAGTGTTTAGTCAGTGCTGAGTCGTGAGTTGTGATGCTTACCACGAAATATATATCATGTGAAAATAGATATATAAGGAGGTGATGTTGAGTGTTGCACAAGGTTGTACAAGTTCGTTTATACCCATCAATTGAGCAGCAAATTCAGTTAGCTCAAGCTTTTGGTTGCTCTCGTTGGTGGTGGAATTACGCTCTAAATAAGTCAATTGAGACTTATAAGGAAACGGGTAAAGGACTTACACGCGCAGCACTCAACGCACTACTTCCTGATCTCAAAAAAGCAGAAGATACTTGTTGGTTAGCTGACTGTTATAGCCAAGTTTTGCAAGCCACAACGCTCAACCTAACTACTGCATATAAGAACTTTTTTGAGAAACGTGCTGGCTTTCCTAAGTTCAAATCCAAGCATGGTAAGCAGTCAATTCAATACCCTCAAAACGTCAAGATTGTGGATGGTAATGTAAAACTCCCAGGCAATATTGGGATAATCAAAGCCAAAATACATAGACCGATTGAAGGAAAAATAAAGACTGTCACTGTTAGCAAAACGCCATCAGGAAAATACTTGGCATCTATCCTGACTGAAGTAGAGAGGGAAAAGCCTGCTATTACGGAGGGGAAGATTTACGGTATTGATTTAGGGCTGAAACATTTCGCTGTTGTATCTGACGGTGAAAAGATTTCTAAATACGATAATCCTAAACACATTGCCAAGCATGAGAAAAACCTCAAGCGTAAACAAAAGAAGTTAGCCCGTAAACAAAAGGGGAGTAATTCAAGAAATAGATATAGAAAAGTTGTTGCCAAAGTGTACGAGCGAGTTAGTAATTCGCGGCAAGATTTTCTACATAAACTTAGTTATAAGTTGGTCAGCGATAGCCAAGCTGTCATAGTAGAGAATCTTCACCTTCTAGGCATGGTACGCAATCACAAATTGGCGAAATCAATATCTGACGCAGGATGGGGAACATTCACCAACTTTTTAGCCTACAAGCTAGAACGCAAGGGTGGAAAGTTGGTTGAGATTGATAGGTGGTTTCCCAGTTCTAAACTCTGCTCTAATTGTTTCTATCAAATTGGTGAGATGCCGTTGGATGTCCGTGAGTGGACTTGTCCTAGTTGTGGCACTCATCATGACAGAGATGGAAATGCAGCTATAAATATTAGAGCCGAAGGCATCAGAATGATAAAGGCGGAAGGTTCAGCCGTTTCTGCTGTAGGAGGGGAAGTAAGTCCTAAACTTGGGCGTTCGCGTAGCGTGCCGTTAGGCAAAGTCTAAGTTTGGGCATTCCCCCGTGATTACAGAAGCCGACACTGTACTTGGTACTCCAAGTCAGTGTGGGTAGTTCACACTCATAACTTAGGACTCATAACTCATAACTCTGTTAACAACTTATCACCGCTAGCTGCAATGGTTTTTAATTGGTTCCGTCGTCAACAAGACAATTCCGCGCCAACTCCCCCGGAGACACAAGAACAACAAACACCCCCAGTAACAGAATCTCAACCAGAGCCAGCCGCTACTGTACCAGACTCAACAACAGATTTGTTGGCGTTTGCAAAAGCTGCTTATAAAAACATTCAAGAAAAACAAAAATCTCAGGAAGTAGAATCTCAACCTGAATCAGCAGATTCTCAACCGCCAGCAGCAACAACTGAAGCAGAAATAACCGCAACTGCCCAGATAGAAAATATACCAGAATCAGTACAAGATAATACCGCCACTGAAGTAGAAGAAACTATTCAAAATCAAGAGGTGGAAGCAGTTACTGAAGAATCCCAAGAGGTAACTAATGATACGATAAAAGCTGGAGAAAGTGAACCAGAAACAGTAGAATCACTAGCAGCAGAAGCAACACCAGCACCTGCATTATCCTTCCTAGAACGAGCAGCCGCAGAGCGAGAAGCTAGGCAAGAAAGACTAATAGCCAGCGCCATTGAAGTACCACAACCAGAAGTAGTACAGCCAGCAGCGACTACACAGGAAGCAGCCCCAGAAATTGAGGGAATAACCTTTGATGAAGGGTTTGTTTGGTCAGCAGAAGTATTAGCGGCTCAAGGTAGACGAGCAGAAGATATATCTATTGAAGAAATTACTTGGCTGAAAAAGCTACGTCAAGGATTAGATAAAACCCGCCGCAATATCCTCAACCAACTTAAGGCAATTGTGGGACAGGGGCCTCTTAACCAAGCGGCTGTAGCGGAAATTGAAGCTTTACTTTTGCAAGCCGATGTGGGTGTAGAAGCAACAGATCATATTATTAGTTCTCTCCAGAATAAACTACGGGAAGAAGTCACTCCACCAGAACAAGCGATCGCCTACCTGAAACAAATCTTGCGGGATATGCTAGACTCACCCCTCAAGACATCCCACAAAGGCAGTTTTGCCCCAGACAAAGACAGCTTAAATATTTGGTTAATTACAGGAGTCAATGGTGCAGGGAAAACTACCACCATCGGCAAAATCTCCCACCTAGCCCATAAATCAGGCTATCGCTGCTTAATTGGTGCAGCCGATACCTTCCGGGCGGCGGCTGTGGAACAGGTAAAAGTTTGGGGACAAAGAAGTGGGGTAGAAGTAATCGCTAATCCCGGAAAGAATACAGACCCCGCCGCAGTGGTATTTGATGCGATCGCCGCAGCTCAAGCAAGAAATACTGAATTATTACTCGTAGATACAGCCGGGCGATTGCAGAACAAGAAAAACTTAATGGATGAACTGAGTAAAATTCGCAGAATCATTGACAAAAAAGCCCCTGATGCCAAAATAGAATCACTTTTGGTGTTAGACGCTACTCTAGGTCAAAATGGCTTGAGACAGGCTGAAATCTTCTCCCAAGCCGCTCAACTGAGTGGTGTAGTATTAACCAAGTTAGATGGCACAGCCAAAGGCGGCGTAGCCTTAGCAGTAGTGCAGCAACTCGGTTTACCCATCCGCTTTATTGGCGCAGGCGAAGGCATTGAAGACTTACGCCCCTTTTCCAGCTACGAGTTTGTCGAAGCTCTCTTGAGTGGTTGACAGTTGACAGGTGACAGTTGACAGTTGACAGTTGACAGGTGACAGTTGACAGTTGACAGTTGTTATTTTCCCCAGTCCCCAATCCCCAGTCCCCAATCCCCAGTCCCCAATCCCCAGTCCCCATTTTTGATGTTATTTGCTAAAATTTCACTCTAATACTGTTTTCATAGCGACCTACGGAAGTTATCAAAGGCAGCACGAAGAATTTTGGCTAGTAATAGGAGTTGCCATAAAGCTATAAGAATGACCTGATAGATAGGACATCAATCAATTATCAAACTTTACTTTAAATGCCCGTCAAGCCTGTTGCTTGTTTACTGCCATACAGCTACTTACTTGATGCTACGGAATTTTAAGAAAATTTCATGTAGTATCAGTAGATTAAAGTACATGAATAAAATTCCTCTCTGGAGATAGAAATTTTCTGAGCAAATGTAATACTTATGTCAAATTAAGTCTTACGTCTTTTTACTCTTGCTAAAGGGTTAAAGATTAACCCAATATTGTTTAGCGATCGCTAATTAAAAATTTCTTCATTTTTGCTTTAACATTCACCTTTTCCAGTGCAATAACTTCTGTGCCTCAATTTCCTACCCCACCCACGGACAACAATAATAGTGCTACGGCAGATGTCACACCAGTCGTAGCGCTCAAAGAACTCGTGGCACGATTGCACCGGGAACAGAACAAAATCCAAGACTTGCTGAGTTCTTTAGGATTTGCCCTCAGAAGCTTCAATAATTTGAATCAGTTTTTGGAACTGATTCCTTTGATGGCAACCAGAGTTACAGATGCCGATGGTAGCGCTCTGTTTCTCTACAAACCCAATGGTCAGGTGAGATTAGAGCAGCTACACTGGCAAGATAGCCGCCAGCGTAAAAACATCCGTAAAGCCTTAGAAACAGCTAGCAGTCAAATCACACTTTTGCCCAACACCGCGCCTCTAGCTACCGCCACAGGAATGTTAGACGACCAGATGCACCGCCACCTGGGGCCGGATGTGCAAATCTTTGGTACGGCAATTTTGGTGAAGCATACAGAACGGGGTTGGCTGTATGTATTAAGCCGCGATCCTGAATATACCTGGACAGAAACTCGACAAAAGTTAGTGCGGTTAATAGCAGACCAAACCGCAGTCGCCATTGAAAACGACGAACTAGCCGTAGAACTGAAGAAAAAAGAACGTTTAGACCAAGAACTAGAAATTGGTGCGGAGATTCAAAGACGACTACTGCCGCGTCAATGTCCTTATATTCCTGGGGCTAGCGTAGCGGCACGCTGTAGACCTGCCAATCGTGTTGGTGGAGATTATTATGATTTTATTCCCACCAGCCATAATCAAATCTATCCCCATAACGGAGTCCGTCAAGATTCTGGTCGTTGGGGTTTGGTAATTGGCGATGTCATGGGTAAAGGTGTGCCGGCAGGGTTAATTATGACCATGATGCGAGGGATGCTGAGGGGAGAAGTGTTACACGGTAACTCGCCAGCCGGGATTTTGCAAAACCTCAACCGCGTCATGTATGCGGACTTAGAAAATTCTCACCGCTTCATCACGTTATTTTACTCAGAATATAATCCGCACAAACGAATTTTGTCTTACAGCAATGCAGCCCATAATCCCCCTTTGTGGTGGCACGCAGCGACAAAAAGTATCACCCGTTTGGATACCTTGGGGATGTTAATTGGCTTAGATGCTAATAGTCAGTATGAAGATGCTCAAGTACAGTTGGAACCTGGGGATACAGTAGTTTATTATACAGATGGATTGACCGATGCGGCGGCGGCAAGTGGCGATCGCTTCGATGAAGAGAATTTTGTGACAGCCTTTAGTACAGCTTGCCGATACTGTAACGGCCCAGAGGAAATAGTAGATTACCTATTCGACCAAGTTCAGCAATTCATCGGTGATGACAGACAAAATAATGATGATATGACATTAGTTGTCTTACAAATTGAATAATCTTCGAGTATAAAAGGGACTAGGGACTGGGGACTGGGGACTGGGGAAAGGGGAAGGGGGAAAGGGAAAAGACTATCTCCTCTGCTCCCCTGCTCCCCCTGCTCCCCTGCTCCCCTGCTCCTCTTATCACAGAATTATTAGGGTGAGTTGTGTTTAAATTTCTCACGAAGCTTGACTATCTACTGAAAGAAACCTTCTTGGGTTTGTTGCGTGGCGGTTGGATGAATTGGGCGGCTGTCAGTACTGTTACGGTTCTACTATTTTTATTTGGCTTGAGTTTGCAAACCTCTTGGCAAGTAGAAAAACTCCTGAATCAGTTTGGTAGCCAATTAGAAGTTTCCGTTTATCTTGATTCTGGCAGATCAGCGCCAACTATTGAACCATTTGTGGCACAAATGCCGGAGGTGGTGGGAATGGAGGTTATTACTAAAGAACAAGCTTGGACTAAGTTAGTTAAAGAATTAGGAGTTTCCGATATTGAGGGGGCTACCCAACAGCTTGGGGAAAATCCTTTGGTTGATGAAATTAAAGTTAAAGCGCGTAACTCTCAGGCTGTGCCAGTTTTAGCGACTCAATTAGCTAAGTTACAGGGAGTTGATAGGGTGCAGTATGTCGATGAAGCGGTTAAACGCATTGCCCAATTGCATCGGGGTCTAAATTGGGTGACTTTGACAATTACAATTATTTTAACTTTAACTGCGATCGCCGTGACCACAACCACGATTCGCCTCATTGTGCTGGCGCGTCGTCGGGAAATTGAAATTATGCAGTTAGTGGGAGCAACTTCTGCTTGGATATATCTCCCGTTTATATTGCAGGGAATAACTTTTGGTTTACTTGGCGGTGCGATCGCTTGGAGTTTCATTTCTCTCATCCAACAGTTTATCGGTAAGCTACTCGCCAATCAACCAGAGTTTATCCAATTTATTACCAATGGTTTACAACTCACCACCGCCCAAGTTTTACTATTACCTCTAATTCTTCTAGGCTTTGGCGCGACAGTAGGCTTGATGGGTAGTTTATTCGCAGTCCGGCGTTTTGCCAGAAGTTAGTAGTGAGGACTTGAGTCCTCAGAAAATAAGGACTAAAGTCCTTACTACAAAACCTCAAAACTGATATGCTACTCAGCAATTAGCACTCGTTAATCACTATGTCATCTCAATGGGAACGGTTATTACAAAATCTCGGTGAATGGCAAGGTTCATTCACCCAATTTTCACCCCAAGGTCAACTTTTAAATGACATTCCCACCGTTGTTTCTCTAGAAGGGTTAAATAACAATCAGACAGTCCGCCAGATTATTCGCCAAGAAGGTACGGAAAAGGTTTTAGAATATAGCTCTTTGGCGAAAAGTGTTTTATTTTTTGAAAATGGCGCTTTTTCTCAAGGTTCCATTCAGTTGGGGCCTTTTTCGGAATTTGGCGCAGAACTGGGTTTAATTTATGAAAATCGCCGCCTGCGTTTGGTGCAGTTATTTGATAAAAACGGTCATCTGAATCAGCTTACTTTAATTCGTGAACATTTAGCAGGTACACAAGCACAAGAAAATCCACCTCTACAAGTGGACGATTTATTAGGCGAATGGGAAGGAGAAGCCACAACCATCTATCCTGATTGGCGATCGCCTGATACGATTTCTACAAACCTCAAATTACAACTTGATGATAGTGGTCGCTTAATTCAAACTTTGAATTTTGCCGGACACACCATAGCCACAACCGCTACTATTAATGGCTCAATTATTCTCTTTGACCAAGACCCGCAAAAACAAGTACAAGTATTATTATTACCTAACGGTGCTTCTGCCACTTCTCCCCTCAAAGTGCAGGTACGTCAAACCTTTATTTTAGAAGTGGGTTGGCTAATTAAACCAAACTTCCGCCAACGCATGGTTCGTAGCTACAACGATAAAGGCGAATGGATAAGCCTAACTTTAGTAACGGAACAACGAGTTAAGACTTATTAGTTATTGTAAATAAGAGTAATATTTCTCTTTTAATATCACATCAATAACAATCATAACTTCATTCAAAAATTACCTGTATGCCGATGCACTGCCCACCAAAACTATGATACGGCGCTGCACTGCCCACCTTAGTAGCTTTCAAAAATCAGGTATGAATCCCATATCACATAAAAAATAATCATAACTTTATTCAAAAAGTATGGGGTTGTTGTCAGTAATTCAATAGCGAAAAATATTTTCACAACTGACCATTGGCAACTGAAAACTGACACAAGTAATGCAAATAAAAAAAGGCATCTTTTTTAGATGCCTGTTATGCAGGAAAACCCTTTTAGGGTTATCCCTACACCTTCCCAACAATCAGCAACAGTGGCTAATTAGTGTTAGCCACACTCACAGTCACAAACGTGAATATATTCATATTAGTCATGACTAACTCTAGATGCCGCAGTGTAACCACTGAAAAATTTTTTATAGCAGTCGCCACATAGGTTAGGACATAGATTAATTATAAAATCTTTATATAAAGCAGCTTTTGAGGCTGTCCCCTCTCCCCTGTTAACTTTCCCCTGCTACATATACAAATTAAGGTTTCGTTAAATATACTAATGGTAGTTTGTTCGGTAAATTTCCAGTAATAAAGACTTTATTACTACTTTTATAATTACCGGATTGGGGAATATAATTTTACTATAAAAATACCAAACTAAGTTTATTAAATTACATTTTTTTGTGTTGTTGGTAATAATATATATTTCCACCAATAGCCGCCATGACTACCCAGGATAAGGTATTTACTCTAAAATCAAAAAGGGTAACATCTACTGTGTTAAATAACAACCACTCTCCAAGAACTACAAGATAACTGAAAAATATCAATCTATCTTTCTGAGCTATATAGTTTGATTTCCATATCAGTTGAAACCCCGCAAATAATATCCAACTCAGTATCCCAAAAAATAGCAAGGTGCTAGGCAATCCAGTTTCCGCAGATAGCATTAAAAACAAATTATGGGGATGTCCCAAATCAATATTCATTTGGGCTTTGTAAAGGTCAGTAAAATTACGCAATCCCCAGCCTGTCCAGGGACGTTGTTGAGTCAAAGACCAAGCAAATTGCCACTGAGTTTTTCGCATTAAGGCAACTGGTCTATCTGGATACATTTCATCGTTTAATCTCGCCCAAAAGAAAGCGGGAATAATCTGGCGGAAAGCTTGGGCAATTGGGGAAGGTGCAAAAGCCGCTAATAAGACGCTGGTGACTAAGGCAGCAACACCACCGACTAGTAAGCGCCAACCTTGATAAAATGCAAAAGCCAAACAAGCAATAATAGCGATCGCCCACCCATTACGCGAGTTAGTTAAAATCAAGGCGGTAAAGTCGGCAATGGCTGAGAATGTGAGGAAGATGATGGGGAAAGGGGAAAGGGGGAAGGGGGAAAGGAAAGGAAAAATACTGCTTCCTCTGCTCCTCTGCTCCTCTGCTCCTCTGCTCCTCGCTTGCCGTTGTTCTAGCAGTAGTGCGATGCTGAGGGTGAAGGCGATCGCTAAATAAGCTGCAAAGATATTAGCGTGCATGAACAGAGCAGCCATGCGTCCAGGGGGACTACCACCGGGTGCGATCGACCAGTCTAATAAAATCCACAAAACTTGTATTTGCAAGTTCCAGCCAAAAAACAACTGCCCAAAGCCCATAATTACCATTGGTACAGAACCAATGACTAAAATCCAAGCTATGTGGCGTAATTGTGCAGTTGTTTGAATCAGGAAACCCAAACCTGTAAATAATAAGAAAAATGGCAGTAAATTAAATAACCCGACAAAAGCTGCTGCTTTGTCATTAGCAAAGCAGGCGGAAACAAACAGCAAAAAACTCAGTAAGGCAAATCCCCAATTGATGGGACGGCGGATAATGCTGCGATATTGGCGTATCCAAGTTACTAACGCCCCTAGCATGATGCTCACAAATCCCACAAAAGGAGTGAGCGGAAAAAATAATAGCCCCAGTTGAAAGCAATTCCAAGAAAATTGGCATTCAGGTTTGGGATGATAAAAAGCTAACTTCAAGCTAAAACCCCTGGTTAATAGTCAGTTGACAGTTGACAGTTGACAGTTGACAGTTATCAGTTGTCAGTTATCAGTTATCAGTTGTCAGTTATCAGTTATCAGTTATCAGGTTATTTCCACTGTCCACTGTTCACTGTTCACTGTCCACTGTTCACTGTCCACTGTCCACTGTCCACTGTCCACTATCTTCAAGCCAATTCCCAACACTCAGCACGGGTAAGCCGAATTTGCGCTAAGGCAAAAATAGTCGGGATAATACGACCGTAGTTTGTAGCGATGCTTCTCCAGCCTAAATCGGCGAAAAACCAAGCCCACATAACCGGGCCAACAAAGGCAAAGAGGCTGCGAACTGCTCCATAACGGGCTGCACTCACAGTCATACCCTGACGCGCCATTTGTAACGTAACATAGCTTTGAAACTGTGTTGTTGCTGCTTGCGAACCTTGAATCAAGGCATCTTTAGCTACTTGATAAGTAGCAAAGTGAATAGCAAATTGACGGGCAATTTGTTGTAAAACCAATGGCTTAACAACGGATGTGACAGCTAAGGCGCTACCACCTTTTAACAGCAAGCCGAAGGGATTAGGTTGCAACAACAGAGGTAAAGGTTCTTTTACCTCCGATTTCACAAGTTGACGCTGTACTTGCGTAGCCAATTTTTGTTTTTCTTTTTCTGGTAATCTTTTCCACACTTGTCCTAGCAGATGTAAAAATACTTCTGCTTCTAAATCAATTGTTGTTAAATCTTGAGAGTAAGGAATTTTTAAATACTTACAGACTTGAATTAATGCTTGACGGTAAGTTACTTGGTTTGTTTTTCCTCGTAATACCGTCACTCCATCGGCGGCTAAAAACCGAAAGCGATTTTCTAGCGAATCTAGCCAAGCTTCCCGGTTTTGGCTTTGAATTTCGATTGGTTCAGGTGTCTGAACATAATCAAGGGGATTAAACTTACGACTAAACAGAATTGCTGTTAAATCCTGCAATTCTTCGTCAGTTGCTAACTCTAGCGCCGCCCTCAGTTCATCCAATTTCCCTTCCTCCCTTCCATGCAGCTTTTCTGTACCCTATTCTACTATTAGCTATCAGAATATATGGGGAGATGTGGTACCCTGCGGGAACGACTTCGTCGAACGACTACGCGGTAGTTGAGCGTAGTCGAAACTCACCAACCGGGAGATGAGGAAGTGGGGGAAGATGAGGGAGATGAGCAGAGGCGCACCTGAGAAAGTCTTTACCCTTTCCTCTATTACCCCTCCCCTTTCCCCTTTCCCCTTTCCCCAATCCTATGAATGACGTTGTAATTATCGGTGCAGGTATCGCTGGCTTGGTTTGCGCCCAGCAGTTAAGTCAGGCTGGATATTCGGTGTTAGTTGTGGAAAAGTCCCGTGGTTTAGGGGGACGAATGGCTACGCGGCGATTACACGGAACTTGGGCAGATCACGGAGCTTGTTATTTAAAGCCCAAGGGTGAGTTATTCACTAGTTTTGTAGAGTTATTATGCGATCGCCATATCTTAGAAAACTGGTCAGAACTCCAGCCGAACGCCACGCCGCGTTATGTTGCGCCTGCGGGTATGAGTGCGATCGCTAAATTTATCGCCCAAAATTTAAATATTCTCCTCAATCAGCGCGTTACAGAAGTTAACTTAACACCGGAAAAAAATTGGCGTTTAACTTTAGAATCCAGCAATGAAGAATTAACTGCTCAAGCTTTAGTGATAGCTATTCCTGCACCTCAAGCGGCGATGTTGTTGACTCCGTTGGGTGAGGCTGTGTTGGGTAAACAATTTTTAACAGATTTGAGTTCTGTAGAATTTTATCCCTGTATGAGTGCGATCGCACTATATCCTCCTTCATCTCATCCCCTACCAAACTGGAGAGCCTATAGCTTTGTTGATGATGCTATTTTGGGATGGATTGGTTTAGATAGTAGCAAGCGTCCTCAACCCCAACAACCAGTATTTGTTTTGCAAAGCAGCGCCAATTTTGCCCAACTTCATTTAGAGGCTTCAGATTTACAACCCATAGGACAGCAAATGTTAAAGTATGCAGCCCAGACTTTAGAAATACCCTGGCTAGAAACACCAGAATGGTTACAAGTACATCGCTGGCGCTATGCCTTCCCTAGTAACCCTTGGCAAGATAAACTTTTATCCGCACAAGCTGAACTACCTTTAGTCTGCTGTGGTGATTGGTGTGGTGGCAATCTTGTAGAAGGGGCAATGCTTTCTGGACTGGCCGCATCTGTAAAGATTAACAATTATTTAAAGCAGCTAGTTCTACCTGGGGAAAACTTTCTCAAAGTTTTTGCCTAATCTTCCTCTTCCTTCTCCCAATATAGGGAGAAGAGTCTCTCTGAAGACTGGGTGTAACTCATGCACCTAAAATTTTTTGTATTTATAGCAGTCGCCACATAGCTTAGGAAATTGATTAATCATCAAGTCTTTACTGCAAGAGCTTTCTCTTGCCTGTCCCCTGTAACCTATCACCTGTCCCCTGCTATACATCTATCATTAGATAGTTTATTCCATATAAAAAGCATGATTTTTGTCCTTATTATATTCATCTATAAAGATGATTTTTTTTAGAAAAAATAACGCTCGCCTAAAACCGGATAGATAAGTTAAATATATGTTTAATAAGTAATGTAAACAAAAATCTAAGTCTTACTTTAATCGATAATTTACTCTTTTTAATAGTAATTTAGATCATTTTTCGCTGATCCCTCATAGTTTTGCTTCTTTTTGTGTAGATTTTCATTACAAACTCGTCAATTGGAAAAAATTAAAATATAAATAGAAAATATGAGACTTTACTGCTCTGTTGAGTCTTCTTTTTTAAGAGCTATACTGTCAATCAGTCTCAACTAAAAAAATGTATATAGCCAAATAGCTGGAAATATACAAAAATAAAAAGTTTGTTTATGACTGGGATATCAAAATAGAGATAACTTCTAAATGGTTGCCTGGAAAAGATTGCCATTTAGCAGGGTGTTTCTCTGCACGAATTTAATCACTAAACAGATAAAAAAGGAATTAAAAAATGATGAAAACAGTAGTAAATTTAACGCAGCAATCAGTTCTGGGAGAAATTGAAAATGTTTTGGATACTTATGCGTATCATCCCTATCAACAAGCATTTGCAATTCCCGATTTGCGCCAAGAGTTAATTGCTTTTGTCCTCAACCGTATTCCCTGCTTGTATAGCGTCATATCGGACGAGCAATTACTCATACCAAGCTGTGAAAAAGAAAGTTGGTTGAACAACAAGTTACCTCGTAGTCCTTTAGAACAGCAACAACACCTACAACGTTTGATTCACGAAGGTATTTATTCTATTTTCCAAGAAAAATCAGACTGGATTAGTCGTCACCTTTGTGAATCAGTACAATTAGGCAGTGAACCATCCCACTGGTTTGGTTAATTATTAGTCAATAGTCATTAGTCATCAGTCATGAGTAAATTAACAAAAATTAACGAATATAGACTGTGGACTATTGACTATTGACTGTTGACTAATTATGGAATGATAGCTGAGGTAGGCAGATGCGATCGCTTACGCCTTCATGAAGCAGGCTATGCGTAGCGTTTCGTAGCGCTTTCCCGATGGAAAAAAAGATGTTGGCTTTTACATTTGAGGTCAAAAAGCCCCTCTACACACTCTTGGAAGTCAGAGTGAGAGAATAATTACCTTAGCTGATAACGTTCTTCTTCTGCGCTTATGTAAACATTTTCCGGCTGAGAACGTTCATTTCCCTCGTACTGTTGCTGAATTATTTCAACAACGTCAATAAGTTCACCACGAGCTTGATCAGGTGTTTTACCCCAGGGATGATAAGCAGAAATTGTTGACATGGGTGCAACAAATGTACCATTATCGCCTGGACGATTCACTGTGGTGTAGGCTTGCTGAGACTGCATGAGGATAGCCTGATGGTTGAAATTACATCTTTAGTGTAAAAGCAAATTATTAAAAGTAGGTAAATTTAGGTATAATGTTCAACTTCAGTAATGTTTTGCACAATTTAATTAGCTTGTAATTCGGGTGTAGCCACCTGCAAGAACTCCCGCACTATGCGCAGATAAGTAGCTGCATCTTCCAACATGGGGAAATGTCCTGTATCAGGAATTACTACAAATTCCACCTGATTATTTAAGGCTGCGGCTTGTTTTCCCATTTGGGCGGGAATAATTTGGTCATATTCTCCAGCCACCAGTAGAGTAGGAACTTGTAATTTAGCAAACTCTTGGGGCATTAATTCAGATTGGGCTTTACTGACAGAAGTAAAAATTGTTCCTAAAGCTGTATCATAATCGGCGGCGAGAAAATCTTCTAAAAAGGCTTGACGCTCGCTTTTCGGTATGGGACGATGTAAGAATCTTGCCATAAACATCTGGTCAACAAAGGGAATCTTTCCTAACCATTTGGGACGAAACTTGACTACATAACCGCCAAATTTGTGAAAAGCGGCAAAAGCTTTCTCATCATACTCAAAAATCCCGCTACAAGTTAAAATTCCCCGTTCCACTCGTTGGGGATAGCGGTTGAAAAATAATGTGGCGAGAGAAGCACCCATTGAGTGAGCATTAATATAAACACGCCCAAGCTGCAACTCATCGAGTAGAACGGCTAAATCTTCAGCGTATTCTTCTAATTCATAAGTTAATTCTTGGATGGCTTGAGACTTTTGTTGATTTGTCTGGGCCTCAGCTACAGACTCACTAGCACCGACAACAGTGGGTTTACCTTTAGAACGTCCAAACCCGCGTAAATCGTAGAGTAAACAATCAAATTGCTCTGATAAAGCATGAGATGTACTGCGCCAATACCTAGCCGAACCAGCCCAACCATGAATAAACACCATCACAGGTTTTGCTACCCCAGATGGTTGTTTGATCCACTCATAATAATGCTCAACACCACGAACAGTAATATAAGCCATTTGTCCAATAGTCCATAGTCAATAGTCTATAGTCAACAGTCTATAGTCAACAGTCAACAGTTTATTAACTAATGACCAATGACTAATGACTAATGACCCTTCCCTACGGGACGCTAACGCGAACGGGTTCGCCAGTTCCCTACGGCGGGAAACCCGCCTACAGGACTGGACTCACTAATGACTATTATGCCGATTCTGGCTTAGGTAGTGAAGAAGGATGTACTAGCAATTCTGCTGTGGAACGCTTCTCTACCATTTCCCTTGTGACTGTGCAGCGCGTTACGTCTTTACGGGATGGTAACTCGTACATCACATCTAGCATGAGTTCTTCCACGATACCGCGTAATGCCCTTGCGCCAGTTTTGCGACGATAGGCTTCTTGAGCGATCGCTCGCAACGCATCTGGTTTAAAGTCTAATTGGACGTTATCCATCTTCAGCAGTTTTTGGTACTGCTTGACTAGGGCGCTGCGTGGTTGAGTTAGAATTGCCATCAAGGCTTCTTCATCCAGAGGATCTACGACGGCTACCATTGGCACACGACCGATAAATTCGGGAATCATGCCAAATTTTACCAAATCATCTGGTTCTAGATGACGCAGCACATCTGCTGCCCGTTTTTCCTTAGATTGTCCTTCGCCTGGTTGCACAAAACCTATTGACTTTTTACCCCCTCTCTGCTCTACCACCTTCTCCAACCCGACGAAGGCTCCACCACAGATGAATAGAATATTGCTGGTATCGATTTGGATGCAGTCTTGGTAAGGGTGCTTGCGTCCGCCTTGGGGTGGAACGTTGGCAATTGTGCCTTCCAGCATTTTTAACAAAGCTTGTTGTACACCTTCGCCGGATACGTCCCTAGTAATCGAGGGGTTTTCACTCTTACGGGCAATTTTATCGATTTCGTCGATGTAGATGATGCCGCGTTGGGCTTCTTCCACATCCAAATCCGCTACTTGTAATAATCGTAGTAAAATGTTTTCTACGTCTTCCCCTACATAGCCTGCTTCTGTCAGGGTTGTGGCATCAGCCACAGCGAAGGGGACATCAAGAATTTTGGCTAGGGTTTGCGCGAGGAGAGTTTTGCCGCAACCTGTAGGGCCAATTAAGAGAATATTGGATTTTTGCAGTTCTACTGCATCATCTCCATTTTTCCCACTACCCTTAGACTGCAAGATTGCTAGGCGTTTGTAGTGATTGTAAACGGCAACAGATAAAACTTTCTTCGCTTCATCTTGACCTATAACGTGTTCGTCTAGGTACTTCTTAATCTCTCTCGGTTTGGGTATCTGGGTGAGAGAGAGATTAGCGGAACGGGTGCGGCGTTTTTGAGGGGGTTCTGATTTTGGTGCTGGTTGTGCCGCCGCACCACTTGTATCTAGCAACTCCTCATCTAGTATTTCATTACACAAGTCTACGCATTCATCGCAGATGTAAACTCCCGGCCCTGCGATCAATTTTCGCACCTGCTCTTGAGACTTGCCACAGAAAGAACATTTTAAATGGGAGTCGTACTTAGACATACCAGCCTCTTATTTCACGATGGTGACGTTTTCCCCTGCTGTGGGAAGATTTTGTCTGGAGATGACTTGATCGATCAAACCGTAATTTTTGGCTTCTTCTGCTGACATGAAGAAGTCGCGATCGGTATCTGCTTCAATTCTTTCTAGGGGTTGACCAGTGTGATCAGCTAATAACTGGTTCAATTGACCCTTGATGTAAAGAATTTCCCTTGCTTGGATTTCAATATCAATAGCTTGACCTTGAGCGCCCCCCAGGGGTTGGTGGATCATAATGCGGGAATCAGGTAGTGACATACGTTTACCTTTAGTTCCTGCGGTTAACAAAAATGCCCCCATGCTTGCTGCTAATCCAAAACATATGGTAACAACATCGGGACGGATTTGTTGAATTGTATCATAGATTGCCATGCCTGCGTAGACAGAGCCGCCAGGGGAGTTGATGTAAAGTTGGATGTCTTTTTCCGAATCTTCGGCATCCAAAAATAACAACTGGGCGACAATGGTGTTAGCCACAGCATCGTCGATGGGCGTTCCCAAGAAAATAATCCGCTCTCGCAGTAGACGGGAGTAGATGTCGAAGGCTCTTTCCCCCATACCTGATTGTTCTACAACCATTGGCACAATGTTGCTGATGCCGTTGAGGTGGGAGGATATGCCAAATCGACTGGAACTGTTGATTGGGTAATGTGCCGACTGCGATAAAAGCATAGGAGAACGGTTAAATATAGTTGGTACAGAGATTTTGGCAACAAAAGCTGCCTATAGGTTCATAAATGAGATTTTTGATTTACCTATGTGTTAACCATTATGCCTCATCTACATTCTTCTCGTGTGACCCCTCACTAGGCAAGGGCGAGTGTAAACTTTGCCATTGGCTAGTTTGCCTACGTCTGGCGTTGATTGATGAGTAAAAATTTTTAACAGTGAACAGTGAACAGTTATCAGTTAAATCCTTGGTGAAACACCACACCAATTGGTGGAAGGCTTTGGTGGCGGATATAAATCGCCCAGTATAAGCCGTCAGGACTGATAACTGATAACCCTTGCGGGTTCGCCAGTCGCTCATGGGGGAAACCCCCTTTGCTACGCAACGCTACCGCGAACGCGTAGCGTCTCGTAGAGAAGACCGCACTGGCTCACTGATAACTGGTTTAATACTCATGACTCAGCATTTATAACCTAAAAGTCCCCGTTTGTGTTAGGGGGTGTCAGCACTGTTAGTTGCGGGTTGATAGGGTGTGATGGCTTGATTCTAACGTCTGGAAAATCTGTGGTGCGTTAGCCTACGGCATAACACACCGACAACAACAACCTTAATTTATTCCCCTGTTGTTGATTCTGCGGCAGCTTCTGGGGTTTGCGCCTCAGTCTCAGGTGCAGTTGTCTCTGTTTCCTCTTGCTGAGTTAATGAGCCTTCGGGTACAAGTTCCACGGTAGAATTTGCCAATAGCCAATCGATGATTTTTTCCGATTGCAGTTCGTTTTCTACCATCACTTGCAATCTATCTTGGTCAATATCTTCATCGGGATATTGTTGTAGGAGTTCTGTGACTCTGGCTTGCACTTCTTCGGCGGTGACTTCGATAGACTCGCGTTTAGCCACTTCTTGCAATGCTAAAGACCGCTTGATGCGTTCTACAGCTTCCGGGCGCGATCGCTCCCTAAACTGGGGGATAATGTCCTGGGTAAATATTTTCCTCACATCCATACCCTGTTGGGCTAGGCGCATTGCTGTTTGCGAGATAATCGCGTCTACTTCCTTGTCTATCAGGGTTTCAGGCAAATCTACCTCTAGATACTTGAGGAGTTCGGCTAACAACGCCTCTTGCTTATTCGCCTTGGTTTTGTCTTCGGCTTCTTTTTGATAACGCTCTTCCAAAGATGCACGCAAGGCTTCTAAAGTCTCAAAATCACTGACATCTTGGGCAAAGTCGTCATTTAATTCTGGCAGTTCTTTTTCTTTGATTTCTTTGAGTGTCACCGTGAAAATAGCGGGTTTTCCGGCCAATTCTTGGTTAGCGTAGGGATCTGGGAATTGCGCTGATACTTCTTTGGTTTCCCCAGGATTCATCCCTACGATGCCAGTTACAAAACCTGGAATAAATTTATCTTCTTCTAATTCTACTTGAAAATCAGTGCCTTCACCCCCTGGAATGGGTTCGGGTTCGGCGTTTTCGTCGTCGCCAGGCGCTTTGGCTATCACACCTTTAAAATCGACTACAGCCACATCCCCCAACTGGGCGGATCTTCCTTCCACAGGAATTAATGTCGCCAATTGCTGGCGTTCTTTGTCTAATACATCATCAACCTGGGCGGGGTTGTACTGAATTTCTTCGGCTTTAATTTCTAACCCAGTGTATTTTGTCAGGTTAACTTCTGGCTCTACATCAACAGCCGCCGTAAAAGTCAGGGGTTTTCCAGGTTCGTAATTATTAATTAAATCATCAAACGATGAACGCAGGCGTGGTTGACCAATTGCGGCAATGGCTTCTTGTTTGATCGCTTGCTCGATGCCATCTTGTAATAACTCTTCCAAAGCTGCGGCTTTGACGCGAGTTGTACCTAAACGCTGTAACAAGACATTTCTCGGTACTTTACCTTTACGGAACCCAGGAATATTAACAGTGGTGGATAAGTTTTTAATTACCTGTTCGTAAGTTTTTTGCGTAATTTCTGGTGTAATTTCTATTTCCAGACCAATTTGGCTGGCGGGGAGTTTTTCCTGGGTAACTTTCATGCTTCGTCTCTAAATTTTTGGGTTTGTAACTCCAAGTACATACAAGATGCGATTGACTAAATTTAGTGATGAGTGCTATGTGCTGAGTATTGAGTGAAATTTCCACTCAGCTTTTCAGTTAGAACTCGGCACTCATGACTTTTCATCGCTTCTTTTGAGTTAATGTCTCTTGGTGAGAATGGGAGGTGTTTACTAAGCAGTCCTGATGAAACAAAGTTCACCGCCAACTGTGAAACAGAGGCTAGGGGCGAGTGTTTTTTACTCAGCACTCAGCATCCACTCTACTGCTAATGGCTAAGGACTTGACGCTTTAGCCCTATAACTTTACCGAAACAGTCATAGTTAAAGCTACTGCATCAGTTCTGTCGGGCGGTTATCGTGATATCCTGGTTTTCACAACCAATAAACCAACAGTCTGTATCCTATATTAGAATGTTGGATCTATTGTCAGGGTTAATCCCAAGTTGCCGCTTGAAAATTCACAGTTGGTTGACTATACTGGCTTGGTTCACATTGCATCATAGTACATTGCTTACCCAGCTACCCACATCATAGGTGTGATTGTGATTTCCAGGCAGAATGAATTTCCAGATTCATGTTATGAATCCTACTCCTCAGATTTTTCTCTCCAATAGGATAGGAGGTAGGGGAAAAGTGACAGTAGACAGTTATTAGAATATAATACTCTTCTCCTGATTTTTCTGGGTGACAGCGATTTATTGTATAATAAATATAATTTTTTTAGATTTGGTCGTAAAATTAACCAAAAAATATTGTAAACTTCCTTAATTGATGAAGTTATGTAAACAAAGTTAAAAGTTAGGATAAATAATTTAAGAAATATTGCTAAGAATCAGAAAAACTTAATTTCAAATATTCAACTATTGTTATTTTCATACATCTGTAAAGAAGAGCAAAAATCAACCATAACCTCTGAGGAAGGAGGAATTTAATTTGTCTAAAACGTATCGTGTAGCTATTTTAGGGGCGACTGGTGCTGTTGGCACGGAGTTGCTGGAATTACTGGCAAGTCGGAATTTTCCGGTGGCAGATTTAAAATTATTGGCATCAGAAAGGAGTGTAGGGCGATCGCTCCCATTTAAAGGAGAAAATATCCAAGTAGAGGCAGTGAGCGATCGCGCTTTGGAAAATGTCGATATAGTCTTAGCCAGTGCGGGTGGTTCCACTTCCAAAACCTGGGCATCGGTAGCTGTGGAAAAGGGTGCAGTGGTAATCGATAACTCCAGCGCCTTCCGCATGAACCCAGAGGTTCCCCTGATAGTACCAGAGGTCAACCCCCAAGCCGCAGCCAACCACAAAGGCATCATCGCCAACCCCAACTGCACTACAATTTTGATGACATTGGCAGTATGGCCATTACATCAAGTTAAACCAGTGCAGCGCATCGTGGCAGCCACCTATCAATCTGCCAGTGGTGCAGGTGCTAAGGCAATGGAAGAAGTCAAAATCCAAAGCAGCGCCATCTTAAACGGTGAGGAACCAGTAGCCGAAGTATTACCTTACCCCTTAGCATTTAACTTATTTCCCCACAACTCCCCCCTGACTGATATCGGGTATTGTGAGGAAGAGTTGAAAATGGTCAACGAAACCCGGAAGATTTTCGGCACACAAGAAATTAGAATTACCGCAACTTGTGTACGGGTTCCCGTACTCCGCGCCCACTCAGAAGCAATTAATCTAGAGTTTGCCGAACCATTCTCTCCAGATGAAGCCAGAGAGATTTTAAGCAACGCACCTGGAGTAAAATTATTAGAAGATTGGGGGAGAAATTACTTCCCCATGCCCATAGAAGCAAGCGGTCGTGATGAAGTTTTAGTTGGGAGAATCCGTCAAGATATTTCTCATCCCTACGGTTTAGAACTGTGGCTATGCGGCGACCAAATTCGTAAAGGTGCAGCACTGAATGCGGTACAAATAGCCGAGTTGTTGGTAGAAAAGAATTTACTCCAACCTGGAAAGGCTTATGTTGCAAGTTAGTCAGTAGTCAGTAGTCAGTGAACAGTGAACAGTGAACAGTAGACAGTGGAAATAATCTGTCAACTGATAACTGATAACTGATAACTGATAACTGATAAAAAATATAAAGGAGTAACAAAAGGGTGGGAGATTTCGGCACAGTTTTAACCGCTATGATTACACCGTTCAAAGCGGACGGAAGTGTTAACTATGCTTTAGCGGCAGAACTAGCAGCCCATTTGGTAGAAAATGGGACAGATACATTGGTGGTGTGTGGTACAACTGGAGAATCACCTACCTTAAGTTGGGATGAAGAATACCAGTTATTTGTGGAAGTTTTACAGGCAGTAGCCGGGAAAGCCAAGGTCATAGCTGGGTGTGGTTCTAATTCCACAAAAGAAGCGATCGCAGCCACGCAAAAAGCCGCTAAAATAGGAGTACATGGTACATTACAGGTTGTACCCTACTACAATAAACCGCCGCAAGCAGGTTTATACCAGCACTTTGTGGCGATCGCCCAAGCCTGTCCAGACCTACCGCTATTGTTGTATAACGTTCCTGGGCGCACTGGTCAAAATCTCAGCCCAGAGACAGTTGTGCGGTTAGCCCAAATCGACAATATTGTGGGTATTAAAGAAGCCAGTGGCAATCTCGACCAAGCGGGGGAAATCCGCCGCTTGACACCAAAAGACTTCGAGATTTACGCTGGAGATGATTCGTTAACCCTGCCCTTGTTAGCGATCGGGGCAAAAGGTGTAGTTAGTGTAGCTTCCCATCTGGTAGGGAACCAACTACAGCAGATGATTCAAGCTTACAATGCTGGAAAAGTGACAGTAGCCAGTGATATTCATCTTCGACTATTACCATTGTTTAAAGCTCTATTTATCACAACAAATCCGATTCCCATTAAACAAGCATTAAAACTTCAAGGTTGGGAGGTTGGTTCTACTCGTCCGCCACTAAGCGAAGCTGATGCAGAAGTCAGCCAGAAATTAGAGGCTGTTCTTAAAAATCTCGATTTAATTTAATCGTCATTATTGCGGTTGCTAAAACAAGACATCAATTATTTATGGAGCTTGGCAGAAATTAAAATTTAGTAGAAAAATTGATGATGGAAGTTTTATTGCTGCTTGGCTTCTAATAATCTTAAAACTTGTGCTAAAACCTAATAAATATAGAATGAATTATTCAACATAAAATCCTTTTTATTTACCCAAAAATTGCAGATTTAATTAAATGGCTGCTTGGTATAAGCAGGCAAATGTTGTCATCACTAAAAGAAGCTGAATTTTCTTTTTTTATTAACTCTAAAACGACAAACGACAAAACTAAGGAGAAAATGGTTAACAACGAAACTAATACCAGCCTAAAAATTATTCCCTTGGGCGGATTACATGAAATTGGTAAAAACACCTGTGTTTTTGAATATAATGATGAAATTGTCCTGTTAGATGCAGGGTTGGCTTTTCCCACAGAGGCGATGCACGGTGTAAACATTGTCCTGCCAGATACGACCTACTTACGGGAAAATCGCCACAAAATTAAGGGTATGATTGTTACCCACGGTCATGAAGACCATATTGGTGGGATTGCTTTTCACCTCAAACAGTTTGACATTCCGGTGATTTACGGCCCTAGACTAGCAATGGCAATGCTAGAGGGTAAATTGGAAGAAGCTGGAGTACGCGATCGCACAGAATTAAGATCAGTTTTACCCCGTGATGTAGTCCGCATCGGTAAATCTTTTTTCGTCGAGTACATCCGTAACACCCACTCCATCGCCGATAGTTTTACGGTGGCCCTCCACACGCCTCTGGGTGTAGTCATTCACACCGGGGACTTCAAATTTGACCACACCCCAGTCGATGGCGAAAGATTTGATATCCAGCGCCTCGCAGAACATGGGGAAAAAGGCGTACTCTGTCTGTTAAGTGATTCTACTAACTCCGAGGTTCCCGGATTTACACCTTCGGAAGCATCAGTTTTCCCCAACCTCGATAGAGTATTTAGTCAAGCAGAAGGGCGGTTATTTGTCACTACCTTTGCCTCCAGCGTGCATCGCATCAACATGATTTTGCAACTGGCGAAAAAGCATAACCGCGTGGTGACAGTTGTCGGACGTTCCATGTTAAATTTGATTGCCCATGCTCGTAATTTGGGTTACATCAAATGCGAAGATAATTTATTTCAACCCCTGCATACAGTTCGTGGTTTACCAGATGAGAACGTGTTGATTCTCACCACTGGTTCCCAAGGTGAAACAATGGCGGCGATGACGAGAATTGCCAACAAAGAACACCCCCACATCAAAATTCGTGAAGGTGATACCGTTGTCTTCTCCGCTAACCCCATTCCCGGAAATACCATTGCAGTAGTCAACACCATCGATAAGTTGATGTTGCAAGGGGCGAAAGTAGTTTATGGTAGGGAACAAGGAATTCACGTTTCCGGTCACGGCTGTCAGGAAGACCAAAAATTGATGCTAGCCTTAACCCGTCCTAAGTTCTTCGTCCCAGTTCACGGTGAACATCGGATGTTGGTAAAACACGCGCAAACAGCCCAAAAGATGGGTGTTCCCGCCGAGAATATGGTGATTATTCAGAATGGCGATGTCATCGAATTGACAGAAAACTCGATTGCTGTGGCTGGAAAAGTGCCATCTGGTATTGAGTTGGTGGATACTACAAGTTCTGGTATGGTGAGTGCCAAGGTGCTGCAAGAACGGCAACGCATGGCAGAGGAAGGTATTGTGACTATTGCAGCTGCTATCGATTGGCAGGGTAAACTACTGGCTAAACCAGAGATTCATCTGCGTGGTGTTGTTACTAGTGTAGAGCGATCGCTACTACAAAAGTGGGTGCAACAACGCATAGAAGAAATCTTAAGTGTGCGTTGGTCTGAGTTTGCAACTACAGTTGGTGAACAACCGGAAGTTGACTGGGGTGGCTTGCAAGCAACTTTAGAACGTGAATTGCAACGTTCTCTGCGTCGTGAGTTGCAATGTCAGCCATCGGTGACTTTCTTGATGCAAATTCCTGATGAACCGCCTGTGAAGGTGGCGACTGATGGTAGAAGGCGGCGGACTCGGACGGCTGCACAGGTGGCTTCGTAAGAATTAGCTCACGCAAAGGCGCAAAGACGCGAAGGTGTCTTTGCGTTTTGCTGTGCGATATTAATTGTAGATGAGTTGGTGAGGCGATCGCTATGACGAAAAGCCCAATTAAAGTTACTACTCTTGAGGAGTATTTAAATTTTGATGATGGTACGGATAAGCGTTATGAACTTGAGGATGGGGTGCTTGTAGAAATGCCTCCTGGGACTGGTAAGCACGAGGCAATTATTACTTTGTTGGTGGTTCGCTTTTTTTTGGAAATTCAAAAGATGGCATTGCCTTTACAACCTCGTCCTAATGGTACAGAGGTTTTAACTAACAAACAACCAAGGCGACCTGATGTATGTGTAATTACCAATGAACAAGCACAAACTATTGAAAAGACTTCAGCTATCCTCAAGACTCCACCACCGCTTATAGTTGAAGTTGTCAGTCCTGAATCTGTAGAGCGAGACTATATCCAAAAAACTTCTGAATATGCGGTTATTGGTGTTGGAGAATACTGGATTGTTGACCCTTTAGAAAATAAAGTTACAGTCTGTTTGTTGGCAGAAGGTAGTTATCAGCAAACGGTATTTATGGAAAATCAACAGATTATTTCTATCTTATTTCCAGAATTAAATTTAACTGTCCGGGAGTTGTTGGTAGCTTAGCGCTGTGGAAAGGGTAAAATTTTGTATTAATTTACCACATAGACACAGAGTCACAGAGGTATTTATCTGATGGTGCAAGATGTAATTTATGCACTATGCTTTACTAATGAATAAATACGTAAGCTAAAATTAAAGTACAGATTGTTAATGGCACACCAAAACGTAGATGTTCTAAAAAGGTGAGTTTATAACCTAAATCCGCAGCAGCTTCGACAATTATTAAGTTTGCAACTGAGCCAAATAAAGTTAAGTTACCCGCTAAAGTGGAACCTGCTGCTAATAATAGCCAGGATTTTGTATCACTTGGGGAAATCAAAGGGTGCAATAGCAATACAGCCGGAACGTTAGAAATTAGATTAGATAAAATAGCTGTTACTCCCAACAAACTAGCAGCAGAGTTGATGGCATGGGTAAATGGCTGTAGTAAGTTTAATTTTTGGGTGGCTTTTGTGAGAATAAATAGCCCGGAAAACATTACTAATAAATTCCAATCTACTTTTTTTAATATTCGCCCTGGTTTAATTCTTCTGGTAATTAGTAATAGGCTAGCTGCTACTAAAGCTGACTGTGCTAAAGGTAAGCCAACAGTAAAAGCAACCAGTAAGCCAGTAGTAATGACTAATGTTTTATTAAATAATGGTTTATATATTCTTTGATTATTGGTTGGTAGAATTTGGCAAGGTTTGAGCGATCGCACATCAGGATATAGTAGCCATAGTAAGCCTATCTGAACTATCAACCCTGTGAAGGCGACGGGAGCTAAAACACGAAGAAAATCTAAGTAGGGTATGCCAGAAAAGGAACCTATCAAGATGTTTTGCGGATTACCACTTAGGGTAGCCACAGAACCTATGTTAGTTGCTCCGGCGATCGCTAGTAAATAGGGTATAGGATTTAAGCTCAAAGCTTGCACCAAACTCAAAGTCAAAGGCGTAAACACTAGCGCCAAAGTATCGTTGAGGAAAAAGGCGGAAAGTATACCGCTACCAAAGGTTAAAGCTATCAACAAGCCTAAAGGACTACGGGTTAAGCTCAACAACACCGATAAGGCACGGCGAAAGAACCCGGCATAAGATAAATTAGCATTGACTACCATCATGCTCAACAAAAACACGATGGTATTAGCATCAATAGCTTGCCAAGCCTCCTGTAAATTCAGCACTCCCAAGGCAATTAAAAAGGCAGAACCAACTAAGGCAATAGTGGCGCGGTTCATCCGTAAACCTGGAATGTAGCCCAAGGCTAGCCCGAAATATGTCAGCCCCAATACGCCGTAAACTGCAAATTTGATATAAATCACGGTGTTTACTGAGTTTTTGCCACTGCTAATGTCTCAAGATAGCTTCTACAGTAGCTAGCTAGCAGCACAACTATTTGTTATCAAATACTCTTTTTGTTAGAATTATTTATGTTAAGAGTTGTAAAAAATATTTATAACTCTATCTAAAGATAGATGTCTTTATTAAAGTTTAAACTTGGTCAAATTATGAACAAGATCCGATAATTACACTACCGCTTCCGAGAAATTTGCGATTAACTGAACGTAGTAATAAATTAGGTTTTAACTTCAGTAGCTGCCCAAAATTTACGTTATATCGCTATCAAAGTAGGTTTTTTCCCGACAAGGTAGTTGTCACACTGTATAAGTTCATCGGAAAGGTGAATACCCTCATCAAAAAAGAGGCACAACCATGAAGGTATTTAATAATACCACAAAAAAGCTTTTTGTTGCTAGCTGGGTTGCTATAAATCACGCAGAAGTTAACAATAGTCATTTAACCCAGTTGCCAACTTCTCCTTCTCGGTCACGGTGGGATATTCTCAAACCCCTGAGACGCTGGTTAGATAATATTAAAGTGAGCGATCGCCAATTAGCTCACCGTTTATGTCAACTTATCCCTGCACAATGTCCGTTTGAGCGCGACATTAAGTTATTTAATCAGACCTTGTTACACATTCCGCCTATGTGTAAACTCAACCCCTTATATGAAGAAGTCGTCAGCTTGCGTTTCCGTGCGCTGTGCTATTTAGCTGATGAATGCGGCGAAGATGTATCGCAGTATTGTTGAGTGCTAAGTGCTGAGTGCTGAGTGCTGAGTAAGAAATCATTTCTCCCCCATCTCCCCCTACTCCCTCATCTCCCCCATCTCCTTTATCTCCCCCTACTCCAGCCTTTTTTCAATTTTTATTTTTCCTCGCCTCCCATTTCTGGATGGCTTCTTGAGCATCTTCGTAGACAGCTGTTCCTTCTGGGACTAAGGTAGCGGTGGCAATTGCAGCAGTAAAGTTTGCTTGATCGGCGCGATTTCTAGCCAGATCAAGAATTTTTTCACTCCATTGATTAATAGATGTTTTTGCTAAATCAAAACCTGGTTGACCTTGGGGTACTCTTTTGGCAACTTCGATCGCTCGGTTATAAGTGGAAGCTTGTCCTGGTCTAATTAAGGCGCTAGCAGCATCTATAAGGGTTTGATTGGCGAGAAACTGTTTGGCTTCGGTGCGCCACTGTTCAATAGATTTTTGTGCTTTAGTATATAGGATTTCGTCTTTAGGAATTAATTTAGCAGCTGCGATCGCATTTGCGTATTGTCTTTGTTTGGCGCGACCTTCTGCTAAGTCTAAAATCATCTGGCTCCAAATCTGAATATTTTCCTGAGCTTGTGCATATAAAGGTTCGCCGGGGTTGATTTTTTTTGCCGTGGCGATCGCTAAACTCAGATCACTAGCTTGTGTTTGTTTCAGGGACATTTTTGCTAGGTCTAAGACAGCTTGATTACGTTTTTTTGATTCAGAAATAGGCGCGATTTGGGCAGTTGATTGGTTCTTGGGTATTTGATTCTTGGGTATGTTTAATGGCGCTGGAGATAGCTGAGGGAGTGGGCGAGGAGTTGAGGGGGTTTTGACGATTTGTGCATCACTGTTAGCGGCTAATTGCTGCCTCGCTTTTAAAACTTTAACTTGATTGCGAAGTAAAACAATAGAAATTAAAGACACAACCACCATCGTACCGCCACCCCATAGGAGAAACTGTCTCCACAATGGCGGCTCTACTTTATTTTCGGGTAGCCGAGAAATATATGGTTCGGGAGCGTTGGGGATGAATCTCCCGCCTGTCCCTTCTTCATCAGGCTGAGGTTCAGTATTTTCATCTGGTAATGGCTGTTTATCTAGGGTAACGGTTGGTGATTTGCCATTACCGTTAGTTTCTATCCCTGGAGATTGCCTCCAGATGCGAAATTTTGGCTGATTGTCATTGTTTCTTGACGATTCACCGATGGAGGGTGCTGTGAAGGCTACTGCAAAGTTTTCTTCAGAAAAAATAATCGGTTCGGATGCCGATGGTTCTATGGTGCTAGGAACGGCTTTGCTCAGTTCTACTTCTGTATCGTTTGTGGTTTCTACTGGCGGCAAAATTGCCTGTTCGGGAAAAGGAATAACTGCTACGGGGTTTTGCGTAGGTCGCCAGTAATGCTGAGATAATTCGGGAGTAAGAACACTTAAGTGTTGTGTTAATTGGGTTAAGTCGCTACCATAACCGGAACGCAACGCCGACAACAATGAGCCTGTAAATATCCCATGTCCGAGTTCCCGACTTTCTTGCGAAAATTGGTCTGGCTGACAGGACAAAATGGTGGCGAGTTGTAATTCTTCGGCGAGTTCGATGATTTCCTTACCTACGGGAATATCCCCTTGACTGCCACAAGCACGGTTGATATCGAAGATGAGTAAGACATTGAGGTTAGCTAGCTGCAAACTTTGCATTAGCGATCGCACTTCGATACCAGTCTCTTCTGGCAGTTTGGGATCACCTTCTACGGGCATAAGATAATCTCTGCCGTTGCAGTGGACTGCATAACCGCTAAAGAAGAACCATAAATGGTCATCTGGTTGCCAACAAACTGCGGCTAAATCTTCCAGCCACAGCAATATATGGTCTTTAGTGGGGTATGTCGGTCTGTCTTCAATTGGTGGGGAAGTGTCCGTCATTAGCAGGCATTGTTGGGGGAAAAAGCCTGCTTGTTGAACTAAGAAGTCTTTTAGCGCCTCGGCATCGGCTTGGGCGCAACGTAAAGGTTGAAATAAATGATATTGATTAACGCCTATGGCGATCGCCCAGTAGTTTGCCATCCCGCTCTTTGTAGGTTGTTGTATGGTTGCCTAAAATTGCGGTTGGCTTTGCTGAAAAAACAAAGCTAACCTATGTCTAATAGTCTAGGAGATTCTTATCGAGTCTTTAAAGATACGTACTTTTTATCACTTTCCGTTTCCGGAAAATTTCTCAAGCTATTCAAATTAAAGAACCTCAATTAAGGAGCTATCAGGTCATGAGTAAGAGTAGTCCTCAACAACTATCATTAATCATTCCCTTTCAAGTTATTAGCCAAATTGCCAAAAAAATCCGGACATTTCCACTAATTTTTTTGCTTTTATTTCCTGTTCCTGTATGGCTTGTAACAGAAATAGCTTTTCCTGGGATTGTGCAAGCTTACACAGCTAGAGTTGACTTGACTATTGATAGATTACCTGATGAAACCTACGAAGCCATACTACGCCGGGCAGAAATGGCAGCTAGGGCAGCAGCTCAACGCAGCTTCGACAAAGATATTTTAGTTACAGATATTTCTGTGTATGTCTCCGTACAAAGTTATGGTGCGATCGCACCAATTTTACTCCTAGATGTCAGCCGTCAACAATGGCGCAACCGTCCCGACCCCCAACGCTGGGCGACCTACTTCAAAAGCACCCAATCACTCTTAGGCTTTGACAAACTACAAACACCCAACCCAGCCGCCGCGAAGTAGAGGGGACTGGGGACTGGAGACTGGGGACAGGGTACTGGGTACTGGGTACTGGGAACAGGAGAAAGGGGTACAGGTGATGAGTAGCTGTTCTTTATTCCCAATCCCCAATTACCAATTACCAATTACCAATTACCAATCCCTTTTTCCCCCCAATAGTGATCATCGCTATTTGATCGCTTAGAATAGAAAGGTTGTCAAGAATTACGATATCAGCTAGTATGGCGGTTCCTAAGAAGAAAACATCTAAATCAAAACGCGATAAACGTCGAGCTACCTGGAGACATAAGGCTGCTGTGGAAGCGCAAAAAGCTCTCTCCTTGGGCAAATCAATTTTGACTGGACGTTCTACATTTGTCTATCCATCTGCCGAAGAAGAAGACGAAGAATAGTAAAAAAGAGGTAATGAGTAATCGGCAGAACCTATTACCCATTACCTTTCACCCATGACTGATGATCAAATAATCATATAAAGTAAAGAGTAATTTATCCGTAGCTCCTGATTTTTTAGTGTTTATTAAAATTAATATTTATCGATAGAAATTTCCTTGCCAGGAAAATGAAGAGTATTGATTTCTATTAAAAAACTTCTATATTGTTAGCTATTATATAGGTATGCTCGGAAAATTCTTTCAGAAACCAGACCAAGAAAATGCTGACCGCGTTCCCCCTGGACAGCATCTAGCCAAGGGTTTCCCTGTCTTAACCTATGGCGCTGCGCCTAAAGTCAGTATCGACGGGTGGGAGTTTCGGGTTTGGGGTTTGGTAAAAACTGCCATTTTTACATGGTCAGATTTTATGGCTTTACCTCATCACGAATTTACGGCAGACTTTCACTGTGTCACCCGTTGGTCTAAGCTTGATGTCAAATGGACGGGGATTAAGGTCACAGATTTTATGAGTCTGATTGAGGTAGATCCTCAAGCTGCTCATGTGATGGAACATTGCTATGGTGGTTACACTACAAATATTGCCATAAAAGATTTTGTGCGGGAAGAAAACTTCTTTGCCTTTAAATTATTTGGTGAAGACCTCCCCTTAGAACATGGCGGGCCGATGCGCTTAGTTGTACCCCACCTCTACGCCTGGAAAAGCGCCAAGTGGATTAATGGTCTAGAGTTTCTTAATCAGGAAGAGTTGGGTTTTTGGGAACGCAATGGTTATCACCGTCGCGGTGAACCTTGGGCAGAGGAACGGTATAGTTAATTGGTAATTGGTAATTGGTAATTGGTAATTGGTAATTAGTCCATAGTTATCTTCTCCAATCCCCAGTCCCCAATCCGCAATCCCTACTTGATAATTAGCTTGAGTAGGGATAATTTATCTTTGTAGGGAGCGTAACGCCAATTTAGGTCTAGCCAGAAGGAGTTTTTCAAGACGCTTTTGTAATGGGAAAAGGTGTCAAAACTGGCTTTACCGTGATAACTACCGATACCGCTATCACCAACGCCACCAAAGGGTAAGGATGAAACACCATATTGCATCATTGTATCGTTAATACAAACTCCGCCAGATGAGGTTTCTTGCAAGATGCGTTTTTGTAAGTTTTGATTTTGCGTAAATAGATATAAAGCTAGGGGTTTTGGTTGAGAATTAATTAAGGCGATCGCATCTTTGATATCTGTATATTCAATCACAGGTAAAATCGGCCCAAAAATTTCCTCCTGCATTACAGTATCGCTCAGAGCAACTTCATCTAAAATTGTGGGAGCGATATATTTCTCCTCATAATTTGTTTCACCACCAACGATAATTTTACCGTTGTTAAGAAACTTAGTTAAACGCTCAAAATGTCTATGGTTAATAATTCTACTATAATCTGGACTTTGGGCTGGGTTATCGCCATAAAATTCTTTGATTGTTTTTTGTATAGCGGCGATTAAATCTTTTTTAATATTTTGATTCACTAATAGATAGTCAGGTGCAATGCAAGTTTGTCCAGCATTCAAGAACTTACCCCAAATGATGCGTCTGGCTGTATGTTCGAGATTAATGTCAGTATCAACAATACAAGGACTTTTACCACCCAACTCTAATGTCACTGGTGTGAGGTGTTTGGCGGCGGCTTCCATGACAATTTTACCTATGGCTGTACCACCAGTAAAAAAGATGTGGTCAAATTTTTGAGCTAGTAATTCTTGGCTAGTTTCTACACCACCTTCTACTACTGCAATGTACTCGCTCTGGAAGTATTTAGGAATGAGTTCTGCGACTAAACTAGAGGTATGAGGCGCAAGTTCTGAGGGTTTGATGATAGCGCAATTTCCGGCGGCGATCGCGCCAACTAAAGGTGAAATTATTAAACTAAATGGATAATTCCAAGGGCTAATAATTAAAACAACTCCTAATGGCTCTGGATAGATTTTTCCTGAGTAGGAAAATAATTTTAGGGGAACATTTGTCTTTTTGGGTTTAGCCCATCTTTTGACATTTTTGATAGCAGAATTAATTTCTTGAACAACAATAAGTTCTGATAAGTTTGCTTCAAATTCTGATTTATTTAAATCCGCTTTTAAGGCTTGAGTTATTGGTTTTTCATTTTCTGTAATTAATTGCTGCAATTTTTTCAATTGTTCTAGACGGAAATCAACATTTTTTGTCTGACCAATAGAGAAAAAATTACGTTGTTGCTCGATTATTTGAGTAATTTCATATTTTGTAATAGTAATCATTTACTTTCATCCTTGATTAGTTGGTTTATTCAACCACATATAAATTATAATTTAAATTATTTTTTCACTGGTAAGCTAACAGTAAATACGCTGCCTTTACCTCTGTCTGAATTAACGATAATATTACCTTGATGGGCTTCCACAATGCGCCGAGAAAGATACAAACCTAATCCACTACCAGTAATTTTATGATTACCTTGACGAAATCTTTCAAATAATGTTGCTTGTTCTTCTAATGGAATACCTGGGCCTGTATCTGCTATTTCCACATTGATATAGTTGCTGTGGGTAGGAAGTAAAGAAGAGTCAGCAAAATCTGGTTGAGGACTTATGGTTACGGTTTTGATGCGGACAGTGACTGAACCAGAGGCTGTAAATTTGATGGCATTACCTATAAGATTGGTAAATAAGCGATGCAGTTCTAAGCGATCGCCACTCACTATACTGGATATCGATACATCCCCAAAATCTCGATTCATCGCCAAACGCTTTTCCTGCGCTAAGGGTGTCAGTTCTCCCACTACCTCATCTAATAACTGACTAAGATTCACTGGTTGAAATGCCAAGGTTTTACGACCAGCTTCAAAGCGATAAACTTCTAATAAAGTGTTCACCATCGAAAGCAAGTTGATATTGCTACGCGCCATGATGGTAATTACTTCGTACATTTGCGGCGATAAATCTCCCAAAGCACCTTGTTGAAATAGCGCCAGCATTCGATCAGCTGCAACTAAAGGTGTGCGTAAATCGTGGGTAAGGCGAGAGACAAAATCCTCACGCTGACGGGCGATTTCGTCGCGTTCATCCATACTATGCTTTAAGCGTAACAGCGATCGCACTCTGGCGAGTAATTCGTCCATTGTCACAGGCTTGCGGATAAAATCATCAGCGCCCAAATCTAATCCATGCGCCACATTTGGGGCATCATGGGCAGTAATTAGCAAGATGGGGATGTACTGCTGCAACTTCATCTCCCCACGCACCCGCCTAGTGACTTCGTAACCATCCATTCCCGGCATCATTAAGTCTAACAGCACCAAATCACAAGGAGATGCTTGCAGTTCTGCCAATGCAGAAAAGCCATCTTCGGCGGTGCTAACTGTGTATCCTTCTCCCTCTAAAATGGTTTTGATTAGAAAGACGTTATCGGGAGAATCGTCAACTACCAGTATTTTGCCAGATTGAGGAGATTGTGCAACCATGTGAAACTAAGTTATAGGGTAATAGGGAATTTTGCTGTTAAACAAGCGATCGCCAGAAATAAAGGGCGTTTTTCTGATATGCTATATTTAGCTATCCCGTAGAGTAGGATATCTTCCTATCGATATTCTGGCAATTAACTGTCAACTTGATTTAGCCCAGGAAACTATTACCCTTAAATCCTCACAAATCTACATATAAGGCGGTTCGCTTATTCTCCAGATGTGAGATTATCTAGAAGTTGCTGAAATTCGATAGTGGATGGAATTGCGATCGCTCTTTTCAGCAGTGTCTTGAGTACAGATGGCTGATCGATTCTATTAATGGCTTCTACAATAGAAGTTGGTACTTCGCCAAATCTGGTATCCAACACTTCAAGGAGACTTTCTCTAATCCCTTCCTCTTTTGCTAATCTTTCAATACTGGTTACGTACCGCATCCTCTGTACCTCCTCGTAACTCCTGACTTCTGTTTTAAAACTTAGCGCTAATTCCCTTGGTAAAACCATTATCCAGTCGATGAACCGGAATAACTCCTGAACATCTTCTCGGCTATATCCCCTCTCAAATAACCTTCTCACTAGGCTTAATTTCCACTGTAGCCGACTTTCTGGGTTTCGTTGCGTTGCCTTCGTGTGTCAGTTGTTAGTGACCACTGACAATTAAAATAAAAAATACCTTTGTGCCATAGGTAAAATTGTCGCAGGTTCACAAGTCAACAATTCCCCATCCCCCCTAACTTCATAGGTTTCGGGGTCTACTTCTATCTGGGGTAACGCATCATTGAGTTTCATATCCTGCTTAGTTAATTGGCGTGTTCCAGAAACGGCGACTGCTGATTTTCTTAAACCCAACTGGCTGGGAATATCTCTTTCTAAAGCCGCTTGAGAAACAAAAGTTAAAGATGTGGCGTTTCTCGCGCCTGCAAAACTGCCAAACATGGGGCGCATATGCACTGGTTGCGGTGTGGGAATGCTGGCGTTAGCATCTCCCATCTGTGACCAAGCTATCATCCCACCTTTAATGACTATCTCTGGTTTCACGCCAAAAAATGCAGGTCGCCACAAACATAAATCTGCAAGTTTACCTTCTTCTACAGAACCCACATATTGAGCGATGCCATGAGTAATCGCGGGATTTATAGTGTATTTAGCAACATATCTTTTAGCTCTGAAATTGTCTGATTCTCCATCTCCCGCAAGGCTTCCGCGTTGGATCTTCATTTTGTGGGATGTCTGCCAAGTGCGAATTATTACTTCCCCTACTCTACCCATTGCTTGGGAGTCAGAAGCAATCATACTAAATGCGCCCAAGTCATGCAAAATATCTTCGGCGGCGATGGTTTCGCGGCGGATACGGGATTCGGCGAAGGCGACATCTTCAGCGATCGCCGGATCTAGGTGATGACATACCATCAACATATCGAGGTGTTCGTCTAAGGTGTTGACGGTGTAAGGACGGGTGGGGTTGGTGGAAGAGGGGAGGACGTTGGCTTGTCCGCAAACTTTGATAATATCTGGTGCGTGTCCACCACCAGCGCCTTCGGTGTGGTAGGTGTGGATAGCGCGGTTTTTAAAGGCGGCGATGGTATCCTCGACAAACCCGGCTTCGTTGAGAGTGTCGGTGTGGATGGCTACCTGCACATCGTATTCATCGGCGACAGTCAAGCAAGTGTCAATGGTGGCGGGTGTGGTTCCCCAGTCTTCATGCAGCTTTAAACCAATTGCACCTGCTAAAATTTGTTCTGTAAGTCCTTGGGGTTGACTGGCGTTACCTTTACCCAAAAATCCTAAGTTGACAGGGAAAGCATCAGCCGCTTGCAACATCCGATACATATTCCAAGGGCCGGGGGTGCAGGTGGTAGCGTTGGTTCCCGTGGCTGGGCCTGTACCACCGCCTATCATGGTAGTGATACCGGAAGCGATCGCCACTTCTATCTGTTGGGGACAGATAAAATGGATATGTGTATCAATCCCGCCAGCCGTGAGAATCATTCCCTCCCCGGCTAAGGCTTCAGTTCCAGGGCCGATAATGATGTCTACATTATCTTGAATGTAGGGATTCCCAGCTTTGCCAATTTTATATATTTTGCCATCTTTAATGCCGATATCTGCTTTGACAATTCCCCACCAATCGAGGATTAAAGCATTAGTAATGACTAAATCTACTGCACCATCGGCGTTAGCAATGGGGGATTGTCCCATCCCATCTCTGATGACTTTACCACCGCCAAATTTTACTTCATCGCCGTAGGTGGTGAGGTCTTGTTCTACTTGTATAAATAATTCGGTGTCAGCTAGACGGATGCGATCGCCTACTGTGGGGCCGTAGGTTTCGGCGTAGGCGCGGCGGGACATTCTGTAACTCATACGGTATTACTCCTAGCTTCATTTAATTTTGTTAAGAAGTAAGTAGCTGATTCTTCGGTTGCAAAAAATCCCTGTACAACTAAACCAGACCATTCTTCCTGCAAAACTGGCTCAACATTTGGTAATAATTGCTTTATATTTTCTTCTGATTGGTTTAGATAATCAGATAATCTGGTTAGATAAATTTTAAATTTCAGTCCTAATTCTTCATTACTTTCATGAGGAATTAAATTAAACAACGCATTTTTCTTTTTACCAGTTCCGGTAAAAGTAATACAACTTCTTGTAGTATTTGTCCAGAAGGGATATTTGATTAAACCTTGATATACTAGTTTATATATATTAATTACACCATTAACTTCTGCTATTTCCTCTAATTCTTTATATGTCAAATTTGCCTTTTTTAAGGATTTACTAGCAATAGATTCTTTTATATTGTTAGGATCAACCAAGAATTTTCTAGCTAATAGCTCACGCTCATTGTTATTGAAATAATGAAACTTAGCCACATTTATCGGAACTTGATAGCTTTCTGATAAATAATTAATAATTCTTTCAGTGCTAGGATCTATTTCTGAAGCAACTATTAAAATTTTATGCTGACTATTTATAACTTCTGGAAATTCTCTATCAAATTTTAATTGAAAGGTTTGTTCTACAGTTTCTTCCTTACCTAAATAATTAAAGTAACTGGCTGCAATACTAATAACTTGTTCAGCAGATAGATTCTTTATCCATGAAGCATAATCTAACGCTTGAGCTGTTACTTCTCTAGAGGTTTTATCACGTTTTAACTCAACAATGACAACATTACCACTACTATCTAAACACAATAGATCAATTATTCCATTATAATTCGTCACTACCTGCCTGCCAATTACCAATAAATCTGGCGAAAGTATCGAAATATCTCTTTCCAACCACTTTTCTAGACGCTCTTCTAAATCTAATTGAGTTTTAGTAATCTCAGTAAGTTTATCTTCGATAGATATTTCCCAAATTTTTAGGTCTTCTTGCATATAAATATTTTATTGATTAATCAATGTTTCCGTTTATTTGACCATTAAACCCATAAACCCGACGACTCCCCACCAAAGGAACTAAATTCACTTCCTTCTCATCCCCAGGTTCAAACCTAACCGCCGTCCCCGCCGGAATATCCAAACGCATTCCTAACGCCAATTCCCTATCAAAATTCAACGCATTATTAACTTCATAAAAATGAAAATGGGAACCAACTTGAATTGGTCTATCTCCTGTATTTGCTACCAGCAATTTCACAGTTTCACGACCAGCATTTAATTCAATTTCCCCGGCTGGTGTAATTATTTCCCCTGGAATCATAATTGATTTGTCCTAATTTAAAGATTTTCCAAGAACTCTACGAAAGGTTTGAATGCTTGAGGACATAGTTCGGCAATATCTTGATATGTAGCACTTCCTAATATCCTTGGTGCATCTACAGAACCTTGATAGCTCTTACCACATTTCTTAAATATTTCCTCTACAATTCTTTTTGGTGGTGTATCATGATTTTGTTCTTCAACTGGTATTGTCCAAGTCATCGGTAGTTCCTTAACACCAAGCACACTTTTTAATTGTGGTTCAGCCGCTAAAATCAATACTTCTAAATCATGTTTAAAACAAAAAACTTGAAACCTTTCTCTTAAACGATTATCATCAATCCCTTTTGATGTTAAAGCTTGATGGAAATTATTTAAAATTCCATTTTCTAACTCTTGCAATGTTTCGTGTGTAAAACCCTTGTTTTTGGGATATAGGTCTGGCACAATCACCACAATTGCATCTGATTGATTCCGAATAATATTAATGGCTGTAATTGGAGTTTTTGTCAGTAAATCTTTTTTAGCATCTCCTCCTCTACTATTATCACTTCCTTTAACAGGGAAAAACTCTATATTAATTCCTTGTTGATATTTCTCATTAATTAAGCTTGCAAATAATGCTTCCATCGCTAACTTATCGGATGGCCCTTCTACATAAATTAACACTCTCATGGAAGTCGCTCTAACTCATCGCTACGATGTAACTGTTCTATTTCTTCAGAACCAAAATCATTGAGAATGTCTATGAGAACTTGAGAATCGTTAGGTTTAATAAATTTTGCTTCTCCATTTTCTTTGCGGAGTACAGCAATTTGAGATAAATTAAATTGCGTCAGAAAGTAAGAAGCATGAGTAGCTAGTAAAATTTGAGTGCGTTCAGAAGCTTTTTGAAATAAACCTGCTAAAACTGGAAGGGTGCGAGGATGTACACCTTGGTCTGGTTCATCAATACAAATTAATGATGGTGGATTTGGTTGTACACATAAACAAATCCAGCAAATTAAACGCAAAATTCCATCTGATAAATCAGCTAAACTTAATTCTTGATCAATTCCTGATTCTTGCCAATAAGCTATAACTTCTCCTGGCCCCCCTCGTGCTTTTACGGTTAAACCTTTAAACCCAGGAATGACAGAACGTAAATGTTGTTGTAATTCATCAAATGCTGGTCTATGTTCAGTCATTAACGAAAACAGCACTGAACTTAAATTACCTGCATCTTCATGTAAAACAGGCTCTTGCTCTAAAGGAACTGATTTACGAATTTTATCATTTGCTATATTGAAAGAACTATAAAATCTCCAGGTACGAATATACTCACGTAGATCATAAAGAGCTTCTAAGGCAGGATTTGTCATAGCACTTAAAGCAAGCTGATTGGGTCGTTTTAAGGCGATTTCTTGCGGTGTAAATTTTTTAGTATCAGGATTTTGCACCACTCCTTTATTACCTTGAATATCCATATATATGTATGGACTACTATATTTATCACTAAAGGGTTGAGATGATTCGACTCGTTCATAGGAAACCTGAGTGCGACCAATTGGCCCCATCAGTTCCCCTAAATATCTCATACCAATTAGACGACCTGTATCAATCTCAATATTCCATTGAAACTTTTCTGGCCCTGGAATATGAAAAATGCGTTGACCAATAGAACCAGGAACTATTTCTGGAGGTATATCTTGATAAAGACTATCTCGCAAAAATTTAAGAAACTCAAACAAACTTGATTTCCCCGCACCATTAGCACCAACAATAATTTCTAGTGCTTCTAACGGCGCTTCAAAATTCCTAAAAGGTCGATAACCTTGAATATTTACTGATGTTAATCTCATATTCTGATTTATTGATATTTGTTTCTATCTTAATTCTTTTCTCCTAACGAATAGGATTATGCACTGTCACCAACTTTGTCCCATCAGGAAAGGTGGCTTCAACTTGCACCTCATGCACCATTTCCGCCACACCTTCCATCACATCATCTCTTGTTAATAAAGTTGTGCCATAACTCATCAATTCCGCCACCGTCCGTCCATCCCTCGCACCTTCCAAGATAGCCGCAGAAATATAAGCCACTGCTTCTGGATAATTCAATTTCAATCCCCTATCCTTACGCCTTTCTGCTACTAAAGCGGCGGTAAAAATCAATAATTTATCCTTTTCTTGTGGCGTAAGCTGCATTCTTCTGTTCCTCTGTCCTTTAAACCTGCCATACTCTGGGTACACAGCTACCACGATGGAGAAAAGACACTCGCAGTAACTGCCAAACAACCGTAAACCAGTTTCTCACCTCAGATGTAGAAACACCACGATATCGACACAAAAATCCATTTTGTAATTGCGTCACCCCAACTTCCCCAACACCCACCCATAAATCTCGCGCTTTCTGCACAAATTCTTCTGTTACCGCACTACCCACCCAGACAAAACTACCGACTATCGGCTGTCCAGATAAACCGTGTGGACTGTGGAAAACCGCCTTATTCCCCGGTAGCCATTGACGATCTATCCACAAAGGAACACCTTCCTGGTAAACTTCCGTATGCGATCGCCATTCTCCTTGGTAAAATTTCTCTCCCCTAGCACTACGACCAAATCGCGTAATTTCCCAGCCTAAGAAATTAGCACCAGTAGCTAATTCTACCCGTAAATCTTGGCGATAAATTGCCCCATTAAATAAAATTGTTTCCTGCGGTAGCCATTCCAAACAAGCACCTGCATCGATTTGGATATTGATAGTTTGCTGCGCCAGTAAACCATTGCTGCGATATATCTTCCCGGCGGCGGCGGTAGTAATTAAAGCCTGTGCGTTGGGTTGGAGGTGGAAATTATAAGATAAGCGATCGCCTCCCACCACACCCCCAGCAGTGTGTAAAATTACACTATGACATACCCTATCCCCTTCTGGATAAAACGGACGCTGTACCTTCAGGGGTGCTTGCTGGTGATTGTAAATTAACCCAGTTGTATGAGAGCGATCTGCATAAACTAGCTCAAGCTTACCATGCCACCCTTCTGTTCCCTGTAAATTAAAAGTCATTTAATTATATTCATACACAGCCAATTATCCTTATAAACCCTCTGCGTACCTCCGCGCCTTCCTCTGCGTCCCTCTGCGTTAAAAAAATGTATTTTCTCATCACCTCTTTCCTAGAATCACATAATCATCTAATGTATAGTGTGACTGATACTTTTGCCCAAAATACTTTTGTAGCAGAGGATTCATGTAAACTTGTTTGGGTAGATTTTGTTCAGCAAATTTACCGAACTCTTTAGTGGAACAAAGCTTTCTAGAAGCTATTGAAGTTAAATATTGATACCATACCAACTCCAGTCCTAACTCAGACAAAAACTGTATTACGATATTTTTTTCCTGTCCCTGGTCTTCTTTTAATTGAGAATTATAAATTTTAAATAATTTTTTATCTTGAATAATTAATAATACATAACCTTTGTCATTGAGTCCATTAGCAAATATTTCCTTATAATTATTATGTGCCTTAACCCTTGCCTCTGAATCAGCAAAGAAGCAATGAGAAACCACAATAAAATCAAAAAACTTCTCTGGGACGCTGCTTGCTTGATTTTGCCAATTTAAGATATCATTAGTCACAAATCGATAGTAAGTATTTATCGGTTTAGCCTGAGACTCTATATATTTTCGCCAAAACTGGAGTCCTCTGTACTGAAAAGTATCTTGTTTCTCCAAAGAGTAATAAGATATGTGGATTTGTGGTAAATTAACAAAATCATTCACACTTTGCAGAAGTAAAGCCAAACCATAAGCAACTGTTCCAGGGCCTGCTGCAATATCAAGAACATTCATTTTATGATTTAGTAACCCATGTTGGTAGATGAGAAACCAAGCTAAATATAAACAATAGACATTTTCCAAAAAATATTTCATAAAATAGACATGGGGTGTCAGACTAAAACGATAGTCTGGGTCTTTCCCATTCTTTAAATTATTAATATCATCTATAGCATCTGCTAATTTCTTAGCCAATTGCTGTTCAGGTAATTTACTAAATTCATCGGTGAGATAATCAACAAGTTGTGTTTCCAGATGTTCAAACATCCTTTCTTCAATACCAGTTGCTTGCAGTTTATATTTATCATGTTGAATTAAATTAAACCTCTGATAAATAAATTCGATAAAGTCTGGGTTTGGGCTTAATGTTAAATTAGGCTTTGATTCTGGGATAACTGTTAACTGCTGCCTTAAATTGGTAATCTCACCTTGATATTCCTGGGATAACCGCTCAAGTCGCAGTTTATCAATAAATAATTTTTCTATCCAAGATAATTTTGCACCTGACTTTTGAATTTCGTGTAATATTTTAACTGCTTTTTTGTTGTTACCAAGGCTGACAGCTAACTTAAACTGCTGACTCCGCCACCAATTTGCGATAATATTACTCATAACCAAAACCGTCTTTACCTTCTTTAATTTCTACATGAGGAAGCCGAGAAACCAACTTTTCTTTGAATTTGATATAACTTGATTCTTCACTTGCATACCACCAAGCATATTTTTGCTTAACTGTATTAGCTTCTGGACGAGTTGAGGCTATAAGTGAGCGATTATGGCTAGGATGGAAATCTTGAATTACAATCCTATCAGGGATAGCAAGTTTGTCAATAAAACTTGTTTCATCAGTTAGTAAAGTAGGCAGTAAAGGCGTAATAGTAATGGAAATTTTCGGGACAAAACCTTTGAAAGCATCTATCTTTTGCTGAATTATAGAAATGGCATTAAACCTAGCTTTAATACTAGGCGATCGCGGTTCAAAATCCTTCCGCACCGACTCACTCCCAGTAGGGATACTCATATTAATGCGTAAGCGCTGAAACCTTTGCAAATAATCAATATCTCTCGTAATAATCGGACTGCGAGTTTGAATCACCAAAGTCGGTGTAGGATAACCATTATCCCTCACTTCAAGCATCACCTCCAACAACCTCCGAGTTAGTCCATATCTAGATTCAAATGGCTGATAAGGATCTGTCACACTACTCATATAAATCCGAGGAGGAGTTTGGGGATTTTTTGCATACCATTTATATAATTCCTTAGATAAAACCTCCTCAGCATTTTCTTTAAAAATCACCCAGTTACCCCAATCTTGGCGCATCTTATCATTGGGACTAAAAGCCGCAGCATAGCAATAACTACAACCGTATTGACAACCACGATAGGGATTTAATGTAAAATCATAAGCAGCAATAAAACCAGTGGCTTTTGTTAGCAAAGATTTAGTCTGCTGTCCATAAACATTAGCGTTACCAAATTTTTCCCGGACTAATCTAGTTGGTTCACCTTCGCAGTAACCTTCATACCTGATTTTTGCCATTGTCAGTAAAGATATTTATGTATAACAAGGGACAGGAAACAGATGGATAAGTTGCTGTCTATATAGATTTTATGATTTGTTTATGTCATAATCTATGTTGCAGTAGCCATAATTCCCACTGTTACTATTAAAGCAGTGAACAGTTATCAAGTTTAGAGTGGGGGATGTGAACTGATAACTGATAACTGTCAACTGTCAAACTGCTTCCCCAAGATGTACGCTAGTACGATAAACCATGTAAACAAAACCTTGCTCATTGCGAAACCGTTGATATAAATCTTGTAAATCAGCGATCGCTTGTTCATAAGCAGCACCTGCACGCGGGAGATAAGATACACTCATCGCCCGACCAATTAAACCAGATAAATCTAATTCTTGACGATAAATAAATGTATACTCACGAATATTAGTAAAATGCGGAGTAGCTAACAAAGGTTCTACCGACTGCATCCTTGATTCTGCTGGGTGATTATTTGATGCTTGGCGGACAATGCGGCTATACTCTGCGGTTAACGCATCTTCCTGATCGCGGTTATTCCACACCACAGCCAACCGTCCTGATGGTTTGAGGATGCGGTGAAACTCCAATAAAGTTGGTTCCGGGTTAAACCAGTGAAAGGCTTGAAAACAAGTAACTAAATCAACCGAATTATCGGCTATTTGGGTAAATTCTGCCGTTCCCTCACGCAACTCTACCAATGGGTGAGATTCAGCAGCTTCTCGCATCGCTGCATTTGGTTCAATAGCTATAACTCTCACACCACGTTCAGCTAATAAGCGTGAGGAAATTCCTGTACCTGCACCAATATCTGCGGCTACAACTGGCGAACATAAGCCTTCAATAATAGTATCAATAGCTGCGGGTGGATAGCTGGGACGATATTTTACATAAGCTTCAGCTCTATCGGAAAATCTATCCAGGGGGTTGAGGGTGTGTAGGGGTGTGGTGTCTGTTTCGCTCATATATGTTGTTGCAAAACTAGGAATTTATCTTTAATATATGGGAGTTAGCGTTCCAAAAAGCGATATTGTATTAGGCGATCGCACTAAAAAGTAAAAAGTTTAGTAAAGATATACATCGAAACATTACATAGGCGTTGCTTATAAAAAGCAGCTACTTTTTTGAGGTAGCTGCTTTAACATATCTGTGAATTTAACCTTAACTTTACTGATTTAACCAAGCTTCCAAATCACTAACTTCTGCAAAATCAAATAGCGCTTCTCCTAAATCTTCTAACTGATCAGCAGATAAATTCCCAACACGTTCAAATAATGCAGTGTCGATATCGCCAAAACGTCGTCTCAGCTGACGACTAATCAGTTTCAATGCTTCCTTTTGAACGATATCTTGATAAATCACTGACTCTTTCATGATGTCCTCCCGCAACAATTGACGAATCAAGCCTTTCTCAAACCGTAAACCTGCTAGAATTTCTATGCAACCTGCAATATCAAGTTAAACAATTTTTATACAGTTCCTCTGCGATCCATTTCAAAACCATATACATAGATATCAGCAAATTTATAGCGTTTTTCGTTTTCACGCCATTCAATAATACCGATCTCACTTAAAAAAGAAATAAATTCTTCAAAATCGGCTATGTCCTGTGCTGATTCCTGCCATACTGTTTCTAACTGTTCTCTAAATAATAAAGCCGATTTTCCCTTAAGAGAATCAAAAAACTTTGTTAAATCAGGGTATTCCTCTTTAATTTCTGCACACCGCTTTTCTGATGCTTGTTTCAAACCAAATTCAAGGGATTTTCCTTGAAGTAGGCGCTCTGTGCGGAATTTACTTGATGATTGACCTTTGTAAGTTAGTTCTTGTTCTTTTGCTCCTTTAAGTAATATACTTAAGCTGCGAGGAAAAGTAGTATTACTTGAGTCTGTTAATCGTGCATAAACCCATTGAGATACTTTTTTAGCTCTGTTTCCACCTCGGCGGCGGCTTCCCCAAAGTATTTCTAAGGCTTTATCAATCGCCTCTTCACTAGCTTGATCAATGCTTTCAAAAGCAATAGGCGATATGCGGTCTACCAAATTTTTGAAATCTTCAGATTGTATTGCTTGACGAAGTGCTAATCGGAGGAAGTCAATTCTAGTCCACTGTAATATAATATCCCGCCCAGTAAAATGACTTTTATTATCAAAGCTTAAACGGTTCCATATATCTTCTCTCAAGAAAACTTTAAACCTAATAGCTGTTAATCTATCAGCATCACAAGATTGAACTAATTGAAATAATCCAGTGAGGGCTTGCTGTCTTACTCCTCCTACTTCAGGAAAATCTTCATCTAGATCATCGTAAAGAAACCACAGTTTTTGAGAATTATTTTTGGCTTCTTCATTAAGAACATACATGGCATCTTTGACTATAAGCCATAGTTCAGAGTTAGTAGATAAGTTTAACAAAGCTTGAGTAGATTCAGATTGCCATCTTTCTATAGTTAAATTACTAATAATTTTTTTTATTCCACTAAATTTTACACCTTTCTTACCTCTAGGAAAATTCAATAAACTTTCTTGATGACATCTCAAGATTAAATAAGCTCTCCAGAAAGCTTCCCATGTTCCATTATTTTGCTGCAAATACTGATGAATGGTTTGAAATTCAAGACGAGAGGGCCGACTTTCCTGAAATCTACCATGTGCCGACAAAAATACAGTATTATCTAACCTTCCATGAGCGAGTTTTTGAGCAACACTTTTGTGTTTTAGAAAAAGCCAATATAGGGCAGTTTTACCTGTTCCTTTTCGTCCTCTAATTAAACAGGTTGTATCGTCTAAGAACCTTTCAAAATCAGTAGTACGTTGAAATAGTAAACTCAAATCTTGTCTCTGATCAGCAGCATTTACTTCAGGAAATTGTAGACTTTCAATTATTGTCCAGCGTTTCTCTGAATTAGTTAAAATGTTTTTGCGTTCGATTTCATCAGTTTCTTCATCAATTAAGTTGGCAATTTTATTATAATAATCAAGAAAAGCTGTTACAGGATAACTATCAGCTACAGCAATTGGTGTAAAGTAAGGAATTACTAAAGGCTCTTCTATTAAATTTTGATGATTTTCCAACTCTGAGTCATCTTCATCTGCTTCATAATTTTCATTTGTGCCTGTCTTGATTTTGTTGAGCAATGATTTCCAAATATCAGTTATTTTCGATGAGATAGCTTTATTATTACTGTCAAGAACAGGAGAAAACACCAAATTAATCGATAAATTATTAAAATTTTGAAGTGATTGTAAAAGTACTTCTATTCCTTGTCTATTTTGTTCATTAGGGAAAAGAAAAATAATTGCTTCATCAGCTGCTTGAATTAAAGATAAAGCTCCCCATTGATTAATTCCAGTCCTTGAATCAATTAAGAGGATATCAGGTTTTAATTGTTCATAGATTTCACGCTTAAAAACAGACCACAGATTTTGATCTCCATCAATAACAGTAGTGGCATGAAGATCATCAACCTTAGAGACATAATCAAGATTAAGATAACCAGCAGGAACAACGAATAATCTTCCTGTAGCATTAGGTATTCTTACTTCACCAAATATTTCAGCAATTGAAATACTTGGTTTGACTTCTTCTGGTAAGTAGGAACGCTCATAAAAATAGTCAACAATTCCATATTTAGGTTGTGGTTTAAGGTTAAATGCTGTACTCAATCCTGGCGCTTCTAAATCTAAATCTACAGCCACAACTTTACGTCCTCGCATTGCTAAAATCCAAGCAACATGAGTTAATGCAGTAGTTCGGCCTACTCCTCCTTTAAAGGAATAAAATGTGACTGTTCTGGGTATTTGAGGCTCGCGTTGCGAAAGTTGAGGTTGATTCTGCGGATTTGCTGCTTGAATGGCTAAATCTTGCCAAGTTTGTACTGAATGTATATTAAAATCTTGCGGTGCTGAAAGATTTAGTGAATCTGCTTCTTGAGGTGTATATAAGGAAATAAACCCAGGAGATAAATGAGGAACTTGAGATTTTAGTAAGTTAAAAATTTGTTCTTTACGCTGAGGAATAGATAGATTAATAAATTTTTCACTTACAATTGTTAGATTTAGCAAGCCTGACGTAGAAATATTGATATCAACCCACTCTTGCAAATTATGTACATACTGATTATTAATCTGCTGTTTTAGCAAAACTTGCCAATTGTCTTGCATTTTTCACCTCTTTAAAGTTGAGTGGCTTGCTTCATTAACCAACTTGTAATGCTATTGTATGCGTATAACCAGCGTCTGTAATTGGAATCATCAGGCTCAAGGCCAGAATAACGCATATCTATAAAATGTTGACCCATTGGATTTTCAACTTGATCTAGCCATTTCCTTGCTTCGGAAAAATTATCAATTCTAGATTTAAGTCTATTATGTTTGCTTAGAAGTTCTGTATAACTATGTGTTCTTAAGTTCTCACTTGTAACTCCGCGTAAAGTGTTACAAATAATTGCTTTTATTAAACACTCAATGGTTATACCTCCAAAGTGCATAGCTCCAACTCTTCTTCCTGATTGACTTAGACTGTGAGTATCAAGGCGACGGTACATAAAAGCGGCTTGGTAATCTTCCATACTTAGCAAACTGAGAATTGAAGCTTGATTAGTATATTATTAAACAATAATTCTTTATTTTATACTTTGAAATACTGAAATATTGCTACAAAAAACAGCCGCTTCCACAAGGGAAGCGGCTGTTTTTTCACTTATCTAACTACAGAGTATTAGTAATCGAAGTCACCGCCGCCAGCACCAGCACCAGCAGGAGCGTTATCCTTGGGTTCTGGTTTGTCAACAACGATGCACTCGGTTGTTAACACCATACCTGCGATAGATGCAGCATTTTGCAGTGCAGAACGGGTTACTTTCGCGGGGTCAACGATACCAGCCTCGAACATATCAACGTATTCGTTAGTAGCAGCGTTGAAACCAACGTTGAAAGCTTTCTCTTTGACACGTTCAGCAATTACTGCACCGTTTTGACCTGCGTTTTCAGCAATTCTCTTTAATGGTGCGGGTAATGCACGAGCAACAATCAAAGCACCAGTCAATTCTTCATCTTTGAGGTTGCTGGTAGCCCAAGCTTCGAGGTCGGGGGTGAGGTGAGCCAAGGTTGTACCACCACCGGGAACGATACCTTCTTCAACAGCAGCCTTGGTGGCGTTGATAGCATCTTCTAGGCGGAGTTTCTTGTCTTTCATTTCGGTTTCGGTAGCCGCACCTACTTTAACTACAGCTACACCACCGGAGAGTTTCGCCAAACGCTCTTGGAGTTTTTCTTTGTCGTAGGAAGATTCGGTTTCTTCCATTTGGCGACGAATTTGTTCTACACGAGCTTTAACTGCAACGTCGTTACCTTCAGCAACAATTGTGGTGCTGTCTTTGGTGATGGTGATGCGGCGAGCTTTACCTAAGCTGTCCAATTTGGTGTTGTCGAGCTTCAGACCTGCATCTTCGGTGATTAACTGTCCGCCGGTGAGGATAGCGATATCTTCCAGCATAGCCTTGCGGCGATCGCCAAAACCAGGAGCCTTGACAGCAGCTACATTCAGTACACCGCGTAAACGGTTAACTACCAAAGTTGCTAAAGCTTCTTTTTCAATATCTTCAGCAATAATCACCAGAGGACGACCAGCACGCGCTACTTGCTCAAGAACTGGTACTAAATCTTGCACCAGAGCAATTTTCTTGTCGGTCAACAGCAAGAAAGGCTCATCGAAAATCGCTTCCATCCGTTCTGGGTCGGTGGCGAAGTAGGGGGAGATATAGCCTTTGTCAAAGCGCATCCCTTCTGTTACTTCCAATTCGGTAGTTACAGACTTACCTTCTTCTAAGGAAATAACGCCTTCCTTACCGACTTTATCCATTGCTTCAGCAATCATCTGACCGACTTCATCGTCGTTACCAGCAGAGATTGCCCCAACTTGGGCGATCGACTTAGAATCTTCTACAGGACGAGCGTGTTCTCTGATTCTGTCAACCAAGAAGCTGGTAGCTTTATCAATACCGCGCTTCAACAGAATCGCGTTAGCACCAGCAGCAACGTTGCGTAAACCTTCTTTGACAATTGCATGAGCCAAAACGGTAGCGGTAGTTGTACCGTCACCTGCTGCATCGTTGGTTTTGGAAGCAGCTTGGCGAATCAAAGCAACGCCAGTGTTTTCAATATGATCTTCTAATTCGATTTCTTTAGCGATGGTTACACCGTCGTTCACGATTTGAGGCGCACCAAATTTCTTTTCTAATACTACGTTCCGACCTTTGGGGCCAAGGGTAACAGCTACAGCCTCAGCTAAAATGTCAATACCACGCTCCAGGGCGCGACGAGCGTTTTCGTTGTAAATAATGCGCTTTGCCATAGTTGTGTCAATCTCAGGAAGTTAAATCAACTGTTGTGTCATGAAATTTGGTCATTGGTAATTGGTCATTGGTAATTGGTTTCACTATTACCCATTACCCATTACCTATTACCCAACCACTGCTAGAATGTCTTTTTCAGAAAGCAGTACGTATTCTTCAGTTCCGAGCTTGATGTCAGTGCCAGCGTACTTGGAGTACAGCACTTTATCGCCTACTTTTACTTCCAACTCTTGACGGCTACCGTCGTCATTACGCCTGCCAGGGCCAAGGGCGACTACTTCGCCTACTTGGGGCTTTTCCTTAGCTGTGTCGGGCAAATATAGACCACCTGCGGTCTTTTCTTCCGAGGCGCTCACTTTCACAAAAACGCGATCGCCTAAAGGTTTGACTGTCGATACACTTAAAGATACAGCTGCCATATTTAATTTCTCCAGAGTTAGCACTCTCAACTCCTGAGTGCTAATTTACCGAAAACCATCGTAGCATGGCAATGTTTTCATGGGTACGGGTTTCCGAACAGTGGACAGTGAACAGTGGACAGTGAAAATAACCTGACAACTGATAACTGACAACTGTCAACTGACATACTAGATACACTTTTCCACAGCCCCGTAAGTACTAATACCCAATTATTCGTATTTTTCAGGTTTTTTTCTGTAAGTAACGAATATTTTTATATGGACAACTTTATTTGCAAAGTGGGGAAATTGTTATAGAACAGTAATCAGAGATACGCTCAATGAGTAACAATACAGTGATATAGTGCAACAAAACTCAAGGTTTAGAGCTTGCGTGTTTGTTGTTCTAGATCGATAATAATTGTCTACCCCGAAGTGTCTGGTTTCGCCAAGCAAACCCGGAGGTTATTGAGCGGATCATCCAAGAACACTTGATAGGCATAATGGTGGTGCAAGAATATCATTTTTAACCCATCCTTTGCCGAAAGTTCCCTTACTTACTTGTAAACATCTAACAAAGGCTTAAAATCTGAAGGGTATTTGTAGAGCAGTAAGCCAATGAAAACGCGGGTTGTGTTGCAGCTAGGGTCATCTTAAGCCAATACTTACTTGTGACTAGAAAGATTATTATTTAATCAGTGTATTTTCACCCGCAACTTTCAAAGGGAGATATAATAGCGCATTATAATACTATTGCTCTGCGTATCCTTACTGGAATTTTGCCAATGCACTGGTGATGTCATCGAAAGTGAAAACCACTTTGAAGACTCCAAGGAAGAAAGGGCAACTTAAGTGGGAAAAATGACAACATCTCAACAATCCACCATATAAGGATAACCATTCAAGACCTTGATGGATCGAAGCGCGACAAGTGCCACTGCTATGAAAGAGCCCAGCATGAAAGATCACAAACGACTCCTATTAATTGATGATGACCCTAACCTCATCTTGCTGGTGAAGGACTACTTGGAATTTAGAGGATACGAAGTCATCACGGCGGAAAACGGAAGAGAAGCTCTGGAAATTCTCGAACATGATGTTCCAGACATGATCATCTGTGACGTGATGATGCCAGAAATGGACGGATATGCCTTTGTTGAACAAGTCCGGCAAAATGAACGCACCAGTTGGATTCCTGTTCTTTTCCTCTCAGCGAAAGGACAAAGTGCAGACCGAGTTAAAGGTCTGAACAAAGGTGCAGATGTTTACATGGTCAAACCTTTTGAACCAGAAGAACTCGTTGCACAAGTAGAATCTTCACTGAAACAAACTATCCGTTGGAAGGAACACCAAGTCAAAGGCGGGGAAAACGGTTCCCGCATTCAAGTTCCTTTCGATGTGCAGTTAACTCCCACCGAACTAAAGGTAGTGCAGTTTGTCGCTAGGGGTTTAGCTAACCGCGAAATCGCTGAAGAATTAAACGTTAGTCAGCGCACTGTTGAAAGCCATGTGTCCAATATGTTGGGCAAAACCAATCTCCACAACCGCACCGAACTCGCACGGTGGGCGATTGAAAACCAAATGGCTTAGATAGCTATCAGCATTCAGCCGTCAGCTTGATAGTGATTAACTGACAGCTGACAGCTGATAGCTTTTATCAATTTAAAATTCAAATGCTGAATTTTGAAGAATCGGTATTAAGTAGGAACAGGCAAATAGACTGAACTACATAAGTCAAGGTCAAGAAGCTCAAAGCCTTCTGCCTCTGGTTGGTGAATCTCGACTCCGCTCGATTACCGCGCAGTCGTACCACTCCGTGGAAGCAAGCTACGCGTTAGCGTCTCCGTTCGCGCAGCGTCCCGGAGGGAAGGAGAACCACTGCCTCCTGCCTCCCTACTTAATTATTGAGCTTCACCATCTCACATACGTTACCTCGCACTTTCCCCACACCCTTAGTAAATTGGCGGTCTTGTTTGTGGATCAGCATTTGCATTCCATATTTGGGAGCCATGACAATTAGTGCATCCCTGTCTAACCGTTGCTGAGGAATGTATTGCAGACGATATTGAGTTAACAGCATTGCTAAGACAATTTTTATTTCCATGAGCGCAAAGGGTGCGCCTATACAAATACGAGACCCAGCGCTAAACGGGTTGTATTCATACATTGTGGGTTCTTTGAGTTCCCAGCGCTGGGGAGCAAACTTCTCTGGGTTGGGGAAGATTTCCGGCATATGATGGGTATGGTAAATGCTGACGAAAACTTCCGTCCCTGTCGGTAATTCATACCCTCCTAAAGATGTTGGTTGCGATGTTACTCGCGCATTCCAGGGTACAGGCGGTAAAATTCGCAAACTTTCTTTAATTACTCGCTCTAGCAAGGGTAATTGCTGCAACTTCTCTACAGTGGGTGCTGCGCCTTGCAAAACACTCTCTAACTCATCAAGCAAGTCTGCGGCTACTTGGGGATGTTGGGAAAGTAAAAATAACGTCCAGGTTAAAGCGTTGGCGCTAGTTTCATGACCAGCCGCAAAGATGACGCTGACATGACCTAGCAATTCATTTTCCGTTAGTCCCAAACCACTGTCCGCATCCCGCGCTTGGATAAGCATTGAGAGGACATCCTTTGTGTCTAAGCCTTGGGCTTGTTTTTGGCGTATGAGGGTACGCATCTGCTCATCTAATTGCGCCATCAAACTGAGGAGACGGTGAAAAGGTAGCCCTGGGACATCAAAGGGTAAGATGGCGATTGCAGGTGAACCCAACAAAGTGCCAATTTCCTGCAATAATCTCGCACTCTTACCCCCCTCATCACCAATATCCGCACCAAATAAGGTTTTAGTCGCGACGCGCAAAGTCAGCATTCGCATCACTTCACAAAGATTAACAGACTTACCTATTGATAATTGTTCTAGCGCCGACTGGGTAATAGTCACAATATCATCACAATAGGACTCAATGCGCTGTCTATGAAAAGCCGGCATTAATAGCTGGCGGTGTTGACGATGAGTTGTGCTGTTAACTCCAAATAAACCTACACCAAAATGTTTTAAAGTTTCCGTTCGTGGAGACTCATTGCGCTTGCGATATAAACCTCCACTCAAGGGATATTTATGATAAACCTCATGCTGTGTTGTCACTTGGCGAACATTTTCCGGGCCATAAGCCAACACAGTACCGGGACAGTAATCTTCTGATGAGTAAATATTTGTCCCACCTCCTGCTACTAAAGACACCACTGAACCATATTTTTTAAATAGACAACGCGATAAAGTGATAGAGTCTTTGACATATCCAATAAGCGGTGCTATGCGTCCAAAAATGGGTAAAGGATTAGGCCCAGGTACAGTTAATCTTGGTCTATCAGTGGTTATTGCCATCTTTATATAAAACACCAGGAATATAGAAATGTTAGTTCATTATTCCTTGATGAGATAATAAAAATTTCTTCTCAATTAACGGGGAAAACTGTTAAATATTTAATCGCTTTTTGCTAAATAGAATACAGTATTAAAATTGTGCTTTGCGAGTCAGTTATTAGTGAACATTTAACAGTTGAAAGTTGTTTTTTAATTGGAGAAGTTTTATTTTATTTGTGTTCTTTTGTTGTAGCTTTTTATAATCAGCAAAACTCTTTTTTTAGTTGTTTTTATCGACCCTCATAATATGCGTAAATTTATCATCGACACAGATACGGCTTCTGATGATGCGGTGGCGCTCATTATGGCGCACCATTGGCCAGATGTGGAAGTTGTCGCGGTGACAATAGTTAACGGTAATGTTCCCGTTGAGCAAGGGGTGAAGAATGCTTTATATACCCTTGATGTAAGCAACGCCTCCACGCCTGTATATGTCGGTTGTACTAAGCCAATGCTACGCGAATCTAGTTATGCTGATTGGTATCACGGCAAAGATGGTATGGGTAATATGTACTATCCAGAACCGAAAAGAAAACCCGAATCAGGACAAGCCATTGATGCAATTATTAACACTATTAAAAAATATCCAGGGGAAATTACGCTGGTGACTTTGGGGCCATTAACAAATATTGCGGCTGCGCTGTTAAAAGCCCCAGAAATCGCCGCATTAGTTCAGCGTTGCGTGATTATGGGCGGTGCGGCTAATACAGTCGGTAACGTCACACCTGCGGCTGAGTATAACATTTGGGTAGACCCAGAAGCCGCCAAGATTGTCTTTCATAGCGGGATGGCGATGGAGATGGTGGGGTGGGAGTTGAGCCGCCACGATGCAGCGTTGACGGCGGCGGAGGTGGAAACAGTGATGAATTTTGGAACACAAAGGGCGCGTTTAGCAATGGAGTGCAATAAAACAGCCTTGGAGATTTCCATGAAAATGCAGGGTGCTGTAGGTTTAACCTTAGCTGATCCAGTAGCGATCGCAGTTGCCCTTGATCCAGATATTGTTATAAGTCAAGGTAAATACTTTGTCGATGTGGAAATTACGAGTGAACTAACTAGGGGCGCTACAGTAGTTGATCAGCTAGGCGTGCTACATAAACAGCGCAATATGAATGTAGTTTGGGCAATAAATGTAGCGCGATGGAAAGAAATTTTGTATCTTTGTTTACGGTGAATAGAGGTTATAGGTTAGGGGCTAGAGGCTAGAGGCTAGGGACTTCCAGAAATTAAAATAAAATTCTTCCTCTCCCCCTGCTCCCCTGTTTACCCTAATGATTGGATATTTTTTGAGTTAGAAGTTCCTTAATGTAGAGAACGCAAAAAACTAACAAGCGATGATGCTGGCATTTCCGGTGCGGGCGAAACCACTCTTGTTTGGATTTTAGTATTGGGATTAATTCCTGCTATCAGGTGGAGCAAGAAAGTGATGATGGCGGCTTGCACAAGTTTTTCTAGCATGGCAGGTCTCCCTCAATTGATAGCATTGCCTGTGAAATTGCTGAGTTTAACTACACCCCGTTCTATTGGTTTACCGGATTTAACGGAAATATCCAGTATATTGGCTGATAAAAAAGCTAAAGAAATGTTAAAGCTTTACTTAGAGGTGGTATTTGTAGGCGATCGCGAATTTACATAATTGAGTCATACCCTGATTATGAGACGAGCGATCGCCCAGCACTCATTTTTCTAGACGCATCCCACTATCAAAAGTGCCTGATGAGTTCTGAACATCTACCAAAGTAGGTAGGCTTAATCAGTTGACAGTTGACAGTTGACAGTTGTTATTTTCCCCCTTCCCCTTTCCCCCTTCCCCAGGTTAGGATTTCCGCCCAGTCCCCAATCCCCAATCCCCAGCCCCCAGTTGATAAAATGAATGCAAATTAGGTAAAATCACGCTGCATGACTATTCCTATCGTCATTGAACAATCTGGTCGAGGCGAACGCGCCTTTGATATTTACTCACGGCTATTGCGTGAGCGGATTATTTTTTTGGGTCAACAGGTTGATAGCAACTTGGCTAACTTGATTGTGGCTCAATTACTGTTTTTAGATGCTGAAGACCCAGAGAAAGATATTTATTTGTATATAAATTCTCCTGGTGGTTCTGTGACTGCCGGTATGGGGATTTTTGATACTATGAAACATATTCGCCCTGATGTCTGTACCATCTGTACAGGATTGGCGGCTAGTATGGGTGCTTTTCTTCTCAGTGCTGGGACTAAAGGTAAGCGGATGAGTTTACCCCATTCGCGGATTATGATTCACCAACCTCTAGGCGGCGCTCAAGGTCAAGCAACTGATATTGAAATTCAGGCGCGAGAAATTCTCTACCACAAGCGGCGGTTAAATGATTACTTAGCCGAACACACTGGTCAACCAATTGAGCGTATTGCGGAAGATACTGAGCGTGATTTCTTCATGTCTCCCCATGAAGCCCAAGAATACGGCTTGATTGATCAAGTGATTGACCGTCACTCTGCTGGTAGCCGTCCGGTGGCTATGGTTAGTCAGTAGTGATTGTTTGTAGTAAGCACTTTAGTGCTGAATCATTTTAGGACTAAAGTCCTTACTACGAACTAATTAAAACCCGGCAATTGGGTCTGGTTGAGATTCTAGGTATTTGAGGAAGCTGTGTAATTCGTCTTCTGTTAATAAAGTGCGTCCGCGCTTACCGTAGGTTTTGATTAAATATTCTCTTCCTTGTTCTGGTGTCCAACCTAAGCGCTGCAATTCGACATCAGTTTTAGCAATTACATCTGATAAATCTACAGGCTCGGCTTTTTTCTTTTTCTTCCCTGTGCCACCTGATATGCTGGTTACATTCTCTTGCGGTGTGTAACTGCGGGGGGTAAATGGGGTGACATTATTATTTACTTCCGGTATGGGAGGAAGTTCTGGCTGTTTGGGTGATAACAGAGGTAGGTCTTCTATTGGGGGTTCAAATTCTGGTTCTTGATAGGTAGTAGTAGGTACACTGGGACTGAAATCTGGGGTATTGTTTTTACTAGTTTTGGGTGCTTCAGTTTTGCCTGGAAAACTATTCACTACGTCTTTGCTTTCATCATGATTGCTGGTGACTGACCAATTTTTACTACCAAAATCTTCATTTTTAATTGGGGGATAAGTCGGTTCGCTAGGGGTAGGATTAATTTGTACCTGCTGTACCGGGGATGCGGCGTGCATCGTCGCACTAGCGACTGGAACCGAAGATGATACTGATGCCTGTGGCGCATCTGTAATCCCCAAAACAGTCAGCGCTCTGGTTCTTGCTTGGTCTTCGGCTGCTTCCACGGTTTCTGCTGCCGCCATACCAGTTGCGCGAGTTACACCTTCAATTTGAACGCTTGCCCGAACGATATATTTTCCCTGAAAAATTTGTACTAATTCAGACGTTAGACTGCCGTTGGGATACAAGCTCTGGAATTGAGCCAACATAATACTGCCACCAAATCTAAATCTACGGAATTACGGGGTTGATGCTACCTGTGTACCCAACCTTGTCGAAAATTGCTATGTGGATTTATTTTAACTTGACATCTACGTTGACATCTAAGTTGACAGTTGACAGTTGACAGTTGTCAATTATCAGTTGTCAGTTGTTCTCCCCCATCTCCCCCCACTCCTCCCGCCTTCTGAAGAATTATTACAATTGGCTCTATTTTTCGCTTCTGCTGCCTAATTCTAGGTGAGTTGATTAATAATGCTATACTATTTACCCAATTCAACATCCAGAAGTATGTTCTGGAAGTACGCTCTGAATCTACAATAATGGAGATACGGTTCGCCCTCACTGCTTATTAAGCTGCTGCCTAATTGTGACCGATTCTACATAAGGACAAATTGGGTAATTCAGCAGTTTCTCCTAGTAAAAATCAGAGTATCATGGCGTAAAAGTACCTTCAAGCTAGACAATCAAACACCTGTATTTTCCCCTATGTAACGCTTTTGGTCAGCGTGGAGAGTAAATCTTAAACCAGCCTCTCAAAAGCAGTTGCGTACTTACCGGATGGGGCAAAATGCGAATCAGGCCTAATCTCTCAGTTTGGTTAGATGAAGGAACCCCAGCGTCAGCTAACTTTGTTGTCGTGCAGTGAGAAGTTCTTCAAAGTGTACTCTTGCGAAGAAGCAACCTACGCGGAGGATCTTGTGAAGAAGCAGCTTACTTTTAGGTTGAGTTAGCTTCCTTTGTGGGGATGCGCGGGAACTCAATCTGAGGGTAATTCGTTTCCAGCTAGTATCTGTAAGCCGTGAGGGTATACGGCAAAGAACCAAGTTCAAGCAAACATGATTTTTTGACCAAAGGTCGGTTCACTGCATGGAATTTTCAATCGCTACACTCCTTGCCAATTTCACCGATGATAAATTGGTAGCTCGCAAAGTTTTGGAAAAGAAACTAGGATGCGAGGATGAAGACAGTTTAGAAAAACTCCACATTGCTTTGGAAGTGCTGGAGAAAATCGGGATTTTGGCGAAAGAACGGGGGAAATATCGCCGCATTTCCGAGGAAGGATTAATTGAAGCCAAGTTACGTTGTTCGAGTAAGGGCTTTTGCTTTGCAATTCAAGATGTGGAAGGGGCTGAGGATATTTATATCCGAGAAAGTCACCTGAGTAATGCGTGGAATGGCGATCGCGTTTTGGTACGTGTTCTCAAAGAAGGTAGTCGTCGCCGTTCCCCAGAGGGCGAGGTGAAGCTGATTCTGGAACGTTCTAATCACACGCTACTAGCGCGAATTAAGCAAGTAGAAGGTGGTTTCCGTGCTGTCCCCTTGGATGACCGACTGTTGTTTGAACTAAAAATTCTCGCTAACAAGTTGAGGCTAGAAGAGGCAATTGATCACCTCGCCCACGTCGAAGTCCTGCGTTATCCTTTAGCCCAATATCCGCCTTTAGGTCGCGTAGTGCAGATTTTGGGCAGTGATGCGGAAGCGGCGGCAGATATAGATTTAGTTACCTGTAAGCATGATTTAGCCCGTAATTTCCCTGAGTCAATATTAGATGCAGCTGCTAAGTTACCTAAAAGGTTACTCAAGGCAGACCTAAAAAATAAACTAGATTTACGCAATCTCTTTACCTTTACGATCACTGGCATCAATAGTGATACCAAGGTAATAGAAAATGCCCTGAGTTTAGAAAAAACGATCGCTGGCAATTGGCAATTAGGTTTTCACATTGCCGATGTTTCCCACTATGTGCAACCCGATGAACCTCTGGATAGGGAAGCAATCAAGCGGGGTAGGTCGGTATATTTAGGTGACTTGGTATTGCCCATGTTACCAGATACGGTGGCCGATCGCGCCTCACTAGTCACGGGAAGCGATCGCTTGGCACTATCTTTCTTAATTACCATTTCTCCCCAATCAGGGGAAGTTTTGGAATGGGAAATTCAACCAAGCGTCATTAACGTAGACACCAGCATCACCAAGGAACAAGCCCAAGCCATTCTTCAAGGTGAAGTTGGGAAAAAGGATTCGCCGCAGGTAGTAGAAATACTGCAAAATTTAGCTACCATTACCGGAGGTATCAAAGAATCACGCCTGACTCGTGGGAGTTTGCAGTTAAATCTGCCGTCGAATCAAAACCCCTACTATGATGAAGGTATTTTAGGGGCTGTCCTGGTGAGTGATTCGCCATTGCGATCGCTGCTGACGGAATTGGTACTATTAGTTAATGAGTTGATAGCTACACATCTAAATGCTTTGGGTGTCCCCGCTATCTGGCGAGTTCAAGGCACACCAGACTCGGAAGATGTACAAGAAATGCTGAAACTGGCAATTAATTTAGGGGTTGAACTGGCGTTAGAACCAGATGTAGAAATTGAACCTCTAGATTATCAACAGTTAACTAGGGCTTTTGCCGAGTCTCCCTCAGAACAGGTGTTAACTTATCTGTTGCAAGATACCCTCAAGCCGGCGGCGTACAGCACCACCAAAGCGTCTCACTTTGGTTTAGCACTACCGCAATACACTCACTTCACCTCGCCCATGCGCCGTTATCCAGACTTGCTGATGCAAAGAGTATATTATCAGCTATTGGAAAACGGACGCGATCGCCGCAACACCAGAGTCAAGGAACGGGTGAACCTGCGGCACTCCTCCAGCCACGCGGAAATTAATTGGAACGTGTTAGCGCCAGAGTTGCAGCAGGAAATGCAAAGCGACTTGACTAGGGTGATAATTCAAATCAACGACAGGGAGAAGGAAGTCCAAGAAGCCGAAGCCGACTTAGCAGGGTTGCAAAAAGCCCAACTGATGAAACAGCGCATTGGGCAAGTCTTCCAAGGTGTGATTACTGGTGTGCAGTCCTACGGTTTCTTTGTGGAAATTGAAGTACCAGCCACCGAAGCCACCACTAATAATGGTGTACCTTTGCGGGTTGAAGGGTTGGTACACGTTAGTTCCCTCAAAGATGACTGGTATGAGTACCGCGCCAGACAACAAGCCCTCTTTGGCAGAAAAAATCGGGCTTCTTATAGATTAGGCGATCGCGTCTCCGTCCAAGTTAAGAGTGTCGATTACTATCGCCAGCAGATTGATTTAGTCACCGTCGGTAGTGATGGCATACCCAAAAATCTCGGTATCGGTGATGTTAATGGTGATATTGGTGATATATACCTACCAAATGACCTTGATTCTGACGACTTAGATCCCTATGCTGATGATGAAGAATAAGTTTTGTTAAGCATCTGGTGTCACAACATAACAAACCTCTAATTATCGGCGTATCAGGAGCATCTGGACTGATTTACGCCGTTCGCGCCTTGAAATACCTGCTCGCAGCAGACTATGAAATTGAATTAGTCGCCTCTAAATCAACATACATGGTTTGGCAAGCAGAACAGGAAATTCGGATGCCAGCAGAACCAAGCCAACAAGAGCAATTCTGGCGAGAACAAGCCGGAGTTGCTCATGCCGGTAAACTGCGTTGTCATCCTTGGAACGATGTCGGAGCCAATATTGCCAGTGGTTCCTTTCGCACCTTGGGGATGATTGTGATTCCCTGTAGTATGAGTACAGTAGCCAAGCTAGCAAATGGCTTAAGTTCCGACTTATTAGAACGGGCTGCTGATGTTCAGCTTAAAGAAGGACGTAAACTAGTTATCGTTCCCAGGGAAACCCCTTTTAGCCTAATTCACCTGCGAAACTTAACCACCCTAGCGGAAACAGGAGTCCGCATTGTCCCCGCCATCCCCGCTTGGTATCACAACCCACAAACAATTGAGGACTTAGTTGATTTTGTTGTCGCCCGTACATTAGACCAACTCGATATCGATTGTGTACCCTTAAAAAGATGGAGGGAGGGTAATTCGTAATTCTATGGCTGTAATTCGCTTAACTTTATTAGTAGCAGTACTAGGTGGGCTAACACTGTTGTTAGTTCAAAATCTGTCGCCAGCCTTACCTCTGGTATTTTTAGGTATGCGAAGCCAGCCATTACCCTTGGCGATGTGGATACTATTTAGCACGGCGGCTGGTGCTGGCACATCTTTATTAATCACTAGCTTGTTTAGATTATCTAGTTATTTTGGTGGGCAACCACGCCAAGTCCCACCTAAATCAACCACCTCCAGACGTAGTACAGCCAACCGCAAGGAAGAATTTACACCTCCCCCACCCAGCAAAGAACCAGCAAATAAAGCCAACTACGCTTCTAGTGATGAGTTTGATGATTGGGAAACCAATAGTGCAGATGATGACTGGGATATTGAAGAGAAGCCAAGGGAAGCAACGACAAACAATTCTCAGTCTGATTCATTTGCAGATTCTTCTACTTACGAACGCCCACAACAACCTAAAAGCGGTACTAAGTCTGGTTCCACCTATTCTTACAGCTACAGAGAACCAAAAAACACCGCAGCCGGTAGAACCGAATCAGTTTACGATGCTGATTACCGAGTCATCATCCCCCCATATCAGCCACCACCTAAAGATACAACCAATGATGATGACGATGATTGGGGATTTGATGATGATGAATAAAGTTGACAGTTATCAGTTATCAGTTATCAGTTATCAGCCTCTAACTAGCGCGACTACGCAAAGCGCAAAATATAGAAGAAACACTTTTTTCTTCCCCTATACCCTTACACCCCTACACTCCTTTGTTTCGTAAAAGGTGATGTTCACTGGTAACTGTTCACTGATAACTGTTCACTGGTAACTGTTCACTGTTCACTTCACGCCACAGCGTTCACGAGACTCCTGCTTGACTCTACCGCTCATAGCAGCTTCTTGCAAACTCATGAACGCATTTAAATCTTCTAAGTCATAGTGAGTAGTCAGTAAATAACGTAGTTGATTCTCAGCTTCAATTGTTAGATAGCCTGTAGTTAAAGCTTGTTGCACAACATCACGAATTCGAGTCATGGTTGATGCCTCATTACACACCACATTAATTAAATCGGGCTAACGACCGTAGGATATGCAGTATTTTTTATGCTTTAATCATGAATTTTGTTAAAGCTATCTGGTGCTTTTTAACAAGTAGTATCGTCATTTTTTACACCTTAATCTGCAAAGTTAGTCATTAAAGCCAGTCACAGCTAAATCGAAAATTTAAGATTATGTATTGAATCAAACACCGTATAATGTCAAAATCAAGTTGTCCCGCCAAAGATAGAGTCAGACCTGTTTAGATTGACTGAATTTTGCTGATTAAAGTTTCAAAGAAGTTTTATTAAATTTCTTTTAAACCCAACCCTACCTAATACATTACTACGAAGTTTCCTCAGAAGAGTAATTAAATTGGTTATGTAGCGATCGCTATTTTTTGCACCTATCCTAGAGTAGATATTCGAGCAACTGATTTGTGTATTCTCTTTTAACCTTGAATTTTCTATCACCGAAACAGGCTCAGGAGAGATTTATCAATTAAAAAACTTTTTCTTGTACGTTGTTTGATTATTTAAATTTAATTTAATTCTATCTTAAATAAAATCAATTGCCAATTAATTTTTAAACAGTACAGTTATTTTAAATATTAAAGAGAATTTAATATTAGATAAACACGAAATCATAGTCTTACCTGTGCTTTGTAGGTTGCTCTTTGGGGTAGGTACGCCCTAAATTTTTTACACCATTTATTGGGTGATTATTAATAATCAAATTTGCTAAATAAAACTTTACATCTGTCTTGCGACTGGTTTAAATTGAATTATTTCTCTACTAATCCTCTATCTTTATGTAGTGTTGTAGAGGCAACTATAATTTTTAACCTAAATATGTATTGGAAATCTCTAGGTTTTATCACATTTAATATGTAATTAATTATCTACAAAGAAAATTTTGGTGCGTAAATCCTGCTTTTTTATGCATAAGTTCTTACTGTACCCCTCCGTAAGGGTACAGTACAAACCTTGATTTATTCACGCCGTTCTACTTAAATTGTTAATTACATTCAAGATTTATTTAATTTTACGGGAATCTCAATAGTCAACTCTGTCCCTTGTCCAAGTTCAGATTTTACTTTGATATCGCCTTGATGTTCTTTAATTATTTGATAACTAATTGATAATCCTAACCCTGTTCCTTTATTTACAGGCTTAGTTGTGAAAAATGGGTCAAATATTTTGTTCTGTATTTCCGGCTTAATGCCAACGCCACTGTCTATGACAGTAATTTTTACTTTCTGTGAGGCAGTTATTTCAGTTTTAATTAAGATTTGTTTTTCCTTAGATTTATCCTGGTCTTCTAGCACCGCATCAATGGCATTATTGAGAATATTCATGAATACTTGGTTGATTTCTGCCGGGTAACACTCAATTAAGGGTAAATCACCATACTCTCTAATAATTTGAATTTCCTGCCTAATGCGATGTTTTAAGAGTAGTATTGTGCTTTCGATACCATCATGAATATTCACTGTTTTTTTGCCGGCTTGGTCTAAACGCGAAAAATTCCGTAATGATATAACTGTTTCACTAATACGCTCAGTTCCTAGTTTCATGGATGATAGAACTTTTGGTATATCATCTAAAATAAATTCGAGGTTAATATCTGCAATTTTTGCTTGCAGAGTATCTGTTGATTCTGGATACTCTTGCTGATATAGGTTTATTAACTCTACTAAAGATTCAATATAGCTATTTAAATGTTTGAAGTTACCGTTGATGAAATTTATCGGGTTGTTAAGTTCATGAGCTAAACCTGCAACTATTCTACCTAATCCAGACATTTTTTCTGTCTGCACTAATTGTACTTGTGTTGATTGTAATTGCTTTATAGTATGCTCTAACTTCTGTGTTTGTAATTGAGCTGTAATGGTGGCGTTGGTGAGTGCTTTGAGATTATTGTATGCTTGGGAATGATAGCGAATACGAGCAATCAACTCTATAGGATCGGGTAATTTAATTAAATAGTCATTTGCACCTGCGGCGAAGGCATCTGCTTTGAGTTTTGCTTCTTCTTTACTAGATAGCATGACAATGGGAATATCACGGGTTGTTGGATGAGAACGGAACCAACGCAACAACATGATGCCATCTATATCTGGCATGACCATATCTAGTAGAATTACGGTAGGGGAAAGGGCGATCGCCTGTGGAATTGCTTGGCTGGGATTACTTATATAATGAAAGGAGATATCTGGATAACTAGAGAGTATCCGGCAAACTGCTTCACCAATAATTAGCTGATCATCAATTAATATGACTGTGGCTTTATCGTTATCCACATTTTCTACAGGCGAGATGGATTCTGGCGCTTTTTCGTCAATATAATTAGGTAATAACTTGTGGCTGTTCGGGGATTGCGTAATAGTGTCTATTTGCATTGCCCTATTGTTTCTTAAAATAAGAATTATAAGTGATTAATAATACAATACTAACTAGTTTTTAGGAAGTTGGGATTTTTGTATTAATTTGTAAAAATTAGTGTTTTCAACAGTATTCAGAAAACTCAATTAGTTTTTATTGATGAAATTATTAGTATTTCTGCTAATAATTAGTCAAAACAATTAAAGACTAAAAGTTAAAAAACAGTATTTACTTGGTAGTAATTAGTTATATTAAATACATTTTATCAACTGATAACTGTTCACTGATAACTGTTCACTGATTTAATACAAGCGGATGCGATCGCCTCAATTGGTAAAATTTCTACAGCCGCATTTAATTCTGCCGCCGCTTTCGGCATACCATAAACAACGCAAGTTCTGCTATCTTGGGCTATTGTATGCCAGCCAGCATCTCGCATCATCTTTAAACCTTGAGCGCCATCCCTACCCATACCTGTTAGTAATACTCCTACACCTTTCCTAGTCCAGTATTTAACCGCACTTTTAAAGAAGACATCAATCGACGGATGGTAGGAACAAGCCAAGGGTTCTGGTTCATAGTCAAGGGTAAGAGTAGGACGCAACACCAGATGCTGATTTTTACCCGCTAGGAAAATCTTCCCTGGTTGGAGATGAGAACCGGGGTTGGCTATCTGCACAGACAGAGGGGTTTGTTCGTTTAGCCAAGCAGCCAAACTAGGTGTAAACTGAGCGTCTAAATGTTGAACAATGACTATAGCAGCAGTGAAATTTGGGGGAAATTGGGAGATAATTCTCACTAATGCCTGGGGGCCGCCTGTAGAAGCGCCGATCGCAATTAGTAATGGTAAATTATTCGGTTTGTTTGCTATCCTGTGACGAGGAGACTTACCAATTAATTTGGCGATGGTAGAGATTTTTTTCAGCAGTTCTGTACCACCCCAGATAGGTGTATTGATAGCATCTAAAGCACCATAATCCATTGCTTCAAACACTTTACCCGCATAACGGTTGACGCTGGCTGTCACCATCATAATGGCACAAGGGGATTGATTCATGATGTGCTTAGTAGCTTCCACTCCATCCATATTTGGCATTAGCACATCCATCAAAATTAAATCAGGGGTATCGGCTGCACACTTAGTCACAGCTTCCACCCCATCATAGGCGACCCATGCCACATCATAATCTGGTATTTCGACAATGGTACGCCGTAGCGCCTCTACAGCTATACGCATATCGTTGACGATGGCTATTCTCATATTGGGGACTGGGGAAGGGGGAAAGGGGAAGGGGGAAAGGTCAACAAGAGGAAAAGGGGCAGGGGGCAGGGAGCAAGGGGGAAAACCAAGACAGAAGCTCAACTCCGCCCCGGTCAAGCGCCCGCTTATGGGCGGGGCTTGTACCCATGTTCCGCTTCTCTACGAGACGCTGCGCGAATGCACTCGCGCTATCGGGGAAGGGCTTGCTCCCCCTGCTCCCTGCTCCCTTCCCCCCTGCCTCTTCC
>DATNQO010000201.1:0-58772 GCA_036704005.1 Leptolyngbyaceae cyanobacterium | reverse complement strand
AACAGGTCATCTATGACAGAATAGATGGTAACTATTTCATTTAACATATATCCCTCCTAATTCTCTGTCTGGAGGGATTTTCTTGTTTCTGTACCCCTATGTCATCTCTCGCAAGAGAGTAACTAGCAACTTGGGTTAATAATGATGTTCCCATAATTCCTACACCAGACCAGACAGTATATCCAATACTAATTTCTATGTTTCTCAGAGATAAATTAAAGAAGCTAAAGGCCAGAGGATAGCCAATGAATGCACCTATTAAGTAAATTGGTTTTGAAAAGCCATTGGCAAATTTTAGAGAAGTTGTGCTAAAAATCTCGCAAGCAATTGCCAAAAAAAGAAAAAGCCAGGACATTTATTTAATTCCTAATTGATTACTCATAACTTACTGCAATTTCCCAGTTTTTTTAAAACTAGTAGCGCGTCTAGACTAAATTAGTCTAGACGCGCTACTACAGTTAGTTTGATTATGACACTTGCGTAAGTCCTAAGATTTTTCGCTAATGCACAAGTTTAGCCTTGCCAGTCCACTACAATTTAAGCTTTACTTTATAAATCATATCTTGTTAATCAAGCTGCTATGGTTGAGTAAGTTGGAAATCTTCAAAAACAACTAAGAAACCTTCTCCCTGTGGAGAAGCACACATTAGTCCCACTTGCAATGTTTCTGCATGGCTAAGATATGTCAGTCGCAGCATTTGATAATTCTTACCATCTAGAGAATATTGTACTTCTATTGTTTCTGAGCGACGTTGTAAGTGCAGCCATAGGGCAGTTGATGGTTGCAATAAAGGGACTACCGACCAATCTGAGTAATCTCTTGTGACTACAGCACTGATGTTTTGTAACCCTTCAACATACTCAATTCCGCATTTGAGCCATGTATTTTCGTTTTCTCGAACCATTAATCCGGCTTGGTCATATAAAGCCTGATAATTTCCTATAACTTTGACTTCAACTGTGAAATCTCCCTTTACTTCTTGATAATAAAAGTTGCCATTATCACGGATGAAATTATAGTGAGTCTTTTGCCAAAAATCGGTTTTTGCACCTGCGTGAACAGAAATAACTCCAGCTTGTTCATTCCAAGTAGAAGGTTTATTGTACCATTGCATCTGAGTCATAATTTTTGTACTAAGTACGGTGCAATTAAAGATAGTCGGTGATGGCTGTCATTTGTCATTTGTCATTGGTCATTGGTAAGGGTTTCCAGCCTATTTACGTTTTTTAACAGAGTTTGTTTTATTTCCACCGACTTACATGATTAATTATCCTCATGAGGAGGTAACTCAACAAGTGCTAACCAGAAATTTTCAATTGACCTGACAATCTCTACAAATCGCTCCAGATCAACTGGTTTGACGAGGTAACAATTAACGTGGAGTTTATAACTCTTGAGAATGTCAACTTCATCAGAGGAAGTGGTTAAGACAACAACTGGGATAGTTTTGAGATTATCATCCGCTTTGATTTCTGCCAGCAATTCTCTACCATTCTTTTTTGGTAGGTTTAAATCCAGCAAGATTAAATCAGGGCGAGATACATGGGTATATTTTCCGCGTTTATATAAATAATCAGTTGCCTCTACTCCATCCCGAACGATATTTAATTGATTGAGAAATTTACTCTCATTCAGTGTTTCTGATATCAAGACTGCATCACTTTTGGAATCTTCAACCAGTAGGATTTGGAGTACTTTTAATTGATTATGAGGTGACATAGTAAGTTTTAATGAGCTACGGGAATTGTAAAGTAAAAAGTAGCTCCTTGTCCTAGTTGGGACTCTACCCAAATTCGGCCACCATGCCGTTCCACAATCTTTTTACAGATGGCTAACCCTAACCCTGTGCCAGAGTACTCATCGCTGGTATGCAGCCTTTGAAAGATACCAAATATTCTTTCGGCATACTGCATTTCCATCCCAATGCCATTATCTTGAACAGAAAAAATCCATTCTTCCTGAGAATCGGCATTAAGCTGACTGAAGGTTTGAGTATGGTATTGCTCAATTAATTGTATTGTGTTTCTTTTAACAGAGATATATATCTGGGGGATGATATCACTACGATACTTTAGAGAATTGCTAATTAAGTTGAGTAAAAGATTTGACAGTTGATTGGGGTCGGCCATGACAGTTGGTAAGGGATCGACGACAATTAAGGCTCCAGTTTCAGCAATTTTAATTTGCAAATCTTTTTTCACCCGTTCAAGTAAGGCGTTACAATCAACTGGCTGTAATTTTAATTCATGGCGACCAACCCTAGAGTAAGTTAATAAATCCTTCACGAGTTGTTGCATCCGCATGGCTCCGTCTACAATAAACTCGATGTAGGTATCGGCTTTGGCATCTAGTTGTCCTTGATAACGCTTTGCTAGCATCTGGGTAAAGCTAGTAATCGCCCGCAGTGGCTCTTGTAAATCATGGGAGGCGACATAGGCGAATTGTTCTAGTTCATGGTTAGAGCGTTTGAGTTCTTCTGTGAGTTGTTTGGATGATTCTTCGGCTTCTCTTAAGGCGGTTACATCACGGGTGATAGTTAATACAGATTCCACCGCACCATCCGCACCTAACTCTGGAACTACGTAAGTTTGGTATACTTTCGGTTCATTCTGGTTGATGACTCGATACTCGTCTATCCGCATCTCCCCAGTGGTAAAAACCTCTTCTAGGGATGTTTCCCAAAAATCAGTAATTTCTTGGGGATAACCTAACTCGGATGGTGCTTTGCCTAAATAGGTTTCAATGGGAACCCCAGATTCTTTTGTGGCGGCGGGGTTGAGATAAAGATAACGATATTGGCGATTATGTCGGGTGATGACATCGGGTGTATTTTCTACTAATGTTCTAAATTCTCGTTCGCGCTGTTGGAGAATCTCGTTAGTTTCACGTAGTTCTTTTATACGTTGTTGTACTTGCAATTCTAATTCATCTTTTGCGGTTCTTAGGGTTTGCTCTGCTTGCTTTTGCAGAGTTGTATTTTGTGACATGGATAAACCCGCAAAGATTTCTCCTTGCTCGTTGAATAGGGGAAGTGTATGTATTTGATAGATGCGATCGTCAAAGGTAAGTTCGGTAATTGTGGCTTCACCCGCCAATGCAGCCCGATAGCAAGGTTCTAAAACAGCGCTGGTTTGGGGGGGTAAGGTTTCCCAGAGAGTCTTACCTTCCAGTTGTTCCTTACTTAAACCCACCTTTGATATTTCTTTACCATCAGACAACAGATAACGTAAATCATGGTCAAAAATGTGAACTGCACCATTGGGGAAGTTGTGGGCTAGAGTCCGATACAAATATTCACTCTTACGCAGTTTCTCCTCGGCTTGTTTGCGTTCGGTGATGTCAAAAACAATGCCCGCCATTCGTTCAGTACGGCCAGATTCGTCATAGCACATTTGACCTACACCAATTACCCATCGCACAGTGCCATCGGGTAATAAAATTCTATATTCAAAATTGATATTTTTCCCCTGCTCAATAGCTTTTGCTACCTCTGCTTCCACCCATTCCCTATCTTCTGGATGCAATCGACTAAAGCTATTTTCATAGGAGGGTTCAAGACTATGGGGTTGCAGTCCAAACAGCCTGTAAAATTCTTCCGACCAATAGAACTCGTTAGTGTGAATATCCCATGTCCAAGCTCCAGCTTTGGCGGCTTGCAGTGCTAACTTTAATTGCTGTTGGTTTTCCCTTAAGGCGATTTGTGCTTGTTTACTGGCTGTAATGTCCTCAGCAAAAATAATAATACCGCCAATCTCACCCATAGCATTATGCCAGGGGTGAACTTCCCAGCGTAGCCATTGCTGGGTTCCATCTGAATGCACAAACAAATCTTCATCACATTTTTCTATCGCCCCAGCCAAACAGCGTTGATGGATTTGTTGCCATCGCTGGGGGATTTCGGGAAAGATTTCGTAGTGCGATCGCCCAATTAATGATTCAACCGCATCAAGATGATAGTCATCCACCCATCTTTGGCTGGCCATGACATAGCGCATATCCTGATCAAACATGGCAATACCAGCAGGTGCATACTGAGCAAATAAGCGTAAGGTTGCTTCACTTTGGTGTAAACTCTGTTCTGCTTGTTTGCGATCGGTAATTTCCTCGCATACGGTACTAATGCCAATAATACTGTTGCCATCTTTTAACGGTAGAAAGCTTTCTAACCAAGTCCTTTGTACACCAGGTTGCGCTGGGGTTTCCCCGGTGATTTCTATATTTACAACAGGTTCGCCTGTTGCTAAAATGGGAAGTAGCAGTTGTTCGGCTGCGTCAGCCAAATCTGGTAATAACTCGCGCACTGTACGACCGATATGTGCCTCCACAGGAAAACCGTTGATTTGGGCGAGGCGCTCGTTAATGCGGACAAAGCGCAAATCTGTATCTAAAACATTCAACCCTATCGGGGCTGACTGATAGATAGTTTCAATTTCCGCTAATTGGCGCTGGAGTTGGATTTTGCTTTCCCTCAAAGCTGCTTGAGCTTGTTTGTGTTCTGTAATATCTCGCAGGGCCGAAACTCTGACATTGCGCCCTTGATACCAACTTTGCTTACCTACAACCTCCAATGATATCAGCGTACCATCTTTTTTGATGCCAGTGATTTCATAAGGCTGTTCATATTGGTTTTCAATATGATGCACAACAGTTTCCCAAGATTCGGGTGTCAGGAAATCAACTGCTGATTTCCCAATCACTTCCTCTAAGGTGTAACCAAACATTCTGGCAAACCCTGGATTGGTTTCAATAATTTTCCCACCCTCCTGCACGACAATGCCTTCAAACATGGCATCTATCAAAGACTGGAATCGCATTTCGCTTTCTTGTAATGCTTGTTGTGCTTGTTGGTGTTGGGCAATTTCTAAACGCAGGGATTGATTGAGGGCGGCTAACTCCTGGGTTCTGGCGATAACTCTGGCTTCTAGTTCCTCATTTAGCGAACGTAATGCGTCTTCTACCTGTTTGCGATCGCTGATGTCTCTGCTGGTATTGATGACTGCGACAATTTCCCCATCGTCTCCCCAAATGGGCGCAATTACATATTCGTAATATCTGATACCATGAACAGTTGGGAAACTGGTTTCACCTGTAATGGCAATGCCTGTTTGAAATACAGATTGGCGCTCTTGATCATACAATTCCATAATGTCAGGCGGAAATCCCAACTCTTGCCAAGTTTTCCCTAGCAATTGGGCTGGTTGTAAACCCAAAGCTGCTAAACCTGCTGGACTAGCATAAAGATAGCGGAGGTGGCGATCGCTAATATAGATATGATCACTAGAAGCTGCCAGAACTTTATCTATCAGTTGTATCTGTTCTGAGGAAATAGAGTTCTTTTTGCTTTCCATATCAGTATTCTCAAAAGTGCAACTTGTAAAACTTTGTTGTGGGGAAGGGGAAGGGGGAAAGGGAAAGGGAAAAAGGAACAACTGATAACTGTCAACTGATGACTGTCAACTGTCAACTGTCAACTGTCAACTGTCAACTGTTAGCCCCAATTACCTCAGCAATTTTTAAAACTAAAATATCTGGCTCAATTGGTTTAGATAAGTGCTGTTGATAGCCTGCTGCTAAAGCAGTTTGTTGGTTGACTTCACCAGCAAAAGCGGTGAGGGCGATCGCAGTTAATTCTTGGGCGGAGGGGAGAGCGCGGACTTGCTTGAGCAAACTATACCCATCAAGATCCGGTAAACCAATATCACTCACCATGACATCAAACTTTGAATGTGCTAGAACATTTAAAGCTACAGTGGCAGAGGTAGCAGCAGTCACGCTTGCACCCGCTTGTTCCAGTACCCAAACTATCAAGTCACAGGAATCTGGCTCGTCTTCCACCAAGAGTATTTTGACTCCAGCCAAGTTTAAAACCTGACTTTCATCGGGCTGTTGGGGGGTAATAGCCAAAGATGAGGATAATAAGGGCAATCTCACGGTAAAAATAGCACCCTGGCCTTCGCCGGGACTCGCTGCACTTACCGTTCCTCCATGTGCTTCTAAAATCTGCCTTACCAGCGCCAGCCCCAACCCTAAACCACCAAATTGTCTTGTATTAGAACTATCTTCCTGGCGAAACCGCTCAAACACAAAGGGTAAGAAACTCGGCTTGATTCCTTTACCATTATCGCTCACCGTGATTTGAGCTTCATCGGCAATCTGTTCCAAGCGGATGGTGATTTTCCCCCCGTTAGGAGTAAACTTAACCGCATTTGAAAGCAAATGTTCCATTACTTGTTGCAGCCTAATTGCATCACCTCTGACATACCCCAAATGTGAGTTCAGTACTGTCTCAATTTCAATTGACTTGGACTGTGCTGCTAAGCGGGCGGTTTTGATTGCAGCATTGATTGGTTCTATTAATTGCACTGCTGCTAACTTCAGCTTGAGTTGACCTCGCAGCATTTGCGATAGGTCTAGTAAATCTTCCACTAGTTGAGCTTGGCGTTGAGCATTACGCTCAATTGTTGCTAATGCTGTTTTGGTTTGCTCCGAGGAAAACGACCGGGTTTGCAGTAGCCTTGTCCAGCCCAGAATTGGGTTTAGGGGGGTTCTCAATTCATGAGAAAGCATGGCTAGAAATTCATCTTTCATGCGGTTTAATGTTTCCGATTCAGCAAATGCGGCTTCTGTTTGTCTTAACTTGGTAATATTACGAGCAATAGTGACAACCGAATCAACTGAACCATCAACTGCAAATTCTGGAACTACATAAATTTGGTATGTTTTCGCTTCATCCTGATTTGTTACTTGAAATTCTTCTATCTGGATCTTTCCTGTTGTCAAGGCGTTTTCTAGACAATTCTCCAAAAACTGACTGTTTTCTTGCGGATAGTTTAATTGAGATGGTGTTTTACCCAGAAAAGTTGCAGTAGCTATGCCAAATTCTCTGGTGATAGCAGGGTTGATGTAAACATAACGATGTTGACGGTCATGGCGAGCAATGATATCTGGTGTATTTTCTACTAATGTTCTAAATTCTCGTTCACGCTGTTGCAGTTTGCTAACGATTTGCGATCGCTCAATCGCATACTCAATTGTTTTTACCAGCAATTCTGGCGAAATTTGTCCTTTAACCAAATAATCTTGTGCGCCTTTAGCCACAGCTTGTAAAGCCAGGTTTTTATCTGGCAACCCCGTTAACACAACAATGGGGATGTGAGGTACTGCGGTATACACTTGCATAACAGTATCCACACCTTGAGAATCAGGTAGTGACAAATCTAAAAGAATGACATCAAATTCCTTACTTTGTAGTTCTGCTAACGCTTGGCTCAGTCGCTTAAAATTAGTTATCTGCCAAGACTTAGCATCGCCATCTTGTAAGAGTTCTGTTAGCAATGCTACATCAGCCGGATTATCCTCTACTAATAAAGCCGTGAGCGTTTCACTAGCCATTTATTATCCAATTATTTGCTGTATCAGATTTACGCTGATCCTAGCAAAAGTTAGCGATCGCATAGTAGACCAAGCATTTAATATTTTTAATTAAGACAATCAAGCAAGCGCTAGATTAGAGTGGGGAGTTGGGGGAGATGAGGGAGATGAGGGAGCAGGGGAGCAGGGGAGCAGGGGAGCAGGGGAGAATAATAACTAATCACTGATAACTGATAACTGATAACTGTCAAGATTTTTGAGTTAAAGATTTTGATAAATTTGATCCTGGCTCAAAAAAATGAGGAGTTGATCTATGTCTAAACAAGTTGCGATTGTAGGAGCCGGGCCTGGGGGTTTAGCTACAGCGATCCGGTTGGCTGGACTGGGGTATCAAGTGCAAATCTTTGAGGCGGCTGAAGGCATAGGTGGACGGATGCGGGGGCTAGAAGTTGATTCCTACGCCTTTGATACAGGGCCGACAATTCTGCAACTGCCACACCTATATGAAGACCTCTTCCGCGACGCTGGTTTAAATTTTGCAGATTATGTTCAACTCAAACGATTGGAACCCTATACTCGCCTACGATTTTGGGATGGTACGCAACTCGATTTGACCTCGGATTTAGAGTCATTTAAAGCACAGTTAGCCCATTTACGTGCCGATTTACCACTAGCGTTTGATCGCTGGTACACAGAGCATATTCGTAAATACGATTTGGGCTACAAGCCTTATTTAGGAAGCCCTGTACGCTCTCTCTTAGGTTATTTGCGTTGGGAAGAACTTATCCCATTTCTATCTTTTCGTCCTTGGGAAAGTTTATATCAGCACTTTTGGCGATTTTTTGGAGATGAACGATTAGTTTATGCTCTCAGTTATCCCTCAAAATATTTAGGAATGCACCCTACTTTAGCAGCGAGTGTATTTAGTCTGATTCCATTTTTAGAATTTGCTCAAGGTGTATGGCATCCAGTGGGAGGATTTCGGGCTTTGGCGCAGGGAATGGGTAAGGCTGCTCAAGACTTGGGTGTGCAAATTCACCTCAACTCGCCAGTGCATCAAGTCTCGATTGAGCAGGGACAGGTACGTGGTATTGAATTTGCTGATGGTAAACATCTAAATTTTGATGCAGTAGTCATTAATGCTGACTTTGCCCACGCTATGGGTCACTTATTACCAACCTCAGCGCGGGGTCGCTACACTGAGCGCAAACTTCAGCAAATGCAATTTTCCTGCTCTACCTTCATGCTTTATTTAGGTATCAATCGCCGCTACGAAGACTTACCACATCATCAAATTTATTTATCAGAAAATATTCGCAGACTTGAGCGCCCTTGGATAGATGATTCGGCATTAGATGAAACTGATCCGCCGTTCTATGTCTGCAATCCCACAATTATCGACCCCAGTAACGCACCAAATGGACACAGCACTTTATATGTGTTAGTACCCATTCCCAATACTTCTTATGCTGTGGATTGGGATAATAAACAAAAAAGTTACCAGGACTTCATTATTAAACGCCTACATTTACTCGGATATGACAATATTGAAGAACATATTGTTAGCCAGAGATGTTACACAGCACAAACTTGGCATGACGATTATCGGGTACATCTGGGTGCTGTATTCAATCTCAGCCACAATTGGAGCCAACTTGGGCCTTTTCGTCCGCCAATTCGTTCAGAAAATATTCGCGGGTTGTACTGGGTTGGTGGTGCAGTTCACCCTGGAAGTGGATTACTGACAATTTTAGAGGCTGCACGTAGTACGGCTGGATTTGTTAACGAAGATTTGGGTTATATTAAGTTCGCTTAAACACTCATTATACCATGAATGACCAACAGGAAAACCAAGCATTTAACAGAAATTGGTCTGCTTACTATCAAGCGGTGGAGGGTCGTCCGCCACGAGAAACTTTGATGGAAGCGCTAGCAAGATTTGACAGTTTGCTTGCGGATGATCGCCGATTTGCGGTAGATTTGGGCTGTGGGGATGGACGAGATACGGTAGAAATTCTCAAGCGGGGTTGGCGGGTATTGGGAATTGATGGTGAAGAAGAAGCGATCGCTCGCTTGCAAAACCGTCCTGATATCGATCACAATCTTCTAGATACTCTGGTGATGCGCTTTGAAAACCTAGCGCTACCAGAATCGGTGGATCTCATTAATGCTAGCTTTTGTTTGCCTTTCTGTCCGCCAGAGCATTTTCCTAGTTTATGGCAGAAGATTGTCACAGCGCTGAAGACTGGGGGGCGTTTTTGTGGTCAACTATTTGGCGATCGCGATTCTTGGGCAATATATCCTAACATGACCCATCACACCCGCACAGAGGTAGAAAAATTACTGCAACCATTTACAGTTGAATTTTTCCAAGAGGAAGACCACCCTGGTACTACTGCTATAGGCGAACAAAAGCACTGGCATATCTTCCACATCGTTGCTTGTAAACAGTAGTAATACAACGGTAATGGGTAATTGGTAATTGGTAATTGGTAATGGGTAATTGGTAATTGGTAATTGCTTTTTACCATTACCAACCCTCAAAATATGATAAGTGTTTAAGCGTACATGATATCTGTAATCCTATTTGCCAGTTACTTTTTCAATGAGGTCTGATGCTTTTTCAACAATTCCGCCTTGAGGATTTTCTGCCTGTCTATCTTTTAAATTCCTTTCGTAAGCCTTTTCTAAAGTATTGAGATTTTCTGAATCCTTTAGGGCTTGCTCGTAAGCTTGCTGCCTATCTTCTTGTTGAATGCCGACCCCTGGGTCAAATTCATAAGCACGGTTAATCTTTTCCTCGGCATTAGGTTTATAATCTGGGGGTATCAGCTTTAATTCTTCTAATGTAGTTGCATAACTAGGTTGCTGACCAATAAACGTAGCCGAAGTTATGATAAAAGTTATAGAAATAATCATTAAAATACTTGTCTTTAATAACTGTTTTAAAGATAATAAAATTCTCTGCATATAATACTCCTTTTATTTTGCTGTATCACTTCAATGTCATGATAAATACTCACAGGCATCGTAAGCTTTCACATATATTTATTACTTCTATCTAGAGATACATTAATTTTTAGGTATGTTAATTGAGAAATTAATCACGTCTTCACAAACACGGTGTAATGTTCTCTCTCCCATGACTGCGTGTATTGGGTGATCAATTAGTCCTGTATCTAACAGCATGACACCAAAAACTATTGCCCATCCTAAAGCACGTTGTAGAGTTGCTGGCGAAACATTGGCGTATTCTGTGAGTGCTTGGAAGCGTGCATTTGGCTGACTAAATAGCATCCAGATAGAAGCAAGGTCTGTTGCAATGTCACCTGAAGTAATGTCACCCCAATCAACGATACCTGCGATCGCACCATTTTCCACAAGGATATTGCGCGGGTGAAGATCACCATGTAGCCATTTGGCTTCAACGTCGATAGGTGCGTTCAAAGCCATATTCCAAATATCCCTCAGCTTGTGAGTAATGATATGAGTTTTGGACTGGAGTCGTTGCATTCGTTCTTCTATAGAAGCCGCACGTTGTGGAAGTGGTACGCCACGTCCCGCATTTTTTGGCGCATTCGTCGGTGCAGGTGTATGCAATGAGCGTAAGAATGCAGCAAAAAGTTTCACCTGATTTGCATGGGGTTCTTGTTGATCAGCCGTTACTCCAGTTAACCAAGGTAACACGCTCCAGCGCCAAGGATAATCTTGTGTCGGCAAACCTATTCTGTAAGGAGCGGGAACAGGTAGAGTCAGTTGCTTTGCCAATACTGGCAGCCATGTTTGCTCATTTTCGATGAGTGTTGCTGCTATTTGCCGACGTGGTAGCCTTACAGATAAGCGATCGCCTAATCGAAACATGACATTATCCCAACCTGTGTCCACAAGATGAAGGGGTAGGTGCATTAAATCTGGATGTTGTGCTGACAACAAACTGTAGACGAGGTTTGTATCTATGGCGACTTCAGCTACTGGTGTGCCTATTGCATTAAGTTGTCCCTCTGACTCCATATTTGCCACCATATTTTGTGAGTTATTCAAACCATCGTCATCTTAACTTACACACAAAGCTTTGCTGTTGAGACATGAGCCAATAATGTAACATCCTATTCATCTGCGTTTATCTGCGTTTATCTGCGTTCAATTTTTTTCAAATCTATTGCCATATTTTAGTCTTGCTACGCCACCAGATAACTTATGCTGATTGTAGAATCTCCTTAACTCAAACATGATCATGAAAAAACTGATCAACAAGCCAGAAGACTTTGTACGTGAAAGTTTGGCGGGTATGGCAGCAGCTCATGCCGATTTAATTAAGGTGGAATATGATCCCGCCTTTGTCTATCGTGCTGATGCACCTGTACAGGGAAAGGTAGCAATTATTTCTGGTGGTGGGAGTGGACATGAGCCGATGCACGCGGGTTTTGTGGGTATGGGAATGCTAGATGCGGCTTGTCCAGGGGAGGTTTTTACTTCCCCTACTCCAGACCAAATGCTAGCCGCTACCCAAAAGGTAGATGGCGGTGCTGGTGTAATTTATATCGTCAAAAATTACAGTGGCGATATCATGAACTTTGAAATGGCAACGGAATTAGCTCGTAGTCAGGGTATCCGTGTGCTAAATATTTTGATTGATGATGATGTGGCGGTGAAAGATAGTCTTTATACCCAAGGTAGGCGGGGTGTGGGGACGACGGTACTGGCGGAAAAAATTTGTGGCGCAGCAGCCGAACAAGGGTATGATTTATCACAAATAGCAGATTTGTGTAGACGAGTAAATACCAATGGGCGAAGTATGGGAATTGCTCTTACCTCTTGTACAGTACCAGCTAAAGGTAGCCCAACGTTTGCATTAGGCGATCGCGAAATTGAAATTGGCATCGGTATTCATGGTGAACCAGGTAGAGAACGCATCGATATCAAATCAGCAGACGAAATTACAGAAATATTGGTACAGTCCATAATTGATGATGCAGGCTATAGCCGGACAGTGCGAGAATGGGATGAAGATAAAGGCGAATGGGTGGATGTGGAACTCGTCAATTCACCATTACAATCAGGCGATCGCTTGCTAGCATTTGTTAATAGTATGGGTGGTACTCCACTTTCCGAACTGTATCTTGTCTACCGTCAACTAGCCGCCATCTGTGAACGACATGGACTACAAATTGTGAGAAATTTGATTGGGCCATATGTTACATCTTTAGAGATGCAAGGTTGCTCAATTACCCTGTTAAAGCTAGATGATGAGATGATTAGGCTATGGGATGCACCAGTGAAAACACCTAGCTGGCGCTGGGGGGTTTAAGATGACTCAAGCACAAATTTTGCAATGGTTGCAGCTTTTCGCTACTAAAATAGCAGAAAATAAAGATTACTTGACCGAATTAGATGCAGCGATCGGTGATGCTGACCACGGTATTAATATGGATCGAGGTTGGAAAAAGGTCAGCAGTCAGTTACCAACTCTTGCCGACAAAGACATCAGTAGCATTTTCAAAACTGTTAGCATGACGCTGATTTCTAGTATCGGCGGTGCAAGCGGCCCTCTTTATGGTACTTGGTTTTTAAGAGCAAGTACGGCTGTAGCTGGTAAGCAAGAATTAACTGAACAAGATATTTTAGGGTTACTCCAAGCTGGCTTAGAAGGTGTGTTGCAAAGGGGTAAGGCACAACTGGGAGATAAAACAATGGTAGATGCTTTATCCCCAGCCGTAGAAAAGTTTGGGGAAGTTGTGGGTGGTGGTAAAAATCTGCAAGAAGCCTTAAAGGAGGCTGTAGCGGCGGCTGAACAGGGGATGAAGGAGACTACGCCGATGTTGGCGAGGAAAGGACGGGCGAGTTATTTAGGAGAAAGGAGTGTGGGACATCAAGACCCAGGGGCAACTTCTGCTTATTTGATGTTGCAGAGTTTGTTGGTTGTGGTGGAGGCTGGAGGTTGTAATTTGTAAATTTCTAATTCCTAAAAAATTCGCGCTGGCTTTAACAGGAGAAAATGGAAGCATTAACTAACTTAACAAAAGCCTCTCAACAAAGTTGGCGGTGTTGTCGTGGTTGGAATTGTGATTGTTTCTCATAGTAAACAACTAGCCCTTGGTGTACAAGAATTGGCGGCGCAAATGGTTCAGGGTAAGGTTCCCCTGGCGATCGCCGCAGGTATTGCTGATGCTGACAACCCACTGGGTACAGATCCGATGCAAGTACAGTCCGCGATCGCTTCTGTATTCAGTGATGATGGTGTGTTAGTATTAATGGATTTGGGTAGTGCTTTGATGAGTGCGGAAATGGCACTTGAGTTTCTCCCAGAAGCACAAAGAGATAAGATACATCTGTGTGCCGCGCCTCTGGTAGAAGGTGCGATCGCTGCTGTAGTGGCGGCTGCGGCTGGGATGAATATTCACCAAGTTATCGCTGAAGCCCAAGGTGCATTAATAGCCAAAGCCAGTCAATTAGGCATAACTACAGATGTCAGCCATGATCAACCAGCCTCTAACATTTATGTAACAAATACCACAAATGCCTTAGAAAAACCTCTTACCCCCACACCCCTAACCAATAGAGAAATTCGCCTAACTATCAATAACCGCTTAGGTTTACACGCCCGTCCTGCTGCTCAGTTTGTGGGTACTATTGCCCGATTTCAAGCCCAAATTTGGGTACAGAACTTAACCACAGGTTCGCCACCTGTACGGGGCGACAGTATTAACCAAGTAGCAACGTTAGGGGTACGCCAAGGACATCAATTAGCTATTTCGGCTATCGGTGTTGATGCAGATGCGGCACTGGCTGCACTGCAAGCGTTAATTGCCAATAATTTTGGTGAAGCCGATACAATTCCCCCACCACCATTAGTAGAAAATACAGCAACTCCCCAATCTCCAGGTGAATTATCAGGAATTGCCGCTTCCCCTGGAGTGGCGATCGCTCCCATTGTCCATTATCAACCCACTATTTACACGCCTCAGCAATACCACGTAGATGACGCAGAAGCGGAGTGGCAACGGTTACAGACGGCGATTCAAGCTGCTAAACAGGAAGTTCAGACTTTGCTTTCGCAAGCATCAGTACAAATTGGTGATGCGGAAGCGGCTATTTTTGATGCCCATTTACTGTTTTTAGCAGATCCAGTATTGCTGGAAGCTGTTCAGCAACGCATCCGAGAACAAAAAATTAATGCGGAAGCGGCTTGGCAAGCTGTAGTCGATGAGGTGGCATCTAGCTACCGCACCCTGGAAGATACATATCTGCAAGAACGAGTTGATGATGTCATAGATGTGGGGCAAAGGGTGCTAAGACTGCTAAGTGGTACTGTTGCCACTGTGTTGGATTTACCAGAACCAGCGATTTTAGTAGCAACCGATTTAACTCCTTCGGATACCGTGGGGCTAGACCCGAACAAGATTCTCGGAATTTGTACTACCTCTGGCAGTTCCACATCCCACAGTGCCATTATTGCCCGGACTCTGGGCATACCCGCAGTTTTAGGGATGGATGCCCAGGTGTTACAAGTAGAAGATGGGACAATCATGGGCTTGGATGGTGAAAGTGGCAGGGCTTGGGTAGAACCAGAAGCAGATATTTTGGAGTTGCTGGAAACCAAGCGGCAAGCATGGCAAAGGTTGCAACAATCAGCAAAAGCCCAAGCACAGCAGCCAGCAATCACCCTGGATGGTCGGAGAGTAAGTGTATTTGCTAATATTGGCAGTATAGCAGATGTACAAGCAGCCTTATCTAACGGTGCTGAGGGTGTGGGGTTGTTGCGTACCGAGTTTCTTTATTTAGGTAGGACAAGCCCGCCCACAGAAGAGGAACAATTAGCAGTGTATCAAGCGATCGCCCAAGTGTTGGCACAGCGTCCGTTGATTATTCGCACTCTCGATGTCGGCGGTGACAAGCCACTTCCTTACCTCCGTCCCCAGGTTGCCGAAGCTAACCCCTTTTTGGGTTGTCGGGGTATCCGTTTCTGCCTCAAACATTTGGATTTATTTAAGACTCAATTGCGGGCAATTTTGCGTGCAAGTATTGGGCAGAATATTAAGATTATGTTGCCGATGATTGCTACTGTGGGGGAAGTGAAGGCGGCTAAAGCTATCTTGAGTCAGGTACAGGAAGAACTACGCCAAGCGAATATTCCAGTTGCGGAGGCGATTTCCCTGGGTATTATGATAGAAGTCCCCGCAGCCGTGGCGATCGCAGATCAGTTAGCGGCGGAAGTAGACTTTTTTAGTATAGGCACTAATGATCTGAGTCAGTATGTCATGGCAGGCGATCGCAATAATCCCCAAGTAGCAAATTTAGTTGATGCCATGCAGCCGGCTGTGTTACGCATGATACAACGAACTGTAAAAGTTGCCCATCAGGCTGGTATCTGGGTAGGCTTATGTGGTGAACTAGCGGCAGATCCTTTAGCAACACCGATTTTATTAGGTTTGGGGTTGGATGAGTTGAGTGTTAGCCCTCCAGCTATACCTACCATCAAACAGTCAATTTCCCAGTTAAGTGTAACTGCATCTGAGGCGATCGCTATAACTGCATTACAACAAGATTCTGTAGAACAGGTAAAAGCGATCGTTTCTTCTTAAAGAAAACGGCTGATTGCTTCATACCCCAGTCCCCAATCCCCAGTCCCCAATCAAATCCCCTTAAATCCCATACCCATTTCTACCTCTTTTTGTGCTTTAACAGAATTAATTTGAGAAACCGCAACTTTTTGACGAGATTCTTGATATCTCTTACCAATTCGGCTGAGGAATATACTCACCAATACTAAGCCACCACCGACATATTGAGCCATAGTTGGCGCTTCACCCAGTATCAGGTAAGCTGCAATAATACCGACGATTGGGCTAAAAGAACCAACTAAGGAAGCTTGAGATACGGTAGAAGTTTTCAAACCTTGAGTCCACAATGATTGACCCACTACTACAATTAACCCACCATATAAAAACATCCACTGCCATAAAAATGGTGAGAATACATCAGCAAAATGGTGACTGCCATAGAGTATTAAAGCAGTAAAGAAAAAGATTATAGTTCCTAACCCAGTCCGAAAAATACTAGAAATGCCTAACGGAATCTGAGAAAGGTACTTTTTGCTTATAATTGTCGCAATAACTACCGCTACAGAACCCAGCGCCACCAAAATTTCCCCTAAACCTAATTGCCAACCTCCCATATTTATCATGCCTGCGGCTGGCGGTTGCAGGAGAATAGTCAGGATCACACCAAAAGAAGCCGCCACCGCACCCATAAATTCCCAAACACTTACCCGTTCTTTCAGCAACCAGACTGATAAAGCCAGAGTCAGAGGCGGTTCTATGCGTCCTACCAAAATCACATTATTCACGCTTGTCAGTGCTAATGCTTGAAAAATTAAGCCAGGAGCTAACGCACCTGATAAAATAGCTACGGCTGTCAGACTAATCCAATCCCGTCTTGATAGTTGCTGCAAAGTAGGTTTGTTCCACTGTCTACCATAGATGAGAAGCATTACCATTAAGGCGCACAAATTCCCTACAAATAGAACATTACACAATGAAATCGGATTACGTCCATCGACAAAGTGATGAGTACCGATTTCTGTCAGCTTGCGGGTAACAGCACTAGATGCGCCAAAAATCAAGATTGCTAACCAGAGATATGTTTGTCCCGAAATTCTGTGAATTAGGCGATATCGTCTTTTGGATGTAATCACGATAACATGATCATAATTAAAGCAGCGTTCATAATCATAAGTTGCTATTCTTTAGTTGAGCATGAGGCATTGCTGAGAAAATGCTGAGAATTTACTAAATATATTTAACAGAGAATTTCAGCAAAATTCGGGAATTGCTTCAATAGGTTTTCAGTTACCAGTGGAATAGTTGAGATGTTCGCAATAACTCAAGCATCTAGGAAATAATATGAAACTTGCACCTTTGGTTGCTACTGTTGCTTTTACTGGTTTTTTAACTGTTTGGGAAGCACCGTTAAAAGTAATTAATCCTGCACTAGTTCAAGCATCGGCTCAGGAATTATCTGTTAATCAGAAAGTAGCATTAATCTCTAAAAATAAGGGTCAAATTGGTAGTGGAGACCAGTTGCGTCGTTTCTTTTATGGTGATTTAGAGCCAATTGGTATCCAACCTGGTGGTGCAGGTCAGGTAGTTAATCTTTATAACAAAGCTAATAATGTTACATTCTCTTACTGCTCAACTTATGATGTGATTGTGGCTGTGAAAAAAGGGAAGATTGCTAAGTTTGAACCTAATGAAGTGAAGTAGTAGATAAATAGAATAGCGTTAATAATTTAGGTTGGTAGTAAGGACTTTAGTCCTGACGAATTAGTTTTAAAGAAAAGGCTAAAGCCTTTACTACAAACTTTCAAGTAACTTATACATCTATGCAGCAAGCATTTCATCCTACAGTCATCCTGGGTGGTGGCTTTGCTGGACTGTTTACAGCTTTGCATTTAAGTCAGCAAAATTACTCCCAGCCGATTATTTTAATTGAACAGCGCGATCGCTTTAGTTTCAAACCGTTGTTATATGAGCTACTAAGCGGCGAACTACACAGCGAACAAGTTTGTCCTCGTTATCACGAACTCTTAGCTGGTAGCAAGGTTAGCTTTGTCAAGGATAGGGTGCAATCAATTGATTTATCTCAACGCCGAGTTTGTACAGCTTCTGGTGGGGTGTACGACTATGGTAACTTAGTGTTAGCACTGGGTAGTAAAACTACTTACTTTAATACGACCGGGGCGGCAGAATATGCCATGCCGTTTACATCCGGGGAGGAGGCGATGTCTGCGACGGGCTACGCCTACGCACTCCGCAAACACCTACGCCATAGGCTACATCAAGCCCTGCAAACATCAAACCCAGAACGCCGTCGCCTACTGCTAACTGTCGCCATCATTGGTGCAGGCCCGGCTGGTATTGAACTGGCTTGTACATTAGCCGATTTACTCCCCATCTGGTATGACGAATTGGGTGGTGATGGAAGTGAAATTCGCATTGTCCTAGTCAACCGCAGTCGAGAAATTCTCAAAGGTGATGTTAATAGTGATTTGCGTTGCACTGTCCAGCGTGCGATGAAAAATCGGGTGATTCCTGTGGATTTTCTTTTTGATGCGGCTGTGACTAAAATTACATCTGATGGTGTAGAGTATCAACAACAGGAAAAAACCCAGATGTTGCAGGCGGGAACCATCGCTTGGACTGCTGGAACTGCACCCAATCCTTTGCTGATGGATTTACCAGTTGCTCAAAATCGAGGGCGCTTACTGGTGACACCTACATTGCAACTATCTAATTTTCCCGAAGTCTTTGCGGCGGGAGACTGTGCGACACATAGCGAAAATCCTCAACCACCTACAGCCCAAGTAGCCTATCAACAAGGAATTGCGATCGCGCAAAATCTCAAGCGCATGAAGGAAGGTAAACCAACCATTCCCGTACAAATCCAAATGCGCGGTACGTTGATGAAGTTAGGACTTAACGAAGGCGTGGCGAACTTATTCAACAAAGTGCAAATCAAAGGACAACCCGGACATCTAATTCGCCAAGGAACATATTTACAACTATTACCCAACTCTGCCCATAACTTCAAAGTCACCACCGAGTGGTTAACAGACGAATTATTTCAACGTCACCGCGCCGTTACCCCCATGCAGTTAGGACAAACGCCTTGGTTATCGGGAATTGCTACCGCCGCAGCTGCATTAATTTTAGCCACTCCTCTAGTTTGGCGGGCTGCCCAACCGATGCAATTCCAGCAAAGTCTCATGTGGACAGGCGTTCCCACATTACTAAATCACCTTGCGCCCCCCTCTCGATAAATTTTTCTCAGGATGGTTTCATACAATCACAGAAAAAAGACAAATATATTTCAAAGCCTCTCCCCCCGTGGGGGCTACAGTGTACACACAAGTCATCTAAACTTGTCCCACGGCGTTTTGATCCCCCCTAACCCCCCTTAAAAAAGGGGGGAACCTCTCAAAGTCCCCCTTATTAAGGGGGATTTAGGGGGATCAAATGATCTGTTTGGCTCAACATAGAGATGTGTGTACACCGTAGCCCCGTGGGGGAGAGGTTTGGAGAGGGGTCAAAATCTCTGGTACAACACCATAAATTTTTCTTTACTAAGTTCCTGAATTTTGAATTATTTAAGAGTCCATCATGAATTACTTACTCAACCTCCGCACAGCCGTTACAGTTAATCGCATTATCATGGGCTTGTTCTTCTTTGTCTCTGGTATTGCCAACTACCTAAATTTCAGCGTTGCTAACGGTTTTTACCAAACAGTCACAACTCTCAAATTGCAAATCATCGGCCCTGGAATCCCCCCCGGATGGGAAGGTGTGGGGCCACTACCTTGGTTAATTGCGATTCCCTATGCTTGGTTGTTACCTTTAGCAGAAATCGTCTTAGGTGCGTTATTTGCACTCAACTATTGGGTGCGGTGGACGGGTTTATTATTAATTCTCATGACATTTAGCATTATTCTGGCATTTGGTATTATCCCCGCAGGTAGTTTGTTTCCCAATGGCGCAGAAAGTTTTAATAAGAATATTATGTTTATGACTTTAATTTGGATGTGCATTGCTTACGATGCTTACGAACAAAAAATGAGCCGTCGTCGTACTCAAGCAATGGCTGATTATACTGTGAATGCTGCTGGCGAAGATATGTAATATCATGTGCGCTTAAACGCTTATCATGTCTTGGTAATTGGTAATTGGTGAGTCTAGTAATAGTAGGTTGGGTTGAACCAAGTGAAAGCGAACATCAAGCGCATCATGTCCACAACATTTGTTGGGTTTAGTACCTCAAGCCAAGCAATCTACGGTGTACACACAAGTTGGATTTTGTTGTTAGATTCGGGTTTTACCCCCCTTAATCCCCCCTTGTCAAGGAGGGAAACTAGCAAATCAGTCCCCTCCCCTTTCCAAGGGGAGGGTTAGGGTGGGGTAAAACAATATTGCTCAACTACTTTTAAACTTGTGTATACAAGGTAGATCCAACCTACGGAGAATATTATTGAGCCGGACAAATTTTCGGTTTTGCAACCTACCAAGCTATCCGACTCGGTTTGATATTCGGAGGTTGTCGCCTTCCTCACTGGTTCAGGTCTGGACTCCCTGGTGTACGCTCGATAAATTCCCATTTACCGACTCTGACAATGGGGAGTACTCACGCCACAGCCACCGCCACCACACGAAACCCAATGTTGTCGTCACCCTCTGCTGAATCATTCCTACCGCGAGCGGCAGAACGGCAATTAACAGCATCGTAGAGCCAACTACCACCACGCAGCAGTATTAAGTCATTATATCTACCTGTTAACCACGCACTACCATCTGTCGGCGCGCCTTGGTAATCCTCGTTATATAAATCTTGACACCATTCCCAAACATTACCACACATATCGTATAAACCGAAAGCGTTTGGATGAAATTTCCCTACTTCAGTTGTTTGCTCACGACATTCACCTTTGGGTGCTGCACCATAGGGATTATTACCGTTGTAGTTAACTAAATCTGTGGTGATGGTTTCGCCAAAATAAAACGGTGTGGTGGTTCTGGCACGACAAGCATATTCCCATTCGGCTTCGCTGGGTAGTCTGTAGGTTTTTCCTGTCTTGTGACTTAATCTGTTGCAAAACTCGACCGCATCATCCCAACTGACATTTTCTACAGGTCGCTTTTCACCTTGGAAATAGGAAGGATTTGCCCCCATAATTGCTTGATACTGCGCTTGGGTAACTTCGTATTTCCCCATGAAGAAACCGGGAACTGTCACCTGATGCTGGGGACTTTCATCTGTATATCGTTCCGCTTCCCCTTGGGGTGAACCCATTGTAAATGTTCCCCCTGGTATCTGCACCATTTCCAAGGTGACACCATTCCCTAAGTCTTCTACAAAATATTGTGCTTTTTCGTTTCTACGGCTGGTGATTTTTCCTTGTGTATCTACTTTCACTACTTCAAATTGAAAGGTTTTTAAGCTATTTTTGGCAACTGTAGATGCTCCCTTAACAGGATTTTCGGGAGGTGGTGACGGTGGTGGCGGTGTTGGAATTGCCCAACGTGACCGTTCAATTCTTTTAATTGCTTCAATAGCCTCTGTATCCTGTCCTGAAGCCGCAGCTAAAACCCGAATCCATAATTGTTCGGCTAAATCTAGATTACCTTCGTCTTTTGCACGATAAGCATCATTTTTTAATATAGCGATATCAGCTAAGGTTGCATATCGAGGTACAAGTATGAGGTGGGATTTATTTACAGGTTCAGCAATTATATAAGGTGTTTGTCTCTTACTTATATGCTGACGGACAATTTCCGGGACACGAAAATTGAGGTACTGATTTAACCTTTCAACAGTGGCACATTGACCTTGAATACCCAAGCCTTCTAACAATGCAGTGGTAAATGCACCTTGTTGTAAAGCCGCAATTTCATAAGAATATTCCTGGGGACTACAGGAAAAAATACTGATGACTCCTTGTTGACGTGCTTCCTCAGCCGTCTGTCTCCCAATACCTTCACCAGCGCGAGTTGCTAAATTGCGACAAGCATCCAGAATTAAGACTACATTATCAGCACCACAACGACGCAGCCGTTCAGTCACAAAGTTAATGGGGATGGCTGTATTTTCGATATCTTCTGGATCCCCATCACTGGGCATGAGATAATCGCGGTCAGCATGGCGAATTCCATGACCACTGAAGAAGAACCAAAAGTTATCACCCGCACTCATGAAGGGAATTTCAAATAATTGTCGCAAAATGCGTAACAAGTTAGTGCGGGTGGGACGGGTTGATTTTCCGCCCACATCCGGGGAGTCATCGGTGAAGAAAAAAACTTGCTCAAACCCCGCCTCTTTGCAAAGAAACTCCTGCATTGACTCTGCATCCCGCTTGGCATAGTTTAGAGGTTGCAGATAATCATACTGGTTTATGCCAATGGCGATCGCCAAATTCTTAGCCATCTGACTTTAGTTCTTTGCGCTTAAATGTTAGTTTAATGGCTCCTTTACCGCCAGCTTTCGCACCATTCCCAATTAACTTTACTTGTCCTTCACCGCTAATTTCTACTGATAGTTCAATTTCTTCTAGCTGTAAGCCAGAGTTAACATTGGCTTGTCTTTCTGCACGACTAAACAACCGTCCCACCACTTGCAAAAAGTTGGTCATGTTCTCTTCTAGTGTTTGCGCGCTCACTTTCACCGCGTCGCCTACACTTTTGCTAGGGGTAGTTTCTTTTGGTACTTCCTCTCCCCAACCGCCGCGTTTATTGTTCGTTCCGCCTTTCGCACCATCTGGTAGAGAAATTTGGGGTGCTTCGTCGGTGACAATCCAAATGCTATCTGCTGGTGTTTCTGGCATACTGAGTTAAGTGTTTTTTACTATTTTCGCATAAATATATGTATAAGCGTAATAAACCTACGCAGAGAATAAAGCAATGGATATGATAACGCGAATTCAAATAAAATATTGTGTTGACATTGTATATACAACTTTTCTATATTTAATTGTATGAGTTAAAAATAAGTGAGAATGTCAGAGCCTATAAATCGTAACCGAGATATGACCATTAATATCCGGGTACACCAAGCACAACGAGATTTGATTGATTTAGCAGCAGCAACTCTGGGTAAAAATCGCTCGGATTTCATGTTAGAAACAGCTTGTCGAGAAGCCCAAGCAATTTTATTAGACCGCAGACTATTTATATTAGATGATGAGCAGTTTCAGCAGTTCATGGAAATGCTAGATGCACCGCCATCAAATAATGAAAATTTAAGTCAATTGCTGAAAACAAAAGCACCTTGGGATTAATTGTGGTAGACGAGCCAAATCCTAGATTACAAGCGCCGCAACCTATTAAATTAGAGCATCAGTTAGCAGATTTTAATTCAGGTAATGCAGAATTAGATGAATGGTTGCAGAAACGAGCGTGGAAAAATGAAGAAACTGGTGCATCCCGAACTTATGTTGTCACAATTGAACAAACAGTGATTGCTTATTATTGTCTGGCTAATGGCAGTATATTAAATACTGCTGCACCAGGGAAAATTAGACGTAATATGCCAAATCAAATTCCGGTGATGGTGATTGGGCGATTGGCTGTAGACTGTAATTGGCAAGGAAAAGGAATTGGTCGTGCTTTGGTGCGGGATGCTGTACTCCGCACATTACAAGCAGCAAATATTGCTGGAATTAGGGCTATTCTCGTCCACGCTATTTCTGAGGAAGCAAAGCAGTTTTATCAACGATGCGGTTTTATAGTGTCGCCTGTTGCACCAATGACGCTGATGGTAACAATCAAGGATGCAAGGGAAGCTTTGGGAATTGATTGACTGGCTGATTTTTTGATGATGGTAGGTTGCGTTAACCCAAACTATATCGTGTTAACAGATTTAAACAAGGGGATTGTGGGCGATCGCTATAATTACTATCAGCGCTCTTATAATTTCGGTGAGGTAACACAATGGTCATCTTAGCCAATCATCTCACTCTACCAGACCACAATCAACTCCCAGAGTCTGATGGTAATTTTGTGAAAAACTTTCAGGAACATCCCCAAAGTATCTTATTAACTGATTCTATCTTGCCACGATTACAAGAAATTCATCCTGATGGCTATTATTGTATAGGTCAAGATTCTGGTATCTACTGGCGGTTAACAGATCCGCCAGAAAAAGGTGCAGAAGCGCCAGATTGGTTTTATGTACCTAATGTTCCTCCAACTCTTAATGGTGAACTGCGACGTTCTTATGTGTTTTGGCAAGAGTTAATTGCCCCATTGATTGTTTTAGAATTTGTTTCGGGAACTGGAGAGGAGGAACGGGATAAAACTCCTTATAAAGGAAAATTTTGGATTTACGAAAATGTGATTCGTCCTGCTTACTATGGTATTTATGAAGTTAAAAAAGCATCTGTAGAAGTTTACCAATTAATTGGTAATCGTTACGAAAGAGTACCTGCTAACATTAGAGGACATTATCCAATTGAGCCTATGGGTGTGGAGTTGGGTATTTGGCCAGGTCGTTTTATCTTAGATACAGAGTTACCTTGGTTGCGGTGGTGGGATGAACAAGGTAATTTACTGTTAACGGGTGATGAGCGTGCGGAACTTGAACGTCAAACTGTGGAATTTGAACGTCAACGGGCGGAAACTGAACGTCAACGGGCGGAAGCTGTAGAACAAGAGAATGCGCGGTTGCGTAAGAGGTTGCTTGCTTTGGGTATTGACCCTGATACCCTGGCTTAAGGTAGCTTAACTGAGATAAGTAGAACGGACTAAATAAATCAAGGTTTGTAGTAAGGACTTCAGTCCTCAAAAAAGGACTAAAGTCCTTACTACGAAATCAATTGTGATAACTTTACATTACTTAACATATGTTGATTTATTTTCGACCGCTTACTTATTTAAATATTTTGTCATCAAATAACGATTATGATCTGTAAATCCAACTTGGCGGTAAAAACCTTGGGCGGAAGTATTTTCTCGTTCAACTTCAAGATGTAATGCCTTAACATTGAGAGAGATGCAAACCTCTTCTAGAAACTTAATTGTTTGCTTGCCTATACCTTGACCTTGGAAAGGAGAATCGATGTAAATTTCATCAATAAAAGCATCGCGTCCTCCATATTCTAGGCTATAACTCAGTGTAAGAATCACATAACCAATGGCTTGATTTTGGTATTCAATTAACCAGATTCGCCCCAGAGATTCATCACTCAGCAGTTGAACTAATGCCTGACGTGCAATAACAGCATTAAAGGCAAGGCTATTGTCTACTGCATACAGTTTCTGTATGAAGCTTAGAAGTACCTCAATATCATTATTGTCGGCGGATTTAAAGTTAATCTGTATCATAAATTTACTTGAAAAATAAATAATATTTCCATATTCACTCGCGTAGTGCGTAACCTACACCACGCACTGTATGCACTAAACGTTTCTCGTTGTTTTCTTCCAACTTCAGCCGTAAATAACGAACATAAACTTCAATAATATTAGAATCGCCCATAAAATCGTAACCCCAAACTTTTTCTAAAATTTGGTCTCTAGTAAAAACTTGTCGTGGGTTTGAAAGTAGATATTCTAATAAGTCAAACTCTTTTGCTGTTAACTCAATTGCACGTTTACCCCGAAATACTTCACGGGTACGGCGATTTAAACTCAAGTCTTCAAACTGTAATAAGTCGTCATCTGTTTCTTGAGTCCGGCGTAGATGGGCGCGGATTCTTGCTAATAATTCTTCAATACTAAAAGGCTTAACTACATAATCATCGGCTCCTGCATCTAATCCTGCCACGCGATCGCTCACTTCGTCTTTGGCTGTCAATAATATCACAGGCACTTTGTTTCCAGTAGCCCGCAAGCGGCGACAAAGTTCTACACCTGTCAATCCTGGTAACATCCAATCGAGAATAGCTAAATCTAGGGTTAATTCCCGTGCTAAGGTTAAACCTGTAATACCGTCATGAGCTACGCTTACCTGATAACCTTCGCTACTCAGTTCTAATTCTACAAATCGCGCTAGTTTAACTTCATCTTCCACAAGCAGAATATGTGCAGTCATAATTTACACGCCTAACGCTGGTAATTTGAGAATAAAAGTACTGCCATAGCCTGGTTCTGAGCGAACTCCCACCTGTCCCCCCATGCGTTCCACTAGGCGTTTAACTATGGATAAACCCAAGCCTGTCCCGCCAGTTGCGCGGGTACGAGATGTATCTACGCGGTAAAATGGTTCAAAAATCCGCGACTGTTCCGCCAAAGGAATGCCACAACCATGATCAATAACTTGAATAATTGCCCAATTATCAGCCTGAGTTAGCTGTAAAGTAATTGGCTCATCTATATTTGAGTGTTTGACGGCATTGTCAATTAAATGATTTAATATCTGCATTAGCTGGGTGCGATCTGCTTTAGCTTTGATCGGAAATGGAGCGAGTTCCAAGAGAATTGCCCGGTACTCAAATTTTTCGCTCATCTGTGCCATGTCTGCAATCACATCATTGATGATTAGTTGTTCAGTTTGCAAGGGCATGGCACTGCTACCGGCTCGTGCTAAATCGAGTAAATCTTGTAATATATGGGTCATGCGTTCTGCGTCAGCAACTGCCATTGCTAAAGCTTCTTTTTGCGAGTCGGCTAAGTTATGACTACGTTGCAAGCTTCTTTGCAGATAAGCATAAACCATACTCAGGGGTGAGCGTAACTCGTGGGCGATGTCGTTGGTAAACTGTCGCTGCTGTTCTCTGACATCGGTAAGCCTGATGAGTAAATCATTCCAGGTTTTGGCGATCGCTTTCACTTCACTGAGTGTTCCAGTTAACTTTGGCTGGTAGGGTGTCAATTCTTGAGCATAGGTTGCTGCCCATTGATTCATCTGTTGTAATGGTAAGAGCGATCGCTTGACTAGTAAATGGGCGATCGTTATAGTGATAGCCACTACCAACAAACTCACAGTTTTCACATTTTGCATCAGTATTGACAGCTTGGGATCGTCGTAAGAGATACCATACTCTTGAAAAGTCACCATGAAAAATTTTTTGATTTCCCAATCTAGCCAAATAGTAAAACTACTATAACTAAGAGTAAAAATAATGATGATTCCCGCAGTCAACCGAAATTGTAGTGAAGAGGGATTAATTTTTACTAAAGGAACCTTAGCTAATTGTCTTTTTAACAGGTTTACTAAATTCATGGGAATGGCTCATTTCTACACATTTAGGTAATTTCAGCTTGTCGATTAAGTTGGAAATTAAGATAATTTCACTTTAACTGATATCTTGCACCTTCTCAATAAGCACATGGTGGGCAATGCCCACCCTACAAAATCATAAGGGTTTTGGGCTTTGATTTTCGCAATAAGATAATGGTGCAAGATATAAATTAATATATATTTTTGTGAGAAAGATGAGTTTTTCCTGAGTATAACTAGAGCTTTCGCTGAAAGACCTTTCTGCTACGACCCTAATTATCGTCTGTTAATTTTAGGCAAATATATTCAATATTTTATCTTGTTGGGTGGTGCGATCGCCCAACCCAACCTACAGAATTGATTTTACTTTCCAGCAACTTCCTGCTGCTACATTTCATACTCACCAAATTGCTGAATTAATTTAGCAACTAAACCAGTCCACCCTGTTTGATGACTTGCACCAATTCCCGCCCCATTATCACCATGAAAATATTCATAAAATAAAATTAACTCTTGCCAATGCGGGTCACTTTGAAACTTTTGTGTTCCACCATAAACAGGACGTTTACCAGCAGCATCCTTCAAGAAAATACTAGTTAACCTTTGAGATAATTCTGCTGCTACTTCCCAAAGATTCATCATTTTACCAGAACCCGTAGGACATTCTAGTTGAAAATCATCTCCTAAATAATAATGAAACTTTTGCAGAGATTCTATTAGGAGGAAATTCACTGGAAACCAAATAGGCCCCCGCCAGTTAGAATTACCCCCAAATAAACTACTACTAGATTCAGCCGGCTCATAATCTACACGAAATTGACAACCGTTGACATCAAAAGTATATGGATGTTCCGCATGAAAGCGAGAAAGGGCGCGAATACCATAGGGGCTAAAAAACTCACTTTCATCGAGCATTTTTTGCAGAATACTTCTTAACTTATCCCGTGGAACTATAGCCAGTAATCTTCTAGCACCAACTCCTTGAGTTTCCATACAAGCTACATTCTGCCGTAAATCTGGACGGTTTCTAATAAACCACTCCAGCCGCTTTTTAAAACCAGGAAGCATTTTTAATGTGTCTGGTTCAATAGTTTCAATAGCAAATAGAGGAATTAATCCCACCATTGACCGCACTTTTAATGTAATCTGCCTTTCTGGTAGATGCAGCACATCGTAGTAAAAACCATCTGCTTCATCCCATAAACTGGCTTCCATTTCCCCAATTTTATTCATAGCATCAGCTATGTACAGAAAATGTTCAAAGAACTTACTAGCTATGTCTTCATAAACAGGATTAGTCTTAGCTAATTCTAGAGAAATAGCTAACATATTTAAACAATACATTCCCATCCAACTTGTACCATCAGATTGGTCAATATGCCCACCTGTAGGTAAAGCTGCGCTCCTATCAAATACACCAATGTTATCTAATCCTAAAAACCCGCCTTGAAAGACATTATTACCTTGAGTATCTTTGCGATTTACCCACCATGTAAAATTGAGCATTAGCTTTTGAAATACTCTTTCTAAAAACTGTCTGTCTACTCGTCCATACATCTTCTGTTCAATCTTGTAAACGCGCCAAGTTGCCCAAGCATGAACAGGGGGATTAACATCACTAAACGCCCATTCATAAGCAGGAATTTGACCATTGGGATGCATATACCATTCCCGCGTTAAAACATCCAATTGGTATTTAGCGAAATCAGGGTCAATCATTGCTAAGGGGATGGTATGAAATGCTAAATCCCAAGCAGCAAACCAGGGATATTCCCATTTATCAGGCATAGAAAGAATGTCTTCATTGTAGAGATGAAACCATTCTTTATTTCTGCCATTTTGACGTTCTGGTGGTGGGCTTGGTGTGTGGCTATCTCCTTTGAGCCAATCGTCGATAATGTAATGATAATATTGCTTATTCCACAGCATTCCTGCAAATGCTTGTCGCTGCACATTCCGCATATCTTCACTTAAGTTAAATGGAGTAATACGGTGATAAAATTCATCTGCTTCCCGTTGACGCTGGCTAAAAATCTCCTCAAACTCTTGACCAAATGGGTTAGTTAAATTAGGTACATCACAAAGTCTTAATTTGATGACTTTTGTTTCCCCAGCAGCAACTGTTAACACATAATTAACAGTTGCTTTTGTCCCCAAATTCTCAGGGTTTACTGCTGATTTTTGACCATTTACAATATAGTTGTTAATCCCATCCTTAACATAAGTAGATGTATTAGGAGTATTAAATAAGCGCTGATGATTTGTTTCGTTTTCTGTAAATAAAAGTTCCTTTGCTTGCTGGCAGTATAACCATCTTTTACCTAGAGTTTCATGAAATGCTACTATTGTGTGAAAGCCATTATCTGTAATTACCTCTTGTAAAATAGGTTTATTTGTATCTCCATGCCAACACCAAGTATTGCGAAACCAAAGAGTAGGTAATAAATGCAGTGTTTTTGCTTCGGCTCCCCGGTTAACTACTGTAATTTGGATGAGAATATCTTCAGCAGTATTCTTGGCATATTCAACAAATACATCAAAATATTTGTTCCCATCAAATATACCTGTATCTAGCAGTTCAAATTCTACTTCTTTACGACTACGGCGTTGATTTTCTGTTACTAATTGGGAGTATGGGAAGGCTTGATGAGGATATTTATACAGCGCCTTCATGTAGGAATGAGTAGGGGTGTTGTCTAAATAAAAGTAATATTCTTTAACATCTTCCCCATGATTACCTTCAGTTCCTGTTAAACCGAAGAGCCTTTCTTTGAGGATAGAATCTTCACCATTCCAAAGTGCGATCGCAAAACAAAGCCGTTGATGATTATCACAAATCCCTAATAGCCCATCCTCACCCCAACGATAAGCACGAGAACGAGCTTGATCATGGGTGAAATAGTCCCAGGCAGTACCATTATAGCTGTAATCTTCGCGCACTGTTCCCCACTGGCGATCGCTCAAATATGGCCCCCACCTCCGCCAATGGGCTTTATGAGTTAGGGCTTCTTCTAATCTAATTTCTTCTTTGGTCGGAGTTATCATAATCTCACCCTACATACATCTATGAGTTAAGTTGTTATCTGAAGTATCACCTTTTTAGCGGAGATAAAGGGCTGAAATTTTGATTAAAGTATGCTACATGAATTGATAAATAAAAATCTAGAGTAAATTTAGCAAAAATTTATATTAAAACTGTCTTCTGCAAAAACTGGAATAGTATATTTGTATTTATAGTTATTTATTTGACATATGCCAAAGGTAAAGCTCTCACTTGAAGGTGAACAAGTGGATATCGCCGCAGCAAAGCTCTTTGAGACTACTGGTTTACAGGGGAGTTGGGAGGTAGCAACAAGTTCCCTACCTACAAAGGAAGGTACATTGGCAGTCATAGGTACTGTTGTAGGTATTGTAGGGGGTACAATCGCGGTTGCAGAACAACTGCGTAAGTGGTATCAGGAATACAAACGAGCGAATAAGAGATTTGATGTAGTACTGGTAGGTGAAAATGTGCGAGTGGTTTTAGAGAACGCCACGATTGAAGACATTTGTGCAGTATTGGAAGAATTGGAGAGTTGATGTGCAGACGCTTTACATCAAGTTAGTCCCGATTGAAAGGAATTTTATAGAATTACGCTATGCTTTTGGTGAACCAGCAAGATATGAAACACAACAGATTGATGTATCAGCAATTGATAAGTTAATTCAGAAAGCAAAGGCTAGCTATTATATGTTGATGCCTGATTTAAAAGGAATTGGGTATCAGTTATTTTCTTGGTTGGATGGAACTGGCAGGTGGTTAAGTCGAGCCATTAATAATTGCACAGATGAAGGATTAATCCTGGCGTTAGATGTGCGTGAACGATTAGGGCATCTACCTTGGGAGACATTGCACGATGGAGAAAAATTTTTAGTAGAACGTGTTAATCCAGTTGTAGTACCAATACGTTGGGTTGATCGTCCTGTTCAAGATTTAGTAAGTACACAGCAACGTCCATTACGGATTTTGTTTATGGCAACATCGCCAGAAGAGAATGTACTAACTTCACTTGATTTCGAGCAGGAAGAAGCTCAAATTTTAACTGAAACAAAAGATATTCCTTTGGAATTGCGAGTCGAAGAAAGTGGTTGTATTGCAGAGTTAAGCAAACTCTGGGGACGTTATCGTGAACCTTTCGATGTGTTTCATTTGACAGGTCATGCGTCTATCAAAGATGAACAACCTTTGTTTTTTACAGAAACTGAAACTGGGGAACTCTACCCTGCTTACGCATCAGAGATTGCTTCAGCTTTAAGGTTTCGCATTCCACAGCTAGTGTTTTTATCAGGTTGCCGAACAGGTGAAGCGGCGAGTGATGGTGCAGTATCTTCTTTAGCTGAATCATTAATTGAGCAAGGTTGTAGAGCGGTTTTAGGATGGGGACGACCGATAGCTGATGTCATAGCCACAAAAGCCGCAGCATATCTCTACAGCAAACTAGCTGCGGGGTATGAACTTTCGGAGGCACTTGTTAGTACTTATCAATATCTACGAGAGGCAAAAGTAGAAGATTGGCATCTACTTAGGCTTTATATTCGAGGTCAGTGTCCAAAAGCATTAGTTGAACCATTAGGTGATCAGGTATGGTTGCCAGAAGAACCCATTTATGAACAATTTCTGGATTCGCAGGGAATTGTTCGTGTTGCCACACCACAGGATTTTGTGGGAAGACGCAGAATACTGCAACGTAGCTTGAAAGCATTACGGTTAGCAGATAAGTTAGGTGTAATTTTGTATGGTTTAGGTGGAGTTGGCAAAAGCACTGTTGCAGCAAGGCTTTTAGAACGTTTGCAAGGCTATGACAAAATTTTTATTTATCGGCAATTAGATGAGGACAAATTGCTCAAGCAGCTTGCTGATCAATGTCTTTCAGAAACTGGACAGAAGATTATACAAAGTAATCTGCCACTCACTCAAAAGTTAACCAAATTCTTACGAGAAGGCCTGAATGAGCAAGCGCAGAGATTTATATTTGTTCTTGATGACTTTGAAGCAAATTTAGAATTAAGAATAGATGGAGATGCAGTTTTAAAGCCGGAAACTGTATCAGTCTTGATATCTCTGCTAAAAGCAATCACTCAATCCCGTCTTCCACACCGAATTATTATTACATCCAGGTATGATTTTTTGGTGCCAGAGCTAAGTCAGCGATTGCATCGAGAACAGTTAGCTGCTTTATCAGGTGCTGATTTACAGAAAAAATGTAACCGTTTAGTATCTTTTGCTCCTGGTTCTGAAATTGAGCCAGAGTTACAACTAAAAGCTTTGGCAACCTCGGCGGGTAATCCTCGCTTGTTAGAGTGGTTAGACAAAGTTTTACAAGTGCAGCAGGTAGGTAAGAAAGAAATACTAGAACAGGTAGAAAAAACTACCAAAGAGTTTCGTGAAAGCATTTTGGCAGAGGAACTACTTAATCGACAACCAGTCAACTTGCGACGAATGCTTGCATTTTGTTTGGTTTATCAGTTACCAGTACCTCAGTCTGCAATAGAAGTTCTTTGTCCAAAAACTTTTGATGTAAATAGCTATATTTCTAGAGCAGTTGCATTAGGTTTGCTTGAGTGTGTACATTCTCAAGAAGAAACTTTGTATTATGTACCACGAATTTTAGAGCCGCTTCTTGATTTTCCTAAAGATTCTCTAGAATTATACAAAACTGCTGCGGAACATTTAGATAAAATATGGTTTGTCAAAGGTTTTAAAAAAACTATAGAGGCAAAGAAAAAACAATCAGACAGCTTTCTATTTAATGATCCTTTTGAGCAATCTATGCCTACTTATAGGTTGTTTGAGTTGTATCGACTGGCAACAGCAGCTTTAAACCCAGATTTATTAACTAGAGCAAATTGGTTCTTAGCCATGCAGCTCAACAGCCAAAAAAGGTACAGAGAAGTAGCAACGCTATGTAAATTTGTACGTGACGGAGCTTATGGTTTCTTAGGGATTGAGATCATCTCTTTCAGGCTTCTCTACTACTTAGCAAAAGCGCAAGAACATATTGGGGAAGTAGAAGAAGCTTTGCATCACTATAAAGAAGCGCTAAAATTTTGTTCAGATGAATATGAAACTGAAAAAGCTGCAATTTTACATGATTTAGCAGATTTATACGTTAAGCAAGGTAACTATAAGGAAGCACTGAATCTATGCCAGCAGGTTATTAAAATTGATGAGCAAGATAACAACAAGCTCGGTAAAGCTAAGTCTCTTAGTCAAATGGCAGATATCAAGAGGGAATTAGGTGAACCCGAAGAAGCACTCAAATTATATATGGAAGTATTAGAACTTACCCAAGAAACAGAAGATAAAAATTTTCTATATACTGTGCAAAATAAAATTGCTACTCTTCAAGTTGATCTTGGCCAAACTGATGCTTGGGATAACCTATTACCAAATTTAGTTTCACACAGAACGCAGTCGCAAAACCTTGAGGATAAGATTTCATGTCTCAGCAATATAGCAGCGCTCAGGCTCAAACAAGGTGAACTAGGGGAGGCAAAAGAAATTTATGAACACTTAAATGGCTTGCTACCTCAAATTGAGAACTCTTGGCTTCAAGCAACAATTTTACATAACCTAGCTACCTTTCGCTCGGAATGCGGTGAGCGTAAGCTTGCGTTAGAGCTTTACAATCAAGCTCTTGAACTACATAGAAAGAATGGCAATCAACCACATGAAGTATTGACGCTTCAAGAAATAGGAATTTTGCATGAGCGTCTAAATAATATTAGTGAGGCTCTGAAGTTCCTAGAAGATGCTTACAAGTTATCGTTGAAAATTGAAAATATAGACAATCAATCCTGTGTGTTGCTACGAATCGCAACAATACTGATTGACCAAGATAATTTAGATGAGGCTGAAGAAAAAATAAATACAGCTTTAAAAATAATCACTACTGTTAAAAATCCAAAACATCATGCACTTGCTCTTAGAGAGATGGGAAGAATTAAAATAAAACAGGGTAATTATGATACAGGCGCAGATTTTCTAAAGCTTGCTTTAAAAAAATGTAATTTAGTTGTTGATATTGTTCTTAAAGCTACTATCCTCAAACTTCTAGGAGAAGCTGTATCTTTTCTGGGTGAGGTAGATGCAGCAATTGTGCATTTAACAGCATCCCTCAATATCTACCAAAAACTCAATTTCACGAAAAATGTTGAAGAAGTTAGACAACTAATTAATAATGCTCACATACAAAAACCTGCACAGTTATATCAAGCAGCAATTACCGAATCGGAAAAAGGTAATGCAAGAGCCGCGCTTGATTTATTTGAGCAAGCCCTGCCTATGATAGAAGAACTTGGTGATCAAGAAATAAAAGCACGTATTTTACTATCGATGGGAAACATTTTGATAGGTGAAGGTAACTTTCATGAGGGCCGGAGAAAATCATCTCAAGCTATTGAGATTGCCAAGTTATATAACCTTCCTGAAAGAGAAAATATAGAAAATATTGCCCTTGCAGTAAAGTACGAAAATCTAAAACACTTTTTTCATACGGCTCAGGAAAAATGCAAAAGTCAACAATTTGACGAAGCGCTGAATTTAGGACACCAATGTTTAGAGCTTGCAGAAATATTAGAGGATATTAATTGGTCTTCGGAAATTCTCTCAATGCTTGGGCAAATCAAGGCACATCTGGGCGATTATGAAGATGGAATAAAATATCTGAACAGGTCGGTTTCTTTGGTTCAAGACAATCAACTTGATGGAGTGGAAGAACTACAAGAGATTATTCTTAGAATAAATCATAATCAGGCAGTTCGTTTACATGAGAAAGCTAATTGTGCTGCTCAGGAAAGAAATTTAGCGGAAGCCATTGAACTTGCTCGAAAAGCTTATGAATTTCAGTGCAGCATAAATTATAAACATATCCAACCTGTTACTCTAGGAATGCTTGGACAACTGCTTTTAGCTCAAAATCAATTAGACGAAGGATTGAAGCAACTACAGCAAGGACTAAATATTGCCCAAGAATTACAAGAACAAGAACTGATAAATCAGCTTCAAGAGATGATTTCTATATATGCCCAGGAGAGAGACAATCAAGATATTGATGAAAATCAGTTATAGTTGTATGCGATCGCAACATAACCATTAAAACGTTTCTGAAGCCCTAATTTATTCCCAATATCAACCCTCCGTTTCCAAGCAAACACGCAAAACCTTTGCAATAGTCCACACTTGGGTAATATATCCTCGTGGATTTATTAGCGGGACTTAAACAAAAATCAAGCCCAAATCTAGCCTAAACTGGCTTTATAAAAAGCAAACAGGTCAGTATTAAGGGTCAACCAATCAAAAAAATCGAAAAGACATACAGCACTTCCGGCAGCTATGAGGTACATTCTCAAGGTTGAAAGCTATGATAGGAGAGGGAAAAGGAGAAAAACTGTATTGCCTAATAGCCGGAAGCGTTGTAGCGGTTCTAAAAGCTTCTAAAGCTTCAGTAAAAGTATTTAAAGGTTTGTTTGCCCACCTTCGTTTTAGACCGCCAGTTAATTGATGCGAAAGAATAAAAGTATAAGCACAAAAAACTAAAATAAAGTGTCGAGTTAGACTCCTTTTATCTCGGACTTGATATTCCTTTAGTCCTAACCACCCTTTGGCTTCTCTATAAAACTACTATTCCATTCTCTGTTTTGCCTATTTCTCAGATATACTGTCTTCCCACTCCCGAAGTAAAATTATAATTACTTCTTAAAAAATTATTAATTACTCAAACTAGCAGCACCAAAAGTAGCATTGAATTGGCGACACCAAATAGCAACAGATTTGTATACTGCTAAGTTAATATTGTTAGGAATTAGATAATTTTGAGTACCACTATATTTTTTTAAAGGAGCTATAACTATATAATCTCCTTTTTTTAAAGAATAAGCTGGTGGTTTAGTTGAGCCAATAACATTATCAGAGCGGTGAAGAACTACTACTAAGTCTGGCCCTGATGTGGAAGTTTTAAATGACTGATCAAGCTCAATAAAAGACCTACCTTCTTTTTGGGTGATGCGAACTGTTCCTTGAGTTGTGTGTTCTCCAGAAACGAATGTACCTGATTTGATAGTAGTTTGATTTGCAGATTTATTAGATGGGGCTGAAGTATTTCCGTCAGTAGGTGCTGTGGTTGTAGCTGCATTTGCAGAATTTGTAGTAAGTTGTTGATTTGATATTTGTCTGGTACAGCTAACGATAACTAGAAAAGCTAGTGAGATTGTTACTAACTGTTTAGCTTTCATAAATTAAAATTCCTTAAGATAATAATGAGGAAACTAACTTTTAACTTGGGATTTAATCTGATTATTGCTGTAGTCACTAGTTAAAAAATTATGAATATCTAAGGAATAGCATCTATAACTCTGATATTCTGTTGAGAAAATTATCAGCGATTTCTCAGCAAAATTTCAGGATTAATGTTTTATTTTGAAGAATTATTTTTTTATTTATGATCAAGGCAGATAATAAAACTTTACAAAATCAAATGTGGCAACGTGAGCGACGAGCGATCGCACTTTTATCTTCGTTGAACTATCGGACTGGGGAGCTAAATAGCTATCTCTATAATGTTGCCTGTGGAGTTAGCGAGTTATTAAATGTAGATTGGTCAGTAGTAACCTTGTGTCAACAAGGATTTGAGAAGGTACTAGCCAGTAGTATTGACATAGGTGAAGGCGAACACCTTTATTCACTGCATGGTTCACTGACAGGTACTGTTGTAGAAACTGGTCGCTCTTTAGTAGTGGAAGATGCAAACAAATACCCAGAGTATGGGGAAGCTCCCGAAGGTTATTGCGCTTATTTAGGAATACCTTTACGGACTGCGGAAGGGGAAGTAATTGGTACTATCTGCTCTTTCCATCAACAACCACGAGAATTTAACGAGGAAGAAATTCAATTAGGTGAACTGTTTGCTGAACGTGCCGCTACAGCAATTGATAATTATCATCTGTATGAGCAACAATGCCAATTTAATCATCTTCTAGAGGCTGAGGTACAAAAGCGTACAGCAGAACTACGATCTGCACAAGCCAAGCTTGTAGAACAGGAACGACTAGCAGCTATTGGTGAATTTGCGGCAATGATTGTACATGAAATTCGCAATCCTTTGACGACAATGAGCATGGGATTAAAGTATTTCCAGAAAATCGTTGCAACTAAATCTGCACAAGAGCGATTATCATTAGCACTTGGTGAAGCCAGCAGATTAGAAAATCTCTTGAGTGAAATTTTACTTTATGCCAAACCCCAGGTGTTGCAAATATGCGAATTGGATGTAGACACATTTATGAGTGAATTGCTAAATTACACCAGCCAGATGCCAGAAGCAATCTCACGAAAAATTGAATTTATCCCTGCTTCCGTTCCTATCAAAATTTTAGGTGACAAAGATAAACTCAAGCAAGTTTTTATTAATATTGTCTGTAATGCCTGTGAAGCAATCTGCCCTGGAGATGCCATTAAATGGGAAGTAAAGATGTTATCTCCAGAGCAAGTTGGCATTAATGTTTGCAATGGTGGTGAACCAATTCCCCCGGAATTTTTATCAAAACTGACTCAGCCATTTTTTTCGACAAAACCTAGTGGTACTGGGTTAGGGTTAGCTATCACTAAACGCATCATTAATGCTCATGGCGGAGAATTATCTATTCAGTCTGATACGGCAACAGGTACTACAGTAACTGTTCAATTACCTGTGATTTATTAATAGTTACGCATCGATTATTTACTTCAAATAAATCAATAAATTTAACCCTGGTATAGTGCGGGAGAGTGTCCACAAAACTAGGGTGATGTAGAGTAAACCCAAAGTCCATTGATACCAAGCGAGGGTAGCAACAAGTCCTGGTAAATGTTCGTCACGCATACGGATATCGTTGAAGCCTAATTTGACTAAATTATTCAGACTAAAATCATAATAATTCAGCCAGTTCCAACGGCGATCGCTAAGTAATGGCATATATCTTTCCCGAAAGGTTTGATTTCGGGGAATGACTGGTAAACGTCCAATGAGTAGGCGTAGTTGTCGGAAAGTTCCATCTTCGGTAAAGTAGGAAACTTTCAATAAATCATGATAACGACCTTGTTGATACAGGCGAATTAATAACCCCATTGGTACAGGCACAATTATGATTAAAAGACAGGTTAATGTCAGTAAAGGCTGTTCCGAATTCTCAAAAATAGCGAATAAACTAATAAATTCTAAACAGGTGAAACTAATTAAGATAGAAACAGTTTCGTAGTATGTAGGAATAATTGCTATAGGTCGTAAACGACGGGTGCGATCTACTAACCAAAATAGTAACCCAAAATAGGCGATCGCTACTCCCCCCACACCAAACACTAACCAAAAGCTTGTACCATAGCCACTCAACAATAGTAATACGCTCAATGCTAACCAACGCAAAGCTTCCAGCAACCAAGTTCCCAGAGATAAAGGTTCTGCTACGACTAGGCGATCGCTCAATTTGGTATATATTTCTAAATCGATATCTGCTAAACTAAGTAACTCGCTGCTATTACGAAATGGTTTGACTTCTCGACGTTGAACAATTACATTTGCTTGAGTAGGAGAAAAACCCAAATTAATTAAACTTGTTACCGAAGCACTATTAATATTTGTGCCTATTAAACGCTTAGTTAATTCTTTTAGGCGTAATTGCTGTTTAGTATATTCTAACTGATTAGCATCGGCTACTTGCTGCTGCTGTCGGAAATTCTGCCCCAAATTCCGCAAGACATTTTGATTACCTTGTATTGTAGGTACAGAAAACATTTTACCAATCTGCCCAGGATTACCTAAAATTTTGGCTTGATTAGAATTAAACGTTAATCCAGGCACATTTAAAAATGCTGCTTGGGAAAATATAACATCACTAAAATCAGCTTGATTGAGAATACTTGCACCACGTAAATCCACTGGCTGATTAAATAAAGCTTCGCGAAAAATTACAGCTTGTTCAAAAGTTGTTTCTGCTAAGTCAAGCTGCTGATTAAAACTAGCTTTGGTAAACCTGACTTGATTGGCAAACCTGACACCAGAAAAATCAGCCTTTTCTTGCCACTGGATACTATTAAATTTGGCTATTTGCTTAAAAATAGCTTGTTGGAAACTGGCTGTATTTTCAAAAAAAGTTCCTTGAAAATTAGCAGCTTCTTGAAATTGTACCTGTTTAAAATTAGCTTTATCGAAGAAAACACTATCTTGAAAATCACTAACTTGGCGAAAGCTAGTATTATGAAAATCTACGGGACGGCTAAATCTGGCTTCATTCCAGTTAGTTGATTGTAGAAATGTGGCATTGTTAGCATTAACAGATTGCAGAAAGAACGTATTGGCAAAGGTAACTTCACCATTAAAGCGCGTTTGCTCTAGGGTTAATGCACCACGGAAAACAGTCACATCACTAGATAATGATGATTGAGTACCTAAAAGCGATCGACAATCTTTAGAATGGGGTAAACCCACAGCTAATGATTGTAAACAAACAAAGCGTAAACGTTCTAATTGTTCTTGTTCAGTTGCAGTAAAAATAGGGGCTATAGCTTGTGCATATAAAGGCGTTCTCAAACCCAAATCACTACCGACAAAATTTCCTTGAATGAGGGAATAACTCAAATCTAAACCCAGAGGTTTAGCGCCAGTTTTTTGTAGTTCTTTGCGTAGTAATTGATAAAAAGCATCACGAAAACCGGAGTTTTCTGGACGCAAATCAATTACCATTTGCCGCAAATCTACTGTTAAATTACCTTCGCGGAGAATTGGCGATCGCAATCTTTCTTGTAATAATTCTATAGTTAAAGGTGTGCGTTCTGGTTGTGTTGGTGCAGCCAACACAGGTAAAGGAAGCAGCAACACCAACAACGCACACAAAATCAATAACTTCCAGCAAGCAAACAATCTAGGCAATGGGATTTCAACTTATTCATCGCTAAGGAGCAGAACAATTTTACCCGCAATGCTACCAGATTCAAGTAATTGATGAGCCTTAGCTGCATCTTCCAAGCCAAACTTATGGCTGACAACAATTCTTAACTTACCCTGATCAATCCAATCAGCACATTCTGCCAAAATTTCTCCCTGATGTTGCTGCACCTCAACCAAGTTTAACAGCATCGGTGTCAGCATTAATTCCAAACCAATCCGCAAGTTGCGGTTTCTCGCCACCTTCCACACCGTATTTGCATCTGGTTCCAGAATCGTCACAATATCGCCGTAAATTCGCACGGCGGGAAAGGTTTGATGAAAAGTCTCACCACCAACAGTATCAAAAGCTAAATCAACCCCTTCGCCATTAGTCCAATCTAAAGCAGCTTGAGCGAAGTCTGTCTGTTTATAATTGATCACATGATCAGCACCCAGTTGTCTGACAAAACGCGCCTTTTCCTCAGAACTAACAGTAGTTGCGACAGTCGCGCCTTTAAGTTTTGCTAATTGAATCGCCACATGGCCGACACCACCCGCACCCGCATGAATTAAAACTTTCTCACCTGGTTCTAATCTTCCCCGTTCATACAAAGCTTCCCACGCAGTTATGAGTACCAGAGGCGCACCTGCGGCTTCAGCAAAAGAAAGAGACTCTGGTTTATGTGCAGCAAAGCGTTCATCAACAACAGTATACTCAGCATAATTACCTTGATGTCCGCCTAAACCACCGTTACAGAAATATACAGCATCCCCTACCCGAAAACGCTGTACACCAGCACCCACAGCTTCCACAATACCAGCACCATCACATCCTAAAATAGCTGGCATTTGTTCAGGGTAAAAAGTCCCACGCTTACGTAGTTTAGTATCAATAGGATTAATACCCGCCGCCACCAAGCGGACTAAAAGTTCCGTACTCCCCACCGGAACAGCAGGGTTTGGTACTTCCTGCAATTGCAACACTTGAGGATTTCCCGGCGCTGTCATCACAACGGCTTTCACAATCTTTTCCTCCACGCTGAAATTATCTGCACTAAGTGCCAATTTAGCGTATGCAAGGGGACAGTTGACAGTTGACAGTTGACAGTTATCAGTTGACAGTTGTTCTCCCCCACTCCCTCATCTCCCTCATCTCCCTCATCTCCCTCATCTCCTCCCAGTCCCCAGTCCCCTACTCTATCTCCTCGCAACGAATTAATAACTTTTCCATCGCCTCTGCAAGCGAAATTAAATCACTCCAAGAAGAACCACTAACTAAACTTTGCGCGTGTGCTAGTCGGTTGCGTAATTGTTCAGCAGATTTGAGGAAGCGTTCACCAGAACGTTTTGATTTGAGTTCTAGTTGTTCCAATAGTTCTGGTTGATGTAAAACCAATTCTCGCTTGTCACAAAACTGGAGATAATCTAATAAATCTGTGGCTTCGTTTCTTTCTTGACTTTCTCGCCATAGCCGTCGCGCCGCTTCTAAACGCTCAGGCTTAAGATATTTCTGCCAAGAATCTTGAGGATAGTAAAGCCGTACCAACCTCAGCAGGTTCATTTCCAGCAAAGTCACTAAACCAAATAGCAACATCCTCACAGGTGCTTTCTGTAAGTCCCCACAGGTAATAATGCCACTTACCTGATTACAATCGAGGACAAACAAACGCGGATTTTGTTGCAAGACAGGTAGCAACTTCATCAAGGGTGTAGAAATAGCAATTAGTTCCTTGGGATGAAACACGCGCTGATAGTCACCACATTTACCAGACTTCGCTAGCATTAAACTAGAGCGTTCAACGTAGCCAGTGATAGTTTCTCCCGTCTCTACACCGACTACATCAAAATCTTGCGATCGCATCCAGCTTAACACCTCTGCCACTTCCGCCTCAGCCGATACAGCTTTTAAGGGTTCTGCCACATATTCAATTGTGATATTGTTCTCAAATAACCCCCGCAAGTCTTGAGAACGTGATTTTAAGTGTTTCATCTACTCATAATTAATAATTCGTAATAGTCTACAGTAAGGCTTGCGCCTACGTAATTCGTAATTACGAATTTAACCTGAATTGATGATAGCCGTAGCTATTTAAACAACAGTCTCGCCTTCTTCTTCACACCTCTACAAAAGATTTCTCAAACTTTCCTCCAACTAATATTAATTAATATTTCCCACTCCCTAGTCGAGAGAAAAAACATTTCCCCCTTTCCCCCTTCCCCCTTCCCCCAAACTTCAAGCGCCCAGACTAAACAGCCTGAGCGCTTGAATATTAGGTTGCAGATAAACTTCTGCTAAGTTGTAGAATTAAGCAGGCATCATTTGCATGGATCTGCAAGCTTCGGCACATTTGCGACAAGCCATTGCACAATCCATCATCATTTGATCATCGCTCATTTGTTCACAAGCCATTGCACAGCGATCGCACATTTCCGCGCATAGCATACAAGTGCGTCCCATAAATTCGGAGCCACCCATCATCATATTCATGCACATCATGCACATTTCCGAGCAATCACGCATCATGCCCATCATGCTCATATCCATGTGCATACCGCCCTTGCTCATGCAGTAAGTCATGGTTTCCATGCACATTTTATGACAATCCATACAAGCTTTCATGCAGGCTTGCATTTCCGCAGTCATCATTTCCGTCATCATCATCATCATAGGAAGTACCTCGTGATTTATTGATGTACAAATAGTCCTTTAACAGGGACTACTCATAACATTAATCCCATCCTTTTAGAGAGTCAATAGTCTTTTTCCTGCTGAGATTTATAAGTCTACTTTTCCGATATAAATAGCGGTATTTTTGACTTAATCTACATAGTTTGTGGGGGATTCTTTCTGGAATCCTTGTGCCTGAAGGCTTATAAACAACGGTAATCAGGTAGTATTTATTTAAGTTAGTCAAATTTTTCCTTCGGGATCAAATTACAAAGTTCAATCTGACTGGAATTACAGTTATTTTTTTGTTTAATTTAATTAAAAAGATAGATTAATTTATGTAAAAATATTTGCATTTAATCATTCTCAAGTTAGTTGTCACGAAATATAAGTTAAATAAACCTCATGCAGTAGCTTGGAATATTTACTCAGAATCTACTCATCTGCGTTCATCTGCGTTCATCTGCGTTCAACATCTAAGCGCCTTAACACGGCAAATAGGGCGGTGCGTAAGGCTAAAGGCACAAAACAGCACCAATAAAGCGGTAGGAACCACGGTTTTCTGCCTCCGCTACGGAATATTGGCTTTTTCGCCCTTTTTAAGGGAGTTAGGGGTGAGCAAAAGGTTACGGTATAAAGTGAAAAGTCAAATATACGGATGCTGTGGCGATCGCCCGATTATGACAACTTCACTTTCCCGTAAGGGTAACAACGAGTCCTTAAACTTCTATAATAAAGAAACTCTGTGATTTTGTTTATATCCGCATAATCGCTCTTAATAACGCTAATACTAAAAATATTGTTAAGTGAATTTAAAGTAACCACATATTTGCTGATTATCAGTTTGAATGGTATTATCCTTAATAAGGAATGTATAAAATAACTTATTGAAGAGGGTAAAGAAACGTCAAAAATTTTTAGATGATGTTGGAAAACTTGTGTAGAGTATATTTTATGTTGATGTCACTAACACCATTTTAGATGAGTAGTGTCTAGACATTCATTGCTAGCTTCGAGATTTGCGCTCAGAGGCAACTGCAATATGCTCTTGCTGATCATTTTCTGCCAATGAGTCATAGCTTTCTCAAGGCATAGTGATACACCAAAAGCAATAGATGTGGTTTTAAACCAACAAATTGTGTAAAACTTTACAAATTCACCAAATTCATAGCATGAATAAAAAATGGGCTGTTAAGCGGATAACTGTAAATTTAGCTTCAAATGAAGCCGAAAACCTGGAAAAGTATTGCGATCAGACGGGGAGACCAGCGACTGATGTAATTAGAGAACTGATTAGGGGGTTGACTGCAGCAAATGCTGAGAATAAGAGTCATTCAAATTCTCTTTAATGCGCATAGATAACCCCCTATCTGTTGTAAAGAAGATTTGTGAGTGCAATCACAGATCAAATTCTTAGCTTTTTAGATACGATTGGTCATCATATAGTACTGGATTTGATAAATCTCTTTTTTGTAACTTGGCTAGGCTTCAGTACTTTCTGACGTTTTCCTGTTTCAATTAATCTACTTTAGATAATTTATTTCAGATGAACCTCTTTTAACTTAGACTATTCCCAAAACTTATGCTACAGGTAACTTCTGGATGAGTTCTTCAATCACATTTGTTACCTCTTTACCTGTTTTCTTGCAATATTCTTCAAGATTCTGAGCTTCATCTGGTGTTAGGTCTAAAGTGATTTGTCTAAATGGCGATAATTTGCTAGGGAATGTAAAGCTGGCTGACGCAATTGTATTGATGTTATCCATTGGATTTAGTTTGTGCATACCACATTAAATATTGCCAATTGAGAAAAGTTTTTACCAGTGAAGATCGAGATTTTAAGCTTAGACTTAAGCTTTTTATTTACTTTGTTCAGGGAAAAATACTTTTTTCAAGCTGGTAACAAAGAAGTTATCCATTTTTTGCCTTGGGTAACTTCTCCACCCTGAATCTATGACGAGTGCGAACATCTATTTCACGGGACATTGGGGTTGTTTTCCATAGAAAAATTACTTCCGCCGTTCCCAAAAATAGTAGTAATGGTAGTTTATAGAATATGGATGAAAGTGTAAAACAAACCATGCCTAAAAACATGATTGATGCAAATACCTTAGCTAAAACTCGAAAGCAATTAGATACGGCGATAGTATCTGCTTGGCGCACAGTCAAGACGAATCGTCGCCCACCAGCCTTGACCCCTACTCGTTGGGTATGGAGGCTGGCAGGTTTTTACCATTTGTGCCACTCTACTCCACGATTGATGGAAGAAGCGAAAAAGCGTTTTGCTTCAGCAAATCGTCAGACCTTGGCGCAGTGGGCTGGACAGAAAGCTAGAGAAGAGGCTGGTCACGACCAACTGGCCTTGTTTGATATTCAATCTATGGGATATCAGTCCGAAGCTGTTGTAGAAGTGCTTTTTCCTCCTGCGGCAAAGAGTTTGTTAGACTATTTTACCCGCAGTGTAGAGGACTCAGACCCTATTGAATGTGTAGGCTATTCTTATACGGCAGAACGCTTAGGGATATGTATTGGAGAGGGTTACATTCAATCAGTAGAGGCATTGCTACCGCCAGGTATCAGGGCTACTCGTTGTCTACGGGCGCACAGTGGTATGAGTACTGAGGCAGAGCATGTCAAAGAAACAGTGGAAATGATTGCCGGGTTAACTGAGGAAGAGTGCGATCGCGTTGCGAATGCCTGTTACCAAGCTGCTTTGTTGCGTTTTAGCCCACCCAAAGAAGCTTACATATCAGATGAAGAGATTGAACAAGTATTACAACCACTAAAACTTGCATCTAAGCCATAGGTAGATTTCATTCATAACTTTTGACAATCATTGAAATATACAAAAGGTACTTGTTTAAAACAGGTATAACAGTGTAAAATCTAGCGCAAAACCATAAAACAACATCATGAAAATGCCAACCGCTAAAACTGCAACTATCCAACAGCAATCTTTAAATGTTGATGATTCTGCTATTCAGCAGCAATCTTTAAGTGTTGATAATTCTTCTAACATCCTTAACCAAAGCAGCTTAAACATCTTGGATGACACAGAGTTTGAGTTGGAAAGAATCATGTTAGAGGAACTCGCACATGGTGGATTGCCAAGTGATATTCCTATGGCTGATTTTTAGTTTTTACCTATCTGCACGGTTTAAGATAGGTTCTAACTTGTAACCTAATATCCCTCATCTGTCTAGCTTGTGGTAGCCAAGGTGTAAAGCAGTTTAGAAGCTGCCTAGCCTAGATATATTGACATTTTAGATAGTGAGGGACTAAAGCTCTTTGAGGAAAACATCTTCTATCTATTAACATGATGCTTCAAATACTGACTACTGTGCGTTTTTCTATATATAGTGAACGCACTGTTTCTTTCATGTAATCACAAAATGAGGCTGTTCTGCTTACACAATAGCTCCCAAACTTTTTAAAGTATTAATATTTGCTGTGGTTAAACCTTTAACCCCTCTGATATTCATTCCCTCATAATATTTTTTAGCTTTCAAAGTTTTTAAACACTTGCTTGTGCTTATATCCCATACTCGAATTGTTTCATCAGCTCCACTGCTAGCTAAAGTTTTATTATCTGAGCTAAAATCTATTGACCAAACCCAAGCTGAATGTCCATGTAAAGTTCTTTTGCATTCACCAGTATTAACATCCCATAACTTAATTGTGTAATCAGGACTACTACTAGCTAGAAGCTGACCGTCCCGACTAAAGGCGACTACTTTAACGATACCGTTAACACAAACCTCAAAAGTTTGGATACACGCACCACTTTTTACACTCCACAATCGGACTGTTCCATCATAACTAGCACTTGCCAGCAGTTCACCATCTGGACTAAAAGCAATTGACCAAACCCAATTGGTATGACCCTCAAAAGTTCTTTTGCACTCACCAGTGCTGATATCCCATAACTTCACTGTCTGATCCCAAGCACAACTGGCAAGTATCTTTCCTTTAGGAGAAAAGGCAACTGACTGGATGGCAGCATGATGTCCCTGTAAAGTTTGCAAATTTTGGCCTGTGTTGATATCCCATAACCTGACTGTGAGGTCTTGACTGCCACTTGCCAATGTCTGTCCATCGGGACTGTAAGCAACTGACAAAACCAGAGCTTGATGTCCGTGAAAACTTTGCAGGACTTGACCCGTACCAATGTTCCATAACTTCACTGTTTGATCGTCACTACCAGTTGCTAATATTTGTCCATTTGGACTAAAAGCTACTGCTCTGATTGCAGCATAATGTGCTTGGAAAATTTGTAAAACTTGACCCGTATTAATATCCCATAACCTCACCATTTGGTCTTGATTGCCACTTGCCAATGTCTGTCCATCGGGACTGTAAGCAATTGACCAAAACTGGCTGGTATATCCACTGAAAGTTTTCAGACATTGACCAGTACCAACGTCCCATAATTTCATTGTTTGGTCTGCACTGCCACTAGCAAGAATATCTCCTTGTTGACCAAAAGCAACAGAATAGACCCAACCGGAATGTCCCTGAAGGGTTTTCATACATTGACCTGTGCTAGCGCTCCATAGTTTTACTGTATGGTCGAGACTGGCACTAGCAATGAGGTTGCCTTGAGGATTAATAGCAACTGACCAGATCGCCGCATTATGCCCTTGTAGAGTTTTAATACATTCACCAGTATTAAGGTTCCATAACTTTACTGTTTGGTCATCGCTGCTACTCACTATTGTCTGACCGTCAGGACAGATAGTTATTGAGCGTATCCCATCATGATGCCCCTGCAAAATTTTCAGACATTCACCAGTGTTAACATCCCATAATTTAATGGTGTTGTCATCACTGCCGCTTAAGAACATCTGACCATCAAGTGTGAAAACCACACAGACTATCCAGCTTGTGTGTGCTTGAAAACTTTTGAGACATTGACCACTATTAACATCCCATAGTTTGATTGAGCGGTCATTGCTACCACTTACTAGTATTCTACCATCTGAACTAAAAGCAACTGTCCATACCTCGTGTTCGTGTCCTTGTAGGGTTTGTAGGCATTTCCCTGTATTCACATCCCACAATTTCACATTGTGGTCGCTACTACTGCTAGCCAGGATGCTACTATCAGGACTAAAGACTAGTGATGGAATCCAGTTACTATGACCTTGACAGGTAAGAATTTGCCTTGCATCTGCCACTTGGTATAAGCGAATTTCGCCATTAGTATCACCCATAGCCATAAGTTTGTTATTAGGGCTAAAAGCTATTGATAGAACGCCACCAAAGGTTTCAGCAAAAACAGACTTAGTTAAATCAGCATTTTGGAAATTGACATCGTGCAGTTTTACATTCCGCAAGTCTGCTTGCCAAATTGTCATTTCCGAGAAATTATACCCTGTTAAATTTGTTTGTAGTTGACAAAGCAAATTCAGAATATTTCCACCTGTATAGCCTAGTTCTTGGGGAAATTCTTCTCGTAGCCTGACTAGGATTTTAGTTAATTTATTTTCAATACCTTTTTTGCTTCTGAAAATAGTTATCAGCCCATCAATAACTGGTTTAAGGATGAGGCGATTTTGCGTTTCTCGGATATAATCTTTAGCTGTTGCCTTGCTCAATGCGTGGCATCGAAAAAGCTGAATATTCTCAGTCTCAATCTCTTCACATACTTGCTCTATCAATATCTGAGTTACATATTCCATAACTACAGGCTGTAGAGTGAAGCTGGTGGTACTTTTCTCAACTAGCGATCGCCTTACCAGAGATTCTAAAGCCTCCAGTAATTTTTGTAATGGAACTGGGGATAGAATATCGTCTCGCAACTCTGATATTGATATCGGCTCACAATTAATTGCTAGCCAATACATGATTTCTTTTTCTAAATCTGACAACCGCTCAAACTGTTGGTCTAAAATATCACGAATATCACCGAAAACAAAAGTATTTTGTTGCAGAAATTCAGTGACATTACCGCCGAATACGTCTTCAATGGTAGTAGCAACTATTTTTAAAGCCAATGGATTACCTCCATAGCATTCAATCATGGCTTTCCATTCATCTTCTGCTGCTGATAATCCTTTGACCTTTAAAATTTCCTGCCCTTCTACTACCTTTAAACCACTTAATTGTAGAGAGCGAACGGGTAGTGATTTTCCTTCCAATAAACTTAATTCTTTAAATTTTTCTCGACTAGTCAGCACTAAGCAGCTTTGGTGAGTTGCTTCTCCTAAGCGCTTAAACATCTCACCATATTCTTCATATCCTTCTCGATATTGTCCAGCTCGACTCCCATTGCGTAAAATTGACTCTGCATTGTCTAGGATCAGCAGACAGCGATGCTGTTGCAGATAATGAATGAGTCGTGATATTCTATCGCTGAGGCTTTCAGGTAAGTTAGCTTCTATTTCCTGACCTTCCGATAGGAACTGGAGCAACTGAGTGAGTATAGTCTTGAAGGGTGGAGCTTCTCGGAGCGATCGCCAAATCACACATTCAAATTCTTCTTGAATTTGTTGAGCCAATTTTACAGATAGAGATGTTTTACCAATGCCACCCATCCCTAATAATGCGACCAATTGGCAGCGCTCATCAAGAATCCATTCCTCTAATGTAGCAAGCTCTTCTTTACGTCCATAAAAAACAGAAATAAAGTTAGCATCGCCCCAATCTAGGCGAGTAGTTGAGTTGAGATAGTCACTTTCATGTAACTTTGAATTAAAAATTAAAAACAATTTTTCCAGAGTTTTTTTATCAACGCCTCCTTCACGATTAAGTACTTTTGAGATTGTACTCGTATGCAACCCTGAAAGCGTGCTTATTTCCTCTAGTGTGTAGCTATTGCCAAAATTATTTTGTGCTTCTGACTTACGCCTTGCTTCCTGAAGTTTTTGTAAACCCCTGGTAGTAAGTGCAACACCTCGTTTGCGTCTCGAATTCTGTAATACCATGTATCAAATAATATAAATAAGCTTTCAGTTCTAAGGCTTTAGTAATAATTAAAATTATCGCATCTATTCAAGTTACTGAATGTATTCCCCCACTCTTTGGTCTAACCACCCATAGAAATATAACAGGGCTAGGTATAAAGTGACAGGCTAAAAAGCAGCTTACTATAAATCATAGTCTATGATCCATCTATGTCCTATGTCCTCATTTATGTGGCGACTGCTATAGATTTTTGACTATCTAGAGTTCAGTACCCACTACAAAGTCACAGTAATCTTATAGCATTTCCCGAAAATATTGATACCGTTAATATCCCTAGTTTTGTCAGCTTCCACAGTCCCTGTCCTTGATGCAAGCAGGGAGAATTTTTTAGGCTATGCTATTTTTAAATAGCTGTATAATTGCTTGATGTAATGGTCTTATACAGCGATCGCTTATAGCAACTTACAGGCTTGAAAGCCTTGTATTGTCGAGTTTTTATAATTATTTTAATCTCTATATTTATAGGAATTACTGAACAAAATATTACATTATGTTGGTGTATGCCAGCAAAAAGCAACATCCTAAGTTATCACCATAAAACTGTTGATAGAGAAAAAACACAGCACCTGCTGATATATTTTACCAAACAAACAAGTTATCTTGATCAATATCCAAATCAATTGTTACTGCATCTATTTGCTTGATAGTATTATCTTGATATTTACAGATTAATAATATAGTGAATTAATAATTGAGTTCGTAATAAGGACTTTAGTCCTTTTTTAAAGATTAAAAGAATAGGAGAGTTAATAGTTAAGCAAGTCGCCTATCTCTAGTTCTTGCCATTCCTTATCTTGTTGATAATGAAGTAAAATTAGGTCTGCTTGTTCTGCTAATATACGTCGCCTTTCTGCTAGTGACAACTGCATAAATTCGCGTCGGTTAATGTTGAGAGATTTTCCAGATATATCTACAGCCTCTAGCTGCGAATTATTTATCTGACTAGTAGGTGCTGATACTTCCATAAATTAAAAGTGAATGCTTCTTAGTTTCTTGTAGCGATCGCCTATTCATTATACAAGCTTTTTACTGAGGATATAGTTGAGCAATTACCTACGGTAGGGCGGAGCATTGTCGCACTTAATTACAGCTTATTTCCATTTTTCCTTTTGACTAACTATGGTCAAACCGCAACGCATATATTATGGAAACAATGTCTATCTCAAAAATTAACTCTCCAAGTTCACCAAACTTACCTGAAATCATATCCGTCCACAAGCGCCTGTTTCATTGAGACGGAATGTCACCAGCCAACCAGTAGGATATTTTTCCCGCGCTTTTTTGTCAGCTACATTGTCATCTGCATCAATAAAATAATCACCACTATTTGGTTCAATAACAATAAACCAGTTGTAATGTTCATTGATTAATTGCGGACATACTTTATCAAAAACAATACGCGCTTTTTGACAACGAGCGTTTCTTTCATCTCTCCGTCTAGCTAATTCTTCAGGTGGTAGGGTAAACTCTGGAAAGATTCGTCCTGGTTGACGACGGCGGACGGGTTTTGTATTAGTCATATATAATTAACTCAAGTCTACTTACTACCTATGGTAGTTGGTGAACACGAGAAAATAAAGCATATGCAGGACTACGCGCACTAACTTTTTGCAAAAGTGCGATCGCCTACTCATTCTACAAGCTTTTTACTATGGATATTGTTTAGCGATCGCTGTTAGCGTTGCTTACCGTAGATATCGGCTCCTGTAGTGCAGACCCTCATCGCTTCAGTTATAATAATTCCTCTAATCATTGTTGATAACCACAAGTAAGTAAATGATTTTTTAAATTATCAATAGCTTCAGCTTTAGGATTATCAATTGATTATACTCGGTACACATCGTTGAGTACCACACTATATTCTTTAGCAACGTAGTAAGCGATTACTTCCGCTAAATTCCTATCTGACATCTCCTCACTTAGTAACGCTAACAGTGTTTCATAATCTTCTGCTTTAATACCATTGTGTAAAGCACATTTGATTAATTTATAGGTCAATACGGTTCAGATAAGCCCAAAATCCTCATGTAGAGACGCGATTTATCGCGTCTCTCAAGACCAATTATCTACATCAATAACCTTTAACTGAACCGTATTGATTTATAGGTGCTTTGTAGATGAGGCGGAATAGTTAGCTGCATAATTAATATTATATTTTTTAATTTTTATTAAAACATATTAAATTCAATTAAAATTACTTAATTCATTCTTAAGATAGATGTTAGGAAATATAAGCTATAAAAAGTGGATGAAGTATCAACCTCAAATTATGTCAATTTTAGTTGAAAAAATTAGTTCTAAGCATTTTAATGAAATTCTATCCTTTGAGGAAAGCCACTTTTTAGATTTAAAATCAATAGATATTAAACCAGCTAAACTAAGCCGTTCCATATCTGCTTTTGCAAACGCTAGCGGTGGTGAACTTTATATTGGAATTGATGAGGTTGAAACTGAGGGGATTAAAAAACGTATATGGCGTGGATTTACTGATCAAGAAGCCGCAAATGGTCATTTGCAGCTTTTCGACGAGCTATTTCCTCTAGGTCAATACTATAATTACACTTTCTTATGCTGTGATGATGCTATTGGTTTTGTTCTTCAAGTAAATATTAATAAAACACGAGAAATAGTTAAAGCCTCTGACAATATTCCGTATTTGCGGCGTGGCGCACAAAGCTTACCGCAGAATACAGAAGAGAAACTTGCAAGACTGAAACTGGACAAAGGTGTAGATTCTTTTGAGATAGCTACGGTCAATGCTGATATAGAAGTAATTACAAACTCTGATCCTATTATCAAATTTATGCTTTGCGTTATACCATCAGCAGAACCAGAAAAGTGGTTAAAAAAGCAGCAGTTGATTATGAATGGAAAGCCAACTGTTGGTGGTGTGCTTCTTTTTGCCGAAGAACCACAAGCATTACTTCCAAAAAGATGTGGAATTAAAGTTTATAGATACAAGACTACCGATACAGAAGGTCGAAGAGAGAATTTAGCATTTGATCCAATAACTATTGAAGGCTGCTTGTACGATCAAATTATTGCAGCCGTAAATAAAACTAAGGAGATAGTAGAAGAGATTCCAAAATTAGAGGGAGGAAAGTTAAAAAACATCAAATACCCAGATGAGGTATTACATGAAATTATAACAAATGCAGTACTTCATAGAGACTATAGCATTTTAAAAGATGTGCAAATTCGTATCTTTGATAATCGAGTAGAAGTTGAGAGTCCAGGTAGATTACCAGGACACATCACAATAAACAATATTTTGAACGAGCAGCTTGCTAGGAATGGTGTGATAGTGCGTCTAATTAATAAATTTCCCGAAGCACCTAATAAAGATGTAGGTGAAGGTTTAAATACAGCGTTTCAGGCGATGACTCGTTTAAGACTTAAAGTTCCGATTATTAGTGAAACTGAAAACTCAGTATTAGTTTGTATTCGACATGAACCTCTTGCTTCTGTTGAATCAGCAATTATGGAATACTTGTATAGCCACGAAACCATAACCAACAAAATTGCACGAAATATTGCTAACGTAAGTTCCGAAAGTACTATTAAAGCTGCATTTCATAGGCTTAGAAAGCAAGGATTAATAGAATTAGTACCAGGAACTAAAACTGTTACTTCAGCATGGCGTAAAGTTCGATAAGTATATTATTAAATAATAAAAAAGCGGTAGAGGAATTTACCCTCTACCGCTTGCTAATTTTTACTTGAGAATTAAATTCCCAACTTTAACTATGACTCAACACCTTGGGGTAATAACTCCCGACGCTGCTGAGAACTAACTTGCACATTGCCGTTTTCATCGACATCAACAAAGGCGACATCGCCATCTTTGATGCGACCAGAAAGAATTTCTTCGGCGAGGCTATCTTCCAGCAAGCGCATAATGGCGCGGCGTAATGGTCTTGCGCCGTAGCTGGGGCTGTAGCCTTCTTGGATAAGTCTGTCTTTGAAGCGATCGCTTACTTCTAAAGTTATACCTTTTTCTGTCAAGCGACCAAATACTTCTTTGAGCATGATATCCGCAATCTCGGTAACTTCTGCCTTGCTCAACTGACGGAAGACGATAATCTCATCTAGACGGTTGAGGAACTCAGGACGGAAGTATTGCTTCAATTCTTCGTTCACCAAGGAGCGAATGCGGTTGTATTGCGATTCGCTTTGGTCGTCGGCGAACTCGAAACCGATACCGCCGCCACCTTTCTCGATTACCTTGGAACCGATGTTGGATGTCAAAATCAGCAAGGTGTTCTTGAAGTCAACGGTGCGTCCTTTAGCATCTGTTAACCGACCGTCTTCTAAAATTTGCAGCAGCATATTGAAGACATCGGGGTGGGCTTTTTCGATTTCGTCGAACAGCACCACAGTGTAAGGACGACGGCGGACAGCTTCGGTTAATTGTCCACCTTCGTTATAACCAACGTAACCTGGAGGTGAACCAATCAGTTTGCTGACGGTGTGACGTTCCATGTACTCGGACATATCCAAGCGGATCATTGCTTCCTCGGAACCGAAGAAGTATGAAGCCAAGGATTTCGCCAACTCGGTTTTACCTACACCAGTCGGCCCAGAGAAGACAAAGCTTGCAATGGGTCGGTTGGGGTTCTTCAAACCAACACGAGCGCGACGAATGGCTCGTGAAACTGCTTTCACCGCATCTTCTTGACCGATTAAGCGCTGGTGCAAGGTGTCTTCCATGTGCAGCAGCTTTTCGGATTCGGATTCGGTCAGCTTGTTGACGGGAACGCCTGTCCAAGAAGCAACGATGTGAGCAATATCTTCCTCGGTCACTACAGGCTCATCACCTTCTGTGCCAGAAGCATTGGTCTTGCTTTGGGCGATCGCGCGGATTTCGGCTTTGATTTCCATTTCGCGATCGCGCAGTTCCCCGGCTCTATCAAAGTCTTGGGAACGGACAGCATCATCTTTTTCTTTTAAGATTTGGCGCAGTTCTTTATCTAACTCTTTGGCTGCGGGGGGCAGTTGGGAGTTGATCAACCGCACACGAGAACCAGCTTCATCAACCAAGTCGATGGCTTTGTCTGGCAGATAGCGATCGCTAATGTAACGATCTGACAATTTCGCTGCCGCAACTAAGGCTTCATCGGAGATTTTCAGCTTGTGGTGTTGCTCGTAGCGATCGCGCAAACCATATAAAATTTCTATTGTTTCATCAACGGTAGGTTCACCGACCATCACTGGCTGGAAGCGGCGCTCTAAGGCTGCGTCCCGTTCGATGTGCTTGCGGTACTCGTCTAAGGTTGTCGCCCCGATACATTGCAATTCACCCCGCGCCAAAGCTGGCTTGAGGATGTTCGCCGCATCGATTGCGCCTTCCGCCGCACCTGCACCGATGAGGGTGTGTACCTCGTCTATTACAAGAATTACATTACCCGCTTGACGAATCTCGTCCATGATTTTCTTCAAGCGTTCTTCAAATTCACCCCGGTATTTGGTTCCAGCGACCAAAAGACCGATATCCAGGGTCACAACTCGCTTATCTTCGAGGATGTCGGGGACATCTTTGTTAGCGATGCGTGATGCTAGACCTTCGGCGATCGCGGTTTTACCAACCCCAGGTTCACCAATCAATACTGGGTTATTTTTTGTACGGCGACCCAAAATTTGAATCACACGCTCGATTTCCTTGGCGCGTCCCACCACAGGATCGAGCTTGTTATCTGTGGCCATTTGGGTCAAGTTAGAGCCAAATTCATCCAGAGTTGGTGTTTTGGTGCGTCCAGATTGCCCAGTCGCTGAAACCTCGGCGGTTTCTCCCAACATCCTGATGACTTGGGTTCTTACCTTCGATAGATCCACCCCAAGATTTTCCAGCACCCTGGCTGCCACACCTTCCCCTTCCCGGATCAGGCCCAACAGCAGATGCTCGGTGCCAATGTAGTTATGCCCTAATTGGCGCGCTTCTTCTAGGGATAGCTCTAGAACCCGCTTTGCCCGTGGCGTAAACGGAATTTCCACGGCCACAAAGCCCGAACCCCGGCCTATGATTTTTTCTACTTCGATGCGGGCATCTTTGAGATTGACACCCATCGATTTCAGCACCTTGGCCGCAACTCCCGTACCTTCCCCGATCAAACCCAGGAGGATTTGTTCGGTTCCAACGAAGTTGTGACCTAAACGGCGGGCCTCCTCTTGGGCCAGCATGATTACCTTAATGGCTTTTTCTGTGAAGCGTTCAAACATATGGCATTTTTCCCATCACCTGCGTCGTGCCGGTACGCTGATTTTAGCACAGGCTAAGAGTTTGGATGTCTGTATCCAAAGATAATCAGCATCCAATAGCTACCTCATCAGTTGATAGCATGATGATTATTCGTTTATTACTGTCGCCCTGCCAACTTTACTGAGGAGTTTGAATTTATTGGCATTTCTAGGCTTGAATAATATACAGCCAAAGATTAAAATGGCTATTTTTATTAGCTGTCACAAATATTCATTATTAGCATAGTTATGGTACTAATATCAAGATTTTTTATCATCTAATATCTTATTTAAAAGATTTCGTGTTTGATTATTAAATATTCTGATAATTAAATATCAGAAAAAGTACATTACTTTTCATTAACTTAGTCTTTCGCAATATCGACAACTAAGCCAAGGTGTGTATTGGGGATTGGGGGAGCAGTGGTTCGGCTACGCTCACCAACCGGAGCAGAGGAGAATAACAACTGATAACTGATAACTGATAACTGACAACTGTCAACTGTCAACTGTCCACTGACTATTCGCCAAATCATCCAGAATCATAGTTTCCCAATGTTGTAACTTCTTTTGAAACTGGGGATATTGTAAATCGGGAAGCCAGAGAATGAGGGCATCTTCGCCATTATCTTGGTAATAGCCGCGTCGTCTGCCTGCGGTTTGGAACCCAAATTTTTGGTATAAAGATACTGCTGCTGCATTGGAAGCGCGAACTTCGAGGGTGGCTCGTTCTAAACCGCGATCGCCAGCTGTTTTCAAAAGAAAATATAATAAAGCCTGTCCCAAACCTTGACGGTGATATTGGGGATGAACTGCCACAATTGTGATGTGGGCTTCTTCTAAAATTGACCAAAAACAACCCATCCCCAGTAATTTGACGCTGGACTGGGGGGAATATAAACCGAGTAAATCACTGTTGGGACTATCCAACTCTCTTTGGTAGCCCTCCATAGTCCACAGTCCACCAAAACAGGCTTGATCCAGTTCTAGGATTGCAGTTAAATCCTGCGCGGTGAGGGTTTTAAGTTTTAATCTGGATAATATCACTTTTACTTGGATAAGAATACAAACCCTTTGTAAACTGGGATCGGGACAATAAAAACAGTGAACAGTGAACAGTGAACAGTTATCAAGCGTATAGTAGAGGATTCACACCCCCAACTAACGCCCACTACCAATTACTGTGGTGTTTCCGCAAGAAACTAACTGATAACTGATAACTGATAACTGAGTAATTTTGCACAAGGACAACTTATATAGTTATGGTATCAACTCACCCGGTTGGGGTTCAAAATACTGGGACTCAGTATTTACCCGAACAAAACACAAGTACAATTATTTCGCCCAATCAGGAACTTTTACCTTTAACTGCCAAAATTAACGGTCAGGGAAACCTGGAAATCGGTGGGTGTGATGTCACAACTCTAGTTGAGCAGTTTGGTTCACCTCTTTATATATTAGATGAAGAAACCCTCAGAACAGCTTGTCAGCAATATCGAGATAGTTTTCAGAAATATTATCCTGGGCAATCTCAAGTATTGTATGCTTCCAAAGCGTGGAATTGTTTAGCTGTTTGTGCGATCGCTGGCTCAGAAGGTTTAGGAATTGATGTAGTTTCCGGTGGTGAACTCTACACTGCACTAACTGCTGGTGTGAGTCCCGCAAAAATTTACCTCCACGGCAATAATAAGTCTCTGGAAGAATTACGTCTAGCGATAGATGCCGATGTCACTATTGTGGTGGACAACTGGTACGAGTTGCGTACCTTGACGACTTTAGCTCAAGTAGAACAGCCAATTCGGATCATGCTGCGGCTGACTCCGGGAATTGAATGTCATACCCACGAGTACATCCGTACAGGACACCTAGATAGTAAATTTGGCTTTGACCCCAACGACTTGGATGATGTTTTTCAGTTTGTAAGTCAGCAACCAAGTTTAAACTGTGTAGGTTTACACGCTCACATTGGTTCACAAATTTTTGAACGCCAACCCCATCGGGATTTAGCGGCTGTCATGGTGCAGTGGCTGCGCGATGCTAGCAAATACGGCTTAAATGTCAGCGAGTTAAATGTTGGCGGCGGTTTGGGAATTAAATATGTAGAATCAGACGATCCACCAAGTATTGATGAGTGGGTGAAGGCGATTTGTGAAGTAGTACAACAAGCTTGTGCAGCCGAAAACTTGCCTTTACCAAAACTACTGTCCGAACCGGGGCGATCGCTCATTGCCACAAGCTGTGTTACCGCTTACACTATTGGCTCGACTAAAACAATACCGGATATCCGTACCTACGTTTCCATTGACGGAGGTATGTCCGATAATCCACGCCCAATTACCTATCAGTCAGTTTATCGGGCAGTAATTGCCAATAAATTGTCTGCACCCCATACAGAAATAGTAACTGTTGCGGGTAAGCATTGCGAATCAGGAGATATTCTGATTAAAAATGCCCAACTGCCAAAAACTGAACCTGGGGATATTCTCGTAGTTATGGCAACTGGTGCGTACAATTACAGTATGGCCTCTAACTATAACCGTCTACCCCGACCGGCAGCAGTTGTAGTGGCAAACGGCGAAGCAAACTTAATTTTGCAACGCGAAACCTATCAAGACTTGATTAGACAAGATCGTCTACCAGAAAGATTGAAGAACTAGTCAATAGTCCACAGTCCATAGTCCATAGTCAATAGTCCATAGAGCAATCTTTGTTACTAATGACTATGACCCTCCGGGTATGCCTTCTCTACGTTTTCTACGAGACGCTTACGCGAACGCGGAGCGTCTCGTAGACAGAGGCTGCGCCAACGGCACGCCAAGGGCGAACGCCAGTCCCTACGGCGGGTCTCCCCTCCGGGTTCGGCAGTTGCCTACGGCGGGTTTCCCGCCGTAGG
>DATNQO010000200.1:0-201549 GCA_036704005.1 Leptolyngbyaceae cyanobacterium | reverse complement strand
GGGTGCAGGGGGCAGGGGGGAAAATTCCTCTCCCTTGCTCCCTTCTCCCTGCTCCCTTGCCTCTTCTGTCCCCCTTCCCCCTTTCCCAGTCCCCAATACCCATTACCAAATTAAGATTATGTCTAAAGAAACCCTATTCGCCCTTTCCCTATTTCCCTATTTGGGTTTCTTGTGGTTTATCAGCCGCAGTAAACTAATGCCACGTTTATCACTGTATGGATTTTACGGTACTCTCGTTTTTGTAGGCGTTACTATTCCTGCCGGGATTTATGCCAAAGTCCATTATGGTGAACAATTAGCCAACATAGATTGGTTACATGGTGGTGCTGAAGTTTTTTTGACGCTTTCTAACATTCTAATTGTGGTGGGTTTCGCGCAAGCCGTCAGACAATTAAAAGCGAAAAGCTAAAAATCAGTGCTGAGTTATAAATGCTAAGTGCTAAGTTTACAAAGCTTTTCTCCCCCATCTCCCCCCACTCCCCACTCCCCACTCCCCACTTTTTGATTAAATACAGGGTAATTTTAGATGGACGTAATTCCAGCAATTGATTTACTTGAGGGTCGTTGTGTGCGACTCTATCAAGGAGACTACGATCGCTCACAAGTTTTTAGTGAAAATCCGGTTGATGTCGCTAAACAGTGGGTGGATCAAGGTGCAACCAGATTGCACATAGTCGATTTAGATGGTGCAAAAGCAGGTAAAGTAGTAAACCTAGCAGCAATTGAAGCGATCGCCAAAGAAATTTCTGTACCAATTGAGATAGGCGGGGGATTGCGCGATCGCTCCAGTGTCGAACAGGTGTTTAATTTAGGTGTACGTTGGGCAATTCTCGGAACCGTCGCCGTAGAACAACCCCAACTGGTACAAGAACTCTGTCAAAAATACCCCGAACAAATTATCATCGGTATTGATGCCCGTAACGGACTAGTAGCTACTCGCGGTTGGTTGGAAACTTCGGAAGTTTTAGCCACCCAATTGGCTGTACAAATGCAAGAACTAGGTGCAGCAGCGATTATTTACACAGATATCCACCGTGACGGGACACTACAAGGCCCCAATTTAGACGCATTACGAGAACTAGCCGCCGCCCTCACCATCCCCGTAATTGCATCTGGTGGGGTAAGTTCCGTTACCGATTTATTAAGTTTGTTAGCTTTAGAACCCCAAGGTGTCACAGGTGTGATAGTTGGACGTGCTTTATATACTGGCGATATTAACTTAAAAGAGGCATTGCAGGCGATCGGCCCTGGACGCATACAAGACATTCCACCTAACTTAGATTTTTCCTCCTTCGCCTAGTTTGTAGTGTTCGCGTAGCGTCTCGTAGAGAGGGTTTTAACCCTCCTTGCAACATAATCACAACCACCACAATATTTTTTCTGGAATCCCTAATAACACCGTTGTAGTTAAGTATATAAGTTAATCAAAAATTAGTATTTTCCTGTAACTCGTTTAAAACAGATGCTTGTAAACCACTCCATTAGTGATACAACCATCTATCAAAATTAAATCAAAACAGGAAATAACTTATATTCTCTATTTTTAAATTTTCAAAACAACTACAAATAATGGGTTTCCTTTGCATTAGAGACGTAAATTTTATCACGTCTCTATTTTATTTGGCTATGTAAATTTATTGACTAGTTTCGGGAAATGGGAATATGCTGGATGTAGTTAAAATTATCACCAATTATCAAATTGCATCTTATGTCTAGTCAACAACCTAATTCTAACCAGCCATCTAATAAAAATCTCAAATCAGTCAACCCAAATAGAAAAAGACCATTAAATAATGGCAAACCTAAAAAAACAGATTAATAGAATTATCAATTAAATATATTTAAACCAATAAAAAGACGTAAGCAATATTACGTCTTTTTGTTTAATAATTTATTCTGACTTACTGACTTCAAATTTTCTGACAAGCTTGCTGCATTAAAATCCGGTTATTTTTATACACCTCCAAAGTTCCAGACTGCTTGTTATCTAAAGTGCCATCCCACACCCAATATTCATAAGTTCCATTGCGAAACTTATATACTCGAACACCTTCTGTGGCTTGACTAGTGCCTTGACCCAAACTTAAATTACCACTGCGACTGGTCGCGCGATAAAGCAGTTCTTTGGATCTATAATTCTGCCAAATATTGATATTGTAGCCATTTTGACATTTCATGCTGAGGACGATTTCCGCAGTAGAATCAGCAGAGGCACTTAAGGGAAAGTTAGCTAAAACACTGGTTACTATACCAAGGAGCAACGCGGATTTTTTCAGTATTGATTTCATTGTTTTTAAGATAAGTAAAATTTTGGGGAAAAATCGAACTGTGCAAAGAAAAATGAAGGAGGCTGAAACTTTCTTGCCTCCTGCCTCATTGCGACTAAATTAATTACATTGGTTCGGCATTATGAGGTTCTGCGCTGGGCGATCGCATGACGAATATAGCAATAGCCAAGACAGTTAGGACATGAGGAAATGAAGAAACTTAGACAGCAAAAGACTTTTAACTCTGTCACCTGTCACCTGTCCCCTATCTCCTGCTATATCTGCATCCGCGACAAGGGTGGGAATGATGATTAATGTTCTTTCAGAAAGTCCAGCAGTACAGGGTTGACTTCCTCGGCATGAGTCCAGTTAATGGCGTGCGGGCCACCTGGTATAATTTTCAGACGACTATCTTTAATTAGCTGCGGCAGTCTGGCGGCTGTAGACTCAAAGGGAAGGATGCGATCGGCATCTCCATGAATGATCAGAGTCGGGACATCAATGTGTGGCAGATCATCACGGAAATCGGTTAACCACGACGGCACACAATCCAGCGTTGCTTTAGCAGAGGCTCCTGCTGCTACATTCCAACTCGATTGGATGGCATCATTGCTAATGCGCTTGCCACCAAGCACATCCACGTTATAGAAGTCTTGGAAAAATGCGGTCAGATAGGCTGGGCGATCTTCTACGATACTCTTCATAATCCCATCGAAGATACTGCCGTCAACGCCTTCGGGATTATCATCTGTCTTCAGTAGGAAGGGTGGCACTGGAGCCATTAGCACAGCTTTACTCACGCGCTCTGAGCCGTACTTGCCAAGATAGCGAGTCACTTCGCCAGTTCCCATTGAAAAGCCAACCAGCACAACATCACGCAGATCAAGGTGTGTAATGAGCTTGTCTAAATCCGCCGCGAAGGTGTCGTAGTCATAGCCAAACGATGGCTGACTGGAGTTGCCAAATCCTCGGCGATCGTAGGTGATAACCCTGTTACCAGCTTGGAGCAATACCCTTACCTGTTTCTCCCAGGAATGACCGTTGAGCGGAAACCCGTGAATTAGCACGACGGGTTGACCCGCTCCCAAATCTTCATAATAGATATCAATGCTTGCAGAGTTTTCTTTACCGACTGTAACGTAAGCCATGAGAATCTCCTGACATTTTAGATTGATACTTCAGCCCACAATAGAGTTAAAAGATTAATGTTTTGTTATGGGCTTGTGAGGATTGGAGTCAAGGGCGATCGCTCAACTGCTGTTTTCATTAGGGAAACCCAGCTTGCAGAGGCGGCTTCATTGCTTCAACCTTATTTTTGTACCGTTCGTTCGGTATATAATTACTGTAACGAACGTTTGGTATAATGTCAATAGAAAACTTTGAACTTGCAATGAATGCCAAAAGAAACCTATATTCCCTGTTTGTTGCAGCTGTTTCGGCAATATGGCTATGATGGTGCAACTCTATCTAAAATCTCTCAAGCCACTGGATTAGGGAAAGCAAGCCTTTATCATCACTTTCCTGGTGGCAAAGATGAGATGGTGGAAGCGGTGCTAAATTATCTGGAGAACTGGGTAAAGCAAAATATTCTGCAAACCCTCAACAGCCCAGGTGAACCCTTATCTCGTTTGCGACAGATGTGCGATCGCGTCAATGAAGGCTATGGGGAGGGAAACCAACCTTGCGTATTGGCGATTTTGCTCTTGGGTTCCGCCCGTGATGTATTTCACGAGAGAGTGAAAGCAATTTATCGGCTGTGGATTGATGCGATCGCTAATGTAATAATGGAGTCTGGAATGAATCCTAGACTTGCCCAACAGCGTGCAGAAGATGCAGTGACGGCTATTCAAGGCGCATTAATTGTATCTCAGGGATTAGAAGATTCGTCTGTGTTTGTACGGGTGCTACAGCGCCTACCAGAAGAACTGTGTAAAGAGTGACTCAACAGTAGTGAAAGCCCTTCTCTACCAGAGGCTACGCCAACGGGCAGGGAAAAGGTTAAAGATTAAAGGGGCAAGGGAACCCCATAACTAGAGTTATGGGCTGGAAGTAAGGATGCCGTATTTCTCTCTACGTTCGCGTAGCGTGTTGTAGACAGACGCTGCGCGTAGCTTGCTTCCCCAGAAGGATACGTACCATGTATCTCGAAATACATTTTTCTACGTACTTCATATTTAAAAACAAAGGCAGTTAACCTTTCCCCTTTCCCCCTTCCCCCTTCCCCCCTGATCGCCATTTTTTAACCTTCTGGTAAACTAGCGAACACTTGGTCAACTAATTCCTTAGTTTTATCTTCCAATCGCTGCCAATCAACCTCACCTGCGTCATCAATTAAGCTAGTATCGATATCAACAGCCTCACGCTCAGGGCTGTAATCCAGAAAACATACTTGATAACAAAGTTCCCACAGATCAACGCTCACACTTTGGTCTTGACGTTGCAAGCATAAATGATATCCTGGGTGGGGCATTGGCAATTGTGCCAACCTTTCTCTGATAGCCTCAGCCTGTTCTAGGGTAACAGACTCCATTTGTTGCAATAACTGCGTCACCAAAGCTTTCGTCTCATCAGTGGTGTTAGGCGGCCAAATCAGTACATCTTGGTAAGTTCCTTTCCAAGCAGACTCATCCAACTGCTTGCGGAGATTATCAATAACGCGAATAAAAGCAGGCTGCATGAGGAGTTCGGCCTGCTGCCATGTAACTTGGTTGGTTATTCTGGGTGGCATTGGTAAAAAGGCACTAAAAGAAAAATTTACAGTCTGTGTATATTAAAAAGAATGCTTATTTAGTTCAAATCTTTTATCAAGATAGCGGATTTCTCGTAAAAAAAATTGGAGATATTTATTACTATCGGGAGATTTTCGGTAATAATTCTGGGGAGGGAATATGATTGGCAAGCTACTAGACCACAGATACCAAGTAATTAGAGTCCTGGCTACGGGAGGATTTGGACAAACCTACATTGCCCAAGATACTCGACGGCCCGGCAATCCTACCTGTGTTGTCAAGCACCTCAAGCCTGCTACTTCTGACCCCAGAGTTTTTGAGACAGCCAAACGCTTATTTAACAGCGAAGCCGAAACTTTAGAAAATTTGGGGCATCATGACCAAATACCCAGGCTATTGGCGTATTTCGACGAAAATCAAGAATTTTATCTAGTACAAGAGTTTATTGACGGACATACCCTGACAGAAGAACTCATTCCTGGTAATCGTTGGAGTGAAAGCCAAGTCATTCAATTATTACAAGAAGTTTTGGGTATTTTAGAGTTTGTCCATAACCAAGGTGTAATTCACCGGGATATCAAGCCAGATAACCTCATCCGCCGCACGGCTGATCGTAAATTAGTTTTGGTAGATTTTGGGGCGGTGAAACAATTACGTACCCAAATGGTAACAGTTGGTGGTCAACCTACTGCTACGGTAGTTATTGGCACTCCAGGCTATATGTCTACCGAACAAGGGCAAGGTAAACCCCGTCCTAACAGCGATATTTATGCTTTGGGAATTATCGCTATTCAAGCCTTGACTGGTTTATCACCCACAGAGTTACAAGAAGACCCCCAAACAGGGGAATTGATTTGGCGGCATTTAGTGAATGTCAGTGAACGGCTAGCAGTAGTCTTAAATAAAATGGTGCGCTATCACTTTAAAGACCGCTACCAAACCGCCACAGAAGCATTACAAGCCTTACAAGCAGCCATTAATCCTGTACCTGTAGCTGTCTCATCCCCATCGGCAAAATCCCTCAACCATCCCACCTATCAACCAGCTAAACCATCATCGCCTGTATCTCGCCAGCAAACTGTAGCCGTTGCACCAGCCAACCCAGTTGTTAGCAAACCAGCACGTAAATACTCTAGCAAATCTGACCCATTACCCCTATTAATTGGCATTGTACTAGCAGGGGGTGCGGCGGCTTTGGTAGCTAATTTCTATCCCAATGTGAGAAATTTTGCTGCTAATGTGTTGAGTAATACCACCTCCAGCAATAAATGCTTGGCTGTGGTAGCTGCTAATTCTAATATCCGTTCTGAACCGAGTTCGATTAATACTGATACGGTTTTGCAAACTCTTGGTGTCAATACTAGCTATGAGGTGACAGGTAGACGGACGAAACGCGGTTGGGTCGAACTCAGACTTAACTCTGGTCGTTTAGCTTGGGCGCACTCAGATGTGATTACTAATGATCAACAGTGGGCTGCTTGCTTGCGCGATCGCGGCATTGCTATAAAAACAGTGGATGATAGTAGCCTAATTGCTGCTAGACCCGAACCCAAACCCCAACCAAGGTCAGAAACTATTATTCAGCCAGCGCCAGAAGCGGAAAGTTCGCCTGACTCGCAACCCACCAAACAAGCGCAACCGCCAGTAGATAGTACCAAAATTATCGAACAAGCCAGGAAGAAGTATGAATCAGGGGATTTAGTGGGTGCGATCGCCATGTTAAGATCAATCCCAGCAAATGCTTCTGCTGGCATTAAAGAAACAGCCGCCATCATTAACCAATGGCAGCAAGATTGGCAAAAAGCCGACGCTTTATTTAATGATATAAATAAAGCTTTGGATGATGGTCAATGGGACAAAGTTTTAGAATACAGAGACCATCCCGAAAAGTTACCTAATATTCAATACTGGCGAGATAAGTTAGAACCTGTATTTAAAGAAGCCGCCGAAAATGTAGCTAAACAAGCCATCCCCAAAACAGAAAATCAAGGGGAACAAAATCCTCATCAACAGGAAACTCCAAATACAGAGGAACCATCTGCCGATGAAACACCTAGTTCACAAGAAGTTCCCCAGGGTGGCTATTAATTAGCATCCTTATTGTCAATTATTGACTAAGGCGTGTTTTTAAACACCAAATTAGGCTGTAATGTAGGTTTAGCTTTGACATACCATTGAGTGTGTTATCAAATTCTCTATGAAGTTGTGCCAAATAGATGATGTAGAGACGTTGCATACAACGTCTCTACAGTAAACAATAATGATTCAGGTGATTAAGCCACACTTAAAACCTGTTGTATCCTTTTAAGAATATTAATCACTTCAGCAGCAGATTCGTGCAACTCAATTTCTGCTTCTTCGGGTTTCTCTTTCATCCATTTCATTACTTCCTCAAGAAGAGACTTTTTACGTTCTTGTTTATGTTTACCCGAAGGCATTTGTAGAATATTATCTACGTCTACTTGAAATTTCGATGGATAATATCGTTCAAAATCATGCTGAGATAATTGCAGGAAGTTATTTTCATTCCAACCACTTTTACTATATTTTGTTCTTAGTTTCTCAATAATCTCTCTCTCCTTTTCTCCTTCATCTACAATTACCCAAGCTTTATTTTTATAAATTGATTGCAGATGTAAGAAAACAAATAGATTATCAAAATCTCTAAACTTAGTTTCAACTTCACTGAGTGAGTTAGCTGAGTATGTACGTAGCCTACCTTGCAAAGCAGGCACAAACCAAGGTATGAGATAATCTCTAATTATTCTCTCTGCTGAAGATTCTTCAAGAATTAACCAAGCTGACCACAAATCAAAATCGAAAAAATCATATCCCAGTTCTTCTAAAACCTGCCGTCTAGCTTCTGGGGTATTATCTATTTCTTCTATATGTGATGTGGGTAGCCGATTTTCAAACTTAATTGATACTGAAAAAAGCTTAGAGTCTGGGCTTGCACCTAGATATTTAGCAACGATATTAGAATGTGTTGTTATGATAAATTGATTATTGACCGATTTTTCCTTAATTAAAGCAAGAAGTTTCTTTAACGCTTTTGGATGAACATCATTTTCTGGTTCTTCAATGAGGAATAATTGATTTTTAGCCATACATAAATCAGCAATTAATCCTACTAAATTGGCAACTCCTTCTCCCATTGCATCTAATGATATATTTTCATGATTGCTCACTATATAAGCAGCTAGCTTACCGTTATGAGAAGGAGTTGTTGTGATTTGGAACCCTAATATATTTTCACAAGATTGAACATATTGTTCATTGGCTGGAAGTTGAGGATTAGATATGCGATCAATTTTTGCAGGAAGATGAGAGAGATTACCTGTAACTAAATTAGCTGTTAATAAATTTATTGTTTCTTCAAACTTTATTACCTTCCTTTTTGAAAGGTATGGATATATGAAATTTTTAGGCTCTTGATTTAAAACATTAAAATTATAAACACCAGTATTTTGTAAGAAAACATTTTTTTTATCGCCGACTGTATTTATTACTTCCAGTTTTGTAGTATTGTTCAAGAGAGTCAGTTTGAACCAAGCTGTTGAACCAAGATTTGGATTATATATAAGTTTTTCATTGATATCATTGATTAAAAGCTGAATATATCCATTATCTGTGGATATTCGTAAATCTGTGTTACTTAAATCAAAACCTTGCTGAAGCCATAATATCGCTCTCAGCAGGCTTGATTTTCCTGCATTATTAGAACCAACTATTAAATTAATTCCTTTAGATAGTTGAATTTTTGCATCAGGAAAACTTCTAAAATTATTTAGTTCAATTTCAGAAATCCACATAACTGTAATTTTGGGATAGGTAAATAAAGTTTATTAACTATAACATCTGTATAGAGCATTTGTACTATTTAATGTATAAAAATAATAGGGTAGGTTGTGTAAGTAATCAACTACCCTATCAATGTATTAACAGCTTTTAAGTCTATTCATATCTTGCACCTTCTCAATAAGCAGGTGGTGGGCAATGCCCACCCTACTCATCTGCGTTCATCTGCGTTCATCTGCGTTCAATTTTTTCCAAATCCAAATTCTGGGCGGGCAAGATGCCCACCCCACAAGATGGATAAGATGGAATCCCTAACCCAAAGCGGCGTTTAACTCGCTCTGTGCTTGTTCCAAGGCTGCTGGTAACTTACTTGCATCGCGTCCCCCGGCTTGGGCGAGGTTGGGTCTACCGCCGCCGCCACCGCCGCAAATTTTGGCGATCGCACCAATAAATTTCCCCGCCTGTAAGCCTTTCTTGTTGACTTCTGGACTAAAAGCTGCTACTAAACTAACTTTGTCGGCTTCGGGAACAGAACCTAGTACCACCGCACCGTTACCGATTTTCTGTAGTAAACGTTCGGCTGCACTTTTCAAGGATTCGGGGTCAACGCCTTCTAACTGGGCGACTATAATCTTATAGTCGCCTACAGTTGCGGCTGTTTGGAGTAGGCTGTCGGATTTGGCGATCGCAAGTTGCGATTTCAGATTCTCCAGTTGCTTCTCTGCGGTTCTCAGTTCGTTTTGCAGTGTGGTGATTCTTTCGGGTAGTTCTTCGGGTTTGACTTTAAAGCGATCGCTTAAATCCTTAACTACTTTATCCCGCACATTCAGATAATCCAACACAGCCGGGCCGGAAACAGCTTCAATTCGCCGCACACCAGAAGCAACGCCAGCCTCAGAAATAATCTTGAATACGCCAATTTCCGCCGTGTTGCTAACGTGTGTACCACCGCACAGTTCCATCGACACACCAGGGAAATCAATCACCCGTACTTCATCACCATATTTTTCCCCAAACATGGCTACCGCACCCCTAGCTTTAGCCTCAGCTAAGGGTAATATTTCGATGTTGGCAGAATGGGCTTCAGCAATCCAAGTGTTAATTTGTTCTTCGACTTGTTGAATTTCCTCTGTTGTTAAAGCGCGGGGACAGTTGAAATCAAAGCGCAATCTGTCGAAGGATACCAAAGAACCAGCTTGTGATATTCCCTCATCGACGAATTTCTTTAACGCTGCTTGTAATAGGTGGGTGGCGGTGTGGTTAGCTTGGGCGCGACGACGACATGAGCGATCAATTTGGGCGGTGACGTTATCGCCTACCCGCAGAGTTCCCCGTTCGATGCGTCCGAAGTGAACAAAGAAATCCGATTCTTTCTTCACATCTTCCACCCGCACGACAATACCATCGCCGGAGATATAACCGCGATCGCCTATTTGTCCCCCAGACTCAGCATAAAATGGCGTTTTGTCAAGTACAATTTGTACATCTGTTCCCGCTTCTGCTTCCTCTTGGGAAACACCACCCACTAACAACACTTCTACCTTCGCCGTCGCCGCCGATTGTTTATAACCGATAAATTCAGTAGCGTGGATGTGTTCGGCGAGTTTGTCGAGGGAACCTTGCACAGTTAAGTCGATGGTTTCGTGGGCTGCTTTAGCGCGTTCCACTTGTTTCTGCATCTCGACGTTAAAGCCGTCTTCATCAACAGTTAGGTGATTTTCCTCAGCGATTTCTTGAGTGAGTTCTAAGGGGAAACCAAAAGTATCGTACAGAGTGAAAGCACTTTCACCGCTAATTACAGTTTGCCCTTGTTTTTTCACCTGTTCGATAATTTCCGCTAAGAGTTTTTCACCTCTATCCAGGGTTTTAAGGAAATTCGCTTCTTCCCTGGCGAGTTCAGCCTTGATTGAGGCTTCCCGTTGGCGGACGTTGGGGTAGGCTGATTCGGAAAGAGCGATCGCGCTTTCCGCAACTTGGGTGATAAACTCGCCAGTAATGCCAATCAATCGTCCATGACGCACCACTCGCCGAATTAATCGCCGCAACACGTAACCCCGTCCCACATTGGAGGCGCGGATTTCATCAGCAATCATGTGAACCACGGAACGCACATGATCACCGATAACTTTCAGGGAAACTTTGGTATTCTCGTCGCTGCTGTGGTAGTCAATTCCCGCGACTTGGGCTGCTGTGGCGATAATCGGGAAAATTAGGTCTGTTTCGTAGTTATTTGGTACTTGTTGCAGAATTTGGGTGATTCTTTCCAAGCCCATCCCCGTATCGATGTTTTTGTTTTGCAGTGGTGTTAAATTACCCGACGCATCCCGGTTGTACTGCATGAATACCAAGTTATAGAACTCGATAAACCGGGTGTCATCTTCTAAATCTATATTGTCATCACCCCGTTCTGGGTGAAAATCATAATAAATTTCCGAACAAGGGCCACAGGGGCCAGTGGGGCCAGATACCCAAAAGTTATCATCTGCACCCATGCGCTTGATTCTAGCTTCTGGCACACCAATTTGGTCGCGCCAAATGGCGTAGGCTTCATCATCTTCTTCAAAGACGCTGACTACTAAGCGTTCTTTGGGTAAACCAAAAACTTCAGTGGAGATTTCCCAACCCCAGGCGATCGCTTGTTCTTTAAAATAATCACCAAAGCTGAAGTTACCCAGCATTTCAAAGAACGTTTGATGCCTTTTAGTGCGTCCGACATTTTCGATATCGTTGGTACGGATACACTTTTGCGAAGTTGTCGCCCGTTTAAATTCTGGTGTGCGCTGTCCCAGGAAGATAGGCTTAAATGGTAGCATCCCCGCGATCGTCAGCAGCACGGTTGGATCTTCTGGTACTAGGGAAGCACTTGGTAAAATCTGGTGTCCCCTTTGAGCGTAGAAGTTGAGGAATCGAGAACGAATTTCGTTACCGCTAAGGTGCTGGGGGTTTGAAAACATGGGAGGAAAGTAAAAAGTAGTTTAATTTTAAATAGGGATTGGGGATTGGGGAAGCAGGGGGTTGGGAAGAGTTGGGTTGATATTTATTCCTAGCCTATTCAATTTTGGATTTGCGATTTTAAATTTTAAATTGTTCAATCCGTCTTGAAAAGTTTGCTAGGGCGGGTAAATCCCTTGCGGGTTTACCAGTCCCTGCGGTGGGAAACCCAACTACAGGACTAAACTTACCAGTCCCTAGCCCCTGATGGCGTAAGTCCACTAAGTGGATTTTCATAGTAGCTTTATATATTTTTGCATTTTGTTTGCTTTTGCCGCCAGCAGCCTTGACAAATACAGCGCTTTTATCTAAATGAGGTAGTTCTTCTCTCCCTTGCTCTCCCTCGCGATTTGATATTTTTTTAGTTGGAAGTTTCTTTTTCTACGGTTCCCTACGGCGGGGAAACCTTTCGACAACGCTGGGCTGCGCCTACAGATACTGAATTCTAATTCAGTGAGAGCTTGTAATCAAAATTTATTAATTCTTAATTATTGTGATTCTTGATTTTGAATTTTGACTTTAAAACAAGTCAAATCAAAAAATCTAGCCCTTCATAATAAACACTTACTATATTAGCTGGGAGAATACAGTATCTGCTCAAAAAAATAGTATTTGTACTAATTCTGGATATTTAAAATATATGTAAGTATTTATTAATAATATATAAATAATATTTCTAGTGATAAAACAACGTAAATTTAACCCTGTCTTTAGGCAATTTTCACCTAAATAACGCAAAAATTCTCTATTTTTCTAATTCACGATAAATTTTACGTGTTTCTACTGTTTGAAAAAGGGTCTATTAAAAGTAAAACTCAATACCTATAGTTAGTTTTTATAGAATTGCCATCCATCTTTAGTAGTAGGTTAAGAAGAAATTAAAATTAGAAAATATATTTGTATTTAGAGTTAAGACTATATAAGTGCATATAGGTATATATTAAGTTTCCTGTTTCAGAGGCAATTTATTCATGAATCGGCAAGATATCGGTAATCCCTAACGCAGAAAAAGGCAAAAAACCAAGCCATGACGATGACAATTCTGGTCTTTGGGAGTTATGACTTTCTTAGAAAACTTCCCGATCAGATCCATGAAAAAGCTACTAATCATTTGGTAGCAATTACGGATTTTCACCAGGCAGTAGCACAAATTCAAACTGCGTCGCCAGATGTCATATTTGTGCAGGCAAGCCTCAATGGTAGTGTAGAACTTTGTGGTTGGTTAAAAGAACAAGCTAAATTATATTGTATACACTGCATTCTGGTGGAAGATCGTCCACAACAACTAACACAAAGAAGCCAAAACGACTGGCAGTGGGAGTTTGACATGACCGCCGCCGCACTTCATCAAGGTGCAGATGCCTATATTTGGCAACTGCCAACAGAAGAAATGGCTACCCACCGTTTGATATTAAGTCAATTAACAGTAGGTTTGCGTAAAGCCCAAAAGTACCGTGATTTGCTCCAGAAAAATCATATTTTATCAGCGATCGCTTTAGCTGACTCGTTGACAGATTTGAATAATCGCCGTGCCTTTGATTGGGAATTGCCCAGACAAATTACTAGGGCGCGAACTCACAACATTCCCATGAGTTTAATAATTCTGGATGTAGATTATTTCAAGAAAGTTAATGATAAGTATGGGCATTTAGTAGGCGATCGCCTATTACAATTGCTTTGTACCCGTATACGCCATAATTTACGTTCTCAAGATATTGCATTTCGTTACGGTGGAGAAGAGTTTGTTGTCCTTCTGGCTCATACCACTGCTGAAGAAGCGCTCAAAGTAGCACAACGGCTTAATCAAATAATAGATGAGCAGACTTTTAGTATCAACAGTAAGCTAACGATTGATGTCACTATTAGCTTAGGTGTAGCCTCCTTGCAAAAAGATGATGATGAACAAGGCATGAGCCTGTTACATCGCGCCGATAAATGTTTACTAGCAGCCAAAACATCAGGACGCAACCAAGTCATCAGTTGGCATCAGTTATTACAACTCTCGATAGTCAGTTGACAGTTGACAGTTGTTATTCTTCCCTACTCCCCTTTCCCCTTTCCCCCTCTCCCTACTTCCTAACCTTGAGCATCAATAATAGCCTTTTTGCAGTCTGCGATCGCCGCCCTTTGGCGTATGGCTTGGGCTAAGGCTTGATAACTCAGCCAGTTGTCTTGGATGAGAGTTTTTGCCTGGAGAATGTGAAAGCGTTGTTTTTGCTGACAAACTGACTCAGAAAAACCTAGAATTTTGAAAACATTTGCTAATTTTCTTCTATCGTCAGCCCCACCTTCAATATGTTCAAAAACTAGAGTTTCCGCCGCAATTCCTGCCATCAAAATAGTACAGTAGCGCTCCAATGTCTGATTGCTGATTTTACCCTGTTCTAATTGAGCGGCTAATTCGCTATCCTCAAAGGAAATATTACCTTGGCCAGATTGACCTTTTCGCCAAGCTTCCCAAGCGCTGAGAGTGTAACCTGTAACGGGAATACCTAACAAGTGAGCTACCAAAAAGTGTCCGGCTTCGTGGTGAATAATGCGATCGCGGTATTGTGGTGAAAATCCTGATACCCAATCCAAAAAGATAGTACCGCCCTTACCTTGCAAGCTAAAACTATCAAAAGTTGCTATGCCCAGAATTGTGAAGGTAGCGATCGCCGGAATTGTTGGTGATAAATTAATTAACGGCCCCAAAAGAGCCGATAAAGTCATAAGAAAAACAGATATTGCCGCTAAATTTAAGGCAGTTTGATTCATAATTATTAGTTAGTTGTCAGTTGTCAGTTGTCAGTTGTCAGTAGCTGTTGTCACCTCAGTCAACAGTCAACAGTCAACCGTTCTCTACCTTAATTATTAATCAATTCGCCCCGCCCTCTCAACCTGCCTAATGCTAGAAATTGATCAGCAGCTTGAAGTGGGCAAATAATGATGAATTCACAAGTACAGTCACAAAATAATCCTCAAGATTGGTCTTGGCCGTTCTGGCCGGCTTTACCACTTTATCCTTACGGCAGAAGGCGCACAGTTTGCCGGGAGATAGTTAAAGATACTATCTGGACATTTGACCAAGTTCAAGGCATACTGTATACAGTAGTACCGATTAGGATGTCAGTAATCAGGCTGAATGCCGGTGGTTTACTAGTTTATGCACCGGTTGCACCAACTAAGGAATGTGTGCGACTAGTAAATGAGTTAGTCGCCAAGCATGGCGAAGTTAAGTATATAATTTTGCCTACCAGTTCTGGACTTGAGCATAAAATATTCGTCGGCCCCTTCGCCAGAAAATTTCCTCAAGCACAGGTATTTGTTGCCCCCCATCAGTGGAGTTTCCCGTTTAACTTGCCATTAAGTTGGCTGGGTTTTCCCCAAAAACGTACTCAAATTTTACCAGAAGATTCCCGTCTAACTCCGTTTGCTGATGAGTTTGATTATGCAGTGTTAGATATTAATTTGGGGCGGGGTGCTTTTGTCGAGGTAGCATTTTTACATAGGCGATCGCACAGTCTATTTGTAACTGATTCTGTGCTATCCGTATCAGCAGAACCATCGACTATCCTACAACTAGAACCTTACCCCCTATTATTTCACGCCAGGGACAACGCCACCCAAGCCATTGAAGATACCCCAGCTAACCGTCGCCAAGGATGGCAACGCATTGCCCTATTTGCCCTTTACTTTCGTCCCAGCGCCTTAGAATTAACTGGGTTTGGCCAGATGTGGCGCGAAGCCCTCAAAGCCCCAGATCATTCACCAAAAGCATACTTCGGTTTTTTCCCCTTTCGCTGGCAAGAAAATTGGCAACAATCATTTGCTGCCTTATCCGCCAATGGAAGACCCTTTGTCGCCCCTATTTTACAAATACTAATTCTACCCCAAGCCCCAACACAAGTCCGCAACTGGGCTGATACAGTAGCGAAATGGGATTTTCAACAGATTATCGCCTGTCACTTTGATGCACCATTTGCCGCCAGTCCCGAACAATTCCGCCAAGCATTCAACTTTTTAGATGAGAATGCTAACAACAATCATCAAACTCTGTTAGCAGAAGATTTGAAATTTATTCAAGAACTGGAAGCAGATTTACTTAAGCGAGGTATTGCTACACCACCAAGGGAGAAGTAGTCAGTTATTCTACTCCGTCTTGCCAGTCACAATTCTATTTCTAACCAAGAGACAAAAGAATTAGCAACAATTGATGCTTGGGTGCGATCGCGCAAATTCAACTTTGTGAGAATATGAGAAATATGGTTTCTCACTGTTCCATCGGAAAGACTCAGTGTCTGAGAAATTTCCCGATTACTAGCACCATTGGCAATCATTCGCAGCACTTGTCGTTCTCTGGGGCTGAGTTTATCGAATCCTGAAGGTAAATTGCTAGTTTGTGGTATTTGGCTTGTGGGTACGTTGGCGACTATCTTTTCCAAAACCCCTGGACTAAATTGACTGTACCCCCGATAAATAGAGCGTATTACCTCTGCTAGTTCTTGCGAGGGTGTATCTTTGAGTAAATAGCCTTTTGCCCCAAAACGCAATGCCTCAGCCACGTACTTACCATCATTAAAAGTAGTGAATATGAGAATTTTTATACAGGGAAATTTTTGGCAGATGAGTTGAGTTGCTGTCACACCATCCATGATGGGCATACGGATATCCATTAAAATCACATCTGGTAACAAATTCTGGGTATGCAACAATTCGACCTGTTCTAATGCCTGTTGTCCGTTGCTAGCTTCTGCTACTACCTCTAAGTCTGGTTTAATTTCTAGTAAAGCTTTTAAACCTTCCCTGACAACTTCTTGATCTTCGACTAATAGTAACCGAATCATAGTAGTTAAAAATTAACCGTAATCTATCCCCCGTAACCATGATAGGTACTATGGCTTACTTCTATTCCGGTCATCACCGGTGGGTATTTTTCTGCATCTGGTAATGATTTGTTGGTTTGCTGCCAACTAAATTTTTAATTTCTAGTGGTAGAGATGCTCTAATATAGCAACCAGCACCCAGTTCACTATTGATTTCCAAATGCCCTCCTAAACTTGTAATTCGTTCTCGCATCCCCAGGAGTCCAAAACCAGAGCGATTGGCATTAACTTGAAAGCCATTACCGTTATCTGCTAAAATCAGAGATAAACCTGTGTCTGTGGGTTGAATTTGAATAGTCACGGCACTAGCATTGGCATATTTGCAAATATTGGTCAGTCCTTCCTGCACAATTCGATACAGAACAATGCTGACTCGATGGGAGAGGTGGCTGGAGAGGCAAATTTCGCAAGCTGGTTTGATGCCAGTGGTGCGATAAAATTCTTGAGTGAGGGAGGCGATCGCATCTTCTAACATTTGACCTTGGAGTGGATCAGATCGCATATCAGCAACGGATTGGCGTGTTGCTTCTAGAGCTTGAGAACCCATTTGTTTGGCTTTATTCAAAAATTTATAGGCTCTTTCTGGGTCATCTTTCCACAGTGCCAAAGCTGTCTCCGTTTGCACATTCAGTCCCACCAGCAGATGACCTAGAGAATCATGAATATCACGGGCAATGCGATGACGTTCCTCTAAAGTGGCTAAATTTTCAATGCGCTGGTTTAGTTGCCGTTCCTGTGCCAAGGCACGGTAAAGCTCATCCTCTGCTTTTTGTAACTCGTATTCCATCACTGTAGCGTGTTCCATTGTAGCTTCCAGCAAAATTTCTAAGTCTGCTTTTTCCTGGTTTAAAACAGCTATAGTTTGGTGGCTTTGTTCTAACTGTAACCTCAGTGCTGCCAGTTCTCGATGATAGCTATCGTGGTAATCCCTGTTCTGCATACATATAGCGTTTCTCTTGTAGATGCAATAAACTTCTCTACTGAGAACATCCTCCCCTATGCGTTTGATGATGAAATACTCTACCTCACTCAGACGAAACCCGCTATATTTTTACTCACTCAAATAGTAGCTCTAAATTCGGCATCAAGCGTTGTAAATTCTTTAAGGATTTTTGATGCCAGGGAATACTCTTAGCTGCTTGAATTTCCAGCTTAATAGTTTCTTCTTGGCGCACCTTGAGGACAAATTTTGACAGTACAGTAAATCCAGAACTATTGAGAAATTTTAAATCTCGCAAATCCAGTGTTAATACGGCTGGCTTTTGAGCAAGAACATCATTCAACAACTGTATTAAGGGGGCATATTCCTCCAGTTCGTTCAACCTTAAAGTTCCTTGACAGCTAATGGTGTTAGTTGCTGTATTATAGCATACAATATATTGTTCTCCTTTTAGCTGCATTGTCTAAAAACCTCATCAGTAGGATTATAATCGCTTAAGTATCTCTACTGTTAGTTTAAATCATTAGCTGCACCATTGTAGTAACATTTATGACTTCAGGATTTTCCTGAATCTTTGTAAACTTCCAACCAATTTTTGCTGGATAGTCACTTATGATACATAGAAGTCCAATACCAGAACTTTCGAGGTGTTCTTCTTGGGCGTTCTTCTCTAAACGACGCAGCAGCATTTCACGCGGATCTGAGATGAGTATTTCTTGAATAAAGGTCTTGAATTTCTCTAAGGTATGTGGTTTGATACTGTTAGTGACGAGAAAAATTAGTTTATCTCGATACAGTTGCAGTTGGATACTGATAGGGTGTGAAGAATTGTAATCATTAAATTTCATGGCGTTTTCTAGCAACTCATTGGCAATGTAGCTAATGGCACTGTGGATTTCTGCTGGTTTAGCGATCGCCTCAATACCATCTTTCTCTGCCCTCAAGAAGCACATCAAGTAATCTGCTAAAAAATCAGCTGACAAGCCATTACTGCGCCACCGTTGTTTGAGAGGAAGCAAGCTAGGTGAAAATCCCAAAAGCAGGCATTCCTCATTGCTGGGTAGACTTTCTGGAAATTCGCCCAATATTTCATCCATAGATAAATAAGATTGTGGACTGTTTGTATCTGTCTGTTGTCCTTGTTTATTACTAGTTCTCATTAACTGCCAATAATTGCTGCTTAAATATTGGATTTTGCTTTCACAACCTATAGTGAATATCAATGATTATTGTAGAGTATGACAATTTGTAGTAGGTTGCGTCTAGAAATTGGTTGAACTGAATCAATCATCTAATGAACATTGGTATTACCAAGCAATTATTATGTTCTTCTCGTCATTCTATGCTTTTGTCTTAATGAAATATTAGCGTGAAGTAGAAATTAAAAATTTATTGTCGTAAAAATCAAGAGAATTATCACAACATCAAAAGTATCTAAAATCTCCCATGACATTTGTCATGCTCCAGATAATTACATTTGTCATGAGCTAAATGTAACTATGAGAAAGTGACATTTAGTAGATGTGTGCAATAGGACTAATTCGATAATCTCTAAAAAGATATCTAATAAGTTACAGCAGATTTCAGGTAAATGAGATACAAACTTAACCTGAAATCTCAGACAGAAAACAGCGTTATTTCCTGCTTCCTGCTGTAAATTACAGATGATTACGAATCTATTTTTCATAGTCCGTTTATTGCCTTTAGTATCATGAGCAATCTGCTGTATCGCAGTTTAGTAATGTTGACTTAGGATAGCTAATTAGCATTAAACAGACACATATAGGACTTACGCATTAAGGTTGGTGCTGAGATAAGGTGTAAGGGCTTAAGGGTGTAAGGGTGTAAGGGTGATAGTTTTGAACACCTACACCCCTATACCCCTATACGCTTGCCCAAGCCCTTGATTTTTCCTTTTCATGCGTAAGTCCTAACATATATCCATAATTTTCCAGTGTTTTGTACATCACAACATCCCTCATATCTGAAATGTTCCACAATCAATCATTTACAGCACCCAACGCAGAACTAAAAATTTTGTTATGCCTATCAAGCCGAGAAAATAGTAAATTATTACCCAAACCAAACCAAAAACAATCTCTATCAGAAAATAATTGCCTGGAATTTTGGCAAATATGGGAATCATCTCAAGATTATTTTTACAAATGTTGCCTGAACTGGATGGGAGGTAATTCTCATGATGCCGAAGATGCACTAAATCAGGGAATGCTCAAAGCTTGGCATGGATGGACAAAATCTGCAACTAAAATCACATATCCTAAAGCATGGTTAGCGCGAATTATTTATAATTACTGCATGGATGTGCATAGGAAACGCCAACGAGAAGCCCCAGAAATTGAAAACATTGATGATATTAAATTAGCAGAGAATCCTGCATTTACTTGTGGGAGAGAAATACCTGAAAACAATATTTTGGCTTTAGAGATGGGGGCATACCTCCGCTACAAAATTGAATCTTTACCTGAGAGACTACGCTATCCTTTTATTTTACACTGCTGCCAAGAGAAATCATATCCAGATATAGCTAAACAACTCGCCATTTCTGAAGCTAATGTTCGCCGACGCATTCAGGAAGCAAGAAAGATTCTACAAAAGCAGTTAAAGAAATATTTAGCAGGTGAAGATAATACTTATATTGATTCCTGCTCTCCATCCTTAAAAAAGGGAAATCCGATGGAGGAGAAGTTTCAAGCTGATGAAACACTTCCCTATGCGACGCTACACGAACGACAAGCTCAGGGCGGTGCAGAAATTTGTAATTGTGACTCATCAATACTAACAAAAAATCAGCAGTCAGAAATTAACTATAAATTAACAGTAATATGTCTGGAAAATTTAACACCTCATTGGTACAGTTCACTCAATTCTCTGGGGTGGAACTAAATGCTCACTTGGTTTTTGCAGACAAGCCAGCAAGACAACAACAGAAACTCATCACCTTGAGTAAGTATGTTCAGAAATATCCCCAAGGATGGAAAAAAAGATTAGAACTAGCTGATTTGCTTTATGAGATGGGAAATTGGCAACAAGCAGTTACAGAATATCGGCAAGTCATGGCGCGACAACCGCAATTAATTGATGTGCGGTTGCAACTGGGGAAAATCTTGCAACTCATGGGACTAGAACAAGAGGCTTTAGAAGTATACGAACAAGCCTTATTATTGTCGGAAAATCAAGGGACTCAGAATCATATCAAAGGATTGATTGCAGTTTGTAGAGGAGAAAATCAACAGGCAATTATCGCTTTTAATTTAGCAGCTACTTTAGAACCTGAGAAAGTAGTTCACTGGCTGGCTTTAGCACAGGTACATCAGGGGAGAGAAAATCCTCTTGCTACTCTCAACGCCGTAGAGCAGGTTCTATCCATCACCCCAGAGGACGTTGTAGCCTTGATTTACAGCTATGATGCCCTGATGGCGGTGGGGGATATTGCCGCAGCTAGAGAACGGTTGAACAAGCTGATAGCCATAGCTGGAGATGATTTTCGGGTACTGCAACGACAAATAGACCAGCGTTGCACCGCACTGAGCTTGTCGAAGTGTCAGATGAGATGGGTATCTGGTGAAGAGGGGAAGCTGACTAAAAAGATGATTACCTCTTTACTAGGACAAGCTCCTCACAGTGCTGAAGCGCACAAATCACTCGCATATTATCATATTCTCCGTGGTGATTGGGCGCAAGGTGTCAAGGTGTTAGCAGAGTTTACCGCCGCACACCCTCAACAGCCTTATGGTTGGTATTACTACGGAAGGTGTTTGTTCCACACCGGGGAATATCAGCAGGCGGCGGAGATGATGATGAAAGCTTATCAATTATATCCCCATGATGGGGAAATTTATCGGGCTTTGTGTGAAATTTTACCGCTTGAATCTCACCCCCTACCCTTTTCCTACGCAGAGAAGGGAGTCAGAGGAGAGGGGAGTAAGATTGAACCTCACCCCCGACCCCTCTCCTACGAGGAGAGGGGAGTAAGAGGAGAGGATAGTCAGACGACTCTTGCTTTTATAGTGGAGGAGATGTTCAAGCGGTTTCCTGAACGCTGGACTGTATGGGCGACTGCGGGGCGGGTATTGGTGGAACATTTTCAAGAGTTTGAACGCGGGTGTAGTGTTTCCGAACAGGGAACAAAACTACAGCCCCAGTTAGCTGATGCTTGGTTGCGTCATGGGCGGGTGTTGGCTTTGGCTAGTAAACATCGGGAAGCGGTGGAGGTGTTGGAGAAAGCATGGAAGCTTTTACCAGCAGGGAGTTATCTGCAATCTGTACCTGCGGCTGTGTGGCTGGGGGAGAGTTATGGAGTGCTAAAGGATGTTAATGCTAGTAAGGGATGGTGGGAAGTGGCTTGTGAAGGATGTCAGGAGTTGAGAGCGTTCAACCCGGCTATGGCTGATTACTGGTTAGGGAGAGTTTTAGCAGGGTTGGGGGATAGGTTAGGAGCGATACAGGCTTATGAAAGTGCTGTGAGTAAGCAATTATTATATCCGGCTCGTGGGGAGGTTGAGAAGAATCTGCAAGGGCTGAAAAGCAATAATAACAAGGGGTGTAGGCGTTGAGGTGGAATTTTTGGGGAGAAAATTTGCCCTTAACTCGAAAAATTCCCAAATTGGGGTGGGGAATCGTCTAAAAGATGTGGGAAGAAAAAACCACTGCTTTATTTGAAAAATACGAGAAAAAGGGGGTTTTTATGGGTGTAGCTTGGATTACAGATATTTACCAGTATAGTGGAAGACCAGTCTTTATGCGATCTCGTGATGATCAACACAATGGGATAGTTAATGGTCAGGATTTTAATGATCGAGAGTGGCATATTATACCGCAAGGAATTCACAGAACTAGTTATTTTGCTATCCCTTGGTTTTACTTAAGTGAGAGCCATCACTACAAAATTATTAGTTTTTATGAACAGGTGCTAGAAACCCCAGATAACATTGGGGGTATTCGTTTGTACACTAGTGTATATAACGGACAAGATAGTATCTATTATGTAGATCAAATGGGAAAAACATTTGCAAGGACAGCATTAGCTAATGGTACTGACACTAACTGCAAACTTGTATTTCCCCTTGAAGGTGGGTTTTACATCGATCCTATAAACAGCGGAAATCCCGATCCACATACAATCTTGAACGAAGCAGGACAAGTGGTCAAGACAACAATTATTGAGCTTTGTCAAGTGACACAAGCCGTTGCATCCGTAGCACCTCTATTCGGTTAAAGCAGTTGTATGGCTGATCTTCTACTGCGATCCCCTGATCTTGTAGGGTGCGTTGCTTCGTTAACGCACCACGCCTATTATTAAACTCGGTGGGTTACCCTGTCGCTAACCCACCCTACCCTAAAGTGCGATCGCCTTTGATTTACAGAAGAGCGTCACCGAACAGCCCGTCGTAGACATCGCTCTTTTGTAGAGAGAAGAGCGATCGCTTTTTTATGGGAAAAGAGCGATCGCTTTTTTGTAGAGAGAACGCGATCGCTTTTTGCACATCTGCATTGATCTCAATCGGCAAACCACATGAAAATGCAGTAAAATAAGGCAAAGCTATCAGAGCTTCCAAATCTAACTTACCATGCAAACCTCAACATTTGACAGCATTTTAGATGCGATAGAAACCCTGTCTGTAGACGAACAAACCGCCCTGGTTGGGATCATGCACCGAAGACTTAGCGATCGCCGTCGTGCCGAAATTGCTGCTAACATTGCACAAGGAAAACAAGACTACAAGAAAGGAAACGTTTTTCGAGGCACAGTTAATGAAGTGATTGCGGAGCTAAACCGTTGAAAGTCATCACTTTTGCTAACTCTTTTAAGATTGTTTCAGTCTGTGTTGATTTCAGCAAATAGGGCAGGATGATGATATTGATTATTTCTGCTTCAACACCAGCAAGGTGATATCATCATAAACAATGTGTTCGCCAATATGCGATCAGCTACGACGAAAGCGTTTCGCCATCGCACCTTTTGATAATCACTTTCATCCAGTAGTGCGATCGCTGTTTTACAAGAGTACGATTTGTTTACTGGAAGTATAACTTTATACTACGATTATTGGCACAATAAATTTGATTTATGCCAGCTAAGGATTTATTTCATAATACAGTTAAAACAGCCCTGATAAAAGATAGATGGACAATTACTGACGAAAATCTATTGATTCAAGTTGAGGATGTTGATTTTTACATTGACTTAACCGCAGAGAAAATTTTAGCTGCTGAAAAAACTGGTAAAAAAATAGCAGTAGAGATAAAATCCTTTTTAGGAGCTTCAGACATAACAGAATTTCATCTAGCTCTTGGTCAATTTCTTAACTATCGTTCAGCATTGAGGTTGACAGAACCTGATCGGATATTATATTTAGCTGTTTCGGTAGATGTTTATGATGAGTTTTTTAGTCGGAAGTTTATTCAAAGAATTATTGGTGAATATCAACTAAAATTACTGATTTTTCACCCAGACAGAGAGGAGATTGTGATATGGAAAGATTGAATTATCAAGAAATAGTCCAAAAAGTTCTGGAAAGTCACGCTAAAAATCGCTCAAATAGTCAAACGGAAGTGCAGTTGATATTTGATACAGAGCGCCATCGCTATCAAGTTCTAAATATTGGTTGGCAAGAGCTAACGCGAATATTTGGTTGTATTATTTACGTGGAAATTAAAGATGGCAAAATTTGGATTGAACGCGATGGGACGGAAATCGGAGTGGCTAATGAATTAGTAAACGCTGGAGTTCCTAAACAAGATATAGTTTTGGCTTTTAAAGCCCCATACAAACGAAAATTCACTGAGTTTGCCGCTATTTAAAGCACAGAAAAAACTAAAAAATCTGGTAAGAAAATCAAGCTATTTTATAGCAATTTTTTGTATTGCTGTTGATTTGGAGAAGAGCGATCGCTTTTTCTTGACGAGAACGCGATGTCTACGACGGGCTACGCCTACGCCATTTCAAAAAAGACTTTTCCAAAGTATGCTAAATTCAGCACATAAGACGGGATGATTTACTATTTCTGCTTCAAAACCAGCAAGGTGATATCATCATAAACAATGTGTTCGCCGATATGCGATCGCACATCTGCGATAATCGCTTGTCTAATTTCATTGGCTGAATATTGCCAGTTTTGGCTGACCACCTCACACAACCGCTCCAAACCATAATATTCCTGAGCCTGGTTTTCTGCTTCTGTAATGCCATCGGTGTAAAGTACCACCCCATCCCCTGGTTGCAACTGCACTTCCCTATGACCAATCAAATCAGAAATATCTGATATCATTCCCAACAAGAAACCTAAATCAATTGTATCCAGTCGCTCAACTTCTCCATTAGCACGTACCACTAGCATTTCCTCATGTTGTCCGCTTAACTTAACGCAGCCGCCTTGGTATTCCAGCAATGCTAGAGATATACTTTTGTTCGAGTTCATGCGCTGGATATTTTGGTAAATTACTTGATTGATGGTACTCAAGAAGCGACGATAATTTGTCTCATTATTTACAACTAAAGTGCGAATAGCAGTTTGTAGCATAATCATCAACACACCGCTTTCTAATCCGTGTCCAGCTACATCACCAATACCAATTTTCACCTTCCCATTGTGATTAAGTACATCATAATAGTCACCCCCCACTTCATGAGCAGGTTCCATAAAACCATCAATCTCCAAACCCGCAATTTGCAGTTCTGCTAATTTGGGGAGAATCATTCGTTGGATCTGGCGAGCAACATCTAGTTCAGCGCTCATACGGAGATTGTCTTGCTTGAGTTTCTCCGTATGTTTGCGCTCAGTAATATCCCGGACGATTAAAATCGCTTCTTGCTCCGCACTTTTGACTACTCGTGCCTCATATTCACCAGTACGGTCTTCTATTGTCAGTTGATATTCAAATTCCTGAGTCTCACCTGTTTGAATTGCTTGATGAATATAATAAATGTATTTTTTTGCCAGTTCAGTAGGCAGAATTTCTTCAATATTACTACCAATATAGTTTTCACTGATTGTTACTAAATTAACACCTTTAGCTTCCACAATATCTAAGTAAGTTCCATCTCGGCCGATTCGCAAAATTAAATCAGGAATTGCATCCACAAAAGCACGGTTGCGGGTTTCACTCTGTTTTAGGGCTGCAATGAACTGTTTGAGTTGTTTCGCCATACTATTAAAAGAAGTGGCTAACTGGTCAATCTCAGCAATGATACTGGGGGGAACCTGCTGGTCTAAGTCACCTTTAGCAATCTGTTCGGAAGCCAGAGAAACTCGCTGAACCGGTTGAATAATCCAGTAGGTGATGAACACACTAACACAGAGGGCGGCAATTAACGCAGCAAAACACAATATAAGTGTCATCTGAGTATTGGCATGAATCTGTCCCATAAAGTCAGATTCAGCAACCATCACAACTATCAGCCAGTCCAAACCATTTTTGTCTTTTAATGGCATAACATGGATAAATTGCCGTTCACCACCATTGTCAACAAAAGACAATTGGTGTGTTTGAGATATCCTGCTGAAATCACCAAAGCTATCCAGTAAAAACCTAGCTGCTGCGCGAATTTCTGGGTCAGAACTGCTGACTATGTTGAATCGTTGAAATGGTCTTAGCTCACCTGTTAAGGTTTGATGAGAGCCTGCTACAATCCAACCATTCCGTTCGATGATCAAAATTTTGCCCGACTGTTTGAGATCCAGTCCACTCAGGAAGTCATTGATGGATGAAAGAAAGACCGATGAAGAAAAAACTGCGAGTTTCTCACCCTGGCGATCGTAAACTGGGGTGCTAAGTGTCAGCGATAAATCACTATTTTTGTTGAGTGGGGAAATTGGACTCCAAACAGATTTCCCTGCAAAGACAGCCGACTGATACCAAAGCCGATTCCGAACAGGAGTTTGCTGAGAATAAGTACGTAACAATCGCATTGGTTGGCCTTGGGAATTTAACTGGTATTCTTCAATGGTTTGTGGCTGACCTGAGACTGACTTGAATAACGAATATTGGTGCTGGCGAATTACTTGGCGAAAATCATTACCAACACTGCCAACTTGGATAGTGCTAATTGAGTTAAATTGTTGGAGTTGAATAAATAAGTGTTTTTCTACAGCAGATAAATTTTGCAAATCTAGTTCACCCAGCCGTACCGCATCCACATTGAGACTGTTCACCAGTTGAGGAGTTTGCAAATAAGTATTCAGGTGTCCAGTAGTACGATTAGCAACTTCTTGAATCAACTGATTGGCAAGCTCATTGACAGCTTTTTGCCCATTTCTAAAGGAAAGATAGCCAACTAGTCCAACTGCGACAATAATTTGGAGGACAAAAGTCGTCAAAAGAGTAGTACGGAGACGGAATTGACGGCTGTAGATGTTAGCTTTCTTAAGTGATATCACTTTTATTTGGGCATGATCAATGTAATGTAATCATATAAATAATACCTGCCAATATACGATACCCATGCAAAGCCTGGTGACGATCGCACATTTTCTACCAGTTTCCCACATCTTGGGAAAAGTTCTGAAAGTCAGTATACCGAAAACTTTTGTAAGTTGACCAGAGAATCAGGGTTTGAGCCGAAGCTTTTGGTTTGATGATCGCGATCGCTTGTACTGCACTCTTAACCTACCAACAACGCCCGTTCCTTGAAAAGCAGACTCTAAAAGGATTACGGCAAATTGTGTTCTTCAACAGGACTTACGCAACTGGCACATGGGGTAGGGTGCGTCAGATGTGGAAAATCCTTAAATCTGTACGAAATTATTGGGTCTGACGCACCCTACAGCTGAAGCTCATGTACCACTCTGGGGAAGCAAGCTACGCGCAGCGTCTATCGCATTCGCGTAGCGTCCCGTAGGGAAGGTAGAGAACTGTCCCCAGTCCCTCAAACTGTCAGTAACCGATTTAAATCTTCTTTTGCTGAATTAATTAAATTTCCCACAGTAGCAATCAACTCATGCTCTAAATAAGGTTTAGATAGGTAAGCTTTTGCACCTAATTCTTGGGCGAGTTGGCGATGCTTTTCTGCACTACGAGAGGTGAGAATGATTACGGGAATTTTGATGTATTTGGGGTTTTGTTGAATATGGCTGAGGAACTCAAACCCATTCATCCTTGGCATTTCTAAATCAGAAACAACGAGTTGAATTTCTGTGTGGCGTTGTAACTGTTCTAAAGCTTCGGCTCCGTTTTGTGCTTGAATTACTTGATAACCGGCTTTTTGCAGAGTCAAGGATAGGGTTTGTCGCAAACTAATGGCATCATCCACAACTAAAACTACTTGATTATTTTTAGGAGCGGCGGCAGATAATAAAGGTAGTGATGGGCTTGTGGGTTCTGATGCTACTAAGGATTGTTGATTGGCAGAATCAGCTTTTGGTAGTGTAGCAATATCAAGTGTTGCTTCCATCTCTACCGACTCTAACAGTAAAGCTCCATCAATAACTAACATGAGGTTGCCATTAGCTAGGCTACTACAACCATACACGTATTTGGGAGGAGCGATCGCATTTCCTAAAGGTCTAATTACTAATTCTTGTTCACCGATAATTTGGTCAACTTGTAAAGCGAAAATACCTTGATTACGCCTCAGCAATAATACAGGATGATTCATTGTTTCTGTATGATGCTCAGGTAGTATATTACCTACATTCAAATGATTAAATAAACTACCGTTGTAACACATCAACTCTGAAAGTTGATGCAGACTAACCATAGTATCTTCATTACCAGTATCCCAATGTAGGACTCGTTTACCTTCAAATTCTTTAATTTGTTGTGCTGAGGGAATTACTATTTTTTCGATGCTATCCAATAGTAAAGCATAAATCACACCTCCAGCTTGCACTAACATTAATTGATCTGTAGTCATAGAAAAGGGTATTTTGAGAATAAATTTTGTGCCTTGATTCGGCAGTGTTTGTACGGAAATTGAGCCATTAAGTGCTTGCAGTTGAGAACGAACAATATCTAATCCCATCCCCCGACCAGAAAGTTCACTGACTTTTTCCGCAGTGCTAAAACCAGGTGCAAACATGAACTCTAACAGTTCAGAATCACTCTTTTGTGATGAATAGCTTTGAGATTCATTGCTGGCTGTAATTAAATTCAGTTCCATCGCTTTTTGACGTATGCGATCTAACTTTAAGCCTTGTCCATCATCTCGAACTTCGATAATTGTTTGACTACTTTGATGATATGCACAAATTTCAATGACACCTTGTTCTGGTTTACCTAATTGTCGGCGAATTTGTGGGGGTTCAATACCGTGATCAAAAGCATTACGTACTAAGTGTAATAAGGGATCGTAAAGCTTTTCTGCGATCGCCTTATCTATTAGTACATCAGTACCACCAAATTTCAACTCTACCTGTTTGTGGTAAACGCCATTAAGATTTTTCACCATCTGCGGGAAACGGCTGAGAATGCTGGCTAAAGGTAACATCCTCGCTTCCACTAGGTTATCTATGAGGCTGAAAGCTAAAGTTTGTTTTCGATTACTAATTTGAGTAGCTTGTTTGAGAAGTAAATCAATAGATTCTGTTGCTTCTTGTAATTGTGATACCTCTTCTATTGCTTCGTGTAATGTCACATGAAATTCTGTATAAGCATCCATTTCTAATGGATCAAAATCCACGGTAGCAAAACTTTGTTTCTGTTGCGTTGTTATTTGCCTGTGTAGTGGTAAATCACGGAGTTGATTTAATGTTTCTTGGTGTTTGTTGAGTCGCTGTAATAACTGTAGAGTAATATCTTGAATTTGTCCATCATTTAAACTGCGTCGATTCTGATGGATTAGCAGTTCACTTGCTAAATAATTAATCCGTTCTAATCCCTCAACATCTACACGTACAGATGAGACTTTCTGATTTTTTTTGATTTGCGAATTTTTAACTATTTGCTCATTCACAGCATCAAGAGAGGTTTCGGTAATATCTGTAGTTGATGGCTGACTAACGGCTAAAGCTGTTGTAGGTTCGACAACTTCATTAACTTTTATTTGTTGTGCAGTTTGAGTTTCAACCGCTTGAACTTCTCCGCCCCAGATTGCCTCTAACAGACTATCATTTGTATTAGATGTGGGAGTTTTAACCTCTTGAAAAACCAGCAGTTTTTGTAATTTAGGATTCTCAGTCCAATTTTTTTCTTGAGTAGTAACGGGCGGATGTTGCTTATATTGTTTAGCTACTAAACTAATTTTAGTATGTAAATCCCGGATAATTAAGACATGATTATTTGCTTTAGTAATTGAATATTGAAATTTTACAAGCGCTAGGAGAATAATTAAAACAATCCCTTGACGATAAAGGCGGATACTTTGACTATCTCCTGTATCACGCACAAATTCTAAAAAGTTATTTACCCAAGTTTCAATATATTCAGATGAACTGGTAAACTCATGATTGCTAATCAGCAAATTCCAATTTAATGCTGATTCTGGTACTGCTATTTCGTGGTTAAACCAGCCGAAAATATAATGAACGACCTTTAAATACAATTTGGCAGTTGTTGGTTGAATACACTCATCTTTATTATTGCTAGATGTAGTTAAAAATTGGTAAAATTCTTCTAGATTAGCTAAAAATTGTGAGTTAGCTGCTTCAGGTGGCTTTGTAGTAGCTACAGCTAGTTGCTTTAAAGCAGCAGAAGGTTTACCGCCGTGAGTGCGATCGCCTGCTAATACATCTTGATGTGCCTGCATAAAATCAGCATAGGCAATCTCAGCAATTTGCTTTGCTTGACTAGGATTAGCTTGCAACGCCGCTAAAGTTGTTTGGGCAATTTCTCCAAAACCAGGTAAATTTAAAGACTCAGCCAAGCCAATAAATACTTCAATTTCCGCACTTAAAAAACTTATTAATTCTGTCTTATCTTCTAAACTACTAATAGCATTTTCAATACTTTCTAACCGTTCCTTAACACCTACCTCAAAAATAGATTTAACAATATCAAAACCTAACTCTTCCGAGGTGGGTATATGAGCATCATTACCAAAATCATCGCCTAATTTCGTTCGTAATTTAGCAAATATATCAGAAGCCCTTTGTAATATTTCATCTTCATTGATAATATTGCCATTCAACTCCGCCGTTAATGCCAGATGCAAACACTCATAAACTGCAAACAAAAGTGTTTGTAACTCATCATCAATAACTATATTGGGGTTATACAAAGCCTTAAAGACATCTTCCAGAGAATGGGAGATCGTCTGAATTGTTGTTAGCCCAACAGTAGCAGCGCCACCTTTAATTGTATGAGTTGCCCGCATTAAGTTATGCACTTTAGCCGTGCTGTGACCTTCTACGAGACTAAATAATTCTTGCTCAATAGTTTGAATTAACTCTGGGGCTTCTGCTAAAAAATAAGTATAACCTTGTTCACGAATTTCTGGGTCGGTAATCATATTTTTGCAACTGGGTACTGGGTAATGGGGACTGGGAAAGCTATTTGTAGGCCGATGCACTGCCCACCAAAGCTATGATACGGCGCTGCACTGCCCACCCTACTTTTAATTTTTAATTTCCCTCTCAATCTGCCTTAAACAAGGAGGGATCATAAGACGCGCGAAAACACGCCCCAGCCCCTGATAATTAATTCACCTTGAACTTACTAGCAGCCGTTAACAAATCTTGCGCCATTCCCGATAAATCTTGGAATACAGCAGCAATATCTTGTGATTCAGCAAAAGTTTTATTGGCAATTTCTGCCACATCTTTCATTGAATTAGTCACTAATACAGATTGCCCCATTTGTTTTTGGGTAGCATCAGTAATCTTTTGAATTAGTTGACTAATTTCCGCAGTTGCAGAAACGATCGCATTTAAGTTTTGTCTGGTTTCGCTGACAAAATTTGTCCCTTCTACTACCTGCTGAATCCCGGTTTCCATCGCCACTGCAACTTCTCCAGTTTCCTCCTGAATCTCTTGGACTAATTTCTCGATTTCGATGGTAGCTGCGGCTGACTGGCGAGATAAAGAACGGACTTCATCAGCGACAACTGCGAAGCCTTTACCATATTCACCAGCACGAGTTGCTTCAATGGCTGCGTTCAAAGCTAGGACGTTGGTTTGGGTGGCGAAGCTACTAATCAAGTTCACCACTTTGGAGATTTTTTGGGAAGATTCACTCAGACGCTTAATCTTTTTGCTGGTTTGCGCCACGGTTTCCCGTATCGCTTGGATGGCTTGCACTGTTAAGTTCATCGCCGCATCCCCAGATTCAACGGTTTGGTTGGCTTGTTGTACTGCTACCTGTACCAATTCAGCGCTAGATACTACGGCTTGGGTAGAGTCTAGCATCCGTTGAATTTCACCCAAAGCCACATTGATTTCGTCTGATTGTTGTTTGGCTAAGTTATTCAACCCAGCCAGAGAAGTGTTACTTTCAATGGAGGTTTGCGCCACTTTTTGGGAGGCTGCTTGCATTTGTACGACAAGTTGCCGCAGAGCTTGCAGGGTGTTATTGTAAGCGTCAGCAATTGTGCCTAGTTCGTCTTCGGTGATGGGGGCGCGGACTGTCAAATCACCATTTAGGGCTGGGCGCACAGCTAATAACAGTTGAATGGAACGCTGTTGCAATAACTCCTTGGCTGCTTTTTCCCGTTCTGCGGCTTCGGCTAGTTGTGCTGATTGTGCTTGTAGTTTTTGGAGATATTCAGTTTGTTGTAATGCTAATCCCAATTGGTCGCCAATTCTTGCTAAGAGGCTGACTTGCGATTCTTCCCATTCACGAGGGCGAGAATTTTGATAAGCTGCGAGTAATCCCCACAATTGTTCGCCAAAGAAAATAGGCACAATTACATAAGCTTTGACTTCAAACTGTTCGAGAATTTCTATATGGCAGGGAGCATGACCTACTTTGTAGATATCATTAACGACAAAGTTTTCTCCTTTAGCATATCTACCGCCTTGAGTTTCTTGTAGGTGAGTATCTTCCCACACAGTTTTGATATCTGGGCCTACAAGTTTGACCCAATTTCCCCCCGCAGATTCAGCGATGAATTGACCACTCCAATCAGGATTAAACCGATAAACAGCTACGCGATCGCTCCTTAATAATTGCCGTACTTCTAGGGTAGTGATTTTGAAAATCTCATCCAAATCTACAGCTTGGCGGATGCGGTTAACTAGCTTAGTGAAGGCTTTTTCGAGTTCAGCAAGCTGAGCAATTTTCTCAGATTTGACTCGCACCTGTTCTATATAATCTAACTGGGCTTTAGCTAGGCTAAATTGTGAAGCAATTTGATTTAAAAAGTTGACTTCCCAAGGTTGCCATTCACGGGAACCGGAGTTTTGATATGCTGCCAATAAGCCCCATAATTGTTCTCCAAAAAAGATAGGCACAATGATATAAGCTTTGGCTTCAAACTGCTCTAATATCTCAATGTGGCAGGATGCTAAACCTATTGTATAGATATCATTGACGACAAAGTTTTCACCTCTGACATAACGACCACCTTTGGTTTCTTGCAGGTAGGTATCATCCAGAACTGTTTTAATATCTGGCCCTACTAATTTTGTCCAACCCTGCGCGACTGACTCAGCCACAAATTCACCACCCCAATCTGCTTTGAAGCGATAAACTGCAACGCGATCGCATCGTAATGATTGGCGGACTTCTTGAGTTGTGGTTCTAAAAATACTGTCTACATCTGCGGCTTGACGAATACGGTTAACTATCCTGGTGAAGATTTTTTCTTGTTCAGCAATTTGGACTAGTTGTTCCGATTGGAAGCGTAATTGTTCCAAATATTCTGCATGGGAAATAGCGACACCAAATTGCAAAGCTACTTGAGTCAAAAAGCTAATTTCCCACTCTTGCCAATCACGAGAACCAGAGTTTTGATAAGCTGCTAATAAACCCCATAATTGTTCGCCAGCAAATACGGGAGCTATCATGTAAGCTTTGACTTCAAACTGTTCTAAAATTTCCACATGACAGGGTAAATGTCCTGCTTTGTAGATATCGTTTACAACAAAACTTTCCCCTTGGGCGTAACGTCCCCCTTTGGTTTCTTGTAAGTGGGTATCTTCCCAAACGGTCTTGTGATCGGGAGTAACTAGTTTGATCCAACCATTACCAACCGATTCCGCGATAAATTGACCACTCCAGTCAGGATGAAAGCGATAAACAGCTACGCGATCGCACTTTAATAATTGGCGGATTTCTTGAGTAGTAGTTTGGAAAACCTTCTCGATGTTGGTAATGCGTAAGATTTTATCAATAACCTTAGAAACAGATTGTTTAGCGAGAGTTTGCAGGTGTATTTGATGTTGAAATTCAAAACTCTGTAATCTGTAGGTTAATTCTGTACTAATTTGCGTGAGGAGTGTAATTTCTGTTTCTTGCCATTGTCTGGGACTGACACAGCTATTCACTATTAGTAAACCCCAAACTTTACCGTCTACAACGATTGGCAAAGTCAAAATAGCTTTAATTTGGAACTTTTCTAAGAGTTGTTTTTGATAAGGAGTTAATTGAATTTGCGTAACATCATCTATTACTATCGGCTCTACATAATCTTTATTAGTTTGTAAGCCAAAGGTAATTCCAGGGAGAATTTCCCCTAATGTTGGTGTCCAACCAAAGCTTCTAGATTCAGCAACAACAGTCCCAGATTCTGAGGAATTGAACTGATAAATTAACACGCGATCGCTAGTTATTTTCTCCCTAACTTTCGCCGCCGTCACTTTTACCAGCGCATCCCAATCTGAGACTTGACGCATCTGGGTGATGATGTCTTGCAGTTGCTGTCGCCAAAGTCTTACCTCTTGTGCGATCGCACTATTTTCTGTACCTAATTTTTGGTAATTATTAACTAAGTTTTGATTTTCACCAGAAACAACACCAGTACCCACCCATTCATTTTCATTACTATTATGGTATGCAATAGTCATTTGCTTAACCTCAAAATTTTTAAATTAATTGTTGAAAAGTTGCCAATAAATGGTAAATTTATATTTATAGCAGTTGCCAGATAGATGAGGACACAAACCAAGTATTAAACCTGTGTCCTGTAATCTGCTACAGATATATAACTTATAGGCAAATATCACTGCTAGGCAGTAATTTAACCTGGGAATTAATTAACTTCAACTCCACAATGCCAAATTACAGCAGATTGCTAGTGAATGAGGTACACAATTTAATCACAAAGCGATATAACAAGAGAGTTTCAGCCCTGTCACTTATCCCTTGCTATATCTAGCTAAGATTAATTATGGGTATTCCACATGGGAGAGTGAATAATAGCGCTAGCATCCAAGTTGAACATCATCCGCTCATCGCTGTTAAGAAAGTATCCTTGGAGAAAAGGAGAAATTGATGATGAGAATAACTCAGCAGATGGTGCTTTCATTTGATGATTATCTAGAAACTCTATATCCAGCATTTGTCGGACGAGAATTCCTAAATATTTACCATCATCTTCTAGCACAATTGCCATCATTTTTGCGAGAAAATTGGCGTTTTGTGATAATGATGGATAGCCTAACATCTCTTCTAAATCAACCAACCACAACATTTCACCTCGCCAATTATACGCGCCTAAAACGCAACTTGGCATTTGGGGAACGCCACATATATCCACCAAAGATACTGGCAAAACTTCTGTAATATTATGTAGAGAAATTACTGCTGTATCTTTGACTCCCAAATTAAAGCTTAAAAATTTCTGTTGACTTTCCAAATTTTTACCCTTTAATTTATTTAATATTTATTGTTGACATTACCTAGAAAGCTTTTTGAGCGTTAATTTTAACTCTTCCTGATTAATTGGCTTAGAAAGATAAGCTTCAGCACCTAGCATATTTCCCCAGGTTTTGTCCACATCGCTGTTTTTTGTTGAGCAGAAGACAACAGGAATATTACTAGTCTTAGGATTATTTTTCAGTTCTCGACAAATTTCAAAGCCACTTTTACCTGGTAAAATTACATCAAGAAATATTAAATCTGGCTTAGTGCTATCTAATTTTATTTGTGCTTCTTCACTGCTGGTAGCACTAATCACAGAATAGCCAGCTTGTTGTAGATAACGGCTCAAAACTTCGCGATCTGTCAAACCATCTTCTATAACTAACGCGGTACTCATGGAATTTCCCTCCCTCTCAAATCCTTCTTAACTTATCTAGCGAAATCAAAGTATGTATTTAAGCCTGATAAACACAGGCTCGCTTTTTGTTATATTTTGATACTTTGTACTTAAATCTGGATCAGAAAAAATACGTATCATTCAGATTTTGGGGCTGAAATTTACATATTAAATGCAAATAATTGTGTACCAGATTTAACGATAATTAACCTTGGAGAGTAACTTGCTTTCACCAATCAAATTTTTGATTGGGTCATCAACAGGGATACTTTTTAATGGCACATTTCTAAATGCGTTCCAGGTTTGGCTACTGGTGAAGCTTGTATGGGTAAATACTTACGAATTATACTCATCACCCTATCTGCCGCTACAGGTTTAGTGAGAAAGTCAGTAGAACCGACTACCTTAGCACGGACTCGATCTAAAAGACCATCGTTCCCTGTCAGGATAACTACTGGTGTGTTAGCAAAATGAGAAATTCGCCGCAACTGTGTGCAGATTTCATAACCACTAGCAACTGGCATGATTAAGTCTAGGAAGATCAGGTCTGGCTTCTCTTGAATGAGAATTGGTAGAGCTTGTATAGCATCCTGAATCTTGATAAACTTCATACCGTTGGCTGTGATAATATCCTCCAGCATTTTACAGACTTGAGGACTATCATCTACGCAGGCTATGACAGGAACCTTAGATTTTTTGGGTTGTGCAGGGGTAGGGGTAGCTGGACTGTCTAGAATATTTATAGGCAAATCGGGTAGTTCCACTAATTCAATGATTCCTTTGAGAACGTAGGGAAGCAAGGAACGGGAAACTGGTAAAACATTCTGCTTCATTTTGGCGGCTAAATCGCGCAGTGTCGATTTACCATTAATCAAAGTAACAAAGTTCTTGTAAACAGATGGACTTACCTGTTGCTGGAGTTGTTCTGGTCGGCGAATTATCGGTGCAAAGTTGGGAGAAATATTTGCCAAGCCTGCTGCTGACCACATTTGCCAAGATTCTAGCATCTGTTTCACCGATAGGTCTGCACTCGTGAAACTCATGGGTGTTTCTAGAACGACTTGTTCATGGCGATCGCAACTAACAGAGATAAAATTACTCTGCTGGGCTAGGTCAAACAACAGTTCAGTTATGGTATTCTCGACGATCGCATGAATTTGCTCTCGTTGAATTTTCTGTCTTTTATACAGAATTTCCAGTAGACGATAATCCCAGTAACTGATTGAGATATCTTGCTTGCGTAGCTGCATTTTCTCAACATCAATTTGTGGGCAATGTTGAGCCATCAACCTCCGCCAGCGTCGAAAAGGATGAGTTCCGCCTGCTGCCCAAACTATCCTACCTAGCCGATAATAAAATGTCCATTGATGCCCTTTGGGACTTTTAATATTCAACTGGCCGTTGTATTGGAGTTGGGTACAGGTCTTAAATTCGTTAAGTACGTTATCTGATACCATCGGTTCCGGGTAGTTTGTACTTGATACTTGTGATCTAAAAACAGGCTATTAACCTTTTCAAAACCCAAACTAGTAAGCCGCTTATTTTTGCCAGATTTACTGGTCAATAATAATCGTTTCTTTTATAGCGCAAATAACTAAAAATTGAGAAATTATGGTAGTTTAAAGCATAAAAAGATATTTTTTTTCAAAACCAATTTTAGACATCTTTTCCGCTACCAAAATCGTTTCGCTTTCTAGATAAGTAATATCGCTATAATTTCACACCCCGAAATAAATATTTACTCCTTAGTAACCTATTATTTTAGATACTTTTAATTTAATTTATATCCGTAAAATTACTAGTTTTTGTTTAGGAAAAAATGTTATTGTTCAGCAATTTGCTTGACTAAGAAAATTTTGGATCAACCTAATTTTTGCAATAAAAATTAATATTAATATTTTTTTCATATTTTAACTTGTTTATCAATATTGGTATATCAACTAAGCAAATAGCAAATTGTTTAGATATCTATCGATAGATAGATAGATAGACATTTTTTTCTTTGACACCATGTCTTTGCCTACTTATGAGCTAACTATTTCCTCTTAAGCATTAGGCTTTGCTGGTGCAAACTGTAAAACTATAATTTGCTCTGGACTTAAACCGACAGATTCATAAGTTTGTCCATTGCCATCGCTAAACTATACTTCAAACGCAGCACCATCGGCTAATAATTCAATTACTGTACTTACTTTACTTAAGTAATAAATTATACGTATTTATGTCTATTGTGAGTGCAAATACATATCAGGAGATAGATGACGGATAAGGGTAACTACTTTTTCTGAGGATTTTATATTGACCTATGTCCTCACCTATGTGGCTACGCTATATCTAACAGCTTTAAAGTATATATACTCATTCCAGAGCGCCCGTACATAAGATAACGCCATCATCAAGCAAATATAGCAGTCAAACTATGGTAGGGTGCTGCATTGCCCACCATTGACTGTAGTCAGGACTGAAGTCCTGACTACCAAACTTGATTTATTTAGTCCGTTCTACTTATCTATGCTGTAACCATTTCCGGTACTGAACTTGGCGATGCAGGCTCAAAATGTAAAACCATGATTTGCTCTGGACGTAAACCAACAGATTCATAGGTTTGTCCATTGCCATCGCTAAATTCTACTTCAAACGCAGCGCCATCTGCTAATATTTCTACGATTGTCCCAACTTGACCACGCAATAAATTATACTCTGGTAAGTCAATTGTGAGTGCTACTATATCCAGCAATTTTGGTGCATTTATACTCATTGTACATAGCCTCCATCTAATACAAAATTACAACAAAGGATAGCAGCTAGTTAATCTGGGAACATCAGAACCATCTGATAAAATTCAACTTCATCAATCCGTTGTTGTCCAACAATCAAATTTTTAGCAATATTAATATCATTCCTCATGGCTTTGAGAGATTTTTCCATCTCTTCCTTCAAATGCTGTATTTCCTCTGCCTCATTAACCTCATCCAACTTTTGAAGCAGTTCAAAACCATTCAGCACTTTCTGTAAAAATTCCTTTAGTTTTTCCTCTGCATTTGTCATACATTTCGCGACCCCAGAGATAAATCAAGTATCAATTTTATCAATTATATACAGGATTACTTAACATGGCGGCAGAGATAAGCGAAAGGGGATTTTTAGGCTTCATCCCATCTTCTATAATTGATAGAACCTGCATACATAATCTTAGGCATGAAACTGTGACAGAAACTGGAAGCTACAAAGATACTGTAAATCTACCCAAGACGAATTTTGATATGCGGGCGAACGCCATCAAGCGGGAACCCGAAATTCAAAAGTTCTGGGAAGACAATAAAATTTTTGAACGCCTGTCGCAAAATAATCCAGGTGAATTATTTATACTGCACGATGGGCCTCCCTACGCAAACGGCTCTCTTCATATTGGTCATGCCTTAAATAAGATTCTCAAAGATATTATTAACCGTTACCAACTGCTGAAAGGTCGTAAGGTGCGTTATGTGCCTGGTTGGGACTGTCACGGCTTACCAATTGAATTGAAAGTTTTGCAAAATCTCAAGTCAGCAGAACGGCAAAATCTCACACCTCTGCAATTACGCCAGAAGGCTAGAGAGTTTGCTTTGGCTACTGTTGATGACCAACGCCAAAGTTTTAAACGTTATGGTGTTTGGGGCGACTGGGATCACCCATATCTGACGCTGAAGCCGGAATATGAGGCGGCGCAGATTGGCGTGTTTGGGCAGATGGTATTAAAAGGATATATTTATCGTGGGTTGAAGCCTGTACACTGGAGTCCGAGTTCGCGCACGGCTTTGGCTGAGGCAGAATTGGAATATCCAGAAGGTCACACTTCCCGCAGTATCTATGCGGCTTTTAGAGTGACTGGGTTGGCTGAGGCGGTGAAAACTGTGTTGGGTGAGTATTTGCCTGATTTGGGTGTGGCTATCTGGACTACTACGCCTTGGACAATTCCGGGGAATTTGGCTGTGGCGGTGAATGGGGATCTTAACTACGCTGTGGTGGAAGTTTCACGCAAAGATGCGGAAACGCAGGGAGGGTTTAAGTATCTTATCGTTGCGGCTGATTTGGTGGAGCGTTTGGCGGCGACTATCTCGGCTGAGTTAACGGTGAAGGCGACTTTTAAGGGTAAGGACTTGGAACATACTACTTACCGTCATCCTTTATATGACCGCGAAAGTCCGGTGGTTGTGGGTGGTGATTATATCACAACTGAGTCGGGTACTGGGTTGGTACATACTGCCCCTGGTCATGGTCAAGAAGACTACATTGTGGGTCAGCGTTACAAGTTGCCTATCCTTGCGCCTGTAGATGATAGTGGCGATTTTACTCAGGAGGCGGGAGAGTTTGCTGGGTTGAATGTGTTGGGTGAGGGAAATCAGGCGGTAATTGATGCGCTGGCGGCTGCGGGTTCGCTGTTGAAGGAGGAGGCTTACGCACATAAGTATCCTTATGACTGGCGGACGAAGAAGCCGACGATCTTCCGGGCGACTGAACAGTGGTTTGCTTCGGTGGAGGGTTTTCGGGAAGAGGCACTGAAGGCGATCGCTACTGTAAAATGGATACCAGCCCAAGGTGAAAATCGTATCACGCCGATGGTTGCAGAACGTTCTGACTGGTGTATCTCCCGTCAGCGTTCTTGGGGTGTGCCAATTCCGGTATTCTACGATGAGGAAACAGGCGAACCTCTGCTGAATGAGGAAACTATCAACCATGTGCAAGCTATCATTGCAGAGAAAGGTTCTGATGCTTGGTGGGAGTTGTCGATAGAGGAATTGTTACCAGAATCTTACAGAAATAATGGTCGGTCTTACCGCAGAGGTACAGACACGATGGATGTATGGTTTGATTCTGGTTCTTCTTGGGCGGCTGTAGTCAAGCAGCGTCCAGAGTTACGCTACCCTGCGGACATTTATCTGGAAGGTTCCGATCAACATCGCGGTTGGTTCCAGTCAAGTTTGCTGACTAGTGTGGCGGTGAATGATATTGCACCTTACAAAACTGTGTTGACTCACGGCTTTGTTCTGGATGAACAAGGGCGGAAGATGAGTAAGTCTCTGGGGAATGTGGTTGACCCGCAAATCATGATTTCCGGTGGGAAAGACCAGAAGAAAGAACCAGCTTATGGTGCAGATGTGTTGCGTTTGTGGGCTTCTTCTGTAGATTACTCTGCGGATGTGCGCTTGGGTGGCAATATCATCAAGCAACTCAACGATGTCAGGGGTAAAATTCGCAACACGGCGCGGTTCTTGCTGGGTAGTTTACACGATTTCGACCCAGAAAAAGATACAGTTGCCTTTGAGGAATTACCGCAGTTAGATAAGTATATGCTGCACCGCATCCGGGAGGTGTTTGAGGAAGTGACGGAGGCTTTTGAGACTTTCCAATTCTTCCGCTTCTTCCAAACTGTGCAGAATTTCTGTGTAGTAGATTTATCTAACTTCTACTTAGATGTAGCTAAGGATAGGCTGTATATCAGCGCACCAAATTCTTTCCGTCGCCGCAGTTGTCAAACGGTGATCCACATTGCTTTAGAAAATTTAGCACGAGCGATCGCACCCGTACTCTGTCACACCGCCGAGGATATCTGGCAATATCTCCCCTACAAAACACCTTATAAATCAGTGTTTGAAGCTGGTTGGGTGAAGGTAGAGGAGAAATGGCATAATCCAGAGTTGGCAAAATTTTGGCAACAACTGCGCCAGTTACGCACCGATGTGAACAAGGTGTTAGAACAGGCTAGGGTAGAAAAAATGATTGGTTCTTCCCTAGAGGCGAAAGCTTTGATTTACGTCAAAGATGCTAACTCTCGCAACGCCATTGCAACCTTAAATCCTGAAGTTGGTAACGGTATCGATGAACTGCGTTATCTCTTCCTGACATCGCAAGTTGAATTGTTAGATTCTCCTGACAAACTGCAAGATGTGAAATACAGCTTACAGTCTGATAACTGGGGAATTGGGGTAGTGAATGCAGACGGCGAAAAATGCGATCGCTGTTGGAACTACTCCACCCACGTGGGAGAATCAGCAGAACATCCCCTACTTTGTGAACGCTGCGTTCCCGCCTTAGCTGGGGAGTTTTAAAACAGGTTTAACATGAATGTAGGGACGTTTGATTAAACGTCTCTACATTTATTTAGGAATTGATATTTTCCAAGATTATGAACATCCAATCACCTGTAGCCACAGAAATCATGCCAATTGTGCTAAAAATGCAACCAAGCATAGTGATGACTGATGATCAGTTTTTTGATTTCTGCCAATTAAATGATGATTTTCGCATTGAACGTAATCACCTGGGAGATTTATTGATTATGGCCCCTACAGGCGCAGAAACAGATGAACGCAATTTTAATTTAATTGTCCAGTTAGGTATCTGGACAAAGCAAGATGGTACAGGTGTAGGTTTTGGTTCTAGCGGTGGTTTTACCTTACCTAACGGTGCAGTGCGTTCTCCTGATGCAGCCTGGATAAGAAAATCCAGATGGGAAGCAATACCCGGAGAACAAAGAAAGAGGTTTGCGCCTATTTGTCCTGAGTTTGTGGTGGAACTGCGATCGGAGACAGATAGCTTGAAAGTATTACAAGAAAAGATGGAAGAATATATAGCTAATGGTACAGAATTAGGTTGGTTAATAGATAGAAAACAACGCAAAGTATTTATTTATCGTCCTCATCAAGCTGTCAAAGAATTAGATAATCCTTCTACATTAAGCGATGAAGATTTATTGCCTGGATTTGTTTTAGATTTAAGTCAAATTTGGTAAGCGGATAATATTATCAAGAAACTTGCTCAAGCCTGTCTCTAGTATTTTAATGCCTGCAAATCAATATCTTCTCATTGTATAATAGCTTGGCTGTATAAAAGGATGTCTGAAAAGGATTAAATATAGCATATTTCATCTAAGTGAGGTACAAAAGGGCGGGCAAGATGCCCACCCCACAAGAATTTTACACAACCTACTTACTAACTTTAGGGTATGTTTTATCCTTCCCAGTCCCCAGTCCCCAGTCTCCTACAATTTCTGCAACAACTCCTGAGTCAACTGCAAAAATGCCTTAGAACCAGCTGACTGGGGTGCATTCAATACAGCCGGCATAAAACTATCTACCGCTTTAGCAACGCTGATATCAATGGGAATTTGTGCCTTACAAATTTGTTCTACACCAAAATCTTCTACAACTCGGTGCATCACTTGTTTGTAATATCTACCAGTTAGTAGATTAGTATTGCACATACTAAAGACAATTCCCAGCATTTTAATATTTATCTTCGCTTCTTGTTCATGACTTTCTTTTAACTGGGCGATGCGTCTTTCTAAAAGTTGAATTCCTACCACAGATAAGGGTTCTGGTTTGGCAGGTAATAAGTAAAAATCACTGGCGGCTAAAGCGCTACGAGTCATTAAATTATAGCCAGGGGCGCAATCTAAAAGAATAAAATCATATTGGTCGCGCACTGGCTTTAAGATGTTATTAATTAAGACTCTTTCAAAGCGATTCCAGACAGTTTCAAAGTCTTGTTCGCCCAACGCTACTGTTTGTTTATGTAGCATTTCTGAGACGATAAACTCGTCGTATAAATCGATGTCTCCTGGGAGTAAATTTAATCCAGGGAGTTGACAAACGTTGGTTTGAATAATATCGTTAATCGTCAGCTTGGCGTTGGGGTCTGGATTAATAACATCGTCAGTTAAATATCTAAATGTAAGCCTTTGTTTGCGCCTTTTGGCAAAATCTATAGGCGACATCAAGCTGAGTGTGGCGCTGATTTGTGTATCTAAATCTAACACCAGCACCCGCTTACCATAATTTTTTGCCAAACAGGTGGCTAAGTTAACGGTGAGAGTAGTTTTACCTACGCCACCTTTCATATTTGCTGTAGCGATTACATATCCCATTTGTGATTTCCTCTGATGACGCGCTCCCGATAGCCTACACCCGTTACAATTGGATTTTCCGTAGCAATATTGCCTCGATTGAGTATATAGCAACGTGACTTGAGTTGTGCGATCGCAGGCAAAAAAATAACTACTATCCTACTCTTTATCGATATTAAGCAATTTTACTCATCATAACTTTATGTAATAGTATGTATCTTCAAATAACTAGAAGTTACTTTTATAATTAAGTAAAAATACTAAATATTGTTGAATATCTATACTTATTATTAAGTAATTTTTGTGACGCAAATAATTAAGCCTGTGAGATAATTAAACATGGAAAAGCTTTTACTAAAAATCTAAATTTTATTTGTAGGAGTAAACAGTTGTGGGGTTTAATCCTGAGCTTTGCCGTAACGAAAGCGAAGTTGAAAGCAAACTTATAGTGCAATATTTGCTACCACAGCTAGGTTATACTCCAGACACTTGGCATCAAGAAGTTGCCGTTGGTAGCATCCGTCTAGATTTTTTAGCCTTTGCTGCACAAGTCCTTCCCTTTGTTTTGGATGCTAACTCACCTTTGAGTGTGGTGATGGAAGCCAAGCATCCAAGACAAAATTTGAATAATCATGTTCCAAGACTCAGGCATTATTTAACCAGCTTGAATGTGAGATATGGTTTGTTAACTAATGGTAAGGAAATCAGGATTTATGAAAAGGTTCAGAATGATGTTCAGTTAGTTTTTCAATGTTCGGGGAAGGAAGTTGATATCAGGTTTGAGGAGATTCAAAATTTAATCGGTCGAGAAAGCCTATTAAAGAAACAACTTATTTATAAGCCAGAAATAAAAATAATTGAACCTAATAAAATTCCTAAGATTAAGGAGCCAGATACAATGAAAACAATTGCGATTTATCATCACAAAGGCGGTGTAGGAAAAACAACCATTGCTATCAATTTAGCAGCAGCATTAAGAAAAAAAGGTAAAAAAATCCTTTTGATTGATATAGATGCTCAAGCTAATACAACCTTTGCTACAGGTTTAGTTAAATTTCAATTTGAAGAAGATGATGATTTAAAAGATAAAAATGTATATCATCTATTAGAAAAAAGCGATTTTAATTTTATACCGGATATTGTTCGTAAATCTAAATTTTTTAATGACCCAGAAATTGATGTTGTTCCTTCACATATTACCTTAGTTGCGCTTCAATCTAATCTAGTAAAATTTGGCTCTAGTAGAAGTAGACTGGCTAGAAAACTAGAAAAAGTTAAAACCGAGTATGACATTGTTATTATCGATACTCCTCCATCTCTTGACTTGTATGCAGAAGCTGCATTAACTGCTGCTGATTATTTAATAATTCCTTCAGACTTAAAACCATTTTCAAATCAAGGTTTACCTAGTGTACAAAATTTCATTAAAGAAGAGATTAATGAAAATAAAGAAGGTTTAGGAAAACCCCCTCTTAAAATTATGGGTGTACTTCCATCTAAAATTTCAACTAATGCTCAATATTTAAAACATACTTTTGCTAAACACAAAAATGTAATTACCGAGCGTTATCATCTTCCTCTCATGGATAGTTTTATTTCCGAGAGAACAGCTTTATCAGCTTGTATTAACAAAACTCTACTTGTGGGAGATTTAGAAATTCCTGATCCTAAATCTATTCTAGATTTTGCAGTGCATGAATCCTCAGCACATTTAGCTGCTGCTGAGTTTGAATCTTTAGCTATAGAAGTTATGCAAAAAATGGAGATTTAACAATGACAGATTTTTTAATGGTAGATGTTGCTAGTGTTACTTCAAATGTTTCTCGCTCAAACTTTAAAGAGTTAGATTTAGATATTCTTGCTGACAAAATCTTAGAATCGGGAGGCATCATAAAACCATTAATTTTAAAAGAAGTTGGTTTTGAAAAATATGAGGTAATTGATGGACACTTTGAATATTATGCTGCTGTAAAAGCAAAAGAAAAAAATCCTAGTGAAGCAGAGATGGTTAATGCTTTAATTGTTACCTTAGAAAAAGAAGAGGCAGTATTAAAGCAAGCTCATTTACTGAAAGCAATCAAAACAGATGGGAATCAATTACAGACCGTCAACGTCAACAAACAAACAGCTACAGATTTATCCTCTTCGGGAATTCAAGAGTTTGAAACCCTAAACAAGCAAATTGATCATTTGGCTTTGCAACTAGCACAAGAAAGTAAAGAAAGGCAAAAACTGTATGAATATATCAAAGTAATAGAAAAACAAATTCCCAAACAGATAACACCATTAGAAGCCTTTAATAATCTAAATATAATAGATTTAACTTTCAGATTAAGAACATCTGGGTTTACTGATAAGAAAGCTGTTCAAGTGGTTGAAAGTATTGATAAGGAACGTAAAAAAAAGAAGTTTGACTCTTTAAAAGACGTAGTAGAAAGAGTAACCATTGCAAATGGTAAAAAACGAGTTAAGGGCATAAGTAGCGATAAAATGGTAGATATTGTTGATACTTGGTCACGAGTCCTATTCACTTAGAAATTATATATGTCTGGGTTTTAATGGTATGATTCTGTACCTCACTTAACTGGGAATTGCTATAAATATGGTTCAGTAACTTTTAGTGTGTCGATAGTTTTAGCAGTAGACCGCAGCTATGGGGTAGCCGGTGAAGTCCGTTTACCGCTTGGCTGATTTTGTTTGGTTTTTGGGGTTATTTAATAAGCTAAACTTATCGCTTATCCCAAGCAATCAGCTTTTACACTTTTCTCCAAAAACGGTATCACAGGCTACTATTTTTTAGCGATCGCCAAACTTTTCGGTCTACTGACTGTACAAGTGATGTACGATTACACCCTTGCCGGTTCCTGATAGAAAAGAGATTCTACTTCTTTAGGAACACACTCAGTTAGCAAAGGAATCGAAGCCTGACCTTGGATAACTTTTTGGAGCAGAATTTCGTCGTTTAATCCGCCTAATTCATTAGTATGAACTGAGACAGCGAAAAAGGCTGGAAAACTTTTATTCTTAGGACAAAATTGATGATAAACTTCCCCGTGAAAGCGGAGAACAAATACTGTGTCTGGAGGAAGCTCAACAATAGTCATTTTCTCAATGAATATTTGAGCATCTCGCTTAATCTCATCAGGAGTTGCACTACTGAACTTAAGCACAGCACCAAACTCACCAGTAATAGCCATAATTACCCTATGTCCTGCATGCCGATGAAAAACTAAATCTTTCTCAACCCCAAAAGTATATATGGTTGTTAAATCACCTTTTTCCCAGTCCGTATTGGCAATTTTTGCACTCGGTTCGTTATATTCTTCAATAAAATTATTGTGCTTTCTTTGCCGTTCTAAACCATCATCAACTATTTCTTTTCCTGCTCTTGATGGAAGCTTTGCTACCACAAAAAGCTCTATTGGCAAACGATTCTCTCCACAATCAATTACCAAGTTTCCCTCTGACAACAAGATACGTTTATTAGTCTCAAACATTTTAGGATACATCCTTCACTAAGGTTACAATTAAACGTTCAGAAATTGCTGGAAAATCGAATACATCAGGAAAGCAAATTATCTGACATACTAAGGCTGATGTTGTGCTTTCTCAATCTCAGATGCTTCTGGTGAATGCTCTGAGTCTGTCGCTTATGTCATTTCACGAAAATCTTGATACCACTCCCTCTGCTCCTATCACTGCAATACCCTGAGCTTGTCGAGGATAGCCTGACGAAGTGCGGTCTCCTCTGCCTCTTGTGCTGGTATAAATATGCCAACCTTAAAATGCAAATGTTTATATCAAGTTCGGGTGATTACTTATAATAAAATCTCTCAATTTAAATTGCCTTGTAGCTGGCTTCCCGTAGGGTACGATAGTGAAACCCAACATAACAATAGATCAAGTGTTGGGTTAGCCTACGGCAAGTCCCTCTGGGTCTACGTTCCTCACCCCAATCTATAAATATTACAAGTCTTTAACCGAACATGATATTAATTATGTTGTGGCTTTTTGTTGTGTTGACGACCAATGCGACTGCAAGGATCAAATTTATCTGTGTCAGCGCCTTGTTGAGTGCTGCCAAATAGGTTGTAAGGGAATGGTGCAGCAGCGTTATTGATGTCAAAGTTTGCTTGTTTAGGGTACAAAGCAGCAGCCCTATTACCCAAGAAGCCAGAGTAGAGATAACCGTAGCATAAATTTCGAGCAGCTATTACTTTCTGTCTATCTGAAGCACTCCCACGACCATTAATAGGGTAGTCTTCTCTGAAGATTACATAGTTTGGGCCGGCAGAGATAATGTTACCGGCCTGAGGGGCAAACGGACTATCTGGTGGGATTATTAGTATAGCTTTATCAATTTGCTGTGCTAGTGGAAATGACTTATTGTTTGCTATTGCTCTTTCAACAACGTTACGCTCACTGGGGCCAATAGCTCCATTGTGAGTCCGAATGGCTTTAATAACACCAAGACTATAAGAATTGGAATTGTTATCATCACCAGTTTCCACAGCCGCATTGAAAGGATCTGTTTTAGTTGGGGCGCTCGTTGTAGCAGCAGCGTTAACAACGATATCGGTTATTCTTGGGTTAGGGATTATTGCTCCGTTGTTGAATGCTGTTTGTGTAGACTCAACCGCGCTGATATCAGGAATAGGGTTACTGACGAAAGTAGCAAGAGGAGGTCTTGTAGGCCCACCTGGATAGAGTTGAACGCCGTTGTTACACACTTGACCTATACCGTATCTTCCACGTACAGTAACTGTGCTATCTGTAAATATGGTAGCGGGGGCGTTGTTTTGTGAGTTGTCATTACCATTAGAGAGGGTAGCAGCCTCTCCGCTAACATCACCTGAAATAACACGGATGATAGGTACGTCTGGGCCGAACTGACCCTTACCATTTTGCACTTGTTTCCAGTTAACAGGATCGCCTAATGCTGGGTTTCCTCGCAATATACGACAAGCTACTTCTCCAGTCATGCTAGTCTCGTAAGGCTCACCGTTAGGAAACCTGACATTGGTAGGTAATTGGATGTGAAGGTTGACCCCGTTGACAACAACATAGTGTAAACCTGTAACTGGGTCGATAATTGGCTGATTGGTAGTTTTATCGATAATGGTATTGTTGCTGACAGTTGTATTGATACCAAAGGTTGTACCTATACCGTCGGTAACAGCAAAGTCAACACGTTGACCTAATGCGGTATCTCCATTGCGGAACGCTCCACGACCAAAACCACCACCAGTGACTATATATCTGTAAGGGGTACGTAAAAGTTTGGTAAACCTCCAAAGTTCGCTATCGTAACCAAAACTTCGATCACTTACGGGATTATTGTCATCAAAAATGCTAATGACTGAGCCTGTACCAGCACCAACGATCGCCGGATGAGCCGGATTTGCCGAATTAGCCGGATTAGCTTGAGCGAAATCTTTAGTCTGTTCAGTAAATGCCGCACCCACGGGAAATATCACACCAACGGTTAGTGCTGCAATAGACGCTGCGATCGCAGATAGACATTGTATTTCCAATTTTGGGATTACTTGCTTAACTAAGTCTTAGTCAAGTCAATTATTTGTTATTTAATTGTTGTTTAATAATTTTTGCAACACGACCATAACAGGGACTTAAAGCTCAATCTCTCTTGGCATTTAGCTTCGTAAGTCGCTTAATTTTGCTGATACTTAAGCTTAATGCTTTTGTTTTATTTTAGAAATGAACTTTGGATGTCCATCTGTTCATAAATAGCACTATATTATGATTATAATATTAAGTCAATATAGCAAAACATAAGTTCACTTTTTATTGTTAGTTTCTCATACTATTTGCTTTAGATACTTTTTATAAAGTAAATCTTTAGCCTACAAGACGGCGCAGCAAGATACCTGTCATGACAGCATATATGAATGCTTTATTTATTTAGTGTCAGAAGCTCATAATCCTTCCCCTCCTGAACAAGAACCACCAAATTGAAAATTTGGTGGTTGTCTTAAACCCTTACTTTCAAAAAGAGTGCAGAGGGCAGGAGGCACAATTCCCCTCTGCCTTTTTTAATAACGAGACTATCTGGGTAAAGAGCGCAAGAGCATGACGTGAAGATACATCGCCAGGGGAGCAAGAAAGCCAGGGAGGAAGGTAAATGGAAAAATGCCGATTCCTACATTGGGAATTTCTGTTTTGAGGATGCCAGCGAACGTCAGAAAAGACATAATGATGACGTTTACAAGCAATGCGATTCCCGCAACACTCCATAATCTCACGGCAGAATCATTGATGCGTCGGCTTGTATAAAGCCAAGCAACAATAGGAGCCGACAGTCCCACGAGAATGTCAAAGTTTGCTCCCTCGAATGTCAGCATTCGGGGAATAAGTTGGTTCTGGTAGAGTTCGTGCAAGGCGATCTCAACGAACACTCTGAAACTTTGTAAGCCAATCAGCAACCCTACGGGAATTTTCAACGCCAACTCTCGAACGCTCGGATGCCGCACCAAGAATAGAGCCAGAAACACAACGACAGGAATAAGCAACAGCGCCGGCCCAGGGGGGACTCTAGAGGCGATAATTCCTTCATATCCAAGGGTTCCGGCGTAAACTAGCCACCCTACAAAGATGGCGATCAACGTTATTCTTGCACGACCTTCGAGATAACGAGAAAAGATACCAATAACGAAGATAGCCATTAATCCAGAAAGGAGCAAGAAAAAATTAGAGAGCAATTCTATGCTCATATGCGTCTCCATCGATGCCATTTATGCCTTGAAAGCTTAGGCTACCCGCTCCATTCTTTACGCCATGTTCATAACCCCAAACTTCAGAGTCGGCAGCAAGTATTGCATGAGCGAGCATTGGATGCTGTTGTTGGCGCTCGAAGCGTTTGAGATCATAAGCTGGTGTCAAGCCAATGCGGATAAAATCCACTAAAGCATGAAGCTTGTTTTCTAAAGTGTTACGGGCCTTTGGCAAAGCGGCGTAACGGCGGGCGATAGTTTCAAAATCCTCCGGCTGTCGGCCTGTGACATCATAAACATCATTGGTTGGAGCGCCCATTTCAAAAGCTCCACGCTTGTGATCTGCAATGTAATGGCGGAAGCCACTCAGTTCAAAAGCGCTCACGCCCTCGACTCGCGCCGCCTTTAAAAACATTGACATCGGCATATCTATGGGGATAACCTTCCGCCTTAGTACCCGGCTCAAGATTTGGGTCATGTCGCTCACCGAAAGAAGCACAGGCCCGGTTGGACGATAAGTTTTACCAGTATGCTTTGCAGGATCTATCAACGCAGCTACAGCGACTCGTGCTATATCCTCATTCGAGGGTGGTGCGTTGCGGCTGTTACCAGTCAAGTTAGGAAATATACCAAAATTAGCGGCAAAATTGATCAGGCGCAAATAGTTATCAGCAAAGAATCCTGGGTTAACGATGGTGTGGGCGACACCAGGGATCATAGAGAACAGGTGATCAACAAGCCAGTGTTGCCTTGTTAACAATGAGGGATGGGTAGGACTGGCGAGCCATTGACTCAGGCCAACGATCGCTTCTAGTTTTGCTTTCTGCGCCGCAACTGCAAAGGCGATCGCACTATGGATCATATACGAGTTAAAAGGTGGACAGTAATAAGCACGAGAGGTTCCCTGCATGGCTCTAAAGAGCTGTTCTGGGTCGAACAAATCTGCGATGACCACATCCACCCCATATTTTCTCAATTTTTCGCTGCGTGCATCAGCTGTGCGGACAACGGCTCGCACCGGCCAGCCAAGACTAACAAGCTCGAAAACGACAGCCCTCCCTGTTTTACCAGTAGCGCCGGTTACAAGGATGAGTGGTTTAGTCATAAGTTAGTTCTACTATCATATTATATGATGACTATCATACTATTCAGGCGATAATCCTACTATCAAGGCAACAAAAAATAACATAAAGCTGAATGGCTCTGATGGAAGCTGCATCTGGCTATTTTTGCTACATAATTGTGTTATATGATGACTATCATTTACTCAATCTGAACCTATGCGCTACAAAGACGAACATAAACTAGAAACCCATCGGCGGATCGTTGAATCTGCATCGAAGGAATTTCGGATTCATGGATTTGAGGGAGTCGGAATCGCCAAGCTTATGGGTACGTTAAACCTGACTCACGGTGGATTTTATGCCCACTTTGCCGATAAGGAAGAACTCGTTGCGGAATCGTTTGCCTTGGCACTAAACCAAAGTTTGGATGCCATGCTAGTTGCCTTAGAAGCAGGCGGTTTCCCAGCCATGCTTGACTTTTACTTGAGTGAGGAGCATCGAGATTACCCAGCCTTGGGATGTCCGCTCCCTGCACTCTCCGCCGAAGTAGCACGACGCTCCCCATCAACGCGAAAGGTTTTTGCAGAAAAATTGTCTGAGGTCTTTGATGCTATTGCCAAACATCTACCTCAGACAATATATTCGCAAAAAAGAGCCAAGGTCAGCTTTATGTTTGCGGCCATGACTGGAGCGCTGTCACTCGCACGAGCGGTTCCAGATCCAAACCTAAGCAAGACTATACTTGAATCTACGCGGGAGTACCTGCTGAATCTTGTCAAGGAAGAAATCAGCTAACATCTAATGGGTGTTCACATCTATGCTTAATTTCGTGATTATTACATTTGCAGCAGCGTTTATTTAAGCGTTTGAGATATGTTGCTGTTGACGCTGCTTGATTGAATCAAAAATGGCTAAATTCGAGCTAAGTATTTACTACCTCAACCACTTATATAGAGAAAAATTAACCATAAATACCTGAAGGTTTGGTAGAGGCTACCCCCTTTAATTAATCGTATTGGTATGGGGACAGGAATAACAGCATTTGGAGGAAAGGCATAAAATTCTCTATTGTAGATAAAATAGTCTGTCCAACCGTTGTTCTCACACCATGTTTGAATTTGCTTCTCAATGAATCTAGTCATCATGTATAACCTCATTCCACGAACACTTAACACGAGTGACATAAAATTCTCAGACATAACTACTTAAGTCATATTTTTGGCAAGAAGTGCTTTTCTACCTATATATTGACCATGAATACTAACCATATAAGGTACTATGTAAGTCAAACCACCAGAAATCCAACGCTCAGAGGTCATGTGACCAGTTAAAACTGCCCAACCATGATTGATTGTGAACAGAAGAGATCCTATGAATAAAGCTACTTTAAAAGCAGTTGGCATTAACTGCATATCAAATAAACTTGATAGATATTGCCTGACAAAGTTCTTATTCTTCATTGTTTATTTCTCCTGAAGATGAAGATTTTATCAACATAGACTTTGATTTGTTTATGATTTATCTAAGTTTTCTGATGGTAGGGGTATTTAAATAAGCTTGAGGATTTTCAGGATCAAATTCCCAACCATTAAAGAATTTCTCCACACCTCTGGATGTACTTGGTGGAATTGCTTTTTCCTGTCCAATAAGTGTTGCTGCTTCCCGCCATAAATCTTCACGATTTACAGCCTCAATTAAAGGTTTAGTCTCAAATTCTGGTGAGCGATATCCCCAGCGCATATCCTCAATCAGAAACCACAGGTCATGACTTTTGTAAGGATAGGAAGCATTTTCACGCCAAAATTTAATAGCATGAGGACTATTTTCTACTACACGCCCGTTTCCATAATCAAACTTGCCCAGTAAGCGATCGCGAAGTAAATCACTTTTGACTCCCATCCATTGGCGTTGTGAGAGAATCTGAAACATCTCCTCCTTATTTTCCGGGCGATCGCACCACATCTGCGCTTCCAAAACAGCAGCAAGCAATGCTTTAGCCGCTTGAGGATGCTTATCAACCCAGTCACCACGCACAGCCAATGCTTTTTCTGGGTGATTGTTCCACAACTCGCCACTAGTTACGGCTGAATAACCAAGCTTCTGTTTAATTAAACGCTCGTGCCACGGATCGACTACACAAAAGCCATCCATTGTCCCACCACGCATATTTGCTACCATTTGCGGCGGAGGCACTACAATCAGCGATACATCTCTTTCTGGGTCGATCCCACCATAAGCCAACCACCAGCGCATGAAAAAATCCCCTGTTACTCGTCGATAGGGAATAGCAAAGCGAGAAGTTCCTTCATGCAAACTCTTCTGCGCCAAAACTGATTTGATAGCACTACTATCTAAACTCAGGTTTAAATTCTTATAAGTTTTAGCTAGTGAAATCCCTTGTCCATTCACATTCAGGCGAGCCAATATGTACATAGGGATTTTACGACCATAGCTAATCTCCCCTGTAGCAATTAGATATGCCATAGGGAAGAGTAAATGAGCGCCATCCAAGCCACCATCAGCTGAACCTAACATGAGTTTGTCACGCATCACAGCCCAAGAAGGCTGCTTATTGACCTGGACATCGAACATACCATGTTTCGCAAAAAAGCCCTTAGCTTTGGCGATGATTAAAGGAGAGCAGCTTGTAACAGGGATGAACCCCAATGAGGCTTTTGTTACTTCTGGCGTATCGTTGTTGGCAGCATACACACCAGAACTTAGATGTTTAAGTGTAGAGCCAGAAGTAGCACGATGGGTAATAGTTTGAGTCAGTAGTGCAGCCGCACCCGTCGTTACTAAAAATTTACGTCTAGAAAGCTTAGTCATAGTAATTTATCTGTTGATTACTCAATTGAGATGTTCTTGAGCCTCAGCCGTAGTTTATTCAGGCGACTAGTTAAAGCGCTTGAGGTAAAATGCTGACAACTTGACTTTCTATATATTTAACTTGTTGCTGTCTGTACAGGAATTGCATCATTTCATGGCGTAGAGCATGATATTCGCTACTATCCATAATCTCCGTCGGAAAACGAGGACGTTCAAACGGTACTTCTAAAATTTGCTCAATTGTTGCACCAGGGCCATTGTTCAACATGACTACGCGATTAGAGAGCAATAAGGCCTCATCCACATCATGAGTAACCATTATGGCAGTGATATTATTTACATTACAAATCTGCATTAACTCAGTTTGTAAAGAACTACGAGTTAAAGCATCCAAAGCTCCAAATGGTTCATCTAAAAGTAGCAACTTGGGCTTAATTGCTAAAGCTCGTGCTAGCGCTACTCGTTGCTTCATACCACCAGAAAGTTGTGTGGGTTTTTTGTAAATAGCATCTTTTAAACCTACCATTTCTAGGGAACGAGTAATTAGCTGATGACGTTCTTTTCGGGGTTGGCGAGCCATAACTTTATCGACAGCTAAAGCAACATTTTCCCAAGCAGTTAACCAAGGTAAGAGGGAATAATTCTGAAACACCATCATGCGATCAGCACCTGGCTTGCGTACTAATTGTCCATCAACTTGTACATAGCCTTGTGTTGCTTTCTCTAAACCAGCTACAATATTTAGTAAGGTAGATTTACCACAGCCGGAATGTCCTATCAAAGAAACAAACTCTCCAGGGCTGATATCCAAGTATATATTTTGGAGGACAAGATTTTTGCTACCATCAGACAGTTTAAATTCCTTTTCTATGCCAACAATTTCTACAAAGCTAGACATTTTTTCCTCAGATATTTTTGCTTAACGGTTTCTCTATACAATAGAGTTAATTTGTATTGCTGATTCTGTGTAATAGAAAAATCAAAAACATCACAGTTTATTCCTGTGGAGTTAGTATCATTGACAGATAACCCATTATTTTATCTAAGACTAGACCGACTCCGCCCAAGTAAGCAATTGCCAAGATGATTTCATTAATATCTGAGTTGTTGTAAGCATTGACGATAAAAAAGCCAATACCATCATCAGCCAGCAGCATTTCAGCTGCGACTACAGCTAACCAAGATAGACCAAGGGCAATTCTTAATCCGGTGAAAATGTAGGGAAGTGTAGCAGGTAATAAAATTTTTAGGAAGTTCTCAAACGTTGTTAGTCCTAAAATCTTAGAGACATTAATGTAATCTTTGGGAATGAGTTGCACACCTAAAGCAGTGTTAAGGATAATCGGCCAAATTGCCGTGATGAAGATGACAAAGATGGCTGAGGGATTGGGTTTGAGGAAAATCGCTTGAGCCAGGGGTAGCCAAGCCAGAGGCGCGACTGGGCGTAAAAGTTGAATGATGGGGTCGATCGCATCTCTAATAAATTTATTGAGACTAATAATAAAACCAATAGAAATACCTATGATTGTAGCCAAGGAATAGCCAAAAGCTACTCGTTGCAAGCTGGCAAGTATTAGCCAGAAGAATCCTTTATTATTACCTCCGTTGTTAAAGAATGGATTTATAATCAAATTCCATTCATCAATGATTACTTTCACAGGCGAAGGCAGTGTTGTTTGGGAATTTAAGCTGAGTAGATGCCAAATAATTAACAGACTCGTAATGCCAAAAACAGGAGCAATGATTAATTTAATCTGCTTTTGGTAAATCAAACTACTAGGATTGATAAACATTTAGGGTTATCCTCTTAGCTAAAAATAGCTACTTTATACTTCAGCAGAGAAAATAGCGATCGCTAAAGCCAAAAACACTAGCTGAATATCGGTTAAAGGTGTAAGCGATCGCTTATATCAGTGGATAGAAGCCTGAAAATTAAAAGCACAGATCATGTAATGTTTAAAGCCGTGTCTTGAAAACGCTGATCTAACATTTGCGATATTTTCAAAATCAATGCGTTGTCAAATTGAGATAACATCGATGATGGCTTGTCATAAGTAACGTAAGTCTTACCATCATAATCGTCGAATACAAGCAATCTGGGTGGAACATAAAGGCCAACCGCAGGATTTTGCTCAATCATTTGATGGGCGATTAATGGATTACCAATCAAGTAGAGTTTGACATTCTTAGGTTTACCCATGAGAGACATAAGCGCACCCATATCGAACGAGGCAAATTTCATAAAGCCACTTTTACCCAATATTCCTTCAACGACATTTTTGATTTCCTCAAAGGAAGCTTGCGCTGTCACCAACTCTTCAAAAGTGCTGTATTTACCATCGCCGACTATAGACTCAATTGCATCAATTACCTCTAGAAATGGCTTGTCTGAGGAGACTATCACCCTTGTCATTGTGTAATTAATAGTCTGCACACGCTCATCTTGAATTTTGACATCAATAGTTGTCGTTGTCATACATTTATCCTTAGTTTCACTAGTTTAGAGAAGTTTCAGGTAGAACAATGCCTACTTTTTTTGCATTTCGCAAAAGATTTTTAGAGTTACGTTGCTACTTCTGCAATGAAAGCGCATTTAATTTAGCCATTTGCTTTGTATAGGACTCATACTTGATTTTTGAAATATACGTAGGGTGGGCATTGCCCACCAACTCATGGCTTTGGTGGGCATTGCCCACCCTACAAATACTAAAGTTTTTTGGCTACGCTCCCGTAAGGGATACAGAAATCAAATCTGATTCCTATATAGCACAACTTTATGGATATCTTCAAAAGCAAAATTAGCTTTAATATGGGTCAAATTATCTGGACAGCTATTAATCTTTTTGGCTTTACTAAAAATAAATAATAGCCGTGACGAAGTAGTTTTAATTGTGCCGAGCAGTTGACATCTCGCTGGTATCAACCCAATTTTGTAGTCTCGATTGATAGCGATAATTCTTGAAATCTTTGCGTTCCTTAGCATGAATACTATTGTCGGGCTGACCAAACATCTGTAAATTGTGCATTAATTCTCCGAACCACATTATCACCCCTGATAACAGCATACTTACAATCAAGAAAATGTTGCGGGGTCTTAGCAAGCCTATTGGGCCAAAGCCCTTCCATTGCAACATAATAAACCAAATTACTATATAGAAACAGTAGGCTCTGACTCCTGCAAAAACATTAAGATGTCCAGGCTCTAATTTTGCATTCTCTAGAAAGTTATCAAAGAATTTATCTGTATGATAACCTCCAATTAACTGACCGCCTCGAAACTGTTGCATAAATCCAATGTTTTTCCCCCGTTCCGCCAAATAATTTAGCTGTTTGTAAGCCTCTACCCAAAAGTTACTATTAACTTTGAAAAATATCAGAGCCAAGCGAGAAAAAAGTAAGTCTAAGTGCCACTTACCAACATACAATGGTACTAATGTGCCGAACCATACCATAGAGTTGCCATAAATACGCCAACTCATGATGCTGGCGTTACCAAGTTGCTTTTCTTGATTGCTTACAGCAAGGTTAATAAAGCGAGTGAAGGTAAGATTAAAACGGTTGTAAGCCTCCCGTTTCTTTTCAGCATCTTTTTCATTTTCCAGTTTGGCACGGATAATTTCAGTTACAGACTCGATACCTATCGCAGACATTGTTGTTCCCGTACTATATAGCGCGTCAAAGTTGCTGGCTGCATCTCCTATAACATACCAATTGTCACGGGAAAACATCTTTTTACTTGTATGTGCAATCTTGGGCCAGTAATTAAACTCAACGTGTTCGCCGCTAGTGATCAGTTGGTAAACTAAATTATGGTTAGCTTTGATAAAAGCATAAAACTTTTCTTTAGTGTTAACTAATTCAGAGGGAATTACATCTGGATGATGAATTATCCCAACTGATAATTCTTTTGTTTGCGTGTCAAGGGGAATCATCCATAACCAATGACCTTTCCCCAACCAATGATTAGTAGCATAGTAACGACTGGCCAAGCTTTCTGTGGAATACACGCTTTTGTCAAAAATAGTTCGGTCTATATTCTTGACTAACACCCATCCTGAACTGGGTTTAATATTCACAGGTAGTTCTTTCGGATTTAGTAAGAGGTTATCGGTTTTACGTCCAATGATAAACTTGCGACCTGCTGCATCAATTAAGTGTTTTGCTTTTAACTGTATATAATCATCCTGAACTTTCACCTTAACAGTATTGAGTTCATCGCCGGGAGTGAGGTCTACATCAACAACACGACCATTATAAAAATGCGCTCCCATCTGCTTATTCATCTCTAGCACATCGCGATCAAACTTGATGCGATGCAAATGAAAAGATGGAATCGTCAGTTGTCGGTTCACCCAAATGTGGTAATAGTCATCTAATGAATCTGTCTTATCTATATCTTTTGGCCAATGCCAGTTAAGCCCTGCTTTATGGGTATGCTCTTCTAAGAGATAATCATGAAGCCCTAACTCGCTAAAGAGAAATACAGCCGCCACTTCCAAGGTTGATTCGCCTGGTCTATGGTCTACTTTAGATGGATGTTCGGCACGAGGATCAATGATTGCCAGGCGGATATTAGGGATTTTCAACAGTAAATGGCGAGCTTGGCAAACACCCGCATATCCTGCGCCCATAATGACAACATCGTATTCCAAGGTTTGATTGATTGTATTCACTATTGTTCTACTCCTATCACTTAAAAAGTGAAGAATTTCTGATTTAAATACTTGAATCTAGAGAAAACTACCAGCTTAGTTAGACATAAGATATGTTCGATAGTGCTGCCATAAAGACTCAACTGGTGTTGCACCAATATGCGATCGCCTTTCCCAAACTACATCTCTACTCTCTGCCGCATCAGCTGCTAATTCTGATAAAATTGCGTTAGCTAATTCCACATGAGCTGCTGGTGTACCTAGCATTGTACGAAACTTAACAGCACAAGCAGATCCTTGAGCTAAGGCTGGCAAATAAGCTCCAGCAGCAGTTCCTAAAGCTTTGAGAGTTTCACGTTCCACGCCACCAACAGAACTGCATACATAGCCGATCCCACACCACAGATCCGGCTGTCTGCTATTCGAGAAAGTGGCGATCGTCTGTTGGATATGAGAGACATCACCAGCGTCTATCATCCAAATACTCCGACCTAATCCTTGGTCAAAAATGCGCCCAATGTAGCCAGTGAAGTATTCTGGTCTTGGTTGACCATACAGAAAATATTGCCAGTGAAGTATACCAGATTGAAACCCATAACCATCAGCGATCGCCCAGACTCGTAAGAGATTAAATGGATCTAAATAGGATGTAATGTATGGCTCAAGTGGTAGCCGCTCTGTTGCCAACAATGCACCTACGCCCAAGTACACCATAATTTGGTAAGCTAGACTTGTGCCTGTAACAAAAGCCTCTACTCGATTAAATTCCCCAGGTGTACCTAGATCCTGTTTAGCAAGTGCCATGCCAACACCTTCTAGGCCAAAGCCGAGTAATTCTGAATCCATCAGATGCAATTTCGCTAAAATTGCCTTTGGTTCCTCCCCAGCAGCAACTAGCTCGTTGATTCCCAGTATAGCCCGCCTCACCTTGACAAATCGCTGCTTCGTTGCTGGGTCAATTGCTTTGATACCACGTTTGTCTCTCGCGTTCAGTAGTGAAGCTAGCCAGGGATCCATTTGATCCTGTTGTGTCTTCTCTACTATCTGTTCTATCTGTATCATCTTTCTTCACCTGTGAGTATCTTTGAACCTTTGCCTATTTTCCAGACAGCAAGGCCATTCTTTTGTGATGTAATAGATGTATGCGGTAAGGTTGCCAGCCTTCCTCTGCTGGTGTATGTATTGTGGTACACAACTTGTCTAACATTTTGTCCACAGTCTCTGCGGCGGCTTTAGCTCCCATACCACACATCACTTCACAACCCAATTCTGTGTAAAAGTCTGCGTTCCCAATTACTTGACGTGACTTGGCTACGCTTGCTGCTGCTTGAGTCAAAATATGCTCATACGGCCCAGCCGCTATTTTCAAGGCTTCTAATGTTTGCCGTTCTACACCACCAGCATAGACACAAGCGTAACCAACTCCTGCCCACAGATTAATCTGTCTTTCTTGGGGAAAAGCAGCGATGGTCTTAGGAATGCAATTTACATCAGTACCGTCAATAAACCAAATACTCCGCCCCATACCTTGATCAAAAACTTGGCAAGCATAGCCAGAAAGCGTTGCAGGCATGGGTTGACCTTGCAGATAATCTTGCCAATGGCTAAAGCCATATTGAAAGCCATAACCATCGATTAATGGCCACAGCTTAGTGAGACTAAGTGATTCTAAATACGGTTCAATAGATAATTTTTGTCTCCCTAACATTAATCCTACACCAACATACACATAGTTCTCATAAGCATCCTGAGAACTTTTAACAAAGGCCTCGACTCTGCTGTATTCAGTAGGTGTGACGAGATCCCGTTGTCCTAAACCTGTACCTACGCCCTCTAAGGCGAATCCGAGCAAGTCTGCGGGAACTGTACTCAGTTGAGGAAGGATTGCTTCTAGTTCGTTAGTGGTAGTCGCTATTTGATAACCTTGAGTGTAAGAGCTATGTATATTATTAAGACGTTGAGCTGCTTCAGCAGGAAGGAGAGAAACTCCACGTACTCTTCTGTTTTCAGTCCTTCTGTTGTCGGATAAGATATCTTGCGTCATTTTCATTTTCCTCATTTAAGTTGTTGATGTTTAACTCTGAGCATTTTTAGTAATAATCAATTAATTGAACAGGATTAAATTCATGAATGTAGAGAAAAGGCATTAAATAGAAAATTTCCTAATTAACTTTCTTTGGTACTTAGCAACCTAAATCTCAACTGCCGCTAGCGAGAATAATCATATTTTGGCTCCAATTTTCGTTCAGCGCTCCTAATTTGAGAAACTGGAGTTGATTCAGCAACTTAAGAGACTGCTTCAACAAGTCCATACTTGATAAACTAAGGTTTTCAATCCCCCAGACTCGTTTCCATTTGTTAATTAGATCACGAATTTGCTGATCGTAAATAGACAAATTTTCTGCTTCCCAACATCCATGACTCTGTGTCAGCTTTTGAGTTAGAAAGTCAGCAGCAATTTCACCACTATTCATACCAATTGCTATACCATTGCAGGAAAAGGGATCAAGAAATGCCACTGAATCTCCCACTACTAAAAATCCTTTGCCAGAAAATCTTTCACATTCCCAGTTATGATTTGTAATAGGCAATATAGGTGTTAGTTTTTTGGCTGTTTGTATAGCTTGGGCTAAGGGTTGCCAATTCTCTACAGCTTCCTGAAATTTTTTCTCCCAATTACGACAATTGTTACTAAAATTTTCTCCTTCTAAAACAGCCATGATACTGACTCGATTGTTGGCAATAGGCATGGCTAAAATATAACCCTGATCTAAAGTTACCCCTAACATACTGTTATTAGGAATAATTTCAGTAAAACTAGCTCCAGTAAATTCGCAAAAAACTGCAATATGGTGTTCCAGATTTTTATCTTTGCTATTTACTTTGAAGTGATTTAACAGTGGCGTTTCTTTTCCTCTAGCGTCGATCACGACTTTGGCGCTATATTCAATATTTCCCTGTGGTGTGTGACATTTGATGCCTGTAACTTGGTTATCTACAAAGATAAAATCTTTGACAACTGTAGTTGGTAAGTAGGTTGCACCTCTTCCAATAGCACGTTCTAGCAAAATTCTTTCGAGGATTTCTCGATTCAGGCTCATCCCATAATGGCTACTAGTGGCTTTGTTCGGTTCAATGCCAATATGGTAGATAAAATTATCACTAGCGGAAACGAGGTGGATAGGTTTGGGTGTTGCGATCGCCTTGTTGATTTCCTGCTCAATATCCAATCTTGTCAACAAATCACGACTGATACCAGAAAAAGTTTCTGGGAGTTGTAGTTTTTGTTGAGGACTTTGGTGAACTATCAGGGTTTCCCATCCCTTTTTTGCTAGCAAATTCGCCGCCGTTATTCCTGCTGGGCCTGTACCTATAATGATCACATCATATATCTTGTCCACGATATGCTTCCTTTACGACTTTCATTGGTGAAAGTATCTCAGCGCGATCGCATCAGCAAATACACAAAAGCCCTGATTTAGCTGCTAGATGTTTGAGGAATCCAAACCCCATGAAAACCATAAGGAACTCTTTGGGGAATCAATATTCTAGCTATTGGCTCACTTGTAATATCCTGAGCATTGAATACTAGCAATTCCGAAGTGCGAGTATTCTTGTCATAAACGAAGGTGATTAAGTAGCCATCATCTTCTGCATCACCATGAGGAACAAACACTGCTTCACCGCCATAACGACCCGCTCCGAAATTGCAGACTTGAGAGGTGTTATTTGTTAAGTCATATTTCAGCAAGCCATCAAAGGTAAATGTTGGTCTTTGCCCTGGAGCCATTTTTGCTGTATAAGCATATCTACTTTGCCGTCCCAACCTCTGCGGATTTAAAGTGGGAAAGTCTGATGGTACATCATCTAAAGCTTCTTCGCTGACTGCACCTGTACGAAGATTAAAACGTAGGCGGTAGAGTTTTGGTCTATTATCCTGATTATCAGGGAACTTAGTAGGTATGTCAAGACAAGTTGTCCCATTCATGCGACAGGCCAACAGGACGATTTCTTCCTCCTTCTCATAAGCATTGACAGTATGGAAAATATAGCCAGAAAGAGCCTCAAACCAACGAATATCGCTGTTATCGCCATAGCGAGGTAGAATGGCAAAGCGGCTAGGAACATCTGATTCAAATAAGTAAGCTGATTCCCCCCGCATGATTCTTTCCATGCTAAAAGTCAGGGGCAGATACATAAAGATAGTATAGTTTTCCGTGATGGCAAAGTCGTGCATCATCACTGGCGCGGGGATGTCGATGGTAACGGTTTTTGTTAGCTCTCCCTGGGGTGAGACGATGCTATATTGCAGATACGGTTGGGAAGTAACGGCGTAACCAAAGAACATCATTTCCCCTGTGGCGGGGTCAATTTTGGGATGGGCTGTAAACCGAGATGCTAGTTTCCCTTGATAGTTGTATGACCCAACAGTCTCTAAGTTCGGGACTGAGATTTCGTATGGTTCTGCACCTTCCCACAGTGCTAAAAGTTTACCACCATGCCAGACTAAAGCAGTATTGGCAGTATTTTTGAAAGGCCCAAATAGATTATTTTGGGGAAGCTCAAAATTAGGCGGTTCAGTCGGGCCTTTCCATAGCGATCGCCCTGCTTCTATCTCTATCTTTAAAGCTCTAGTCTGTACGTAGCGATTACGATAAAAGGCTTGTCCACCTTCGATTTGCACTCCATGTAACATCCCATCCCCATCAAACCACTGATGATGACCAATGGGTGCAAATTTAGGATTAGGGCCATTGCGGACAAATGTTCCTGATAAATCAGCAGGTAATTCACCGATGACTAGCAGCGCATCTGTGGTGATTTCCTCTGAGACTGGAGCAAAATTACCTTGCAAATAAGGACTGATTGTTGTTGTGACCATTTTTCTTCTCTTGATGAAAAGATACGCAGGGGGTAGGTAAAAACATTGCTGTCGCTGATATCACGGGCTGAAGATATTTTCATCTATGTGATCACAGCTAGACAATGAGTTTCAGGTTGCAATTAGCTAGCGCTTTTTTGCACCTTTGGGAGTGGGATAATATCTCCATTGCAAATCAAAGAGAAACGACTTGTGCAGTACACTTCTTTGATAAGAAAAGTTGTCAAAACCACTTTTACCGTGATAGCGACCCATGCCACTTTCACCTACTCCTCCAAAGGGTAAAGTAGGAATAGTTAAGTGCATGACTGTATCATTAATACAAACACCACCTGATACTGTTGTCTGCAATACCTGAGTTTGATGTTGTTTATTCTGAGAAAAGAAGTAAAGGGCTAAAGGTTTGGGTCTTTCGTTAATGATGGCGATCGCTTCAGCTAAATCTGTGTATTCGATTACAGGAAGAATCGGGCCAAAAATCTCTTCCTGCATGATTTCATCATCCCAGCAGACTTGATCAATAACAGTAGGAGCTATGTAAAGTTCTGGAAGATTGATATTTCCGCCTATGATAACTCTACCATATTTCAGTAAATTTGCAAGTCTAAAAAAATGTTTTTGGTTAATTATGCGCGAATAATTTGCACTGTGTAACGGCTCATCACCATAGAATGTTTTTATAGCCTTACCAATCTCATTTAACAAACTTGCTTTAATATTTTTATGCACCAGCAAATAATCAGGAGCAGTACAAGTTTGTCCAGCATTGATAAATTTGCCCCAGACTAAGCGTTTGGCTGTATATTCTAAGTGGGTGTCTTCATCAACAATGCAAGGGCTTTTTCCGCCTAGTTCGAGAGTAACTGGAGTGAGATGTTGAGCGGCGGATGACATGACAATTTTACCGACCTCTGTACTGCCAGTAAAAAATATGTGGTCAAATTTTTCTGTTAACAGTTCTTGGCTAACTTCTACACCACCTGTAACCACTTGAATAAAACCCGGCTCAAATGTTTGCCTGATAATGTCAGCAATCACTAATGAGGATTGAGCAGATACTTCCGAAGGTTTTAAAACAGCACAATTACCAGAAGCGATCGCACCAATTAAAGGAGTCATCACTAGATTAAATGGGTAGTTCCAAGGAGCGATAATTAATATGACACCCAAAGGTTCAGGACAAATATAAGTTGTAGCTGGTAACTGATGATAAGGTGTGGCAACTTTTTGCGGCTTAACCCAATTTTTAATGTGTTTGAGGGCATAATCTATTTCTTTGATAATGCCGATAACTTCAAAGTAAGCATCAAAACCAGACTTATGTAAATCAGCTTTTAAAGCTTTAAATATTTGTGGCTGATTGTCAGTAATTGCTTGCTTTAATTTTTGTAGTTGGGAAATTCTAAAATCAATATTTTTAGTCTTCCCTGTGCAAAAAAACTCTTTTTGTTCAGTAATAATTTGCCGTACATTTACGGATGTTTGGACAAGCATTACGGATTTCTCCTATGAATATAAGTAGTAAACAGAGAATAGGCAGGATATAAGCTAAAGGACTTTTAAGTAAATATTCTATTCCTGCGGGACGCTACGATAACGCTAAGGGAATCTGGGGGATAAAGAGCCTATTCATCATGTTATTTCTGCCAATTGAATAATTTAATTTTTGGAAGTCCCTAATCCCTCTAGCCTCTTTTTCATGGTGAAAACTTCTTCAATTTGCCCATATGAGGATATAAAAAGTTTTGCTACAAAGGAGGGGACTTTGCCAAGCTCATCTTAAACTTCTACTTTCACCAACTCCCGGTTTTGAGTAGTTGCTGGAGCATTTAATGGTTCTTTCACCTCTTTTAACCAAGGCTCTAATTTGCGTGGAGCGCGGTAATTATGGAAATCTTTTCTGATATTGGCGATGATACTGTTACCAGGAATATTTCTATTTTGAATGCGGAAAATCAAGTGATCCCAAGCAGCCTCAATAAATGCTTTGAACAATGCAAAGACGTGTTTGAGATTGCTGGGTGCTAAAACTCCTTTAATACCATAAGCTTTCCACAAGAACTTCAGATACCACAGAGCAACAAAGAAGTGCGACCATTGAATAGAAACATAAATGTTAGCCCGTTGAGGTTCGTATTTAGTCAAGTGTAAGAAATTATCAAAATCATTGCTCATAGTAAAACCAAAGGGCAATTGATCGGCGATGTGAGTATGCAAGAAGCCGATATTGGCTTTGCGTTCTACTAATTCATCGAGATGTTCATAGACTGCATTCATGATTTGTACAACGTAGAGACGGCCAGGCTTGGCTACAACATTTTTCAAGAAGCCTGGATCTAAATGCCATTTACCTACAAACATGGGGATCAGCATTTTGAACCACCAGATATTTTCTAAGTACATCCGCCAAGTCATGATGCTAGCATCACCGAGTTGCTTTTCATGACGGCTGACCAAAACATTGGTGCGATCGACCATGTTTAAAGCAAATTTATTGTATAAGGCGCATTTTTCCTTCGCATTAGCCTCACCAGCTAACTTAGCCCGAATGATTTCTGTTACACTTTCAATTTGGAAAGACATCATCGTTAATCCCTGAGAATAGAAGGGATCAAAGATAGCAGCAGCCTCACCAATGATATACCAGTTGTCTTGGGAGTACATCTGCTTGCTCTTATGAGCTATCCTTGGCCAATGGTGGAAGTCAACTTCTTCGCCACTCTTGAGTAAGCGATAAACAACATTATGATTAGCTTCTAGAAAAGCACAGAACTTTTCTTTGGTATTCACATCGTGAGCAGAAATCATCTCATGGTGGTAGAGCAGACCAATGGATAATTCCATGTTTTGGGTGTCAGTGGGTAAAGTCCATACCCAATGTCCATGACCCATCCAATGATTTGCTGCATAGTAGTGACTGCAAGTACAAACTTCTGGATCATAACCACTGTGAAAAATAGTGCGATCGACGTTTCTGACACGCATCCAAACTGAACCATTGTTGATACCGTAGAGGTTTTCTGGGTCAGTGATGAGATTGTCTTTTTTGCGACCAATCAGGAATTTGCGACCAGCTGCATCAATTACGTGTTTGGCTTTTAATTGTAAATGGCGATCGCCTATTTTCACTTGTACAGTCTTGATTGCATCACCAGGCGTTAGATCCATATCTACAACTCTACCATTGTAAAATTCAGCACCCATCTGTTGATTCATTTTCAACAGATCCCTTTCAAATTTAGGGCGGTTAATCAAGACGGAAGCCAGAGGGGGCTGTTTAACAGTCCAGATATGATAGTAATCTTCTGTAGATTGAGTTTTGCCAGCTTCTTTGGCCCAGTGAAAGTTTAAGCCAAACTTGGGTGGGTGATTTTCAATCATGTAATCATACAGTCCCAACTCCTTACAAATCATTAAGGTGGAGATTTCGACTGTTGATTCGCCAACCTTCATATCCTTGTCGGTGCGTTCTTCAGGACGGGGATCAATTAAGGCAATCTTGATACCGGGAACATTAAGCAGCAAATGTCGAGCCTGACAGACTCCGCCGATACCCGCGCCCATAATTACAACATCGTAAACTTGAGACTGATTGTTATTAACTGTCATTTTGTTTATTCTCACTAACAAGATGAAATAGGTTCAGGAATGGTGTTGGTAGAGAGCGATGATGGCGTTGATCGCTCCCTCACGGGCTATAATTTAACTGCCAACTTCAGCTAGCTCTGGTACTGTAGACAGTTGCTTGTCCTGGGTATCTACAGTGGTCAGATTTTCCCAAGGCTGGAGTTCAATCCGGGGTACATAAGTTTTAAATTCTTCTCTTTGCTTGGCGACTGCGGTGTTGGTGGGAATATTTCTGGTGCGATATTCATAAACCAACTCATCTACATAGGATTGAGCGGCTACTTTGAGTAGGGTGAAAACTCGTTTCACATTCTGCGGTACTAAAAACCCTCGCCAACCAAATCCTTTCCACAACAACTTCAAATACCATAAAGCCACGAAGAAATAGGTGTTTCTCATCTCGGCATAGATGTTGCAGTGTTTAGGCTCATATTTACTCAGACCTATGTACTTGCTGACATCTCTAGTGATGGAATACCCAAAGGGCAACTCATCTGTACGGTGGGTATAGATAAAGCCCAAATTATGCTTTTTATCTATCAGTTGGTCAAAGAGTTTATATGCTTCTTCCAAGGTTTCTGCAACAACTGCACCACGTCCTTGTTTACCAAACTTGTTGAGGAAGGGTAAATCTAAATGCCATTTACCTATATACATGGGGATGAGTATGCCAAACCACCACATATTTTCTAGGAAGATGCGCCAGCTCATGATGCTAGCATTACCGAGTTGTTTTTCATGGTGGCTGACGAGGTGATTATTGCGAGAAATCATGTTGACAGCAAAGTTGTTGTAGACAGTGCGCTTCCTCTCTGCATCAGGCTCAAGAGCAGATTTTGCACGGATGATTTCTGTAATATTCTCGATTTGAAAGGACATCATAGTCATCCCCATCGAGTAAAACGGATCAAACATAGCAGCAGCATCACCAATGACATACCAGTTATCTCTGGAGTACATTTGTTTACTCTTATGGGCTACCCTGGGTAAGTAGTGAAAATCGACTTCCTCGCCACTCTTGAGCAATTGGTACATAACATTGTGATTCGCCTGGAGAAAAGCAGTGAACTTTTCCTTGGTATTCACACTGTGGGCTGGAATTACCTCATGGTGGTGAACCAACCCAATAGACAATTCCATAGTTTGGGTATCTGTGGGGATCATCCATACCCAATGTCCGTGACCCATCCAGTGATTCGTGGCATAGTAATGGCTACAGGTAGCATTTGCTGGGTCATGACCATTATGGAAAATAGTGCGATCAACATTTCTCACTCGCATCCATGCTGAACCATTATTGACACCATAGAGATTTTCAGGGCCAAACAATAAGTTATCTGTCTTGCGACCAATGATAAACTTGCGTCCAGCAGCATCAATAACGTGTTTAGCTTTTAGTTGCAGTTGCTCATTGCCCACTTTCACTTGCACTGTGTTGAGGTCATCCCCAGCAGTCAATTCCACATCAAGAACTCGACCGTTATAAAATTTAGCACCCATATCTTGATTCATTTTCAGGACATCTCGCTCAAACTTAGCGCGATGAATGATCACAGAAGCTAGGGGTGGCTGGCGAGTCGCCCACAGATGATAATAGTCGTCGGTATTTTGTGTTTGAGCTGGGTCTTTAGGCCAATGAAAGTTTAAACCAAACTTAGGGGGATGGTTTTCAATCATGTAATCATAAAGCCCCAACTCTTTACAAATCATCAGAGTGGAGATTTCCACCGTGGATTCACCAACTTTCATATCTTTGTCGGTGCGGTCTTCAGAACGAGGATCGACTAAAGCAATCTTGATACCAGGAATATTCAACAGTAGGTGACGGGCTTGGCAGATTCCAGCTATTCCTGCACCCATGATCACAACATCGTAGGTTGGAGACTGAGTATTGTTTGTCAACATTGGTTTGTGTGTAAAAGGTTGAATAGTTTTAGCCTTTGAAGGGTGGTTGTTGTAACTCACCACGCCCAGTGTTTGAGTTTTGATTTTCTCTTTGTGGGTTGGCTTTGAGGAGGGATAATTGATAAATTTCATCGACTGTGGGAGGAATAGCAGTTGCTTCAGATTGAGCATCCTGAACAACTAATGCAACCATTCTTTGTAAGCCTCTTGTCAACTGCAATGGGAAAGTCAAAACTTTGAGTTGACTACCGATGGACATATCACGGAATAGGACGCAATCGCCTTCGATATCAGCTATTCGCAAATTAATCTCTTTAGCTTCAGTTGCTTTGCGTAAGGCTTCAACAGCCGTCCAAATACGCATACCTGCGAAATCTCCTGTGTCATCGGAGCGCAACAACAACTGTTGCATTAATGGCTGTCGTGCATCACTGAGTAAGGCTTGCCACTCTTGCTGGCTACGATTGCTCACAGGTTCAATATCGCAACCTTGAGGGGAACGTCCTGCCACACATAGACAAATACGCTGATCGTGAGACAGAGAAACTCCTATTTCCTCCTCAGCCAGTCCGGTAACTACTGGTTTTCCTGATGCTGTCCAGTTAATTTTTACCTGGGAAGTCAGATGAGGATGATCAGGGAGTAGTTTACCAAGAGCTTGATGGAATAAAGGCAACTCTTGGATATGACGTTCTGCGGCTGATAACATACCGATTTGCGAGAGATAAGCTAGAGAAACTTGGGGGGTGCTAACGCCAAAGAAACGGGTGCGATCGCTAATTTTTTCCAGCAGTAGTTTTTCATCTCTGGATACGGGATCAACTAGTTCGGCGATCGTGGGATAATCTGCACGATGTTCTAATAACCTAGCCTCATATCCACTGAGTCTTTCCACAATGCGCCCATCTTCAGCCACCACCAATACAGTATTGCGGAATTGCTTACCAGTTTGACCTTGGGCTGTGGTGATGCCAATACAGGAATTTCCCTGCGGCTCATCTGGCTGGTAAATTTCGATTCGTTCAATCGCTACAGGTAGGCAATTATCCTGCGGAATCAATAATTGTCCAGCTTGCAGCAAGGAATCTCTGTAGTAAGGGTCTCCCAACAAGAACGGCCCTTCTGACCTATCTAAGTTACTTCCTGGTTTAGCCGAGAAGCTAAAGTTTCTCTGGGTACGGAAGACACATTGGTCAGCATTGAGGCTGTAAATTTGCTGTATGCGTTGGAAACGTGGGCCTTGAAATAGCAGCCAACTGTAGAGATCCTCTTGAGGGCGAATATCTAGTGGTTGAGATGGCAACTCCACTAATTGGGTAGTCAGATTTTTCGGACTACATAGAACAAATGTAGCAGAAAAATGACTAATATTGAAGCCAGTTTTCTCAGTTCTGATGGTAACAGACACTTTTTGGGGAGCATTTTTGGCTTCGCGCTCTAGCACTTCCGCATAAATTTCGATGTCTAAGCCTTTTTCTGGATCAACGACTATGGGACGCTCTAACCGAATATCTGCAATCTCCAGATTTGGCAAGGTGGTTTTACCCGTGACATAAGCCACTGCTTGCGCCATAGCCTCTAAGCCGAAAACCGTGGGAAATAGATATGAACCTTTATATAAATGATCCAGAAGGTAAGCATCTTGCTCTAAACTCAAATGCGCCCTTGCTACCATTTCCACACCAGGTTCGCACAACAATACCCGTTCTAAGAACTTTGACTCTTGAGGTGGTACACAGCGTTCGGGAAACCAAGTATCAAAGCCACTGGTTTCAAAGGCAGACAGGGCCTGCATGGGCGCAGCAACTACTACTCGTAAATCCGCAGGCTTGTGGGCAATTAAATGCAGGAATCTAGCTACACCTGCATCTTTGGGAATGGCTTTGATACCCATTTTATTCAAACTACGGACGCTACCCATCCGCGCCCCCATGCCAACTTCTTCCCAAACACTAAATGCCATAGAAACAACGGCAGTTTGTGGATGTTCTGCTTGGAAGCGGCGCAAAATTAGGTCTAAGACTTCATTGGAAAAGCCGTACCAAGCATTACGCTGCATACCAGTAATGCCAATCACGGAGGAGAAACCAGCAAACAGCTTGAGTGGTGTATTGGCAAATTCTGCACATAAGTTAAGAATGCCTTTGAGCTTCGGTTTGGTTTCATCAAATGCGGCTTCGACAGAGACTTGCTCAATTAGTCTCGGCCAATTCAGGGCAGCTCCATGAATGACTCCTGTAATCTCGCCTAAGTCTTGGCGGATTTGGCGGATGACGGCTCTTAAAGATTCGGGATCAGCAACATCACAACTGTAGCAAAGACAGGTTAATCCTGCTGCACTGAAACGTTCTAGCGTCCGCATCACTTCCGCATTTCCAGATCCAGCCGTATGTTTGTCTGGCAGTGGTGAACGACCAACCAACGCCATGCGTACCCCTGTTTTCTTAGCTAAAGCTAAAGCACATTCGGCTGTAATCCCCTTAGCGCCACCGGTGACAAGAATGACATCTTTAGCCGACCAAGTAATTTCTCGGTCTGTATATTCGGCTGGTTCTTGTACTTGCGGCCGGGGTACATAACGAGTCAGATGAGCATCGTAACCCGCAGCTAGATAGAAATGAGGTGTAGCTAGTTCTTGTGTCACGCATTTGGCAATTTTGCTGGGACTAAGTTGGGTAGAGAAGTCAATCACTCTCACCTTGAGATCGGGGCGTTCCAAATGCAAACTAGAGGCAAAACCGATGGCACAACATTGCTCAACCTCTGCAAGGGGTGATTGTGTACCGAAATGCCCGCCACCAAATTGAATGTAGGCTACTGTGGTATGGGTGCGGTTGGCGGCAGCCGCCGAGGGTGGGGTGGCAATGCTATGTAATCGCCCGATGAGATTGTGTAACCAAGTATCTGTGGATGAGTTATGAGTGGATTGCTGGGGCAATACAGCAATGAAGTGAGTAAAATCTTTACTGTCAATTACTCCTTGAGCTTGAGCGACAGTAAAGGAGAGGGTTTGAGTTTTTGCCCCTTGCTGTGAAAGTTTTTTCGCCAGGGTTTCGGCTATCGCAGATTCACTGTTCTCACAGAGAATAACGGCATTGGCAGTTTTCCAGTTCTCTTGTGGATGCTTGCCAAAAGCGACTGGGGTAGATGGCTCGGCTACAGGTTGGACGATGTAATCACGTACCCTTGTTTGGCGATCGCCTGCTGATGTCTGTGTGGATGGTGGCGGCTGAGTCCGAACTGGTGGATGAGAACTGCCAACGTTTTTGGCGATCACTTGACTGCTGGGAGACATGACGAGTGCGATCGCCTGGGCAATCTCTTGAATTGTGGCATTGGCCATAGATGCCGGGTCAATTTTGCCTGCTACTTCAAATTGTTGTGTGGCCGCAGCAATCAGTTCTCCGGCTTTAATCGAATCGAGGTTGAGGTCATCTAGTAGTCTAATTTCTGGGGTGACACTCTCTGGGGGGAAACCAGTTTGTTTGGCAATAAAGTCTACCAAGAAGCTTTCAATACTGTTAGCTGTAGGTACAATCTCAGGTATTTGCGGCATCACCTGGGCGATCGCTTGGGCAATCTCTTGGATGGTGGCATTGGCCATAGATGCCGGGTCAATCTTGCCTGCGACTCCAAATTGTTGTGTAGCAACGGCAATTAGTTCTCCGGCTTTAATCGAATCGAGGTTGAGGTCATCTAGTAGTCTAATTTCTGGGGTGACACTCTCTGCCGGGAAACCTGTTTGTTTGACAATAAAGTCTACTAAGAAGTTTTCAATACTATGGTTTGCCTTGCCATTACTCGGTGTCGGAGCAACTGGCGAGATTTGGGGTTGAGCGATGGGGGGAGTTGCCTTGGATGTATCTTTGATTAGGTGAGCAGTACCATTGTTGGCAGGAGTAAAACCATAACCATCCTTGCCTGAGTTATTAGTCGCCCAGCCGTTACCGTTACTGGCATTGACGTTGGGAGCAGGGGACATACTCTGCAAGTCTGCACGAATTACCTCTGTCAAAAATCTGCCACGTTCGCTGAGGTAATTTGACAACATTTCCCAAGCAACTTGGTTTGGCGCTTGAGGCTGTGGATGGGAAGCCAGAGATATTTTCACAGCCAAAGGTATTTGCTCGGTAGATATTGAGAATTTTCGCTCTAGGGGATTTTCAATGAATAATCGCTCTGATGCTGGTACAAAAGGACGAATTAGCCGATTCTCATACACAGTTTCCCAGTTAATCTCACTACCACGCACAAATATGGCAGCGAGCATGACATTTAAGTCATGTGTGACTCCAGGCTTGGACTCCACAGGTAAGCAAGAGATGCCATTTGCGCCACTAATCTCACTTACTAGTCCAGAAAGGACTTTTCCAGGGCCGACTTCTACAAGTAAATCGCACTTTTGTGCCAGCCGTTTCACTAGTGAAATAAAATCCACCTGTCCGACAATCTGATTGGCAAAGTGATCACGCAAGGATAGCCCTGGCTGAATCTGCTGACCATTGATGCTGGAAAATAGAGGTAGATTAATTTTGGTTAACTGAGTTGGAATCAGTTCTTGTTGCCTGATTTGTTCGGCGGCGCTGGCAACTAATTGAGAATGGAAACCATGAGAAACTGACAGCTGACGGGTGCGGATGTTGCTGGCTTGTGCTATGGCGATCGCTTCCTCCACACTTGCCACTTCGCCAGAGATGACCATCTGTTGAGGAGTATTGATGTTAGCCAATACAGCGTAACCCCTGACTTGTTGCAGAATCTGCTCTGCTACCTGCACAGAGCAAGCCAAGCTTGCCATTGTCCCTGGTGTTTCACCTGTGGCATTGGCAGACATTGCCTGTCCCCGAATTGCAGCTAGAGACAGGAGGGTTTTTTCATCAAAGGCTCCTGCTGTGTAAAAAGCCATTAATTCCCCCAGGCTATGACCACCTACAGCCACAGGTACGATGCCCAAACGTTGCAGATAGCCTAACCACAGTAAGGAAGTCAAACAGATTGCTGGTTGAGCTATTTGTGTTTGTGCTAGGGCGCTTGACCAATCTTGGACTTGTGTTTGATCAACGGCACGATCTAGGGGTAAATATATCAAGTCGCTGACACCAGTAAAGCCAGATGCACGCAACCAAATATCAGCTTGCTCTACAAGTTCTCTGGCCCAGGAATATCGCTCTACCAGCAACCGCGCCATGTTTAATTTTTGTGAACCTTGGCCTGGGAAGAGAAAACCAACTCGATTTTGCTGGACGTTATTCCCCACCCAGACCTCTTTTTGCGGGGTCACTGCTATTTCTCCCTCAGCAGGGGGCTTTTCTCGCAATAATTTTTCTAAAAGGCTGAGATGTTTTACCAACTCGTCCGGCTGATTTGCGATGACAGCCGCACGCACAGGTTGTTGGGGTTGGAGGTGGCGGCTCAAGTGTGCAGCCAAGTCTACCAATTCAGCCAGGCTCAACCCTGCGGCTTGAGTGAGCAAAATTCTGGTTTGTTCTAGTAAGCTGGGAATCGATGCCGCACCCAGGACAAAAATTTCTGTATCTTGGTGAGAAACTAGCAAAGACCTTTCTGCAATCGATGTTTGCAAACTCTGGGCTGGAGCATCCCCAGACTCTAGGGTGATATGACAATTAATCCCCCCAAACCCCATAGCAGATACACCAGCCCGCAGGGTACTGGTTTGGGGGCGGACTTCCCCTTGCAAAATCGGGTAAAGAGAACGGGCGGCGTTCTCAAAAACAGCATTGGGTTCTTGGCAGTCAGCTACTGGTGGCACTACTCGACGGTTGACAGCCATGACTGATTTAATGAATGCGCCGATGCCGGCTGCGGCTTTTGTATGCCCAACTATGGATTTAAAGGAGGTGATACCGCAGGAGCGGGGCTGGGGTTCACCATAAGCATTCAAGGCTAGGGCTACCCCTTCCAGTTCTGTGCGATCGCCTACTACTGTCCCAGTTCCATGTCCTTCGACAAAATCCAGTGTATGGGGACTGTAGCCAGCTCGCTCATAAGCACGACGTAAGGCTGTAGCTTGTCCTTCACGATTAGGTGCGGTAATCCCTCCTTTTCCATCGGATGAGATACCCCAGCCTTTTAATACTGCATAGATATAGTTGCCATCGGCGCGGGCATCTTCTAAACGTTTGAGAACGACGAAACCACATCCTTCTCCAGGGATGAAGCCACTGGCTCTGCGGTCATAGACTTTCATATCTGTGCTAGTCAAAGCACCGACTTTGGCAAAGCCAATCAGTTCAAAGGTGTCTAAACTGATATCTACGCCGCCAGCAAAAGCTAAGTCTAGGTCGCCATTGGTTAAAGCAGTAGCAGCGTTAGCCACAGCAATTAGGGAAGAGGAACAAGCCCCATCGACTGTATAACCGCCACCGTGGAAATTAAAGAAGTTACAAACTCTGCCTGCGATCGTATTGGAAAGATTTCCTGCGAGTGTGTCTTCGGTAATGGGCGAGAAAACAGACTTATAATAAACCTCCATTGTTTGGACTAATGAATCTATCACCTGTGGAGGCATCTGTTGTGCTTGGGCTGCGGCAATTAAGGTACGTTGGACAAAAGGCCAGCGCATACGCATACTCGTAGAGCGCGAAAATTCCCCTGTCAAGGTGTTTCCTAGCAGAACACCTGTGCGTTCTGTGGGAATGGTGTTCCGATTGTATCCCGCATTCTCTGCTGCTTGAATTGCTACTTCCAATGCCAACCATTGAGCAATGTCTGAGGAATCGACTACGGTTTTAGGAATGCGCCATTTAACCCAGCTAAAGTCAAAACCATCAATCACCGCCATCCGATTACCATAGGTTTTGTCTGGTGCGTCTGGATCGGGATCGTAATATTCACTCAGAGGTAAACGCTGATTTGGCGATCGCCGAAACTGTTGTCGCTTGGCTACGATGTTTTCCCAGAGTTGTTGTAAATTATTTGCGCCTGGATACCAACAACCCATGCCAATGACTGCAATTTCACTAGGGTGAGATGCTCTGTTGTGCATATCAGTAATTACTTTAAAATTGGTTACGAAAATCTTCAGGTGTAACGTGGATAAATTAGCAGCTCAAATTATGAATATTTTGGTCAAAAGACGGGTAAATATCTCATAATTCGACAACGCCAGTATTAAATTACCTGCTGAAGCGAAAACTACCATTAACTTTACACAAAACAGCTTAAACAATATCGCTTTCTTCACCTTACTGAAACAAAGCAGGAAATCAATCACAAATTCTGACATTTGCAGAAGTAGCTAGAACTGTAGCAAAATTGATCAGAATTTCTGTGCAATTTATACTTCTACCGAGTTGGCAGATATTTGTGTTCCAATAATTTTCCATCATTTGTATACTTAATGCAGAATATTCTATTTATCCTGCAAGTAAATATTAAGTGCAGGTTTTTTAGGAATGGAGGGAACAAAAAACCAAAGTTTACTGAAAACCAGCTCACAAGTTCAGCTTAATATGCTGTTAACCGAGTAATGATTTTGCCTTGTGTAAGAAATGAAATGATGATGTTCGTTGAATTATACCAATATAAAGGTATTTCAATACTATTAAAACCGTACTGACTTGTCAAATTTGTAACTTGTCGATAAATCGAATAAAACTACTCAGGAATTTTAAGATGTATATCATTACTGCTGACCAGAAATTTATTAATGCTTAAGTTATTCTTAATTTTGGATCAAGTCGCTCTGAAAAAAAGCCTAGTTAAAAGTGAGGAGAGAACCGATAGTCAAAGCAGTGACTTTGTGGAAAAGCCTGTTATTCACGATGTTTATCTCTTAACTTTTGACTCTCATCTGTCTATCAGTATATGAGTTTTATCTTATGCAGTTATGGTCTGTATCTGTAACTTCTCTTAACAATGCTCACTTTCCAAGCAAAGCGTTTTTAATGTTAATCCCATATGTAATTTCCTTGCTCTCTGTACTCCATTAGCTGGTATTATTTTTTATTGAAGCTGATAAACACTGGTGTAGCTATTTTTATCCTTGATTGCTTTTATTGCCTGAGTCTGATATTTTTTTATATTCCTCTACTTAACTTAATTTTTATTTATATTAGACCGTTTATTTTTCCTGACTTATGTAACTAAATATTAAACAAGTAGCTAGCTGATTGTCATTTAGAAATTTTTTTGATAGCATAACGATGTTGGTAAAGACCGAACGGTTTCTAAATAGAGATAAAAATGTCTCAAGCCAAAACAACAAGAGAACATATTCTTTACAAGGCAGCAGAACTGTTTAACCAGCAAGGCTACGGTGGTGTTTCCATCTCAGACATTATGCGTGCCACAAATTTGCAAAAAGGAGGAATATATAACCACTTCCAGAGTAAAGAAGAATTAGCACTTAATGCTTTAGACCTGGCTTTCAATCTGCTTAGACGAGGTTTTATTAATGCTTTAAAGTTAAAGAAATATGCAATTGAACGTTTAGAAGCAATTATTCCTGTGAGCCTGAGTTTTGTAATTGATGGTTCAGTTATTCCCGGTGGCTGTCCAATATTGAATACAGCCATTGAGTGCGAAGATACTAATTCTGCATTATTGTTAAGAACACAGGAGGCTATGAACAGTTGGAGACAACTTATTTGTCAAATTATCGAAAAGGGGATTGAGAAAGGTGAACTTGCTGAGAATATAGAAGCAGATGAGGTGGCAACTATTATAATTTCTAACCTTGAAGGAGTGTTAATGATGAGTCAACTTTACAAACAAACTATTCATATGGAAAGAGTAAGCAAGCACCTGTATGAGTATTTAAAAAGTCTTTTACCAACAAAAAATTAGATTAAATATGAATATTTTTTTGACAATTAAAAGACCGTTTGGTTTCTTTAGGATAACAGTCAACAGTATCAGTGATTAAAAGTTACAGCCTTTTTCAGTTGAGTGCAGTACACTTTGCAAAGTAACAGAGGCGCTTAGACTAGGGTTAGAGGCTAGATGAATGTACCTCATCAAGGTGAAAAGTGCTGTAACTTTTGACTGATAGTATCTTTGTAATACAATAGTTCATTAGTTTGTGTTTCTCTAGTGAGAAAATTCTTTTTTGTTGTTCGTGTAGGAGAAGAAAACTACCCATGATTTCTCATATAAAAGTGATTGAGAAAAATTGACAATCAAACTTTTCTGTACTAAATTCTGTGTTTTTTTAATCTGAAAATCGCTACAAACTTAGGCAAGAATATATTAAATGAACGTTAAATATTAGCCTGCCAAGATAAAAATGTGGCAATATGTTTGGAGAAAATTAAATACCGATAAATGCGGATGAGAAAGATTTGCTCTAATGAAAAAATTTAGTCTTGGTAAGTCAGTATGGTGGATGATGGCTCTAGCCTAACGTACCCGTGGGTAGATACTGCTTTCGCTCATATTATTTTTTACGGTGAACAGGGAACAGGCAAAGGAAGGTCATCATTGATGCTTTTCATCGCATTTATTGCCTCAAGAGCCTCTCAGACTACCCAATCTTGTTGATAATGAATTACCTGGCAAATAATCAGGTGCATATATAGATATTTAGGTGCTAAGGATTTTAAGTTTTAGGCAACCTGTTCATTAAGTTTGGGACTTACGCATGAAAACGAAAAATCAAGGGTTTGGGCAAGGGTATAGGGGTGTAGGGTGTAAAAGCTTTAAACCTATACCCTTACACCCTTACACCCAGTCTAAACAGACAATCTTAGTGCGTAAGTCCTAAAGTTATTGGATTTGATTTTTTCCAAATGGAGTTGTCGCCGTCCTTGAATTTATCACATCATCAGTTCTATAAATTTAATTCAACTTTTGGGGGATAATTATGGTGGCTTCAGAAATTAAAGTTAGGTTACGCCACCTGCGTCAGATTATAATTACTATTACTGGCTTGATGATGACGATTACTGGTGTAGTCGCTTATCAGAAAATTAGCACTCATCAATCTCAGAAAATAGTAGCGATCTCGGAACCTACTATCAACACAGTCTCTGCCTTGGGAAGATTAGAACCAGATGGAGAAGTGATCAATGTTTTTGCACCTACATCGATTGATGGAGCGAGAGTGGATACCCTGAAAGTCCATCACGGGCAGTTTATTCGTAAAGGGCAGATCATTGCCATCTTGGATACTTACGCTCGTCGTCAAGCATCTTTGCAAGAATCAAAGCAGCAAGTGGCGGTTGCTCAAAGTCGGTTACAGCAGGTTCTAGCAGGTGCAAAATTGGGGCAAATTCAAGCACAAAAAGAGGTCATAGCAAGATTAGAGGCAGAATTAGTGACGGAAACTGCCACACAAGAAGCAGCGATCGCTCGACTGAAAGCAGAATTAGAGAATGCACAATTAGAAGCTCAACGTTATCAGGATCTCTACATCGGTGGCGCTGTCTCTGCTTCATTGCGTGATACTAAGCAATTAACTGCGAGTACAGTTAGCGATAGTTTAAATGAAGCCCGTGCAGCTTTAAGCCGGATTACGCTGTCACGACAAAAGCAGATTAAAGAAGCGAAGGCGACACTAGAGCAAATTGCCGAAGTGCGTCCTGTGGATGTACAACTAGCCAGAACGCAAGTTGCCCAAGCACAGGCGGGAGTAGCTATAGCTAAAGCAGAACTAGACCGAGCAGTTGTGCGATCGCCGCAAGATGGTAATGTACTAAAAATCCATACCCGACCTGGAGAACTAGTAGGTAATGAAGGCATCATTAGTATAGGAAAAACTCAAAAAATGGTAGCAGTTGCAGAAATCTATGAACTAGATATTAGCCGAGTCCGGGTTGGTCAATTAGCAACAATTACCAGTAAGAATAATGCTTTTGCAGATGTGTTACAAGGCAAAGTGTTTGAAGTCGGGCTAGAAGTCAGGAAAAAGGATGTGTTAAACACCGACCCAGCCGCACAATTTGATGCGCGAGTTGTGGAAGTAAAAATCCATTTAGATCCAGAATCTAGCCGCAAGGTTGCTGGTTTGACGAATTTAACTGTACAAATAGAAATCAATGTCCAATCTTAAGGAGGACATGATGACAACAATTATCCGTCCTCAGCCTGAAGTTAATCGATCTGGCAAAAAGAAGAAGCCTCTTTTTCTCTCATGGTTGCAGTTACGCAAAGAGCGATCGCGTCTGATGGTTGCTATTGCAGGGATTAGCTTTGCGAATGTGTTGATGTTTCTCCAATTAGGCTTTAGAGGAGCTTTATTTAACAGTGCCGTAGAATTTCACAATAGTTTAAATGGGGAAATCATCATCTTGAGCGGTCGCTTTCGAGCGCTCATTTCCCTAGACCGCTTTACGGAAAAACGACTATATCAATCACTAGGAGTAGATGGGGTGCAATCGGTCAGTCCGATTTATCTCAATTTTATTCAGTGGCGCAATCCATACAATAAGGAAATCTGGGATATTTACGCCATTGGCATTAATCCAGAACATGAGGTGATGAATTTACCGGGTGTGCAAACCTACGGTAAACGACTAAGAGAACCGGATACAGCCCTATTTAATATAACTTCTCGCCATGAATTTGGGCCGATTGAGCAGCACTTTCAAGCAGGGGAGGAAATTACCACAGAGATAAATCGACGGAAAATTCATATCCAAGGCTTATTTCGTCTGAGTCCCACCTTTGGCATTAATGCTTATTTAGTTACCAGTGATGTCAACTTTCTGCGGATGATGCCATCCCGCCAATCAGGATTAATTGATGTGGGAGTAGTTAAGCTCAAGCCTGGTGCTGATGTACAGAAAGTTCTCGCAAATTTGCGATCGCGCTTACCCGATGATGTCAAAGTTGTGACTAAAGAAGATTTTGTCAAAGGGGAAGTAGCTTTCTGGAATGCTAGTACACCAATTGGTTACACCTTTGATTTAGGAGTAGTCATAGCTTTTATCGTCGGCTCTGTGATTGTTTATCAAATTCTTTACAGTGATGTTACAGACCATTTACCTGAGTATGCCACCCTCAAGGCTATGGGGTTTGAAAATCAATACTTACTAGTGGTTGTATTTCAAGAGTCGTTAATTCTCGCAGTATTGGGCTTTATTCCTGGCATCGCTATTGCATTAACAATTTATCAAATTACTCATATTGTCACCCTACTACCAATGGCCATGAATTTAGGCAGAGTAGTATTCGTTCTCATCTTGACAATCATCATGTGTTCGTTTTCCGCCGCCATAGCAGTGCGTAAATTACATACAGCCGATCCGGCTGATATTTTTTAGGTGTTAACCATGACTCAATTAGCTCCACTGGATGGGGTTGTTGGCGATTGTTCTGTTGCAGAACCAGCCATTGTCATTTCCCATCTCAATCACTACTATGGTCAAGCTTCTCTGCGTAAACAAGTGTTATTTGATATTAACTTGCAAATCAAACGCGGTGAAATTGTGATTTTGACTGGCCCATCCGGTTCGGGAAAAACCACACTGCTGACATTAATGGGAAGTCTACGTTCTGCTCAAGAAGGTAGCCTCAAGGTGTTGGGACAGGAATTGCTCAATGCTGACAAACGACAAATGACTCTGCTGCGTCGCCATATTGGTTATATATTTCAAGCCCATAACTTGTTAAGCTTTTTGAGTGCTTATCAAAATGTGGAAATGGCTTTAGAAATGCACGATATTTCTGCCGTAGAAGCTGATATGCGTATTAAGGATGTTTTAACATCAGTTGGGCTAGAACAACGCATTCACTACTATCCTAGTGATTTATCTGGGGGACAAAAACAACGAGTAGCGATCGCCAGAGCTTTGGTAGGACAACCTAAAATCATCCTTGCTGACGAACCAACGGCTGCATTAGACAAACAATCAGGGCGAGATGTGGTAGAAATTCTCCAACGTCTTGCCAAAGAACAAGGCTGTGCAATTTTGTTAGTTACTCACGATAACCGCATTCTCGATATCGCTGATCGGATTATTTACATGGAGGATGGGAGCTTAGTTGAGTCTCCTGACCTATCCGCCCTAGTACATTAAGCTTTTTGATGAGCAAAATTGGCATTTTATGAAATATATCACACCAATTAAGCCTAATAATAAAGATGACCTATTAAGTAAGACCTATGCACAAATTTGGCAAGAAGCACTGCCCATTCCCATTTTAGCAATGCACTCTGTCTCTCCCACATTATTTGCCAGTAACTGGTCTTTATTTCGTGAGACTTTTTTAGTTAATAATCAAGCCAATCGTCATGTAAAAGAGGCAATCAATCTGGCAGTTTCTAAACTGAACACTTGCCCATATTGCGTTGATGCTCACAGTATCATGTTGTCTGGATTGCAGCAAAAAAAAGTTGCCATTGCCATCGTCAAAAATGATCTGAATGCGATTACTGACTCCAAGTTAAAAAGTATCGTGGAATGGGCATTAGCTTCTAATCAGCCCAACCATCCCCTCTTGCAAAACCCTCCCTTTAACTCAGTCGAAGCACCGGAAATAATTGGGGCTGCCTTGAATTTTCACTACACAAATCGGTTAGTAAATATATTTCTTGGTCAAGAATTTATTCCACTTCCCATTGGTAAAGGGATTGTGAGACGGATAATTTCTTACCTGATGATAAAAAAGGGATTAGTAGGCACATCAAGAAACGCAGGTAAATCTCTTGTCTTGCTACCACAGACAACCCTGAGTGATAATTTCTCATGGGCAAAACCAAACCCATTTATCAGCCAAGCCCTAGCTAGACACGCATTCGCAATTAAGGAAATTATTGATAAATTTGTCTCACAAGATATACAAAATTTTGTCGAGCAAACTATTAGCCAGTGGGACGGACAAGACAAAGGCATCAGTAGACAGTGGGTGGAAACTTTAACACAAACATTGGATTTACCAGACAAGGCGATCGCTAAATTAGCCCTACTGACTGCCTTTAGCTCATTTCAAGTGGATCAAATAATAATCGATGAGTTTAAATTCTATTTTCCCCAAGATGAGCAATTGTTAGCAGTCATCGCCTGGGCAAGTTTCTATACTGCAAGCATAATCGCCAGTTGGACAATTTTATCGACAAAGGTACTGACGATCTGAGTTATTTAACTTTCTTACATTGTAGGTTGGGTTGTAGCTATCCTATTAGTTACTATGACCAGCAAAATATTTTGCCAGAGTTCAAAGAATGTTGGTATGAATATAAAGAGTTAGGCTCACACGACTTGTACAATTATCTGGAAACAAGGTAAATGGTATGCTTCAATCACCGTAAACTGTGAGCCAAAAAGAGAGAGTGGTTCTGGTGCTGTTGGTTTAGATTTTGGTACTTATCATGCCATTGCTTACTCAGACGGCATGATAATTGATAATCCCAAATTCCTAGCTAATACCCAACAAAAAGTAATTATTGGATTTGGGTAACAACTAAGGCTAATCGTTTAGCGATCGCAGTCGTATATATTGCTTTAACTCTTGGTACAATATTCGCGATTAGCCAGCTACAAAATAAGTCAACCTACCAGCCCACCCCAACCCTACCGCAAATAAAGTAAATTTAAGCTTAACTAGCTTTTGACGGCTTCAACTTCATTAATTTTACCTTCACACCCCTAAGCCACACCTTGGGAATAGTATACATCTGCCATAATACTAGATTCCACAAATATCCATATTGTGGATAACGTTTAACTAGCAATAAGTCTGCTATTACGTGTAATCTTGGTTCTTTTAAAGAATTATCCTTAACAATATATCTAATTTGTTCAGGTTTTGGCATAGCATGACCAATTATGGCATCTTTTTCATAAAATTTCGTCTGCACAAATAAACCTAACGCTCTATCTAAATTCCATAAAGGAAGCCAAGTCAAAGCACCAACAATTTTCATAGCAGTTGTTAACTCACAAAGTGCAGTTTTAACTCGCTCAGTTTGCCAAATTCTATTATTAAAGTTCTCAAAATGAATCCCGTTTTGGTCTGTTCTGGGGTGTCCAGGCAAGATTAGATGCCGAATATCTAATGGTTTATCTAAAGGAACAATGGGAACTTCTAGTAGACCTTTATAATTCCCTTTTTGAAAAGGAAAAGGATTTTCAGGTGTTTTCTTACATATTTCTAATTGCTCAACATCAGGATTCCGCTCCCAATCTTGTTTAATTTTTGCTTCATCAGTGTATTCAATATTCTGAATCTTTAACCTTAAAACCCAACTTTCAGGATAGAGACGGAAATATCTCAACGTTAAATCTAAAATATCAGGATGTACGTAATCGTCATCATCTAATGCTAGAATATAATCACTTTCAACATTGAGTAATCCAGTCAATCTTTGAATAACTTCGCCTTTATATGGGCTGACTATATTGCGAACCCTAACATCATCTATATTTTTAATAGTTCCTTCAGGTGGATAAACTAATATAAACTGCACATCTCCTTTAACTTTTAATAACTGCTCTAACCAATATTCAGAAAAATTACCGCGTGTGGGAGTAACAATTGTTAGTAAAGGTTTGCTATCCATGTATGTTTCAGTATATTTACTATCAATAGTAATGACTAGATAAATAAAATAATTAGAAATTTGTGCTAAAAATGAGAATTTTTTATAAAGTAAACATAAAGAAGAGCCAAGACATTAAACAATAACAACCTCAAGACTCATGTTATAAGCATATATACTATTAGGACTGAAGCTGGAAAATGAAGAATTGATATAGTAAAGTAATAAAATATACTTAATAAACCAAAGGATTATAATAGTAATATGCGTATTTTAATGCTCTCCTCCACCTTCCCTTACCCGCCTAGCCGTGGTGGTACGGAAATTAGAACTTTTAATTTACTCAAATACCTCCAGCAAAATCATGATGTAACTTTAGTGACGCAGTATAACAACACTGTGTCAGATGCTGAAGTTGCAGAACTACGTAACCATGTTAGTGAACTGCTGATTTTTACCTTACCACCAGAACCTCAGTCTCAAAATCCCGTCACAAAACTTTTAGGGAAAACGGGACGCTTTCTGGAATCTGTGGGGAAGGCGACACCACCCAATGTTCTCTATCGCTATTCCCCAGAAATTCAAGCTGTGGTTGATAGTTGCGTTGCAGCCAAAAAATATGATGTAATTACCTGCGAACATAGCGTCAACGAAATTTATATCCGTCCAGAATTTCGCCATAGCGTCAATACAGTGGTAGATGTTCACAGTTCAGTTTACGGCTGGATTCGCGATCATTTAGAAATGGGTGCAGCACAGAATGCAATACGCGATCGCCTCTACCTCTCTCTCGTCCTCAAGCGTTACGAACAGCGCTACTGTAGCAAATTTTCGCAGATTGTGGTAACAACCCAAGACGATCGCCAAGAATTTCTCAAACTCCGCCCCGACCTAGATATTCAAGTAATCCCCAACGGTGTAGATTTAGAATTATTCCCCAACCGTTCCCAAGACCCAGGCGGACATAGTTTAATATTTGTTGGCGCAATGGATGCTTCCCATAACATCGATGCAGCAAGATTTTTTGCCCTAGAAGTATTCCCAGAAGTACACAAACGCTATCCCGACGCTACATTTAGCATCGTTGGCGCTAGACCAACACCAGAAATTTTAAGTTTAAAGAATACCCCAGGCGTAATAGTTACTGGTAAAGTGCCATCAATGGTAGATTATTTGCATCAATCTACCGTCTGTGTAGTTCCCCTACGTACAGGCTTTGGGATTAAAAACAAAACCTTAGAAGCAATGGCCGCAGGTGTACCAGTAGTAGCTAGCGATCGCGGTTTAGAAGGACTAGCTGTCGATACACCCTTAACAGCATTGAGGGCGAATCAACCAGCAGAATATGTCAACGCCATTAGCCAACTATTCGAGAATCCCCAGATGCGATCGCAATTATCCCAAAATGGTAGACAACTGGTAGAAACCGAATTCACCTGGGAAATAGCCGGTCAGCGTTATGAGCAAGTTTGTCTAGGTACTAGGGGGAGATGAGGGGGATGAGGGAGATGAGGAAGCACATTAGTAGCCTTTCCCCTTTCCCTTTCCCCAGGGTGGTTTCATACAGAAAAAGAAAAATTTATAAGTTCTGATTTCTGGTGTTGTAGCAGAGATTTTGCCCTCTCTCCAAACCTCTCACGCCAGTTGCTACAACGGGGGGAACCCCCGCAACGCACTGGCTCCCCCACGGGGGGAGAGGCTTTGAAACAGACGAGTTTTTTTCTCTGATTATATGAAACCACCCTGCTTTCCCCTTTCCCTTTCCCCACCCCCTACGATTGCAACTTCTCAAGCCGCGCTAAAACTTCTGCACTGTGAACAGATGGATTAACTTTGACAAAAGTGTCGCGGAGAATGCCTTGAGGGTCGATGATGAAACTATGACGCATAGATACAAAACCGATCCAAGAACCATAAGCCTTACTAACTGCGCCAGTAGTATCAGCCAGCAAAGGAAATTTTAACCCCTCAGAATCACAAAACTCGGCGTGAGAATTGATATCATCAGCACTGACACCGATAATTTGAGCATTTTTTTGTAGATACTTGGGTAAATCTTGCTGAAAACGACGGGCTTCAATTGTGCAACCTTCTGTAAAGTCCTTGGGATAGAAATAAAGAACTACCCACTTACCACGCAAATCGGACAGAGAAAGCTGACCATCGCCTGTATTGGTGGGCAATGTAAAATCTGGTGCAGGTTGATTTATAGCAGGAAGTTTGCCCCCAAGTGCATGAGCAGTGGGGGCAAAATTTAACCAACTGATGACAGCAAAACAGCTGACAAGCAAGATATGTAGGAATTTACGGCGGGAAATCATCATGTAAGCAAAAATAGTAACTTTACACAAGTTTACAATTCTTAGCTACTAGAAATGTCATATCTTCCCATTAAGATTTTCTGCGAGTTAATACTTTGATTTCTCCCCCTTCCCTAGTCTACGGTGTACACACATCTTTGTGCTGAGTGGCGTAGATGATTTGATCCCCCTAAATCCCCCTTAAAAAGGGGGACTTTGAGAAGTTTTCCCCCCTTTTTAAGGGGGGTTAGGGGGGATCGAAACGCTGTTAGGCAACTTTATAAGACTTATGTGTACACCTTAGCCTTTTTAAGGGGGGTTAGGGGGGATCGAAACGTTGCGGGTAATGGTGATCAGACTTATGTGTACACCTTAGCTTCCCTACAAGGGTTGGGGCTGGGGGGTTAGGTTAGACGTTAGCTTTTCCCCATGACGCGAAAAGTCAGGGCTGATCCACGCTTTGAATATATTGGCTATCCATGAGGAATGCACCTCTAGCAAAGCGTACACCCCAATATCCGCCGGGGCGACGGTCAAGAACTATTCCTTCTTCGCCGAGTTGAATCACATCAGGGGGGCGTAACATGGGCATAGGATCTGCTGTTTTGACGTAGGGCGGTAGCGCCACAACACGGACTTTACTACCAATGGTAAATTCTTCAGACATAATGATTCGTAAGAAACGAGAATCCCAGTATCTCCAAGATACCGGGATTCTGAAGCCTACAATCAATATTGAGTGATGAAGCGCGAAACTGGGGCGTTGAACAGCGTGCTGAGTTTATACAAAAAGGGCAAAAGTTTCTCCCTTTCCCCCTTCACCTTTCCCCTTTCCCCCTCTTCTTCCCCAGTCCCTAATTTAGGTAAAAGAAAGGGGTGGAACTTTTCCCCTTTCCTCATCTTCTGCAAGAAGTTTGTTAACTGTGAGCGATGAGCTTCACGCCGCTAGAGGCGATCGCTAAAAATATTTGTTAGCTAAAGATAAATATCAAAGCCATTCTGGTTATCGAAGAATCAGAGGTTGCCTCATTAGCTTTGAGGTGTGCGTGAATTATTCCGTCTTTGCTGCCAACGCTGACGAGCATTTGCCTCTAGTTCTTGTAATTGGGTTCGCTGTTCAGGAGTTAAAATTGCTTCAATTTGCTGTTTTGTTGATTCACGAATTGACTGGATTCTAGTCTTTTGCGCGTCAGTCAAATTCAAGTCAGCCATAATTCTGCGACCTTCACCAGCTTGTGGACGCTGACCTTGCTGACGCTGCGCCTGACGTGCTTGACGTGCTGCTTGTAACTTAGCCTTTTGTTCTGGGGTGAAAACCGCTTCAACTTGAGTGCGGCTGTTACTCATAATTTGTTGGATTCTGGTCTTCTGTTCGTTGCTTAGTCCCAAACTTTCCCAAGGGCCTTTCTTTCCAGCTTGTGCAACTACTGGTGCAGAAGCAGAACCTGTTTGTGCATGGACAGCAAAGGGAGTTGCAGTTAAAGTGAGAGCCAGCGCTCCAACTAATAGAGATAACGGCTTGAGTTGCATTGATTACCTTGGTTCTTTTTCCTGTGGAATGTAACCATATTAGGTATTTTGCTTAACTGTTCACATGAGGAGAAAGTCATGAATACACCCATGACTTTAGTCATACTTCCACCCTGATTCAAGTGACTGGTAATTGTGTACCAAATAAAGTAAATATAGAAAACTGGGTGTTGTCAGTGGCATAGGTTTTAAAACTGCCTACTTGAGCAAAAAAACTGACAAACAACCAAGAACAACTGACAAATTATTATATATTCAATTATTAAGTATGGGACGAGACATTAAAATACATAATCATCCTTTCCGCTTCTTACTATATTTAGAATGGACATTGTTAGCAATATCTATTATTACATCAGTTTTGCCATATCCTTCACCAAAGTTTTCTAGTAGGTTTCCTGAACTGACAATATTAAGCTTAACAATTTTTGGCTTAATGGGATTACGATTACCCACAAGTAACAACGTTAGTAAAGTAGTTTATACAGCTTGTGAAATATTCTTAATCTTTATAAGTGGGTTATTTGAAGGTAGAGCGGCTAGATTGTTTCCCTTCCTATACATTATTTTGGTGACTCGGAGTTGTTTAATTTTTCCGTTGCCCGGACGTTTAATTGTCACCTTTTTCTCGTTTAGTTTATTTCTGTTTACATTAGTTAATAGATTACCCCGCCCTCCGTTACCAGTACAAGCACAAGAGCGTTTCCGCTTTTTTACTTGGAGCTTGACCTTAGTATTTGGACTCAGCTTAATTTTTGTTTTATTATTAATGAATAGCTTATTATCGGAAAGGAAAAGTCGAGAGGAGTTAGCTGTTGCTAATGAGAAACTGCGTTTATATGCTCTACGTATTGAAAATCAAGCAACCTTAGAAGAACGTAATCGCATTGCGCGAGAAATTCATGACTCTTTAGGGCATTCGCTCACAGCTTTGAATTTACAATTAGAAACTGCATTAAAATTGTCACAATCTAATCCAGATAAAGCCCAATATTTTTTAGCTAGAGCCAAAGAGCTTGGTTCTAAAGCTTTGCAAGATGTCCGCAATTCTGTTTCCACCATGCGTTCTCATCCATTGCAAGGCAAATCTTTAGAACAGGGAATTGGTATTTTGGCACAAGAGTTTCAAGGCAATACGGGAATTGTATTAACTTGTTTCCTGAATGTTGACTGTCAATTACCGATGGAAGTGAATACAGCAATCTATCGAATTATACAGGAATCATTAACAAATATATCTAAGCACGCTAGAGCTACAAGAGTTAATTTAGAAATTTCTTTAAGTAGAGGTAGTTTATTACTGATAATTCAGGATAATGGAAGAGGGTTTGATATTCACCAAAATACTACAGGTTTTGGATTACAAAGTATGCGCGATCGCACCCTAGCTTTAGGAGGTCAATTCACAATCAACAGCGCCATTGGTGGCGGTTGTCAAATTACCGTTGATATTCCCTTAAGTAAATTGACATGATTAAAGTTTTGTTGGTAGATGATCAACATCTGATCCGTCAAGGATTAAAGGCATTATTAGAGCTAGAGCCGGATTTGGAAATCGTCGGTGAAGCAGAAAATGGTAAAGTCGCCATCGATTTGATTTCTCAATTTTATCCAGATGTAGTCTTAATGGACATCAGAATGCCAATTATGGATGGAGTTGCAGCTACACAACATATTCAACAAAATTTCCCTAACGTGAAGATTTTAGTGCTAACAACTTTTGATGATGATGAATATGTCAAAGCTGCTATCCAAAATGGGGCAATGGGTTATTTACTCAAAGATACACCCTCAGAAGAATTAGCTGTGGCGATTCGTGCAGTTTATAAGGGGTATACTCAACTAGGGCCAGGGATAGTTAAGAAACTTTTAACGCAGTTTCAGGCGACATCAAACCACACACCTCCCGCGCCTCCTAATTTAACTGAACTCACTCCTAGAGAAAAAGAAGTTTTAAGATTAATTGCTATCGGCGCGAGTAACCGAGAAATTGCCCAGCAATTGTATATTTCTGAGGGGACTGTGAAAAATCATGTGACTAATATTTTAAATCGGCTGAGTTTGCGCGATCGCACTCAAGCCGCCATTATTGCCAATACCTATTTAGACTATTTCAATGAACCCGATTTATAGTTAGGACTTACGCACCAAGATTGTTTGTTGGGATTGGGTGTAATGGTTCGACTGCGCGGTAATCGAGCGGAGTCGAGATTCACCAACCAGGTGTGAGGGTATAGGGGTGTAAGGGTTTTGAACACCTACACCCCTACACCCCTATACCCCTATACCCTTGTCCAAACCCTTGATTTCTCGTTTTCATGCGTAAGTCCTACATAAATTACTCAAATATTTTCCGCATGGAGAACTTTCAAGGCGATTTCTGCTGGATGAGTTACTCCATTATCCGCTAACATGGCTTTCTCCAGCCTGCGAAGCACAATCATGCCGCGAGAGCGATTTGATGAAGAATCCTTATCAACGCAAGCTGCATATAGACGTTGAATCGGGCATTTCCAAAACCGAGTATATCGTTTGGGATTTGTATCTGCAATCGTGACTTCTTGAGTCTTCTGGTCATAGTCTGCCAATAAGGAGAAGTGACCACCTTCTAAACTAGGATTTTCATGAGCAATACGAGTGTTAAAGTTGAGAATGTGAACATCATTTTCATTGCAAACGGCGGCTTCAATTTCACGGATGAATGCTTCGAGTGTCATACTCGGTTTATCAAAATGCTCTATCCGAATTGAGAGAGGTAATCCTTTTCTTTCAATGTAAGTTTTGCAGGTGTCGTAGGTTTCTGCTAATGTCATGCCATCATCTAAAACTGATGATATCGGCAGTTGGGTAGTATAAAAAATCTCATCAACAGTTGTCAGATATCCCAGTGCAGTGAAGGCATAGGCGATCGCAGTAACATTACAACAGTAAATGGGTTGCTGAAACTGATGTAGTTGAATGATTTCTAAATCTCGCTTAGAAATTTGTGATAGGTTATCTAAATCCATTTCTTTACTCCTTGGTTACATATATTAATTTACAGCGATGTTTGAAAACAGATGTTTTCAGAATGGGAAAATAGAAAGGGTGAGTTAATGGTTGATAGAGAATTTGCCTTAGACCTTAATTAATTCCAAATGCCAAGACTTGGCCTTAATTATTGTTTTGTGAGAGAGAGAAAAAAAGTTACTTCAAATCGGTAAATTCACCAGTTTTAATTACTTAAATAGTCACATCTCCATCTTTACCATTTATCCTGACACTGCTTCAGCATTGGTGCGTTAGCTTTTTTAAAGACCCCGCTTGTATGATCTAGCGATCGCTATTCAAGATGCAAGGAAATTTAAGACACTTAAGAAAATTTTTGAGACAGTTAAGACAGTTAACAAAAAATGCTGGCGACCTTGCGGCGATCGCGCCTCAATTGTGGTGTCACTTTTGCATCCCATAACAACTCCACAACCTCCCTATTGGGTGTGTAAACGAACCTACCAGACTCATATAAGTCCCATTAAGAAAATGAGATAAACGAAAACCAACTCCCTCATAAAATTAAGTAGCAACTTCAATTCTTGGAAAAACCACAAAGTTCAATTTCTTCTTTGCTAAATGTATCCTTCAACGACTTGCGAAGAACACGCTGAATATGAAGGTGTTTTCCCGGCTTAACTTTTGTCAATGTCAGCAGTAATAGGTTATTCTCCCCAAAATGTTCTAGTCCAGCTACTCGCGTCGGTTCAAGAACATCTGTTTCATCCACCATTAATTGCTGTCCTACCTTGTCAACTACTCTATAGACATGATCTAAATTCGAGTCATAGGAAACGCTAACTTCCACCCTTGCATATATATACTGCTTGGAGTAATTAATAATAGATCCAATATCACCGTTGCGAACAATCTGCAATTGCCCATCGGGATGGCGGACGTGAGTGGTTCGCAGTTCAATCGCCTCGACAATCCCCTCAATATTTCTCTCTTCCACTTTCCCAACTTCAACATAATCACCCACCAAGTAATAGTTTTCAAACAAAATCAAAAATCCACAAACGATATCGTTGATCAGGTTTTGCGCCCCAAGACCAACTGCTATACCCACAATTCCTGCACCTGCTAAGATAGGCCCAGGATCAATCCCAATCAGCTTGAGTATAGTCACTGTGCCAGTAAAATAGACGAAATATTTGGCAAAACTCCGCATTAAGGGAATCAGCGTCAGCCGTTTCTGTCGTTGTGACTCATTGACATCTGTAGTTTTTAAGTAGAACTCATCAAGAATGAAGTAAACGACTTCAACCAAAACATTGCTAATAAAGTAAACCCCAATAATCTGCACAATTACAGGGGTATAAGAACTGATCCAAGCTATAGGTTCTATTTCTGGAACAATGAGATTTACTATACCGACATAGAGGATGTATTCCAAACACCTTTTGAGCAGGGGGATGAGATCGCGTAAACGTTCGTATAAATTCAGTAGATTATTAGAAGTAGAGTATTTAAGACTCAGAGCATCGAGCGTATCAACGATAGTAGCTACAGCTTTGACAATGAGTAAACCAACTGAGATAGTAATGTATATTTTTAAGGCAATATAAATATATTTGGGAATGACTTCAGGAAGATAGAGAAATTTAGCACATATGATAGCAGAAGATATCCATATACTATGAATAGTAATTCTTTTTAAGACTCTAAAAAAAGCCTCGGTACTCTCATCATTAGCCTTGATGTGATCAACCTTCTTAATATAATTGCAAACCCAGTTTATACCGTAATTTACGGCTGGTATACTCAATTTAACTAATATCAGCAAACTGACAGTTTTTAAAATCGCAATGAAAATATTGAGCCAAAATTGAGTAGGAAGACTACGAATCAAATTAAGTTGAAATTCCTGAATGTTTCCACCTCGATAAATCACCATCCCATTCACACCAACCAGCGCCAGACATAGCGCCACAAAAGTCAGAAATAAAATTCTGCCGATACTCCGGCGCACGAAGGTAATATTTGCAGTTTTCCCTTGAAGCCAAGAAACTTTAGTGAACTGTTTAAAGATTATGCCAATCAGCCAGTTAAGTAACCAAAAAATGACTATTAAAAATATGATTTCAGCCAGGATAATTATTATATTCATCTTTCGAGTATAAATATAAAACTAGTATTTGGTTTTTGAAAAAGCACATAGTAGTACACAGACAGATAATGTCGTTATGTAGAGAACCCTGCGCTGTACCTAAAAAAGTACAGCGCAGTTTAATTCTACTCAATACAAAGATTCTTGTTGCTCGCCTGGTGTAGTTCTAAGCTTCGTAGATAGTAATTTCTACTCCAGAAACGGTGTAAGTAATCTGTGTAAATTGGCTCACGTCCACCAATGTTTTCATCGTGGAACTTAAATACAATTTGCCAAACTGCCCTTTATCTTGAGCCATTTTAGATGCAACATTAACTGGATTACCAGCAATGTCTCTACCACCGCCAGCCAAGTCAAAAAGTAAAATAGAACCAGCATCAATACCTGTACGAGAAGCAATATTTTGTGCTGCTAGTTCTTGACGGAATGCTTGGGCAAAGTTGAGTGCGGTATCGGCTTCATCAAAAACATAAATTCCTATCGAACCGACTACCTTAACTTCCACGCCATTATATTTTTGCAAAAGTTGCAAGCCCGTATCTTTCAGTTCAGCCGTAAGAGCTAAGTTAGTAAACATCCCGATTTCATGGGATTGGGCTTCTTCAGTTTCCCGTTCAATCAGAACAACTACTTTGTTTTGCAAGTATTTATTAGCTAATTGTTTGCTAAACTCAGTGTCAGTTAGACGATTTCCATATGCTAATAGGTCAGCATAAAAAGTTTCAGAATAAGGAATAGGATATTGCGGGTTTAAAGATGGTATTTCTGTCAAACTTGGCCCGTCTACAACCCGGAAAAGCTTACCTATTTGGGTTACTACTTCGCTTTTTTGAGTAATGGTAAAATTGTGGTTCTCTGGTAAGAGTTCATAAAAACCCTGACTAATTACTATCTCACCACCTTCAGTGTCGTTCTCGGCAATTTCTTCAATCACATCAGCTTCTAAACCATACAAACCACCATTAATGTAGTAAAACTCTCCATAATGTGCGCCGAGTCCGATTTTGATTTGACAAGTTTCACTAATTTGGCGTTGGATAGTTAGTAAGGCAGACAGAAGGATTTCGGGCTGAACTGATGCTGGGTAAAACATTTGAGTATTGTCAGCAGCCCAAATACCAACACCTTCTCCACCAATAGCAGTCCCAACACTATATACAATTTCTTTTGGTTGATTAATAATTGCCAAAATTTCTAATAAGCCTTTTTGTTTAGTTAGCTTAGTTAGCCCAGCAGAATCGGAAGATATGGCGTAACCCTTGACTTTGTAAGGTTCTAGCAGTTCTAACGTTGCTTGCTGGGTTTGCTCACTCACTAACCACTTCTTAATTAGTGTCAGTGGTAGGCTCCCAATAATGTCTTGGCTGATGTCAAATAACGCTGGATTATATTGTCCTGTAGTAAATTTCCTTGTCGTATTTGTCATATATTCTCACTCACATAATATCTTTAGGTGTGATATATTTTTTATTCTCTAATAAGTACTATTGAAAATGCAAGGACAGTTAAGACAGTTAAGACATTTAAGCCGACATTTAATTAAACTTAATGTAATAGCTTAATTGCTTTATAAAACTTTGAAAATTATGAGTTACCCAATATCACCCGATGCACTCGATCTAATTGCAGTCCGCAAATTTGACCCACACCTGCCACTTGCAACCATAAGCCGGGTACGATAAATAAATATTTGCTCATAATGACCGTAAAATAAGGCAGTACCATCTAGAGGTCAGATAATGAATTTACGAAATAAAGTGAATGGTTAATTCAGGAAATAAAAGACTGGTTGGGCTTAAAGGAACAGTCTAGCAATAATGATGACTCTGTAGGTAAATAATCACCACAGATTGGCATTTTCGCTATTCTAGTTAGTGCTGCTGAGGTATCTGTCTAATTTTTTTCATTTCCTCATGTCTTAACTGTCTTCGCTATTGCTATATAGCAATTCTCAGTTAGGTGAGGTGCATAGTTAATGTTTTTAAACGCAGAGGTACGCGGAGGAAAGCGCAGAGGAATGGAGAGGTTTTCCCAAGTTTATTAGTGATGTAATCAGTACTTCACTATATTAGGAAACCCTATATAACTATTTGATTTTGGTTGCTGTAACCCAGGAAATCACTATAGTTTGTATTGGCGGTAGACTTGACTTGCGGCACGATGTAATAAGGAGTGTCGCCAAACGAGGGATTTCATATCATCGGCGTAACCGCCACCGATGACGCAGGCGACGGGATAACCAGCACTGACACAGGTACTTAAAACCTGCATTTCCCGGCGGAAAATGCCAGTATCGCTTAAGGCTAGTTTACCTAAGCGATCGCCTATATGTGGATCAACCCCAGCATCGTAAAATATTAAATCTGGCTTGATATCTGTGAGCAAATCTGGTAAGTAACTCGCTAAGGTTTGTAAGTAAGCGTCATCTTCCATTCCTTCGGGGAGGGGAACATCTAAATCACTTTTTTGTTTTGTTCCGGGGAAATTGACTTCGCAGTGCATGGAAAATGTAAATACACTGTCATCATCTTGGAAGATAAAAGCTGTACCGTCTCCTTGATGGACATCTAAATCAACGATGAGGATTTTCTGTACGAGTCCCATTTTTTGCAAAACGCGCGATGCGATCGCTAAATCGTTGAAAATACAAAAACCAGAACCATAACTTGGGAAAGCGTGATGAGTCCCGCCAGCCGTGTTGCAAGCTAAACCTTGGCTAAGTGCTAACTGCGCTGTGAGTATTGTTCCCCCCACCGCCACACAGGTACGATTTGCTAAGGCTGGACTCCAAGGTAAACCAATACGGCGCTGTGCTTTGGGATTTAATGTGCCTTCACAGTAAGCTTGCACATAGTCTGGAGTATGAACTAATGCAATTAACTCTTGGGGTGGACTTGTTGGTGTGTGAATTTGTTCTGTTTGTGCTACACCGTCAGCTAACAGCAATTCATAGAGTTGTTTGAACTTAGGCATCGGGAAGCGATGTCCTTGGGGTAGTGGCGCGACGTAATCTGGGTGATAAATGATTGGCAATTCCATGTTATCTATTTTCACCCAAAGACTGATGCTCAATCTACCTAAATCTCATAATTTATGCTGGATGCTAAAATCAATAGATAACCGCTTGGTTGCGATTAAATACTATAGGATTCATACTGGATTTTTGAAATGATGTAGGGCGCTGCACTGCCCACCAAAACCATAATATGGCGCTGCACTGCTCACCCTACAAATATTGAGTTTTTTCATAAATCAAATCGTATTCCTATAAAAAAACAAATACAATGCGAGAGCGCGGTAAAATCTTGTAATAGTCAATATGCTGACAAGCTACAACCAAAATTAATTATGACTGAGTGGATTGTACCTCTAGGATTGCTGTTATTTGGTTTAATTACCGGAGTAATTGGCGAAAAATTTATCTTCAAAAAGTTAGAAAAATTCGCCTTGAAAAAGGAAATTCCGGGAAGTCACATCATATTTAAAGCTTTGCAGCGTATGCCATTTATCTGGTTTACACTTGCAGGGCTTTCGGCAGCAATTGTGAGTGCGCCTCTCAAGCCAGATGTTATTATTTTACTCCAACGAATTACTAAAATTGCTTTCCTCTCATCATTCACATTAGTATTAGCTAATCTGGTTTCAGGTTTTGTCAAGCTATATACGCACAAAACAGAAAGAGCTACAGCATCATTCATTGCTAATCTTGCTAAAGCTTGCATTTTAGTTTTAGGCTCATTACTTTTATTACAAACACTAGGTATTGAAATTACACCAATTGTTACAACATTAGGCATTGGTGGTTTAGCAGTTGGTTTAGCGCTACAAGATACTCTAGCTAATATATTTTCTGGATTTTATTTAATTATTTCCAAACAAGTTAGAACTGGAGATTATGTCAAACTAGATGCTGGGCAAGAGGGTTACGTTACAGATATTACATGGCGTAATACTACTATTAGGGAATTATCTAATAATGTAATTATTGTTCCTAACTCTAAGCTGGCTTCGGCAATTTTTACTAACTATCATCTCCCAGCTAAAGAAATTACTTTAACAATGAATGTGGGTGTTAGTTATGACAGTGATTTAGAACTGGTAGAGAGAGTAACTGTAGAAGTTGCTAAAGATGTAATGCGGGAAATTGCGCCGGAATTAGTCGGAAATGAGCCGTATATTAGATTTCATAATTTTGGGGATTTTAGTATAGATTTTACGTTATATATGCGCGTTAGCGAATATTTTGATCAGCGTATTGGGAAGCATTTATTTATTAAGAAGCTACATAAACGCTATCAACAAGCAGGTATTACTATTCCATTCCCGGTGAGAGAGGTATATTTTCATGGGAAAGTAAATAATGACATCGATTCCCTTTAAACCCTGATGATATTACACCCCTATACCCTTACCCAAACCCTTGATATCGATTTGGTTAAACCCTTATCGCCCAGTCCCCAATCCCCAGTCCCCAGTCCCCTATATAATTAATCTTGCTTCATCACCTATTACTTTTACCTTGAGTTCTATATTTTCTTTTCAATCTCTAGCTCGGTGTAGTCAAACAAAAGCTAGAGTCGGTGTATTTTCCACTCCCCACGGTATTGTGGAAACTCCCCGGTTTATGCCGGTAGGGACGCTAGCGAATGTGAAAACTGTTACCCCAGCCCAACTTCAGGAAACTGGGGCGCAGATGATTTTATCTAATACTTATCACCTCCACTTACAACCAGGGGAAGCCATTGTCGCTGGTGGTGGGGGTTTGCATAAATTTATGGGCTGGAATGGGCCGATACTTACCGACTCTGGTGGGTTTCAGGTTTTCAGCTTAAGCGAGATGCGGAAAATTAGCGAAGAAGGTGTAACTTTCCGTTCTCCCCACGATGGACAAATTATTAAGTTAACGCCGGAACGCTCGATAGAGATTCAAAATACTTTAGGGGCTGATGTCATCATGGCTTTTGATGAATGTCCCCCCTACCCAGCTACTCGTCAAGAAGTAGAAGCGGCGACGGAACGAACTTACCGTTGGTTAGAACGCTGCATTAGCGCCCATCAACGCCAGGATCAAGCTTTGTTTGGTATTGTCCAAGGGGGGGTATATTTGGATTTACGGGCGAAGGCTGCCAATGCTTTGACGCAGTTTGATTTACCTGGATATGCTATCGGTGGTGTGAGTGTGGGGGAACCGCCGGAGTTGATGGCGCAAATTGTCCAAGCCACCGCCCCATTGTTACCACCAGATAAACCCCGTTATTTGATGGGTGTGGGAACTTATCGGGAAATGGTAATTGCGATCGCCTCTGGTATAGACTTATTTGATTGCGTTATTCCCACCCGTTGGGCGAGACATGGGACAGCTATGGTCAAAGGCGAACGCTGGAATTTAAAAAATGCTAAGTTCCGTGAAGATTTTACGCCAATGGATGAAACTTGTCCTTGTTATGCTTGCCAAAATTTTACTCGTGCTTACATATCTCATTTAGTGCGATCGCAAGAAATTTTAGCTTACACATTATTGAGCATTCATAATATTACCGAACTCATCCGTTTTACCCAAAAAATTCGTGAAGCAATATTAAGCGATCGCTTCCTTGAAGAATTTGGTCATTGGTTAAATGCACCAGAAGATGTTGACTGTTGACATCTGACCAATTCATCGAAAAATTGTGAATAAAACCCCGTGGTTCTAGGACGGCTTTGAGTTAATATTGAACATAAGCGGAAACAAAGATGTAGTCGTGGCATACGAACTTACTCGCTGTATAAAGACTAATGTCACCAATCCAAAATGGGTTGCCCCAATACCTCACTGCCCTCTAAAAATATGGTATGGGTGGGAGAAAACAACAATCAAATAAACTACCGTGGGACACACGGAAAGTCTACGCTTGGGGAGTAGTCCATAAGAGTGCTTGCCGCAAGGTGTAGTCGGACTAGACATGAAACTGTCAGACCAAAGCTAGCATTGCTAGTGGAGGCAGGATTCAGCCCAAGAATCCCTGTGCCTTTAGGTACGAGGAGTGTCAATAAACGCTGTGTTGGATTAAGTGGATTTAAACAAAGATGGAAGCAGCTCTGTTACTCGCAAAATTACCTGAAGCTTACCAAATCTTCGACCCCTTGGTAGATGTTCTCCCTGTAATTCCCGTTTTCTTTTTATTGCTTGCTTTCGTATGGCAAGCTGCTGTTGGATTTAGGTAAGTTAAGCTTTAACCAATCTTTAGGACAGGTGTTTTACCTGTCCTATTTTTTTATATTTCTGCTCTGTTGATAATTCTTAATTTTTTGTAATAATTTGCATAAATTCAGTAATAATGTGTGTATGGCTTGGGTAGCTTGCAGTTAACGAGGAATTAGGCAGTTATGGGTAATATCAAATTTGTTAAAGAAAATAAAGAAGTGATAGCGGCGGATGGTGCTAATCTGCGCCTGAAAGCAATAGAAAATGGCGTTGACATCTATAAATTTTTTGGCAAATTGACAAATTGTGGCGGCGCGGGTCAGTGTGGGACTTGTATTGTCGAGATAGTTGAAGGAATTGAAAATCTTTCCACGCCTACCGATGTGGAAAACAGGATGTTGAAGAAAAAGCCAGCAAATTACCGCTTGGCTTGTCAAACCTTAGTAAATGGCCCCGTCAGCGTAGTGACTAAACCCTAAAGTATTGACGGTTGAGGAAGTAAAAAAAAAGAGCTAACACTGGCATCGTTGATGTTATTCTAAAGTTGTTGACTGGAAATTAGAGAGAGGCTTCCTTGCCATGCAAGTTAATGACTTGGGGTTTGTAGCGAGCATTCTGTTCGTGCTAGTCCCCGCCGTGTTTTTAATCATTCTATATATCCAAACAGCCAGCCGCGAAGGTAAAAAAGATTAGTTAATTGCTTTTTCTACAAAATAAGAAACCCCTACACCCGATGGTTAAGGGGTTTTTTATTGATCAACCGCTAAAACATTTAAGGCTTACGCACCAAAGTTATCTGTTGAGACTGGGTGTAAGGGTGTAGGGGTACAAGGGTTTTGAACACCTACACCCCTATACCCCCATACCCCTATACCCTTGTCCAAACCCTTGATTTTTCGTTTTCATGGGTAAGTCCCAAACATTAAGCACTTGTCCTTGCTAATAATACGGGACAGGTAGCGTTGATGCGAACATAGTCTGAGAGGGAAGCACCGATGAGTCTGTCGATATCAACGAAACTTTTAGCCACTGACGGACGGCGATCGGGAGAACCGAGTAATAATAGGTCTACGTTCAAATTATCTGCTAAGCGACAGATTTCTTCGCCTGGTTTACCACTACTGGTGTAACAGCGAGTTTGGACACCATATTTTTGTGCTTCCGCCACAGCTGCTGCTAAGACAGGATTTTTGTCAGGGTTGATTTCTGCTGGTTCTGAGTTTTTACCGCGTAAATCTGTAGTGACGTTAGCCAACAATAATTGACTACCGGGAATACCCCGCAGTAAGAACAAAGCCAAATTTAAGCAATGTTTGGCTGCGTCGGAATTGTCCATCGCTACCATGACACGCTTAATTCTTTTAACATAGATGTCATCTTTCACCAGTAACATGGGACGAGAAGACAACTGGAAGACATACTGACTAACAGAGTTCGATAAAATTGATTGCAGACGCTTGAGTCCCCGTGAACCCATAATAATTAAGTCAGCGTCAATTTCATCCGCTACCTGACAAACCACATCTTTGGGATCGCCTTGGCGCAAAATTGAAGAAACCTGGCTAGGATCTAAATTCAAAGTTTGAATTGCATTCGCCAGAATTTTGCCGCCTTCCTCCCATTTATCTGTCATCGCAGATGATGTAGTTTGGGGAGTAACTACGTGCAGAACTGTCACTTTTGCAGATTGGATTGATGGCACTTCTTTTAAAGTTTTGAGCATCTCTTCTGCGTGTCCCAATCCAGAAACAGCGAGCAAAATCTTTTCTATCATTGTTAGTTCTTGTTCTTAAGGTTGATTGATTTTTAATTTTTGTTTTAGGTTCGGATGAAATTTTCATCACGTAGCTCAACAACCTAGTAATTAGGCTAGCACAATTCAAATTTTTAGCTATTAGTAATTAACACTCAAAACTATAAATCTTTTTAATGTGTTAATCTTTGTGCCGATTTGATTGGGCTTTGTCACTTAACTGTTGAACTAGGTTTCACTAATGAAGCTTACTTTCAATACTGCCTGATGCAATTCACAATTTATGGAAATATTTATGATTTTTAATGTATATTAAATATTTTTAATTAGAAAAGGGTTAAGTATTGCAAAGGGAAGATTTACAGATGCTCTCTGATGATAAAGACTCTAATGTATTTATCTGTAGGATACCTACATCAATAGATTTCTTTTATATTTAAAATCATCAAAAAGAATTATCATGATAATAAGATAAATAGTGAAATGGGCGGTTAGAAACCGCTTCTACACAGACAAAACCTGCCTACGCAGGTTGAAAACCTTAATTTCTGGCGCTTTCCGCGCAGGGGAAGTTTGCTTAGTATAGCCGCGAATTACATTGATTCAGGGTTAGGTTGACACATATGGGTGCGATCGCTCAATATCTTCAGTTACTTTACAATAAGTTCTGAGCGATCGCAGGTTTTTGGTGTTATCTGACAAACTCGCATTACTCCCAATATTTCCTTAGTTGTCTAGTTAATATGAAACATCGGCACGCACACCCCTTCCTTTGTAGTGGTATTTAGTTTCAATTCCGCAAGCGGAAATCATTAATATGAAACGTGAGAAACCATAATGTCAAGTGAATTGCTGCAAATTGTTTCAATTCCGCAAGCGGAAATCATTAATATGAAACTTGAGACTTTGACATCTACTGAGATTGGTGAAGCTATGTTTCAATTCCGCAAGCGGAAATCATTAATATGAAACTCTCACAAATTTTTGTTCTGCCATCCTTGTTCTCTACCATGTATCCATCCCTGTTCTATACCTTCTCGATATGCTTGAATTTCCCAAATAGTTGCATTAGAAACCGAATACGGGGATTTATCTAGTAGTTCCTTTAGAATAATAATAAAAGGCGGATGAACATCACCACGAGAGTCAATAATCCATGGTTCCCAAGCTTTTTCATCTTCTGAAAAACGTAATATCCATTTACCACCTGTAGCCTGCCTAATTACCTCGCCAACATACGCCACTAGTGGGGCAAAAATATCAGGTTGCAGACATTTATTACGACCAATTCGCTTTATCGCTCGGTCTAATTTGCTCATAGCATCAGCACTGTTATCCAGTTCTGACAAGGGAATTTTTAGTTGTACAGAGAGTTGCTCAAAAAGCTTTGGTATTTCGTCAATAAAACTTTGCCCTTGTGGTATCCGGTAAGATAGCGAACTTTCAAGTTTTGCTTTTTCAATTGCTTGTTGCAACTCTTCAATATATTTTACGCAATCTGCTCTCGATTTGAAGAGATTACCGCCATCTAGCCCCAGGTTTACCAGAATTCTGCCATCAGAATTCTGGTAAATAATCTCACCATAAGCAGAAACCCTGTCACTAAGTTCAGTTTCCAACGTCCATCCTGGTTTCTTTAAAAGGCTCTGAGTTTGTTTTCTTGAAAGTGTTGTCCAAAAATTCATGTTTTTGAGTTGGCTAATTCATAACCCCGGATCTTCCGGATCATCTGGTTCACGAGGAAACAGAACCGTATTTGAACGAAGCTCTTTCAAATAAATGAAACCCGTTCGCGGGATTGAAAACCTCTCTCCAAACCTCTGTTCTATTAGGAGAGAGGCTTTAATTTCTCCCCCTTACGTAGTAGGGAAAAGGACTGGGGGGTTAGATTTGGCGTTAGCTTTTCCACGTATCACGCAGAGGAACCCAGAGAAACCTCAGCGCCCCTCAGCGTTTAAAAACCTCAAGCTACATTTGGCAACAAACCATTATGCTTGAGCAAAGAAACTGTACTCGGTTCCCGGCCTCGGAACTCCTCAAACACCTCCATAGGATGTTTACTCCCCCCAAGGGCTAACACAGTATCACGATAACGCCTACCTGTAGCCTTAACAGCTTCCTCATCATCCAAGCCAGCATCCTCAAAAGCTGCAAACGCATCAGCACTCAATACCTCAGCCCACTTGTAGCTGTAGTATCCCGCAGCATAACCACCTGCAAAGATGTGTCCAAAGGCACAGAGAAAAGAGTCTTCTGGTAGCGGGGCTAAAACTGTCGTCTTCTGAGCTACACGATGACGTACATCAGCAGCAGTTTCATCACCACCAGGACGATAACGGGCGTGTAATTCTATATCTACACTACTAAAGTGGAGTTGCCGTAAGATAGCGCTACCACTCATATAATTACGTGCCGCTAGCAGCTTTTGATAATAATGTTCTGGGAGAGGTTCACCAGTTTCGTAATGTTTAGCCAAACTAAACAACGTCTTGCGCTCATAACACCAGTTTTCCATAAACTGGCTTGGTAGTTCCACAGCATCCCACTCTACATTATTAATGCCTGCTGCCCCAGTGTAATTAACCTTGGTGAGCATATGATGCAACCCATGACCAAATTCATGGAATAGGGTTTCCACTTCGTAGAAGGTCATCAAGCTCGGTTTACCATCTACTGGTGGAGTTTGGTTACATATCAAATACGCCACGGGTAAGCGCACAGAAGTGACACCATTTTCGGTGATTTCGGCCCGGTTGATGCAAATACCCATCCATGCACCACCACGCTTTTCGGCGGGACGGCTGTAGGGGTCGAGGTAAAAATAGGCGATCGCACTACCGTTTTCATCAGCAATTTGGAAGTAACGCACATCTTCGTGCCAGACTGGGGCTTGACCGTCGGCTGGGGTGACGGTGATGCCAAACAACCGATTTACAAGTCCAAATAAGCCGTCTAGCACTTGGGGTAGGGGGAAGTAAGGACGCAGTTCTTCGGCGGTGAAAGCAAACTTTTCTTCCCGTTGGCGTTCCGCCCAAAAAGGAATATCCCAGTGTCGCAAATCTGCGGCTTCTGGCGCACCTTTACTTGCAGCAAACTCTTTGAGTGCTTCTAAGTCTTTCACGGCTGCGTCGTAACTAGCACTGCGTAATTCTTCTAACAGTGCTTCCACCGCTTCGACATTAGGAGCCATTTTACTAGCCAAGCTCAACTCGGCATAATTTGGGAAACCTAATAAATTAGCTAATTCTTGCCGCAGTTCTAAAATTCGTTCTATGAGTGGATTGTTATCTAACTCACCAGATGAGGCGCGGGTAATAAAAGCTTTGTAGAGCTTTTCTCTTAAATCGCGCCTGGTACTGTGTTGCATGAAGGGGCTGTAGCTGGGGATGTCTAGAGTAATACGCCAGGGGCCATTTTCTGGTGTGGCGTTTTCTTCACTAGCCGCCCGTGCTGCTTGTGCGGCTAAACTGAGTACACTTTGGGGTAAGCCGTCGATTTCTTCTTTACTTGTGAGGGTGAGGCTAAAGGCTGTGGTTGCATCGAGGACATGGTTAGAGAATTTAGTAGAATGTTCTGCTAATTCCATTTGAATGGCATTGAAACGTTCCCTGGCTTCTCCTTGCAAACCCACACCGGATAGTTCCGCATCCCGAATAGCTGCTTCCACAATTCGCTGTTGGGCTGAGTCTAAAGTATCCCAACTATCGCTGGCGCGGAGTTGTTTAAAAGCGTTGTAGATGGGTTGGCTTTGTCCCAACTGGTTAATAAACTGTACAACCTGGGGTTGTACGGCTTCGTGGGCTGCACGTAGTTCTGGGCTATTTTTCACACCCATTAAATGGTTCACTATGCCCCAACTCCAAGTCAGCCGTTCGGTTAACTTTTCTAGTGGTTCAACTAAGCCATTCCAAGTAGGCTGTAAATTAGCTTCCAAGGTGGTGAGTTCTTGTTCAAGTTCTGCCAATAGCTGTTGAAAGGCTGGTTCTACTTGTTCTGGCTGAATTTGGGTAAATGGAGGTAAGCCAGAACCTTTGAGTAAGGGATTATGAGTAATGGTAGTATTCGCACTCATGGTTAAATGTGAGCCGCATAAAATGGGTAACTATATTCTTCTAATGTAGCGATCGCAGCCAGGTTTCGGCTTGCCATAATGCCAAAATGCCCATAAAAATCATCTACAAGGCAGAATTTTCTCCTCCGCCTTGTTGCTGTTAAGTTAATTTACCCTCAGTTTACTTGCTGCTAATCTTCTGGCTACTCTAGATGACTGGTAAATTTTCCTGTATCCAATGACTAATGACTAATGACTAATGACTAAACAGGTTGTAATATCGTCACATGAAAGTTATGCCTATTTTCGGCTGTTAAGTATTTTTCCTGTAAAGGTTGCCACTGTTGCCACCAATGAAAGCGATTTTCTGCTATCAACTTAGCCAGGGTTGGTAATTCATCATTCAGTTCTGACTTAAATACCTCTACCAGCCACTCACCCATAACCATGCTGTCTTGAATATTACCTAGAATGTCTTGAATACTTTTGACTTCTGTAATATATGCTGCGTAAGACTCACCATATAACTCAGTAAATAATTCCATTTGGTAACGCACACGCTTGGCTTGTTTTCGCAAACTGTGAATAGTTTCGCCTTTAGTAGTTAATTGTTCTTCTACTTTATCCGCTTTCCAGTTAGTGCGAATTTTTACCTCAGAGTCTACAACATGAGTTCCTACTAATAACCCAGGATGCAGCAAGAAAGTGCTGACTTCTGGTAATAACAAGTCTGGTAATACTTGCTTGATTGGTAAAGATGCTAATGGTTGATAACCAGGTTTTTCTAACCAATCTTCTAATGTCTGTTTTAAAGACTTATACGATTCATGTTTCAATGTTTCTAGGGTTTTCTCTAAAGCGCTTTCTCTCTGTTTACTCAAAGCATCAAAGGCTTTTTGTAGGGTTTTTTGTTCTTTCTGGGGTAAACTTGGTAGATAAGTAGCTTCCAAAGTTTCTTTTAATACATCTAAATCTCGTAGATTACCAAGACGACGAGCAATTTTACCAATATTTTTATCACTTGCTGGTTTCGACAAATTTAAGGCTATACCAAATCTACTAATAGCTGTACGTAACCGACGCATCCCTACTCGCATTTGGTGTAATGCTTCTGGATCTTCATCTTTCTTAACAGCTTTTTCCCACTTTAGGGTTTTTTTCAAGTGTTTTTGAATAGCTTCGTAAGCGTAGTCTCCAAGCGTTTCTACTTTGGTTTCTGTAGCTAATTTCATCATCGATAGTAATTATTTATTTGTTTCAGCAGGTTATTGAATGATAGCAAATAATAGGATTAGTGAAAATTTGATATCTATCTTTTGATATGTTTTTTCAAAAAAATTCTTTTTGGAAGTATCATTAAGCTCATTTATAAATATAGTATTCATACTTAATTTTTGAATTATACTTAGGGTGGATAATGCCACCAAAAGCCTGATAGGAAGTTGCACTACCACCTTACAGATACTACAGATACTGACCTTTTTATGGCTACGCTCCCGTAAGGGATACAGAAATCAAATCGGATTAGCAGCGAATTTGTTAATTACTACCTAAATAAAAATACACGGTATATTTACTTGGCTTAGATAAATATAAATTACATTAACTTATCCTTAACCTAAATTTTTATGTCATCTGGAAAAACTAATGCTAAACCTCAACCTCCAACCTGCTTCTCTGGTAGGGGAGGGGGAAAAATCAAAACCTATGTCCTACAGGGACAGAGATTTTCCCGATACCGTCAAAAGTCAGATCCTTAAGCTGAGAGGTATAATGAAATGCTAGAATCACGGTTACTTGAGAAAGTGACGCTGACATTTGCTAATAGTTTTCACAAGCATAGAGAAGATATTTCAGCTGTATTGCTGACTCAAGATCAGCATTTATGGTTGGGTTCAGATGAAACTACCACAATTGAGCGTTTATCTTTGGCTGATAGCGGTAAATTTACGAATCACCAACAATTTAGGGTCGCAGAATTTATCGATTTACCAGCACCAGAAGATGAAGAGATTGATATTGAAGGATTAGCCTATGCTGATAATTACTTGTGGTTTGTTGGTTCTCATAGCTACAAGCGTAAAAATGTTAAGTCAGACAAAACTGATGAGGAAAATATTTCTCGATTAGCAAAAGTTACCTCAGAAGGAAATCGCTACGTTTTGGGCATGATTCCGCTTGTAAATGGGCAATTATATAAATCTTGTCCTCATCCAAACAATCCCAATCAGCAGTTAATTGCAGCAAAATTAGAGTTAACAAAGCAAGGAAATATTTTGATGTCGGCTTTGGCTGATGATCCGCATTTAGGTTTTTTTGTGGAAGCTGCGATTCCAGGGAAAGATAACGGCTTTGACGTTGAAGGTTTGGCTGTTTATGAAAATAAGCTTTTTCTGGGTTTGCGCGGGCCTGTGTTGCGTGGTTGGGCGATTATTTTAGAAGTTGAGTTAGAAAATTCTAGCCCTGGTTTGATGAAATTACGCAAGATTGGCGAAAAAAATAAAGCTTACAAAAAACATTTTGTTTGGTTGAATGGGTTGGGAATTCGTGATTTGTGTGTGGTCGATAAAGACTTGTTGATTTTAGCTGGCCCAACTATGGATTTAGATGGGCCAGTCCAAATTTATCGGTTAGAAAAGGGGGTGAATTTACAAGAAAATATTCTCAAGAGACCGAAGTTATTACAAGAAATTCCCTATGGCGATCGCAATGACCATGCTGAAGGGATAACATTATTTGATGATATCTCCGGTGTACCTTCAATATTGGTTGTTTATGACTCTCCCGCACAGGAGAGATTGCTGGGTGATGATAGTGTAATCGCCGATGTGTTCCAATTAAGTTAAAGATTGGTGGAGATTGCTTGTACAGGACAGGTAGGTATACACTGCTCACAGACAATACAACGCGATCGCGTGAAGGTTAACTTATAGGTGTCTGGGTGTAAAGTCAACGCTTCTGTGGGACAAACCCCAGTACACAAACCGCAGTGAACGCATACATCTTCATCAACAACAATCTCCCCTAAAGTAAAAGATACATGAATATGGCGCGATCGCATCCATTCTATAGCCGCATCTAGCTGATCAATATCTCCCGACAATTCCACCACCAGTTTGCCAATTTGATTAGGCGCAACCTGAGCGCGGATAATATTTGCAGCCACATTAAAATCCTTCGCCAGCACATAAGTCACTGGCATTTGTATAGCACGTTTGGGGAAGGTGAGAGTAACTCGTTTTTTCACAGATTTAGCAGAGTCGTTTCCTTCTCTGTTGTAGCGTAATTAGTCATTAGTCATTAGTCATTAGTCAACTGACAACTGTCCACTGTCCACTGACAACTGTCAACTGTCAACTGTCAACTGTCCACTGACAACTGACAACTGTCAACTGTCAATAGTCAGTTACACTAAAAATGAGATTACTTAATAAGATTTAATAAATTTTGTTATGACTACAGATTCACCTATTAAGCCAGAAACTACGGCGGGAAAGCGGTTGAGAAACTTTTTGATTGCTATTGTAGCGATCGCTCTCAGCGTGGCTTTATTCTTAGGATTACGGGCGGAAACAACTGCTGTCTCCCTAGAGAAGTTAAATCAAGCTTCCACACCTTTGGAAGTGGCTATCAGCAACGGTAAGCCTTCAATGGTAGAGTTTTATGCTGACTGGTGTACTGTCTGCCAAAAAATGGTTCCAGATATCGCCGCATTGGAAGAACAGTATGCAGACAAGGTGAATTTTGTCATGCTGAACGTGGATAATACTAAGTGGTTGCCAGAAATGCTCAAATATCGGGTGGATGGTATTCCCCATTTTGTATTTTTAAACAAAGCAGGGGAAAGTTTAGCTCAGGCGATCGGCGATCAACCGCGTACAATTATGGCTAATAACTTAGAAGCCCTAGTCACTGGTTCCGCTTTACCCTATGCTCAAGCTAGTGGAAAAGTTTCTAAAGTCTCCGCCCCAGTTGCACCTATCGGTAGTCAAGACGATCCTCGCAGCCACGGCAGTCAAGTTGTAAATTAGAAATGTGTTGACGGTTAACTGTTAACCGTCAACACAAAAAGTTTCTTTTGATTAATGAAAAGTTATCACCTAAATACAGTTGATAACCTTTCCCAGTACCCAGCCCCCAGCACTAACTAACGTGAGTTCGATGAACCTCTCCCTCCCAACCTCCCTCTCTCTTGAAAAGTTCTGATCGCCGGAAGCCGGCGCACCCTACGGGAAGCAAGCTACAGGCTTTTCGCTCCTACGAGGAGAGGGAGGAGAAACGAAAAAATCACCGTCTTACTCCCCTCTCCTTGTAGGAGAGGGGTTGGGGGTGAGGTCAAAACCGCACTGGTCGAACTCACGTTAACTAGCAGAACCAACAGGTACAGCATCCGCCGCAACACCATTATTTAAAATAGGCTTGCGGGTTTTCAGGTCAAATTTAAAGCCGTGTGGCAAAATGTGCAGTTTTGCGCCACAAATTGCTAAGGCTTCATCTCTGAGAATTTCATCCATGTTGTTGTATGTGGACTCTGATTCATCTACGATTGTGACTGAACCTTGACCAATGATTTCAATTTGGCTATCAGTTACAACCATAGCTGTATTCTCATCAATCCCAAATCCTAAGACAACAGGTTCTCTAATTAAGGCTGTAATTAAGCGTCCCAACCGTCCACGTTCAGAAAAGTGTTGGTCAATAACTACGCCTGGAAGAAAACCCAACCCAGGCCCCATTTCTACAATCTCTAAACGAGGATTGGTTTCTGAATCACCAACAACAATCATTTTATCCGGCATAACAGCCGCGCCGGCACTAGTACCACCAATAACTATACCTTCCGCAGCACGTTCGTGAATTGCTTTGTCAAGTTCGGTTCCTTTAAGAATACTAGTAATTCGGGCTTGATCTCCGCCTGTAAAAAATATACCTGTTGCTTTACTAACTGCTTCCAATGCAGTTGATGAAGAAGCATCTTCGCGAGTTTCTGTATCTACTATCCGCACGCTTTCCGCACCCAAGCGTTCAAAAACTCTAATATAATTTTCTCCTACATCTCTTGGTAGCTCTGTCGCCGCCGTCATAATTACAATATTAGCTTTTGTACCACCAGCCCGTCGGACAAACTCCCGTAATATTTGCGAATCACCTTCTTTATCTTCTGCACCACCAATAATTACCAACTGCCGTTTATTTTCAGCCGCAGCCATAATAACTCCTAAAATAAATTCATTTATGTATTATCAATAAAGCATGACATTCATAGGTATAAAATCGCCCATCCGATAGATAAGCTAGGTAGAGAATTGCTGAATTTTCTTGTAAAAAATCTTGATAAAATAGTGAATAATTACTAATTAATACATATATAGATTTAATTTGTAATAGGTAATCCTGCCAATTAATTACCTATTACTGGAATATTTCTTTGCCTAAATTCCATCAACAATGCTTTCAAGTCAGCAGAAAGTAAAAATTTAATTCAACCTGTTTAGACAACGCGGTTTCTGTAGAGAAGGTTCATCAAAAAAAACCTTGCTTGTTCTAACGGCAGATGTCTGGGTTTACCTTGATAAACAATTTGGTATTCTTCTATATCCGGGCCATCTCCGTGACCGGAAATCAGCTTCATATGAAAAGCTTCTTCTGCAAGTTGTCTAACTTCGTCTCTGAGGTCAGTTTGGGTGCTATTCATAACTTGACTGTCTCTCGTAACCATCCTTTTCTTTATATAAATTTTTGACAAGCCTTACACCCTTCAAAGGTTATATTTTTGTTGACGGTTGACAGGACTCAGGACAAGATACTGAGCTAAATATTAGTGTAATTATGCCTTACGATAGTTGAAAACGCTGATGAGTAAAGTTAACTTCAAACAGTCAGACTGTAAATTAATTACAGTCAAAATTATCATCTAAGTAATCTTCGATTGTTAAGGTTCATTAGTTGAAATAAACGTTAAATTTAGAGGTGTTTAGCCAGAGGTTTAGCATCAATGGTTCAGGAAACAAGCACCGAATTAGTCCGCATTAATGCCAGAAAGACAGATGTATTTGATCTCTTCAACTATCGGTATTATGCAGGGCCTAACCCTAGTTTAGATACGGGGGCGCTAGTATTTGATTTTGCTGTAGTGCCAGATAGAGAGCCTTTACCTATTGGAGATTATGTGGCGAAAATAGGCGATCGCTATCCCCATCTGCGCGACCAAAACTATGATTCCTATGCTCACTTATTTGCCCAAACAGTATCCGAAGTGGGCAAATTGGACATGAATTTACACCTTAATCGCTGGAGTGTAAAAAATTGCGCTCACTACTCAAGAATTGCCGTACAAGCACTGCACGAACGCACAATTAGATCAGTAGTCTACCTAGTTTGGGACTGGTTTGAAGCCATCACCCAAGACGATGAATTTTTCTGGGATGACCAGCTTGTCACCTTGCAAAATAGATTCCGTCAATCTGTTTACGGCGGCCCCACAGTCTACGCCTTATTACGGACAGCCTACGAAAAAGGTATACCCACATTCTACCTGTGGGATGAAGGGCTAATGCAATACGGCTGGGGGAAAAAACATATCCGGGGTGTAGCCACAACCTTCAACTGCGACAGCCATATTGACTCTGACTTTACCACCCGTAAAGACGACTGCAAAGCATTTCTCAACACCTTGGGTTTTCCCGTCCCCCAAGGTGAAATTGTTTACTCAGAAAAAGAAGCCAGACAAGTAGCCAGAGACATTGGTTATCCAGTAGCAGTCAAGCCAGTAGTGGGACATAAAGGAATTGGTGTCACCGCAGACGTACAAGATGGAGATGAACTAGAAAAAGCTTACGATAGAGCATTAGCAGCCATTCCCGACAACGAACCCACAAGAATAATTGTCGAACAAAGCATCAAAGGCAAAGATTTTCGTTTATTGTGTGTTAACGGTCGATTTGTCGCCGCCACAGAACGCCATCCCGCATCAGTGACAGGTGATGGCGACTCCACCATTTGGGAATTAATTCAGCGAGAAAACCGCAAACCGGCGCGTTTAGATACTCCCACATCACCGATGAGTAAAATCATCGTCGATGATGCAATGGAACACTATCTAGAAGAACAGCGCCTGACATTAAAAACAGTCCTTGATAAAGGCGAAACCGTTCACTTGCGGAAAGTTGCAAACCTTTCCGCCGGAGGGATGAGCATCAATGCCACCCACACCATTCATGATGACAATATCATCCTGGCGCAAGATATCGCCCAATATTTTCGCCTCACTTGTTTGGGTATTGATGTCATGACCGAAAGTCTTGCCGAATCTTGGAAAGAGGGTAACTTTGCCATCATCGAAATCAACGCCGCACCAGGCGTAATGATGCACCTAAACCCGGCTGTAGGTGATAGTGTTGACGTACCTTCCCACATCTTAGAAACCTTTTTTGCCTCTGGTGTAGATGCCAGAATCCCGATTATCACCTTTAACAAAATAACCGTACAGGAACTGCAAACCACAATTGACCACATTCTCCTGCAACATCCAGAATGGACAATAGGTGCAGTTTGTCGTGATGCAGTTTTTGTCAACCGATCGCAAAAAGTCCTGCGCGAAGATTACAATAGCAACATCCAAAGTTTGCTACGTAATCCCAAACTCGATTTATTAATAGCAGAATATCCCCAAGATATTCTCGCAGAAGACGGAATGTTTTATTACGGCAGTAATCTAGTAGTGTTAGAAAATCCCAGTGAAACAGAAATGATGTTAGCGCGGGATGTCATCGATGGTTCCACCGTCGTGATTAAAAAAGAAAACGACGTTTCCATTCGCCGCAAAGGGTTAATAGAAGATTACACTTTAGGCGCAGAGGAACCATTCACACGAGTTTATCTCAAAGAAATCGGTACGATTTTGTAGAGCAATTCGAGGTTTGTAGTAAGGACTTTAGTCCTTAGAACAGTCAGGACTAAAGTCCTTACTACAAACTAATTACCTCAGCTTGTCATAAGCAGCCAAAATAATCCGTTCTGTTTCCTCCCAACCAATACAGGGATCAGTGACAGAAACACCATGTTTTAATTCTTCCCGTTTACAGTTAATAGGCTGATTACCCTCGGATAAATTTGACTCCAACATCGTCCCCACAATTGATGTGTTGCCATCAACTATTTGTTGGACAATATTCTCGAACACAGAAGATTGCAACTTGTAATTTTTATTAGTATTACCATGACTACAATCAATAACAATTCTGGAAGGTAACTTAGCCTCTTTTAATTTATTTTCTACGTCCTTAACATTCTCTGCATCGAAATTAGGCTGATTACCTCCCCGCAAAATTACGTGACCATAGGCATTACCTTTAGTTTCAAATATACTTACTTGTCCTTCAGGGTTAATACCTAAAAAATTATGGGGCATTCTAGCAGAATGTAACGCATTTAAAGCCACTTGAATATTACCATCAGTGCCATTTTTAAACCCTACAGGCATGGAAAGACCGCTTGCCATTTCCCGGTGAGTTTGAGATTCTGTAGTACGTGCGCCGATCGCCGCCCAAGTGATCAACTCACCAATGTATTGCGGTACGATGGGATCTAACGCTTCCGTAGCTGTGGGCAATCCTAACTCAGTCAGCTTGATGAGTAAATCTCTAGCCAGCAGTAAACCTTTTTCTACCAAGAAGGAATCATCCATATCTGGATCATTAATTAGACCTTTCCAACCTACGGTAGTGCGGGGTTTTTCAAAATATACCCGCATGATTAACAGTAGCTTATCTTGGACGCGATCGGCTAAATCTTTTAACTTGTGGGCATATTCTAGCGCTGCATTTGGGTCATGAATCGAACAAGGCCCAACTACGATAAACTTGCGTCTATCTTGAAAATCTAAGATTTTTTCTATTTCATCTCTGAACTGCAAGACAGTTTTTTCAGCATCTGCTGTTAATGGCAATTTTGCTTTTACTTCGTTAGGAGTTAATAGAATGTGATAATTTTCAATATTGGCGTTAGTTAATTTATTGTGCATAGAAAAGTTCTTGAGATTCCCTGAATGATATTTCGAGCGTATTGACCATCCATATTGTAGAGGAAATGTACAACGCAAATTCAGGAGTTAAGTCAAAAATACTAGACATTATCTAAATCCACCGCGTTGCGCCTGTCAGTTGTTTTGTGCGACTTTTATTCTCAGTTCCCTTATGGATAAAAGTAGGGTGCTGCACTGCCCAGCCAAACCATGATCAGGTGGGCAGTGCAGCAACCTAATCATCACTTTGCCTAATGCCAAACAAACACCTTAGCTTCATAAGGCCCGATATCAGTCATGATGCCATCATCACCAGCTTCCACATCATAGTTCCCAGTCCACTCATGCCATGTACCACTGGAGGGGAAATTGGGGACATGATAACCAGCTAAGAAAGTTTCGGAGAAATTTGCCACCACTACCACACGAGAACCTTCTTCATTCCAACGGCTGTAGGCTAATACCTTAGCTTCTGCATTTTCGTGGATGAAGTCAATATTTTCTGTATACAAGGCATGATTACTCTTACGTAAAGCAATCAATCCTTTGTAGTAGTCAAATAAACCACGGTTGAGGTCATTGCCTAACAATGTCCAATCAATCTTAGCTTGGTCTTGTTGCTTGGGTTTATATTCGCCAAACTCTTCACCCATCCAAACTAAAGGCACACCTACAGCTGTCATCAAAATAGCTGCGCCTAGTTTAGCCCTTCTAAAAGCTTCCTCATGGAAAATTTCTCGATTACCCAACTCGACCATAATATGGTCATGGTCATGGTTTGTTAGATAATTGACAACATTAGTCGCACCCAAAAAGCCTTGACGCTTGGGATCAATAACATCTTTAAGGTTTTCTAAATCAAAACTATCACCGCAGATATGGGCTTTAATTGTGTGGTAGAAACTATCATGCCAGCACCCATCCATTGGCCCATCTACATTAGTGATGCTGGTTGTTTCTGGGATATGTTCAGCAATATTATAAAAAGGTTTTGCACCAGCAGTATTTTTCGCTTCCTGAGTAATCCAGTGCATAAAATCATAGTTGGCTATTTGCCGCGCAGCATCATAGCGAATGCCATCTATATGGTACTCTTTCACCCAAAATCGGACTGTATCACCAGTAAATTTTCTTGCTGGGTAAATGTCTAAATTTTCATCATAATGTTCGTAATTAAATTCAGGCCCCCAGTTATTATCAGGGTCGCGGGGTTCATGGTGATACCAATAATCATGGTCAATTTGTGTTAATGGACTCGATGCTTCTGAATGGTTATAAATCCCGTCCATAATGACGCGAATACCCCGTTGATGGCACTCATCAACTAGATTTTTTAACTCAGCCGTAGAACCATAACTGGTTTCAGTAGCAAAGAAATAGCGAGGATTATAACCCCAACTATAATCACCAGGATATTCTTTTACAGGTAATAGTTCAATCGCATTGATACCCAAGTCACACAAATAATCTAGCTTTTCAATCACGTGTTTATATTTGCCCCGTGCATAGGGGTCATCTTCTCCGCCGGAAAAATCTCCAACGTGTAATTCATAAATTACTAATTCCTTGTCTGCTGGTAGAGGTTTATCATCATGTTGCCAAACATAAGTATCAACGATTCTTTCACCATCTTTGATTGTGACAATGCCGTTATCTTTGCCACTTAATTCATCAATATTAGTGGCGTAAGGGTCTGTAACATCTACCCATTGGTCTGCTTCAAAAAACCATGATTTTGTCTGGACACGGAATTTATATTCATAAGTACCGTCTTCTAATTCAACAGTTGTCCGAAAATAACCATCATCTCCTTTTTCCATTGGTATTTCTTGCCAATCAGAAAAAGAACCAATTAAGGCAGCGCCTTTGTTATATGGTGCAAATAGATTAAATTCAATGGGCTTCGCCATAAAATTATGTAAAATATATAATGCGGATATTAAATATTTTCTAAATTATTAATCGATTTGCAAATCGGTCATAGGAAATAATTATGCAAATCTTCCTCTATCAATAGATGTATGCTTACATATATCAATAGTGTATTTATTAGGAATAAATTTATATAAAAGGTTATGTTTCAACTATTTTATATTGTCTACTATCATTAGATAGATAATCTCAAACAATAAAGTTTTAGCCAAACCTGGACACCTAACATTAAATATGATGTTATTAATCGAACATATAACAATACTTTCTATAAACAATATTTCTCTTATTAAAGAAGCAGTTTAAACTTAGCTTGCGGAGTGCATCACCATCTGCCCGAATACTTTAAAAATAGGATAAAAATATAAATATTCTTCCTCTGTGCCTTTGTGTCTCTGTGGTAAAAAACAGTGTTTACATACAAAACACGCGGACAAATCCATCATCATAAAAAAAGCTAGGTAATGGATACCTAGCTTATCGTTATTACCAATAATTATTCACCCTGATCAATTTTTTGCTGCAAATAACTTAATAACCAATTAGCAGCAGTAGCCCTCCGAGTTTCCCTTGGTGTAAAAGTGCCAATTTTGTAACCTTTAAAACCAAGCTTCTCTTTGGTAATTTGTTTGTATTTTTGAGGAATAGAACGAGTTAATTTCATCGTTGCTGGGCGGCTGTCGAGAAAATTTGGCGGTTCTGGATACTCATCTCGCCATTCTGGAGCCACTGAGCTATTATCCCATTTAGCTGTCGCCGAGTCGTAGCGGTAGCCCAAATAGTACCAGACTAACTGCATAACTGTAGCGTCATCGATTTGATCGTTGAGAATACCCCAGATAGTATCTGTATTCAGTGGTGGTAGTTCAGACATAAGCAGTGCAGAATTGAGAATTTAAAATTAGCAGATTTCGATATAAAAAATCCGTTCTTGATTCACAAACAATGTAGACTGGTAATCGTAAACAATAGATAGGTCAATGCCAAATTCTACACCACAGTCGCAGCTCATTCGCGCTCATGTCTTCATTGCTGGGAGAGTGCAAGGGGTAGGCTATCGCTACGCCACAGTTGATACCGCCAGCCAATTGGGGTTAACTGGTTGGGTGCGAAATCTTCCCGATGGACGTGTAGAAGCAGTTTTTGAAGGGGCGCGGGAAATTGTAGAAGAAATGGTACGTTGGTGTCATGTAGGCCCGCCGGCGGCTGTGGTTCAAGATGTGAAGGTTGAATATGAAGAACCGGAAGGTTTGCGCGGCTTTGAGGTGAAGCGGTTAGTCAAATAAATTTGACGTGAGATCATCAAACCCTGGGCTAGAAGAGATGTATCAACATCGGTAAATTAACAATCAAACACATGGAAAAGTTACTAGTCATTAGTTAATTACCCAATGACTAGTGACTAAGGACTAATGACCATCTACTAAACTATTCTTCGTCAGGAATAATTTGATTAATACTGATAACCCAGGGTATACCTTGGTTAACTGGCGAACTAATACTAATTTTTGCTTGGTTAGCAAAACGCTTCAACTTATTAGCTAAGTAAGGAACTACCATCATGATATTTTGGTAGCTTTCGATATCATGACAGACCATAATTAACATAAGAATGCCACCATTAACTTTAAAATACCAATGGCAACTGGACAGTAAAATCCGTACCGTTTGCTTACAAGCTAAATAAAAGCTTTTCTTCGTCGTCTCTTCTAGTTGACTAAGTAATATTTCACTAATTAGCGTTGTTTTATGAGTAGGAAAATCATCGGGAGAGAGATATGGTTGTTTCATAGAACTTCACCCTTATTTTGTAGAGTAAAATACTGATGTAAACCGAACAACTAAGAGATGATTAAAGAGTCATCTTTAGTTACTAACTTACATTAGGTGGAAAGATTGCTTAGTGTGAAATCCGTTCACTCTCATACAACTGTTTTAAGTTGAGTTTCTCTAGTCTCTCATTTTCAATAGATTTCTTTAGCAATCACTCAACAAAAATCAACATTGGTTAGCTTGTCGTTACATCTTGTTTTTTTAGTATTCAACTTAAACATCAACATTACCATCCCCTTGTGGGTTGAGTTCCTTCATTAGTCAATAGTGGAGATATGTAATTAGGACTTACGCACTAAGATTGTCTGTTTAGAATGGGTGTAAGAGTGTAGGGGGTAAGGGTTTTGAAGACTTACACCCCTATACCCCTATACCCTTACCCAAACCCTTGATTTTCCGTTTTCATGCGTAAGTCTTAGTAATAATTACTTAGCTCCTCTACGGTCGACAGAGTAAATCAATAACATATATTAAGTTTTAAAAAGCATTACTCATTTTTGACTTTAATAACTTAATGGTTATATACTAAATAAGTATTTACTGCCGCTCCTATCAATTGTGAATGGGAAGGCTTTCTACGAAACGCTACAAGAATATTTTGATATCAAGTTTGGCTAAATTAGTGATTTCTTTGGTCAGAAATCATAGTTAATAGGTAATTATTTTTTACTATCATCAACTACCTATTATCTATTAGCAAGTTATAGCCATTCCCATCTTAGCGAGAACAAATCTCAACAATTCAGAGGTAGTTTATGCGGATCATGATGATACAACCCAACTATCATTCTGGTGGTGCGGAAATTGCTGGAAATTGGCCGCCGAGTTGGGTTCCTTATGTGGGTGGGGCGTTGAAAACAGCAGGCTTCACCAACATCCGTTTTATTGATGCGATGACGGATGATATTCCTGATGATGTGTTAGCTAAAATGATCGCCCAACATCAACCAGATGTAGTGTTGGCTACGGCGATTACACCGATGATTTATCAATCCCAAAAAACCCTCAAGATTGTTAAAGAAGTTTGTCCCCAAGCAACGACAATTATGGGCGGGATTCACCCTACTTATATGTATAGTGAGGTTCTGAATGAAGCGCCTTGGGTAGATTATATTATCCGAGGAGAAGGGGAAGAAATTACAGTCAATTTGCTGAGGGCGATCGCCAATGGTACAGATAAGAGCGATCGCCATGATATATTAGGTATAGCCTTCCTCGAATCGGGTAAAGTCATCGCCACACCAGCCCATCCCCCCATCGCCGATTTAGATACCCTTACCCCAGATTGGAGTCTCTTAGACTGGAGTAAATATATATACACTCCGCTCAACGTGCGGGTAGCTGTTCCCAACTATGCTAGGGGATGTCCCTTCACTTGTCGCTTTTGTTCTCAGTGGGCATTTTGGCGGAAATATCGTTCCAGCAGTCCCAAAAAGTTCGTTGATCAGATTGAAATCTTGCTTAAAGAACACAAGGTAGGCTTTTTCATTCTGGCTGACGAAGAACCAACAATTAACAAACCCAAATTTATCGCCCTGTGTAACGAGTTAATCGAACGCAACTTGGGCGTTCACTGGGGAATTAATACCAGGGTGACAGATATATTACGAGATGAGCAAGAATTACCGCTTTACCGTCAAGCCGGGCTAGTTCACGTTTCCTTGGGGACAGAAGCGGCGGCGCAGTTAAAGTTGAATTTGTTCCGTAAAGAGACAACTATCGAACAAAACAAACGAGCGATTCAACTTTTAAGGCAAAATGGCATGGTTGCCGAAGCGCAATTTATTATGGGTTTAGAGAACGAAACCCCAGAGACTATCGAAGAAACTTACAAGATGGCGTTAGATTGGAAAGCCGACATGGTGAACTGGAATATGTTTACCCCTTGGCCATTTTCCGAATTATTTCAGGATTTAGGCGATCGCGTAGAAGTCCGAGATTATTCTCAATACAATTTCGTCACCCCCATCATGAAACCAGACGCAATGGAAAGGGAAGACGTTCTCAAAGGTGTATTACGCAACTACGCCCGCTTTTATCTCCGTAAAACCTTCGAGTATTGGTTTGTCAAAGACTCTTTCAAACGCAGGTATCTTTTAGGCTGCTTGAAAGCCTTTGTCAAAACCACCCTGAACAAACGCTTCTACAACCTCAACCGAGTCAAATATAAAGGTTTACACACAGAAATTGAACTAGGTTTTGACGAGTCGAAGATTCTCACCCGCGAACAAATAGCCCAACGCAAACAAGAACATCCCGAACTAATGGCAGATGTAAATTTCACCGGAAATATTTCTGCTTGCGGCGCACCCAATGACCTAGAATATCACGAACCCCAACAAGATTTACCTACAAGTAAGCCTATTAATTGATACTTGGGTAATTGGTAATTGGTAATTGGTAATTGGTCTTGGTGAAAACCAATTACCTATTAGCTATTACCCATTACCGAATTAAGAGGAATACTGCTGTAAAATCGAAGTCAAAGAATTATGCTTACGCCAATCTAATAAGTCAACCAAGGACTCCTTGCCATCCTCAAAGGGATTTCTCTGTTCTGATTGCATAACTGTAATTATAGGTTTCTTGGTAGCTTGGTTGCGTCTGGTCGGTCGTGATGTTTGCCTTGGTGCGGGAATGGGCTGAGTCTTGATCACAGGCGGTTGTTTGCGGGCGCGGGTTGATGTAGATGGCGCTTGATAAAAAATAGCCTGTCGCTTTTGGACTTGAGGACGCTGTGGTGGCGGGTTAAGTAAACGGAAAATTACTAAGCTACCACTGGCACAACTGAGAGCGATCGCTACTATCATCCACAAAGGTAGAGGATTGCTATTCTCAGAGGTAATTGTCGTAATTGGTTGCTCAACTACTGCTGGCACTGGTTCTGACTCTAACGGTTCCACATCGCCCACATGGGCTATGCTATACAAAGCCATACCAGCCGTTCCCATAAGTGTTGTAAACACTCCCGCCAACAAAAGTAAGGGATGACGTGTCAGCAGATAGATAAAAATTTTGTAGCTACTGATGGCTACGGATTTACTGCTTTTTAGCACTGCTTTAGGTCTTTTCACCTGATTTAGCTCATGCTTTATGCTCTGATTGTTTTCCATGATCACTTTCAGATTATTTCCCCTCTAGTTCTTGATTGTACTAAAGGGGCGAGCTAAGAGGTATCCGTAGCCGATTTAACGATTTTAGTAGTTTTTTTGTGCTATCTAGGCTACAAATTGGGGACTGGGGACTGGGGACTGGGGACTGGAGGAAAATAAATGTAGACTATGGACTAATGACCAATTACCAATTACCAATTACCAATTACCAATTACCAATTACCAATTACCAATTACCAATTACCAACTAATGACTAGGATTGTGTCTTTCTATTGCTAGTTGGACTAGTCTATCAACCAATTCTGGAAAGGGGATACCGCTATGGGCCCAGAGTTGGGGATACATACTGGTAGCTGTGAAACCTGGTAGGGTGTTAATTTCATTAATCAACACTTCACCTGTAGCTTCTACGTAGAAAAAGTCTACTCTGGCTAACCCAGCAGCGTCAACAGCTACAAAGGCTTGCAATGCCATGTCTTGAATTTTACTGCTGATGTCGTCGGGAATAGGGGCAGGAATCAGCCAACTTGCTTTACCTTCAGTATATTTAGTTTCATAATCATAAAAGTCACTATCAAAGGTAATTTCACCAACAACGGAAGCTTGGGGTTGGTCGTTACCTAAAACAGCACATTCGACTTCCCTAGCGACAACACCAGCTTCTACAATAATTCGACGGTCATATTGAGCCGCATTATCTAAAGCATTTTCTAATTCTTGGCGCGATCGCACTTTAGAAATTCCCACGGATGAACCCAGGTTAGCCGGTTTCACAAAACAGGGATAGCCCAAATCCGCTTCAATTTCATCACATAATTTCGGGAATACACAAGGATTAGACCATACCTGCGTTCTAGTCACAGCCTTGTATTTTACCTGGGGTATTCCAGCTTGGGCAAAAGCCATCTTCATGGCTATCTTATCCATTCCCAAAGCGGAACCCAAAACGCCAGAACCGACGAAAGGAACTTGCATCAGTGTAAGTAAGCCTTGAATTGTCCCATCTTCACCATTAGGCCCGTGAAGAATAGGAAACCAAACATCGACCTCCGCCACTTGGGAAGGTGACTGCCAACGTTCCAGGGTTTGTTGTTGGGGGTTAGATACAATATTATTGTCAGTTGCTGATGGGGATGAGGATTCTAACAGAGGCACACCCGATTTTAGTACAGTTTGCGGCGCTTCTCCTGCTAACCACCGCCCATTCTTTTGGATATAAAAAGGCAGTATTTCGTACTTACTAGCATTTTCCCCAGCATGTAGGGCTGTTGCGATCGCCCTTGCTGAATTTATAGAAACTTCATGCTCCCCAGAACGCCCACCAAATAACAATCCCACCCGCAACTTACTCATCTTTACTACCTTTACACACCCGACGCTGATAGCGTATCACAATTTTTCAGTGGACAGTTATCAGTTATCAGTTGTCAGTGGACAGTTGACAGTTGTCAGTGGACAGTTGTCAGTGGACAGTTGTCAGTTGTCAGTGGACAGTTGTCAGTTGTCAGTTGACTAATGACTAATGACTAATGACTAATGACTATGGACTAATGACTAATGACCAATGACTAATGACTAATGACTGTGGACTATTGACTATTGACTGTGGACTATGGACTAATGACTAATGACCAATGACTAATGACTTTAACTTTGTCACAAAAGCAACGTACCCGCAACACAAAACTCGGATGGTCTTTAGACAAGCGAGATCCAGAGTTTATTAAAGCTGTTATGCCCATCATGGGCTTATTCTACGATTATTATTTTCGCGTGCAAACCAGTGGTTGGGAACACATTCCAGCACAGGGGAAAGTTTTATTAGTTGGCTCCCATAATGGGGGAATAGCGGTTCCTGATATGTTTATGATGATGTATGACTGGTTTCGCCGATTTGGTGTAGAACGACCAGTTTACGGTCTGATGCACCCCACAGTTTGGCAGGTTAGTCCACCAATAGCAGGGCTAATGGCTAAAACTGGGGCGATTATGGCTCATCCGAAAATGGCTTATGCTGCTTTGCGTTCTGGAGCTAGTGTACTGGTGTATCCAGGGGGAGCAGAAGATGCTTTTCGACCCTATGACCTACGTCATAAAATCTATTTTGCTGGTAGACAAGGATTTATCAAGCTAGCACTGCGGGAAAATGTACCAATTATTCCGATGATTTCCTCTGGCGCTCACGATACTTTAATTGTGATAGCAGATATATATAAATTTGTCAAGCAATTGCATGATAAAGGAATGCCTTGGTTACTGGGTATTGATCCGGTGGTATTTCCGATTTATCTAGGCTGGCCTTGGGGTCTATCGATTGGGCCTTTACCGAATATTCCTTTTCCTGTGACCATACACACGCGGGTTTGTCCACCGATTGTATTTGCACATTATGGCAGAGAAGCCGCAAGCGATCGCCATTATGTCAATGAATGCTACAACTTGGTTTTAACCCAGATGCAGCATGAGTTAGACAAACTAGTGTATGAGTCAAGTCAATAGTCAACAGTCCACAGTTACTTATTTAACTATGGACTATTAACTATGGACTATTGACTAGTTTGGACTTTGTTCAGGCATCATGCACTTATCAGAGTCGCAACCTGCGGGGCCTACTTCCATTAACTCGCCGAAATCATAGCGGCTTAAAACGGTGTAGAAATCATCTGTTTTCCGACGTTGGGCAACTTCTGCCAGCATTTGCTCATAGGTTGCTTTAGAAATCGGTTCAAATGGTAGGCGTGGGAATGTTTGATGGTCATCAAACCTAGCCAGTAGTGCCGCACTGATGTAACCTTCATCATTTTGTATAGCTTGCCAGATTTGCGTACCTAAAGTTTCCACTTCGTGTTCTCGCAGCTCGATGGTTGCAGATGTGTTGTGGGTGACGTAGAATTTCTGCACCTGCATATAGAAATCCATTTGGGCGATCGCACCAAATTTACTGATTTCAATAGTATCAGCACCCGCTAAATCAGCCCAAGATACAGCAACAGGGATTTCCACTAGCCATTCAGTCACTCTGGGGTCAAAGGGATCATTGAGCAAGTTACCTTGTTCATCTTTGTCTGACTGCGATGGTATGACGTTGTAACCGTAGTCAATACAAGCCAAGGCTACGGGGTCATTTTTACGGAAGGTAATGCGGCGGATAAACCTTTGGGCTTTGGGGGGATGCCAACCAGGACTAGCACCAGTTAAGAGTGATTTTGTCCCACTAGGCTGGACTGTAGTACAACGGTTCGGGCGTTTAATATTGTGGCGATCGCAATATTCCCACACTACCCGATGCACAATCTCGCGCCAAGAGGTGAGATATTTTTCTTCCTCGCGTTTAAACGCCAACCCTTGGGTTGTTTCCGGTCTTCCTTCCTCCCACCAGCGCAACCAGTCCACACCAAAAGCATGGACAAAGAAATCAAACAAGCCAGTAAAAGAAACCCCGACAATTGGGTCTAATTCCCGACTATATTGATAGCGCGGTTCTTGGAACTTATGATTTAAAAGTGTCGCTACAGATAAAGCCCCAGCCGTGAAAGCCTCTTCTTGTTCCTGATAATCAAATGGGTCAATTTGATTCAGGTGAACTTCCGATAGATTACAGTGGAAGTCGCTACCAATAATTTCCCCACAATTGTGAGTAATACAACCGTTAGCAATGAAAGAGTGAGTTAGCGGTACATGAAGATCATAAACAGTTTCTTCACCAAACTCTTCTATGCTTTTCACTTTTGAAGTAAACCTATTACTTACAAAAGCTTCACTATGAATCCTTAATGGTGTTTTATTGGCAAGTTTTTCTAACTTTTCTTGCTTATCAGGTGTCAAGGGAAAACCAATTAGCTGCCAATATTTTCTAGCTTCACTTCCTGAATAGATTATCAGTCTCCAACTACCTCGATTTTGACTAATTTTTTTGGTTCCATCTTTCAATGTATATGGAATACCTACATCTCCTGGTTTTTGTTTGACTATTAAACTACTCTTGATGCCCAGATTAAGCAAAATTACTTGAAGTTGTTTGAGTAGTTCTCTGGAACGGTTACGTAATTCGATATTTCTACCTTTGACATTGACACAACCATCAGCACAAAATAATCCTTGTAAAAAACCGATGATTACCTCTTGTGATTCAGATAAAAATCTATCTGGTAAGCATTCTTTAGACTGTACGCCTAATTTTTCAAGGAAAGTACGCATTAAAGATGAACCACTATGAAATGTATGTACACCTTTGATAAAACTGGGCTGATGGCTGTATCCTGTCAAAGATTCTACGGCAGATTTAAGAACTGGGAAAGCAGTTTCAAACTCTTTTTGATTAATATAGAATACTGCATCTAATCCTTTAGCCCCTTTGTAAATCGACCCATCACCGTATAACCAACCAAGCATTTGAGATTGTTCAACAGTGATAGTACCCTGACCAAAGCAACCTGCTCCTTTCTGAATATATATACTATGTTCAGAAGTCAAATCTTTAGTCGCAACCCAACCCTGATTAGTAAAATGCCGATGGTCAGCAGTACATCTCATTTGCTGCCCATTTTGTAGGTTAATAACGTAGGTTGTTTGTACTCCTGTAGCAAAAGCGATCGCATCAGTTAATCTGACTCCATCTAATCCTACAGAACGCAAATCTACTAAAGCTTTGAACTTTTTACCTACCAAATCTTTGATCGGTATTAATCCTTGATCCGTAGATACTAATGTATCACCAGCATGACAAGGATTTAAACCATAACGGCTCAAACGATGCTCTAATTCATTTGCATCTATTTGGGGGTAATGTTCATTTAACCATTGCTTGGCGTTACCGTCCTCATAAGCTTGCAAAAACTCTTTTTTCAATTCTGGAGTTGATAGCAAATCAATATTTGCTCTGGCTACAGCTTCCCCAGCCCACTGAATAGCACCTTCGCCACTGTAATATTGTTTACGTACAGCATCAATAGATTCTTGTAGTGTTGGCTTGTGATGAAATACTCTACTGTGATTCGCCATCCGTAAAGCGTCACGCTCAGGATCAATACGCCAGTTACCGTTTTCATCTTGTTGCCATAGATTATCTTTGGCATTTGCCCCCAATTGGTCGTCAGAAGTGAATTGCCTCATGCCGGCGCTGTTGTGGACTAGCAAGCCATCAGCAATAAATTCATGATCGCTTTCTACTTCAATATCAAAGGTTTCAGCTTGACCTGCGGGAGCCACAAATTGAACCTCAATTGGTAACCAGTGTGGATTAACTAAATCTTCAGAAATGAGAGTATCAAAATTAGCATCTCGGAATTTTCCTGGTCTACCTTTTGGATCTACCCAAACGACATTAGCACGGCTTAAAGTGTTTGGTTGCCACCCTGTAGCCGCTAGCTCTTGAACAAATTGGTAAGGTAGTGTTAAACCATTCTTTTTCGCTAACCGAAGACTATAACCATTTCTGATAGCAAATTGATTAATTAAGCCGACGGTAACTACTTGAGATTGCAAACCTTTGATATGAAGCCAGTGACAGCCATCATAAACCTTATCTCTTCCTTTAATCGCTCTAGGTTTACGCTCTTGTAAAGTTGTTGCAATTCCCAAAGAAAGAGCTAATTTTTGGATTTCTCGTAAAAATTCTAACTTGTTTGAGTTAACAAGTACATTGCGAGAAGGAGTACCATCTGCGTCACTTAAACCTGCCAAGAAAGCAGCACGAATTTCTCGATTACCTCTCCAAACAAATTCAGGAATTACAGGACATCCCCAAGGCTTTTTGTACTGTCCAAGTTCTTGGGCAAAGTCTTTACGGTAAACATTGATATTAGCACAATTACCTTGAACTCTCAAAGCAGGATTATAGCCCAAACTACTGAGGATTCTCAAAATCTTTTGACCTAACTGCCCTTGTAGTCTTTCTGTGGAAATAGCAAAGCTAACTACTCCACCTCCACCATTACGCCGTTTAGTTGATTCTAAATCAGCATGACCATCACCAATGAAAAAGCCTACCAGCCAAGCCCAATCCGTTGTAGAACATGGTTGTCCTTGAAGGTGGGGAACAGAGATTAGGCGATCGCCTGGTTCTAATTCACCAGCATATTTCCATTTGTAAGAACGAAGACCGTCATAAACTGCAACACGGTGGTTAGCAGTACAACGAATGGAAGTAATAGAGGTACGAATTTCTACAACATCCTGTACACCTTGAACAAATTTATTGACTACCGCACGATACTCACCAGAAGAGGTTAAAACCAAATCTCCTAACTGAATGTCTTGAATTGGTATCATACCATTAACGGCTGAAACTCTTGTTCCATAAGCAATACAGCGTCTTATATTCCCCGCTACTATCGTGACTGCTGCTTCGTCAATTAGCAGACAGCACTCTACAGAATTTAACTGTCTGCCTACAGCTTTATTGAGAATGGCAGCACAGCGTTGATACAATCCAGGTAACTTGACAGGATTGGCGACTCCACCAAAACCTTTCAGGGTTTCCCCGGCTTGGCGCACATCGCTCACATCAACAAATACCTGTACTTCATCAGTAAATCTTTCGTCTGTGGAGAGTTCCAGCAGGGCTTGATAAGATTCTACCCAACCCTCGCGGCTATCTCCAACGTAGATAGTAACGTTGTTACCTTCTATATGGGTTTGTGTATATTCACGACGTAAGTTTTTAGCAGTAGTGCCAATTTCGCCTTGAACGATGACATTTAAGCGATTACGGATAGGTGGTAATTGATGAATATGTTGTGGTTCTATGACAGCCCCCGTCCCGCAACCCATCATCGCTAGATTCATCATCAACCCGAAGGCTTTCCAGTCTTTGAGGTTGGTGGATGTGCAATTATACGCGCCGGAGAAGTTCTTGGATTTGTTAATCCAATCTGTACCGCCTACCCACAACCAGCGACCACTGGGTAGGGCTTTTAAATTGCGCTGAGACTTTTCTAAAATTGCTACTTCCTCAGCCGTAAGTTTACCTAACTCGATTAAATCCTTGAGGGTGCGATCGCATACCTCATCCCACGTTTCCCTTAACCCCGCTTCTGTACGGCGGCTATAGGTTCTAAAAAATACCGGATTGGCAGCCGGGGCAGATTCAGGAAACCTGGCACTCTGACGTTTTCTTTCAAGCTCACGAACCATATAACAAGTCTTATTGCTTATTCACAGATTATGACTATAGACCAAGTGGATGGAGGATAAAAGATTGAAAATTTTTCCACTTTACGCTATGCCTTAACTGTACAAATTGCAACATAAGTTTATGGTGTATAATATCCTTTCCTACCTAATAGAGCTTATATACGTAGTTGCAATTATTAACGGTATTCAACAAGCTCATGAATCAACAAAAACACAAAATAAAATGAAGTTATCAGCAGACAAATTAACTAAAATTTAAGAATTTGAATTAATTTTTCCCAAAAATATTGTAGCAAAAATCACAAAATCTTAAAAGATGTCTCTAGCTCCTTGGCGAAGTGCGATCGCCCATGCCCTCCATCGTAACCGCAGCCTAGTTTATGCCCGCTACCTCCAATTAGCCACAGTCAGGGCGAATGGTCATCCAGCTAACCGGACTGTAGTTTTTCGTGGTTTTTTAGCAGATACCAATCAATTAAAATTCATTACCGATGCCCGTAGCGATAAAATCGACCAGATACAGCAGCGACCTTGGGCAGAGGCCTGTTGGTACTTTCCCAACACAAGAGAACAATTCCGCATCAGTGGCTATTTAACCTTAGTAGGAAGTGATGAATCTCACCCTCATCTCCAACCAGCCCGCCTGGCTACTTGGCAAGAACTCAGCGATGCAGCACGCTTACAGTTTGCTTGGCCTCATCCAGGCAAAGGCAAAGAAGACCAAGCAGCCTTCAACCCACCGCCACCTGATCCCCAAAAGCCAATAGCAAATTTTTGCCTACTACTACTCGAACCCACACAGGTAGACCATTTAGAATTACGGGGCGAACCACAAAATCGTTACCTTTATCGTCTTGATGACCAAGAATGGTCTATGCAAGCTATTAATCCTTGATGGGGAGTGGCGAGTACGAGGGAGATCAGAGTTAAAGAGAAAGGGTGAAAGAGGGGTTTGGGAATTTTGGATTTTGAATTTTTAACAGTGAACAGTAAACAGTTCGTAGGGGCGGGTTGATTGAGAAATTCATCGCGAAAACAGATATATCCGTTAAACCCGCCCGTACTTAGATACGAACATGAAACACCGCAGCAATTAGTGGAAGACGTTAGTGTGCCGTTACACCACACCATAAGCCGTCAGGACTGATAACCGATAACTGATTTAAATTCCTGCGCCATCTAGAAATTCTTGAATTGCCCTATCCCTGAGATTGCACCATTGGGAATCATGAGAAATATGTTCTTCTGGCAAAGTTGCAGCTACTAAAGCCGGAGACTTGGAAACGGACTGATTATCTTGTAAGACTTGTATTTGTTGTTCGAGTGCTTCAATGCGGTCAACCAAGGCACGAATTACTTGAGCTTCGGAATCTGGTAAATTGTTATGTTCCAGGGGGTCAACTTTAGCACCGGAACGATAAACAATCCGTCCAGGGATACCGACAACTGTACAGTTAGAGGGTACATCTCTGAGTACAACTGACCCAGCACCAATACGGACGTTGTTACCAAGTTGAATATTGCCCAGTACCTTAGCACCTGCACCAACAACAACATTTTCGCCTAAAGTGGGGTGACGTTTGCCGCTTTCTTTACCAGTTCCCCCAAGGGTGACACCTTGGTAAATCAGGGCGTAATCTCCGACGATCGCAGTTTCACCAATTACTACCCCCATCCCGTGGTCGATAAACACGCCTTGTCCAATTGTTGCACCAGGATGGATTTCAATTCCTGTCAAAAACCGAGCAATGTGGGAAATCAGGCGGGGAATAAAGGGCATTCCCACACGATGCAGCCAGTTAGCTACCCGATAGAATAATAGGGCTTGCAAACCAGGGTAACAAAACAAGACCTCCAGCAGGTTACGGGCAGCTGGGTCACGTTCAAATATGATACGAAAGTCAGCACGCAGTGTAGATAGCACGAGATAGCACCCTCGGTAAAGCACAACAAGCTACCTTCTGATCATATCGCTCATGATGTTAGTTATTATGCAGAAAAAAATTCTTCTTTCTGCAACCAGATTTTATAGTAGGGAACAGGGGACAGGTGATAGGTGACAGGCTGGAAATAGGCTTTTTATGACTTATCCATGTCTTAAAGTAGGTGGCGACTGTTATAACTGGTTAATTTTCTTGGACTGTTAAGGTGTAGTTGCGCTTGACACCAGAATTAAATGTGGCTATCCAAACTTGGTAAGTACCTTTTTTCCAGTTGCGGTCATCGATGCTAGCGTCTTTGCTCTTTCCCGTATCATCGCCACAACGAATTGTATTATCATCTGGCCCTTTAATTAATAAGGTAGTATCAGTGCCACCACTATTGATTTGTAATTTCAGCCGAGGAAAGTCTTTTTCTAAAATCATGATGTGGTCTGGCTTGGGATCAGCAAAGCCGATGCAAGGTTTTTGATCGCGATCGCGGTTACTAATGGCAGACAATGAATAACCTCCACCTGTATAACCGGAAACTTTTCCCTCTGCTGGTGCAAACCCAGGTGATAAGTTAAGTGTGGCAAAATTAGCTGTCTGTGCAATTACAGGTGTAGTCATTACAGTTGTAGCTATAGCTAAAAGCCAACCGCCTCGAAAATGAAGTCGGGGGCGACAATACTTCATAGCAGCCCTCCAACAGGCTCTAATATTAATTTGGTAATGTTATATACATATTCTAATTAAAAGTTTTAGTAAAAAAGCAACAATATGTAGCACTTGCTAATTTGTCACAAGTTATATATTCCTGATTAATTTGCTTTAACTCTTTCTTAAAAAAAAGTTCATATTTTCACAGTATCTTCATCGTTACTGCTCAATTACATTATGTAGAAACTGCTACCTTGATGCGGCATATTTGATGGACAGAGCATAGCAATTAAGTAGAAACATCAGGCTTTTATCCATCCATTTCTTTTGCTTCATCAATGGGACAATTATGGAAGAATACTACCTTTGAGCGTTACAGACTAAACTACGTATAGCGATTCCTAGTTAAGTGAGGTACATAATCAATGTTTTAAACGCAGAGGGACGCAGAGGAAAGCGCAGAGGGGCGCAGAGGTTTTCCTAGTTTTATTAGCGATGTACTCAGTACCAGCAGATTAAGAGACACTATAAATCGAGTCGAACTCAAAATTTAATTATTAATTAATATTTCAGCCAGAAGTTCAGGACAAGACAAATGTGGGCAATGTCCAGAAGGTAGTTCAATTGCATCGACTGCTAAGCGCTTGCTTGCGGCGTAGCGTGACCATGTAGGAGATATGATTCGGTCATTGGCACAAACAATATATTTACCCTCAATCTTGGGCAAAGCTTTTAAAGGGTTCGTTTCAAACATATAGCCCGTAAACTGTTGCGAACGACTTTTGGAGATTGCCCACTGTGCTATATCTGCTTGACAATCATGATAGAAAAAATCCATTAATACTGTTGGGTTTGAATAATCTTTCCCGATAGAAGCGGGTTCATACATATTAGGCTCATCATAGAACCGTTCGAGATGAATATGGTCTTTTAGCTGGTAATTAAATGATTTGATTGTTTCAGGATCAAGATGATGGGACATTTGGTCAAATGTACTAACGCCAGGATAGGGGATCAGCGCACCGATAAACACTAGTTGACGCACTTTTACTGTTTCTGCAACTAGAGGAATTATAGTACCAGCCATTGAGTGACCAACTAGCACAATATCATCATCAGTTTTTGGCAGTGATTGAATTACTACATTTGCCATTTGAGATAAAGTAGCAGACGCATCTTCAATTGGTAAATCCATTGCTACGGTTTTGTGACCATCTGCTTCTAGGTGGGGAATTAGCAAATCCCAACACCAAGTACCTTGAAAAGCACCATGAACTAAACAAAAAAGACTCATATCAGTTTAATTAGTGAGTTTAAAAAAACTGGTAAATGAAGTAAGATTTTTTTAAATTTATAAATCTTCATACTTGTGAAGATGACTAATCAGCTTACGCCGCCAAGTAGGCGATCGCAACTTCTAAAACTATGACTTTTTCACTACTTGAATGGTAACAGCATATTTTGGGTAAATGAGGTACAAGCGTAAAACCCCAGACCATGTAGAGACGTTACTTGTAACGTCTCTACAGCGTTTCACGAATAGCGAAACTGCTGTAATTTGAGAATATCGAAAATACTACCATATCCACAACGGGAACCAGACTATTGACAGTTGCGATCGCGCTATTCATTTTTCTGGAAAAATTCGGCACAATGGTAATCACCAGCCATAAATCATCCCCAACAGTGAACGCCTCTACTACTAGCAACTTCGCTCAAACCCAGTCACGTAAAGCAGATCACATCCGCATCTGCCTAGAAGAAGATGTGCAATTCCGCGAAACTACCAACGGACTAGAACGCTATCGCTTTACTCATTGTTGCTTACCAGAAATCGACCGCAACGATATTGATACCAGCACAACTTTTTTAGGTAAAAAACTTGGCGCTCCTTTGTTAATTTCTTCCATGACTGGGGGAACTGAACAGGCGGGAATGATTAACCGCCGTTTAGCTGAACTCGCTCAACAATATAAATTTGCTATGGGTGTGGGTTCCCAACGGGTGGCGGTAGAAAAACCCCAGGTGGCTAAAACTTTCGCTATTCGTCAGTATGCCCCTGATGTGTTGCTATTTGCTAATGTGGGTGCGGTACAACTTAATTACACCTATGGCTTAGATGAATGTCTGCAAATCATCGATATGCTAGAGGCGGATGCTTTGATTTTGCATATCAACCCCCTGCAAGAATGTATTCAACCAAGGGGCGATGTTAACTTCCGGGCGTTGCTTCACAAAATAGCAGAATTATGTAGTAAATTATCAGTGCCAGTGATTGCTAAAGAAGTGGGTAATGGGATTTCTGGCGCAATGGCGGAAAAATTAATTGCGGCGGGAGTACAAGCCATTGATGTAGCTGGTGCGGGTGGAACTTCTTGGGCAAAAGTAGAGGGGGAGCGGGCAGAAAACGCCATACAACGACGACTAGGTAGAACCTTTGCAGATTGGGGAATACCCACAGCCGATTGTATTACGAGTGTGAGAGCGATCGCACCTGATATCCCCTTAATTGCTTCCGGTGGCTTGCGTGATGGACTCGAAGTCGCCAAAGCGATCGCTTTAGGAGCAGATATCGCTGGTTTAGCTTTGCCCTTCCTCCAAGCAGCCATAGAATCAGAAGCCGCCTTGCAAGAGTTAGCCCAAGTGCTGATTGCCGAAATCACCACGGTATTATTTTGCACTGGCAACGCTACTTTACATCAGTTAAAACACGCTAACAGTTTACAGCGCCTACAATAGATGTTGTTAGTCATTATATAGCAGTTGTCAGTTGACAGTTGTCAGTTGACAGTTGTCAGTTGTCAGTTGACAGTTGTCGGTTGTCAGTTGACAGTTGTCGGTTGTCAGTTGACTATGTTGACTGTACAGACGCGATTAATCGCGTCTCTACTTACTAATGACTAATGACTAATGACTAATAACTAATAACTAATGAATAACTTTCTTAAACAAACTCTTGCTAGCTTACTAGGCACTTTATTCGGACTATTTATATTCGCTGGTGTTGGGACTACAGGACTTTTATTATTGTTATTTGCTGCGGCTAGTTCCAGTAGTTCAGGGCCAGTAGTAAAAGATAAATCAGTATTGGTGTTTGACTTGTCGATGAACATCAGCGAAAGAGAACCTGGTGCTGGTGAAGAATTACAAAATAGACTCTCAGGTGTGACACAAGAGCGAATGACACTCCGCAGCGTTCTTGATAGTTTAGAGAAAGCAAAACTGGATAAGCGTATTGTCGCCATTTACCTAGACGGTACTCGTGGGGGTAATAACCTGGGTTTTGCATCAATGAAAGAAATTCGCAAAGCTTTAGAAGAGTTCCGTAAATCAGGTAAGAAAGTGTTCGCCTATGGTGTCGGTTGGGACGAGCGGGATTATTATCTTAGTTCAGTAGCGGATACCGTTGCACTGAATCCCTTGGGGAACTTAGAAATTAACGGTTTGAGTAGCCAACCGATGTTCTTAGCGGGAGCATTGCAAAAGTACGGTGTTGGTGTGCAAGTTGTGCGAGTAGGGAAATTTAAGGGTGCAGTCGAACCGTTAGTGTTAGATAAACTCAGTCCCGAAAACCGCGAACAAACCCAGAAATTACTGAATGATGTTTGGAGTGATTGGCGTAGTACGGTTGGTAATAGTCGGAAAATTGACCCACAAAAACTGCAAGCGATCGCCGATAATCAATCATTCCTAGAAGCGACAGCAGCCAAAACCAACGGCTTAGTAGATCAAATAGTATACAACGACCAAATAGTTGCTGACTTAAAAAAATTAACAGATAGCGATAAAGATGATAAGACATTTAAACAGATTAACCTGCGGCGATATGCTCAAGTACCGGGTGCGCCATTAGGTGTAGAAAGAGACTCTAAAAATAAAATTGCTGTGGTTTACGCCGAAGGTGATATCGTCAATGGTCAAGGTGAAGATGGACAAATAGGTGGCGATCGCTTTGCCCGTATCTTTAATACAATCAGGCAAGATAAAAACGTCAAAGCAGTCGTTTTGCGAATTAATAGTCCTGGTGGTAGCGCCACAGCATCAGAAATCATGCAGCGCGAAATCCGCCTGACTCGTCAAAGCAAACCCGTGATTGTATCTATGGGTGATTATGCCGCCTCCGGTGGTTACTGGATAGCCACCGACTCTAACCGAATTTTTGCTGAACCCAACACAATTACAGGTTCCATCGGTGTATTTGGCGTGTTATTTAACGGGCAGAAACTAGCCAACGACAATGGTATCACCTGGGATGCTGTGAAAACCGCACGTTATGCAGATAGTCAAACCGTAGCCCGTCCCAAATCTCCGCAAGAAATAGCAATTTACCAGCGCAGTGTTGACCGTATTTATAATATGTTCCTCAGCAAAGTTGCTCAAGGGCGGAAATTACCCGCACAAAAAGTTGCAGAAATTGCTCAAGGAAGAGTTTGGTCTGGTATGGCTGCAAAGCAAATCGGTTTAGTTGATGAAATTGGCGGTTTGAATGCGGCTGTAGAATATGCAGCCAAGGAAGCGAAGCTAGGTAAAGATTGGGAGTTAAAAGAATATCCCAGAGAGACCTCTTTTGAAGAGCGCTTTTTTGGAGGAGCAGTTGAAGATATTAGTACCGCTTTAGGGATTGAGAAGTTAGTCAATAAACCAAATGATCCATTAACAACTGAATTACAAAAATTGCAAAAAGAATTTGCGATTTTGCAGAACATGAACGACCCCCAAGGGGTGTATGCGCGATTGCCTTTTAATTTGAAAATTGAGTAAACATTAACGATGATACGGTGGGCAATGCCCACCCTACGTATGTTTCAAAAATTAAGTATGAATCCTATATTACACATCAAATCTTCTGGCATTCATTTGCTCATTGTAAGCTGCATAAGCCTGATTAATTGCTTGCATTACAGATTCTGAAGCTGCACAATTGCTAATATCAGGATGATATTTTCTGGCTAATTCCAGGTAGGCAAACCTTACTTCCTGAGAATTTGCGCTTTGATCTACGCCCAAAACTTCCCACCATTCTCCAGAGAAGTTAGCGTTATTTTGCGTTTGCATCCAAATATTTATAGTACCGTTTTTACCTCCACTAACTAACGTTTTACTATCAGGGCTAAAAGCAACGGGACTCAAGCCATCAAGAGTCTGTATTATTTGTTTATTATGTAAATCCCACAGTTTAATCATGCCATCTCGGCTACTACTAGCTAAGATTCTTTCGTCATTGCTGATAGCAAGACATGATATAGCTGCTGAGTGTTCTGTTAATATAGAAAGCAATTTTCCTGTATCAAGATTCCACAACTTGATTGTATTGTCTGTACTACCACTAATCAAAGTTTGGTTATCCTGACTGATAACAACTGTAGTCACGACTCCTAAATGTTCAGTCATCATGTAGCGCTGTTTCCAAGTATTCAAATCCCAAATTCTGATAACTTTATCAGCACCACAACTTACAAGCGTTTTACCGTCAGGACTGAAAGCAACAGATAAAACCGAGTTTTTGTGTCCATTTAAAGTTTGTTTTAAATTCCCACTATAGCGTCCCCAAATTCTGATGCTACCATCAGTGCTTCCACTAGCAATATATTTTCCATCAGGGCTAAAAGCAACCGAGTTAACAAACCCATCATGGCTATAAGGAGAGTTTGAGTAAAAGAATGTCCGTAAAAATTTTCTTGTATTTAGTTGCCAACAACTAATTTTTCGATCTACACTGCCACTAACAACCTGCTGCCCATCAGGACTGATAGCAACCGATAAAACTGCCTCAGCTTGTCCAGTAAAAGTGTAAAGCCATTTTCCTGTTTTTAAATGCCAAAGATGAACTTGTCTATCATTACTACCACTGACTAAAGTTTCACCATCAGGGGTAATAGCGATCGCATTCACTCCGGCTAAATGACCTTTGAGTGTTTGTATACATTTCCATCTTCCTGAAGACTGCGTTTTTAGAGAAATTACTTCTGGTTCAGTTTTGGTAGATGAATTATTACTAACTTGAGCCTTAAGCGCTTCTAACTCATCCTCAACTTCTAATGCTGCAAACTTGCGGTTGAGATCCTCCCCCGACAAAAATAGCTCTAACTCTCTGACTGCGGCACTATAGTAATCCATCTGCAAGACTTTTTCTTCCATACGCTCAAAAACTTGAGCAGGAGTTTCTTTAACTTCAGATTCGTCTAAAAGTTTAGCGATACCATAAGATGCAAGCCCCACCACTGCACCAATACCCGCCATTGGTACTGTACCAATACCAAACGCTAGCCCAATTTTTGGTGCTACTAACCCCATACCACCGAATAAGCCAGCACAAGCAGCACCGCCAACAGCACCAATTCCCATTGCACTAACAGCCACAGTATCTACCTCTGTGACTGCTTTCCACACACCATAAGCAGCCACACCAGCTACAGCACCAGCCGCAACTACAGGAGTTGTTCCTACACCAACTGCACCGAATCCTCCCGCTAATCCCATTCCGCCCACTGTAGCCGCAACACCTGCACCGGCTAGACTTCCCCCAGCAATGAATACTGCGCCTGTTTGATAATTTCCAGCCATTGATAATTAACACTGATATTTTAAAATACTTAAATTTTATTCTTGTTATAGCAGTCGAAGCATAGGTTAGGACATCATACAAATTGAAAACCTTTAATTTCAAAGGCTTTCAGCCCTGTCACCTGTCCCCTGTCACCTGTCCCCTGCTATACATAGATAATGCCCAGCCAAAACCAATAAAATCTAGATTTTTATCTCTCAATTTTGTATTAGGTGCAGGCTTCAGCTATCTTAAGTTTTGAGATAACAAATTACGCTTAATATGACCTCGCTTACTCCTCACCAAAAAGCTAAAGCCTTAAAACCCGGTAGCCGTCGCCCAGCCAAAGAACTATGCAGCGAATGTGGACTGTGCGATACATACTACATTCACTATGTCAAGGAAGCTTGCGCTTTTATCACCCAGCAAATAGACACACTGGAAGAACAAACCCACAAGCGATCGCGCGACCTCGATAACCCCGATGAACTCTACTTTGGTGTCCATCAAGACATGATGGCAGCCAAGAAACAGCAACCCATCGCAGGCGCACAATGGACTGGTATAGTCAGCACCATTGCCATAGAAATGCTGAATCGTGGCTTAGTTGAGGGCGTTGTCTGCGTCCAGAACACCAAAGAAGACCGCTTCCAACCCATGCCTGTGATTGCTCGTACTCCCGAAGAAATACTAGCAGCACGGGTAAATAAACCAACACTTTCCCCCAACCTTTCCATACTCGAACAAGTGGAAAAATCCGGGATGAAGCGACTGTTAGTAATTGGTGTAGGTTGTCAAATTCAGGCGTTACGCGCTGTCGAGAAAAAACTAGGCTTAGAAAAATTGTACGTTTTGGGTACACCTTGTGTAGATAACGTCAGCCGTGCTGGACTGCAAAAATTCCTAGAAACCACCAGCCGATCGCCTGATACAGTCGTACACTATGAGTTCATGCAGGACTTCCGCATTCACTTCAAGCATGAGGATGGCTCAATTGAGAAAGTCCCCTTCTTTGGCTTGAAAACTAACCAACTTAAAGATGTTTTCGCCCCTTCCTGCATGAGTTGCTTTGATTACGTCAACTCCCTAGCCGATTTAGTAGTGGGTTACATGGGCGCACCTTTCGGTTGGCAGTGGATAGTTGTCAGAAATGATACAGGTAAAGAGATGCTGAACTTGGTGAAAGACCAGTTAGATACTCAGCCTGTAATGTCCCAAGGAAATCGCAAAGAGGCAGTACAACAGGGAATACCCGCCTATGATAAAGGTGTAACTCTACCCATGTGGGCAGCGAAACTTATGGGTGTAGTGATTGACAAAATCGGCCCTAAAGGTTTAGAGTATGCGCGGTTTTCCATTGATTCCCACTTTACGCGCAATTATTTATATGTGAAGCGGAATCATGGCGAGAAGTTAGAGGCTCATGTACCGGAATTTGCTAAACGTATCGTTGGGCAGTATAAATTACCGGAGTAATCATTTATGTAAAGACGCGAGTGTAATAATTCAAAGTTTGTAGTAAGGACTTTAGTCCTTTTCTTACATCAACTTTGAAAGGTATCATTGCTCACATCAAAATCTGAAAAACCTAACCCCCTAGCTCGCCTTACCTATCTAGGAATAGGTTTGCAAAGCCTCTCTCCGTTTCGGGGAGAGGTTTGGAGAGGGTTATTAATATATTTTTAGACCTTTCAAAAATCTTTATCAGGACTAAAGTCCTTACTACGAGCTATAAAAATGTTTAAAAATTAACTTATTCATAACTTGTGCTTAAACTTAAGTTAGTAAAAATTTAATAAGTATGAGGAGTGTTGACCGTAAAACGCCTTGATAAAGCAACCTAATTTGCAAATATGGCAGCGTTCAAACTTCCTTCACGCTTCTTTGGCGATGTTGATTCCGTATCTAAGTTTGGTATTCTCTCCTTAGCACTGGCGAGTACCACTCTATTAGTATTTGTTACTGCTAACTTATTAAATCGATTTACCGGAACTAAACTCACCCTTGTAGCAGGTGACAAACAAGGGGAAAGCTACATCATCAGTAAAGCGATTGAAGAAGTAGTTGAACGCAAATCCAACATTCAAATTGAAGTATTAGCCACTGGTGGGACAACAGAAAATTTAGAAAAATTAGAAAAAGGCGAAGCTGATTTAGCAACAGCTCAAGCTGATGTGATTACAGAGGAAATAAATACAATTAGAAACCGTAATCCTCAATTATCTAATCCGCGCTTACAAGTAGCAGAACGCAGTGTAGTCGTATTATATAAAGACTTATTTCAGTTAGTTGTTAGAGATCCCAAAATTCAGACATTTGTTCAACTCAAAGGCAAAACAATTGCTCTACCAGCTAAAGGCGGACAATATGAATCTTTTAAACAAGTAGCTAGACATTTTGGGTTGAATGAGAAGGATTTAAAAATTACAGGTTTGAACAGTAATGGTAAACCTAATGGAGCTTACACAGATGAGTCAGCAGATAAAGATTTTTTAAACAACAAAGCAGATGCTCTATTTCGTGTCCGCGCTTTAGGCAATAAAAGTATATCGACACTTGTACAAAAGTCTAGTGGCAGATTGGTAGCAATTGAACAAGCAGAAGCGATGAAAATTCTGTATCCAGCCCTAGAAAGTGCCACAATTCCAAAAGGAGCATATAGGGGTAATCTGCCAATACCAGAAACAAGTATATCTACAGTGGCAGTATCAAGACTATTATTAGCTAGTGACAAAGTAGATATAGATGTTATTCGAGAAATTACGCAAATTATATTTGAAAATCGTCGAGAAATAGCTAATGCTATTTCCCCCAATAATCCAGAAGTAAAACCTTTAGTATCTACCATTAGTCAGCCCAACACCACCATTAGTCCGGGTTTTCCTCCTCTTCATCCAGGTGCGATCGCTTTCTACCAGCAAAACGAACCTTCTTTTATTCAAGAGAACGCTGACTATCTAGCTTTGCTGCTGACACTGGCTTTACTCATATTTTCTTGGCTGCGGCAAATCAAAATCTGGATAGAAAGCCGCAAAAAGAATGAAGCTGATGAATATATTGAATCAACAATTAAATTGATGAATAAAAGTTTAGGTGATGTAGATTTTAGGCAACAGCTACTTGATGAAGCTTTTAACGCAGCCGCTAAAGCTTTAATTCACGAGAGAATTTCTCAAGAGTCTTTTAGAACTTTTAATGAAGCTTATAAAACCACCAGAGAAACTTTAGAACGTGAAGCTAAATTTGAGCAAGAGAAAATAGAACAAAAAAATAGAGAACTGGCAGCTAAATATATCAAGGAAGTTGTCGAATTGCTCAATTATGATATGGAAGACAAAGATTTACTCCAACAAAGAATCGACGTAATTCTTAGAGAAGTTGCTCAAAAATTAATTGCAGACGAGATATCCGAAGAATCATTCCGCACCTTTATTGAAGCCTATAAAACTACAAGAGATGCAATTGAGCGAAATTAATATTAATTTGGTTTGAATACTTATCATATCTATGGGGTTGGTAATTGGTAATTGGTAATTGGTAATGGAAAAAATTACCTATTACCACTAAAGCCGAAGATATTATAAGTAGTTAGCCGAACTTGATATAGGAATCCGATTTGATTTCTGAAAAAATCTTAGTACCCGTAGAGTGGGCAATGCCCACCATATTATGGTCTTGGTGGGCATTGCCCACCCTACGTATCATTCAAAAATCAAGTATGAATCCTATATAACTAGCAAAGTGCTAAGTGCTGAGTAAGGTTGTTACTCTTACCCAGTACCCAGTACCCAATCCCCAATCCCCAGTCCCTAGTCCCTACTCCCCACAGCTGCGATCGCCGCTTCTAATGCGATCGCCACATGAGTCCAATGAGTCCCCCCTTGGCAATACACCACATAAGGTTCACGCAAAGGCCCATCCGCCGAAAATTCCAACGTACTCCCCTCAATAAACGTCCCCCCAGCCATCACTACCTGACTCTCATACCCCGGCATCGAATCAGGAACGGGGTCTAGGTAGGAACCCACCGGAGAATTTTGTTGTATGGCTTTACAGAAGGCAATCAATTTCTGCGCCGAACCTAGTTTAATCGCTTGAATCACATCTCCACGGGGCGCAAAAGGTTCTGGATTTACCGGATAGCCAAGCTTATCAAATACATAACCAGTGAGGTGAGTCCCCTTCATCGCCTCCCCTACCATCTGCGGCGACAAAAATAAACCCTGATATAACAGGCGATTTTGGTCAAAGGTCGCCCCACCATAACTACCAATACCAGGAGCAGTCAAACGGCAAGCAGCAGCCTCTACTAAATCAGCGCGTCCGGCGACATAACCGCCAGCTGTTACAATGGTACCACCAGGATTTTTAATTAAGGAACCCGCCATTAAATCCGCACCCACATGGGTGGGTTCTCTGGTTTCAATAAATTCGCCGTAGCAGTTATCAACAAAGCAAACAGTGTGAGGATTTTGCTGTTTGACTAAAGTGACAATTTTTTCAATATCGGCAATTGATAGGCTAGGTCGCCAAGAATAGCCGCGAGAGCGTTGAATTAGCACTAAACGAGTGCTATCAGTAATGCTAGAGCTTAAATCTGACCAATTTATATATCCTTCGGAAGTTAGCTCTAATTGGCGGTATTTTATGCCAAACTCTATAAGGGAGCCTTGACCTTGACCACGCAAACCAATAACTTCTTCGAGCGTATCGTAGGGGGAACCAGCCACTGCTAACATTTCATCACCAGGACGAAGTACACCAAATAAGGCGCAAGCGATCGCATGAGTTCCTGAAACAAACTGCACTCGCACCGCCGCAGCTTCAGCCCCCATTACTTCGGCAAAAACTTTGTCCAAAGTTTCTCGACCTAAATCATCGTGACCGTAACCACTTACACCGGCGAAGTGGTGCGCCCCTACGCGCTGATGGCGGAAGGCTGACAGCACTCTTTGAAGATTTTGCTTGACCTGAGCGTCAATTCCAGAAAAAATCTCTATCAGAGCCTGTTGAGCTTGCCGCAGATGTTCCAAGCTGTTCATTACTTCCTCGTTAACAAAAAACTATATAAATGCGAATGGGAGCGACGATGCTCTGCCTCACCGTAGGCGATCGTAAAAACTAGGCTGACAATTTAATTTCGGATTACTGCATGACAATTGCTACTTCAACTAAACCTCAAATCAACTGGGTGAATACCCTATTTTTCCTTGGGCTACACATAGGCGCTTTATTCGCCTTTGTTCCTGGTAACTTCAGCTGGGCAGCTGTTGGTGTAGCTTTACTGCTTTACTGGATCACCGGTGGCTTGGGTATTACATTAGGCTTTCATCGCCTTGTTACCCACCGCAGCTTCCAGACCCCCAAGTGGTTGGAATATATCTTAGTGTTCTGTGGAACTCTTGCCTGTCAAGGAGGGCCAATCGAGTGGGTTGGTACACATCGCATTCATCATTTACATTCCGATACTGACCCCGATCCCCATGATTCCAACAAAGGTTTCTGGTGGAGTCATATTGGCTGGCTGATTTATCACTCTCCCGCCCACGCTGATATTCCTCGTTTTACCAAAGATATCGCCGAAGACCCAGTTTATCAGTTTTTGCAGAAATATTTCATTTTCATTCAGATTGCGCTGGGTTTATTGCTGTTGTATTTGGGCGGCTGGTCTTTTGTCGTCTGGGGAATTTTCGCTCGCATCGTCTGGGTTTACCACTGCACTTGGTTAGTCAACAGTGCTACCCATAAATTCGGCTATCGCACCTACGAATCTGGAGACCAATCAACAAACTGCTGGTGGGTAGCTGTACTTGTGTTTGGCGAAGGCTGGCACAACAACCATCATGCCTTTCAATATTCAGCCCGTCATGGGTTGGAATGGTGGGAAATTGATATGACTTGGATGACCATTCAATTACTGCAACTATTCGGTCTAGCAACTAACGTCAAACTTGCAGACAAAAAGCAGTAATTAGTATATTATGTGTCATTAGTTATTTGTCCGAAAAATGACTAATGACTTAGTAATTTTTTTGCAACCAAAATATCCACTCGTCAGTTCTCAAATAGCCTTAAAAAGCTACACACGGGGGCGCTTGGGTAGCTGGAATTGCTATGATACGGAACTTGTGGCAAGTTACCTTTGCGGTGGCTTGATAGAGGAGTTTGTCGTTCTTTAGGTTTTCATGACTACATCGATAATTAGAAATCAACAGATAAATAATCGCCTTAATAATCCCGAACTAAGGCTGAAAGATATTATCAAAACTTTGCCCAAGGAATGTTTCCAAAAGAACCAGAGAAAAGCCTGGACACAAGCCTTGCTGAGTGTGGTCATGGCAGGTTTAGGTTATTGGACTATAGCAGTTAGCCCTTGGTTTCTCTTACCCATAGCCTGGATTTTTACAGGTACTGCTTTAACAGGTTTTTTCGTCATTGGTCATGACTGCGGACACCGTTCATTTGCCAAACGTCGTTGGGTAAATGATTTAGTAGGGCATTTATTTATGATGCCCTTAATTTATCCCTTTCACAGTTGGCGAATTAAGCATAATCATCATCACAAACATACAAACAAATTAGATGAAGATAATGCTTGGCATCCCATTAGACCAGAAGTGTTTTCTAGTTGGGGCAAAACTCGCCAGTCTGCCTTTGAGTTGTTTATGCGTAAACGCCTCTGGTGGGTAGGTTCCATTGGACATTGGGCTGTAGTACACTTTGATGCACGTAATTTCAAAGCTAAAGACCAAGCTGATGTCAAGCTTTCTGTGGCTGTAGTCATATTATTTGCCGCAGTCGTTTTCCCAATTCTTATCGCTACAACTGGAATTTGGGGATTTGTTAAATTTTGGTTCGTGCCTTGGCTGGTGTATCATTTCTGGATGAGTACCTTCACCATTGTTCACCATACATTTGCAGATGTTCCCTTTGAAGCAGAGAACAAATGGCATGAAGCAATGGCACAGTTATATGGCACTATTCATTGCGACTACCCCAAATGGGTAGAAGTGCTTTGCCACGATATTAACGTTCATGTTCCCCATCACCTTTCTACTGCTATTCCTTCCTATAATTTGCGGTTAGCTTATAGCAGCATTAAAGAAAATTGGGGAGATTACCTGCATGATGAATTTAAATTTTCATGGTCTTTAATGAAGCAAATTACAGACCAATGCCAACTTTACAAAACTGATGTTGGCTATAAAACTTTCAATGAATATTACGCAGGACGATAACTCTTTTAGCTAGTACTATCAACTAGCCACTAAATTGCTAAGGGAAATCAAACCTTCTGTAAATTCAACAGGTTCTGGTAATTCATGATTGATTAATTATAATTATGTAAATTACCAGAAATTATTTACCTGGAAATCCAATCAATAGCTTCGCAGATATTGCCGAAGTGAATTTTTTCTACTGCAAAAGAACTCCGATTTATATTCCAAAACAGAATCAAGTGCAATTAACAAATATCTCTTCCGATAATTCTCCGAACTTGGAACAGTCAGAGAATACTACACTGCCATTTACTCTTCAGGATTTAAAAGCCGCTATTCCTGCCGAATGCTTTCAACCCAATGTCAGCAAATCACTGTATTACTTTTTTCGTGATGTGCTAATTATTGGTCTGTTGTATGCAGTTGCCCATTACCTAGATTCCTGGTATTTCTGGCCAATTTTCTGGCTGATGCAAGGAACTATGTTTTGGGCTTTGTTTGTAGTTGGACATGACTGCGGACATCAATCATTTTCTAAACATAAATGGTTGAATGATTTAGTTGGGCATCTATCGCACACACCAATATTAGTTCCCTATCACGGTTGGCGTATCAGTCACAGAACTCATCACAAAAACACTGGCAATATCGATAACGATGAAAGCTGGTATCCTGTGACAGAATCCCAATATAAGGAAATGCCTTTGGTACAAAAGATAGGGCGCTACTACGCCTTTTTGTTGGCATATCCAGTATATTTATTCAAGCGTTCTCCTAATAAAGAAGGCTCTCATTTTTCACCTAGCAGTTCCCTCTTCAAGCCTGGCGAAAAATGGGATGTCATCACCAGCACAGTCCTCTGGATTTGCATGGTTGGCTTGTTAGCATTCCTCACCTATCAATGGGGTTGGATGTGGTTGTTGAAGTACTACGCCGCACCCTACATAGTGTTTGTAATTTGGCTCGATTTAGTAACATTTCTCCACCATACTGAACCTGATGTACCTTGGTATCGTGGCGAAGATTGGACTTTCCTCAAAGGTGCAATTTCCAGCATCGATCGCAATTACGGTTTAGTAAATCATATCCATCACGATATCGGCACTCACGTAGCGCACCACATTTTCCTGAATATCCCTCACTACAACTTACTGAAAGCCACTGAGGCCATTAAACCAGTAATGGGTGAGTATTACCGCAAGTCTGAAGAACCAATTTGGAAAGCCTTATGGCGTTCTTCTTTGGCTTGCCATTTTGTCCCAGATACAGGCGGGAAAGTATATTACACTTCCTACAATAAGGTACAGTAGGGGACAGGGTACAGATTTCGTAAGTGGGCATTGCCCACCACCACCTGCTTATTAGACCTCTTGCATAAATAATTTGGCGTTGCTGACAATATTATTTTAAGGCTCACGCAAAGGCGCTAAGACGCAAATAAGAACGCAAAATAATAAGTCTTAAAGTTATATATTTTGCCTGTTTAATTATTCTTGCAAGAGGCCTATTGAAATGAGGCAAAATATCAGATAATTAATCGCTACCCTAATCTATACAACAACTGCTATAGCGTTAACCGCCAACAGAAGAGGATGAACGCCGATAAGTTAGATTAAACATCGTGACTCATCGGCGTTCATCTGCGTTTAATTAATCTTCTCTAATTTCATCTCATGTTCGATTAAAGACTTATAAAGGCTCTTACCAACACCGTCAGCTATTATCCAGCACAGGAAGTCAGGCTCATCAAAACTTGAAGTGATAAAGATAACTAAATTATTTAATAGACAAGAAATTTCATCATGAGCCATAATAAATTAAAAACTAGAAAGGTATTATAAATTTTTGCAAGTTGTTTAAATTGTTAACTTGACTCTACATTTAAGGTATTTTATGTACTTAGAAAAAGTTTGTGTCCCTGATTTTCGTGCTTTACAAAACGTAGAGATTTGTTTTGAGAGAGAATTGAAGCCTAGTATTTTTCCACTAGGTAGCCTAAACGGTGGTGGAAAAAGTACACTTTTACAATTGATTTTCGTATTATTACATTGTTCTACTCATCCAGACAGAATAGTTTTTTTGAAAAACTTTTTAAATGGTTTCAAAATTGATACGAAATCAAATAAAAGAATATTAGCAACCCTTGATATATGGGAAGGTAATAAAACAATACAATTAGAATTTTTTACTTGTAACTATACTTTTATTCAAACTTTATGGAATGATGATTCTTTGAGTAAAAAAGATTATAAGGATATATATGATATTTACATATCTGCATATAATCGCTTAAGAGAATTGAACGCGGAAATTGTTTCTTTAGGAACAAATATCAGCATAATAGATAAGATTCATACTCAGCTAATAAGTCTATCTAAAACTGAAAATTATCAAGAAAATTACTATACTTTACAAAGTATAAAACACCAATTACAAAAATATATTCTATCAGACTATGCTAAGTATCAACCAGACTATCTTAATCTTTTAACGTCTTTATCAAATATTCAAACTAAACCGAATGGCTCAAGTGAAGATGTTGATATACTAATGAGTATAACAAGAGAAGTATTAACAAAACTCCAACTAAACCTTGATAATGTGAATAAAAAAATTAAACAAGTTGAATATTATGAAGAATTTTTTATAGACGTTTTTAAAAAAAATAATATGATATATGTATGTGAAAATTTACCTAATTTTCAAGAACAAGAAGCTAAAGAAACATTAATGTGTCAATTTAAAAATATAGAGATAAATGAGGGCGTATCATTTTTACAAAAAATTTCAGAAAAAATTTTTTTTGCAGCACATGTATCTCAAGTTTTTCTCTTTCTGTCTCCAGATTCTAGAAAATCATTATTCAAAACTCAAGCTAAAGAAAAGTTAGATGAAAATGACTATTACACACAGATTAGGAAGGGAAAACCAAAGCTTCCCGGCTTTTTCACATATGATTTCATGGCTGTAGATATTCTCATTGATTCTTTTAAAAAAGCTCGTGACATGGATTTTCTAAAAGCTATAGAAACAGGTGAATATGGAGATAATTACAAAAGGTTATTAGAAGAATTGAATGATGTTTTAAGCAATAAAAAAATCAATATCAACAAGGATTTATCTGGAGTTACATTCAAAGTAAATACAGATGATATAGAACTATATCCTGAAGACTTAAGCCACGGTGAACTGAAAAGATTATGCCTTTATATGTGGATGAAACATCATCAAATAGAAAATTCAATTGTTCTCATGGACGAAATCGAAATCGCATTTCATCCAGACTGGCAATATCAGATAGTTAGAGATATTGAAGAATGGTCGCCAACTAATCAGTATATCCTTGCTACTCACTCTTACGAACTCTGTCAAGCAGTTACACCTGCTCATGTTAAAGAACTAGAACCAAAACTGAGAAAAAATCCGAAATAAATAAGTAATATTCAGAATGAGTCTTAATGAAATAGAGCTAAAGCAGCATTGTGAACATATTCTTAAATTGAGAAAAATAAAAAATAAAATTGTTGTCCTTTGTGAAGGTGATATTCAAAAAGTCGAGGGTAGATTATCACCTCAATCATATAAACACATGGAACGAATGCCAGATTCAAATTTTTACGATGCTTGCGTTCCTAAATGGTGGAAAGACTATAGACCTCAATTCATAAATTGTGGTAGTCGTCAAGATGTCTTGAATACATTTTTTACACTTACAAAATTACATGATCAAAGCCCTGATGAATCTTATTTAGATCCAAATAAACTTTTCGCTCTTGTTGATTTAGATATTCAAAAAGCAGATATTAATAATTACCCCTTCGATAACACCGAAAGCATTTTCTACCATCTTTATGAGCAAGGTAAAATAAATGAAAACAACTCAAAAGTTCATCGTATATGGGTTACAGGCTTAATTCATAAAGAGGCATATTTTCTTTCTCCTGATATCCAATCAGTGTATCAGGATTTTTTAATTACACCAAACTATAACGGTAATGCAATCGAAATAGAAAAAATATATTTAGATATGGTTGATGAACTTTGCCAAGATGCTGATTTACAAAGCAACTGGCAAACAGCATTTAAGCGTATAATCTACTGCTTAGGTGTAAATTGCGATGATATCATTAATTTTCCTATTATTTGGAAATCTGAGTATAATCAAAGCCAAAATGATGTGGAGAAAAAACAATTAATACTAGCTTTATTGACAATTATTAAAGCAAAAAAATATTGGAACAAAATACATCCGCCAACTGATTGGCAGCGTTCAGAACAAGATTTTAGAGATATGATATTATTGCAAATCGGCAAATTTTACTCTGCTCAAGAGTGCAATATAGATAACCATATTCCTTTTTTCTTTAACATTTTACATAGTTTGATTTATTAGAAATTAACAGCTAATATAGAGGATTGCAATCGAATAGAATAAAAATTCATCTGCGTTCATCTGCGTTCATCTGCGTTCAATTATTTTTTCCGTACCTCACTGATTTGAAAACCGCTATAGGTTAATCGGATATATTTTTCCACAAAAAAAGGCAAAAGAATTACTTCTTTTGCCTTTTCAATTTAGATGTTGACGTTAGAACTTATTAAAAATCATCATCTTCTTCTTCGTCATCGTCAGCATCTTCATAATCATCATCAGCTTCATCCTCTACTAGATCCTGTAGATCCTGCATATCATCAGCAATCAACTCATCATCGAGAATTGAACGACGACTATTAAATGCACCATCCCCAAGAGTGGGAGCATCTAAATTGTAGGCGCGAGCTGTGCGGTCATCCAACACCATATCCAGTGGATCATCGGTTTCATCCAACACACTGGTAGTTTCCAGGGTGGAATAATCTTCAATCATTCCTGGTTCATCATAGGTGTTGTAACCAGTTCCCGCAGGAATCAATCGTCCGATAATCACGTTTTCTTTCAAACCACGCAACCAGTCAGATTTACCTTCAATGGCTGCTTCGGTGAGAACCCTGGTAGTTTCTTGGAAGGATGCGGCAGAAATGAAGCTGTCTGTATTCAAGGATGCCTTGGTAATCCCTAACAATACTGGTGTGTATTGCGCTCTCGCACCACCAGTAATCGCCATCGCTTCATTCACCTGCTCGACTTGGCGTAGTTCCACCAACTCACCGGGAAGCATGGTAGTATCACCACCATCATCAATCCGCACTTTGTTGGTCATCTGGCGCACAATCACTTCGATGTGTTTGTCGGCGATGTCAATACCTTGGGATTGGTACACCATCTGCACTTCATTCACGAGGAAGGTTTGCACCTTCTGTAAAGCATGGCTGGCGCAAGCATAAACGCCATCTTCCGATCCCAAGCTGAAGAATACTTCCAGAATTTCGTGGGGGTTGGAAGGCCCGTCACTCAATGGTTGACCTGCTGATACATGAGAACCATCTAGTACAGCTAGGTTTTGTCCAGGGCCAAGGGGGTAATCAGTAACTACACCATTCGATTCGATGACTTTGATAGCGATCGCTTCATCACCATCACCATATACTACCTTAACTTCCCCGCCCCGTTTGCCGAGAATACAAGCTTCCTTGGGCTTCCGGGCTTCTAGTAGTTCTTCGATCCGAGGCAAACCTTGGATAATATCCCCAGTTTTCGCCCGTTCAAACACCAGCAGCACCAAGTTATCGCCCCGTTGTACCAAGTCGCCATCTTCTATCTGCAATACTGCACCAGGGCTGACTCGGTAAGGACGACCAGCACGGATAGTCACGGCGTAGTTCTTATTGCTAAGTGCTGCTTCTTGATTAGCTGCACTTTCCGCCGCATTTTTCACGGATACAACTTGTCCAGATTCTTCGGCGTAAACACCAGGAGCAATTTCTGCACCCTCGACGACTAAATCACCCGCTTTAACTTTGGGTTGGGCGGTGGTATTCACAGTCGCCATGTCACTGTGACGTAGCACTAAACAACGGCGTACCGCTTCAGTTCCCTTCTGTACGCCCCGCACAATCCCACCTTCTTTCGATAGGATTTGGGTACGGGCGACGACAGCACCAGGGACGATGGTTTGCCCATCTTGTACTTCTAGGCTTGTCTGTGTACTACCTTGAGTAGCATCAGCCGCAATGTCACGACGTAGTACCAAGGATTCCAAAATTACCAGTTGCAAGCGTTGAACGTCTGCATCCTCAGCGTCAGGGATTAACTCAATGTCTGCTGCTAGAGGAGAAGCATTATGTTCTTGTTCCCCTTCCTGCTCAATTTCTAATACCAATTGAGTACGTAGCAGTTCCACACCTTCCACCGACTTAACCCGTTCTGAATCCTTGTAGGGAAGTCTTTGTACTGCCCGTAGTTGAATTGAACGTCCAGTTTGCTGACTGACCGATGTAGTAGATGGTACATCTGGGGTTGTGGGAACGGCAAACTCTACAACTGGACGGCTTAACAGTGCAGGGCCTTCTGGTGACTCTACATACTGGATGTAACGCAGTTCTGTAGCAACTTGCCCTAACAGTTCTTCTCCTGGTTGTAGCAAGGTGTTGTCTCTACCGATAACGGCTTCTGGGTCGTCTACCATCAGCAGTTCACCCGGCTTAATCACGACTTCCCGGAGAATGTCGTTTTTCTGGGTGACTTCTACCACACCACTGTTTTGGCAGAAGATGTCTTTGACGACTTCCGTACCAGCTTCCACAAACTGACCATCTTCTACCAACAGCAAGGAGATGTCTTTGTTGACTTCGTGGGTTTCTTCAGGAATCCATAACAATGTACCACCCTGTACCACTTCGTAACCCAGCTTGGCTTTACCTTTCTTCTGAACTTCTACGCCAGAGAATTTCAGGAAACCACCTGTGGTTGTGCGATAGCGGTCATCAATTAATTCAGCAACTACTTGACCATTTTGTACTTTTGTGCCTGGGGTTGCCCGCAGGTTAAATACTTGGTTGTTACCAGTGGTTACTAAGTAGCTGTTACGACCTTGGGAACTTTGAACGGTAACGGTTGCTTGGTCTAAAACTACGGAAGCGGTGATGATTTCGATTTCTCTGGTACTCTTACCGGGAGTTGCTTCCGGTAAACGTACTACCCCACCATGTATAGTTGTTAACTTAGTCTCTGCTAAGACACCGTTAGTTTCGACGCGATCGCCATTTTTCACCACCAACTCAGCCCCTGGTGGCAAGTTATACACTTCCCCAGAGAGAATCCAAATCAAACCACCCCTGGCGGCTGTGGTTGTGGTGTTACCTTGACGGTCTGTCTTTTGTTCCGGGACGACCTCAGCAAACTTCACTTCCCCAGCTAAGTCAGAAGCCACATCTTTCACGGCTTTTTCTGTATTAGTCCGGGTAGTCCGACCACCAAGGGCTACTTCCGCCAGCAATTGACCTTGTTTTACCTGTTGTCCATCAGTAATATAGATGGTGGAACCTTGGGTAACTTGAATTTCTTGAGGCGGTGGAGTTTCTGAACCTTCTTTACGAGGTTCCAGAATCATCATCCCATTGCTTTCTACAAATAAAGCATCTTCCCCGTGACGAGTCCGGTAGGGTCTTGTGCGTAACTTCTTAGGTAATTTAATAGTTCCATCCATTTTGGAACGTACTTGTTGCGCTACTTCCCCGGTGAACACACCCCCGGTATGGAATGTCCGCATGGTCAGCTGGGTTCCAGGTTCACCGATACTTTGGGCGGCGATAATACCGACAGCTTCCCCTAAGTCTACCATCTTGGCGTGAGCCAAACTCCAACCGTAGCAGTGTTGGCACACAGAACGGGCGGCTTCACAGGTGAGAGGCGATCGCACCACAACTTCCTTCACCCCAGCCTTCTCAATGTCCTTAGCCAAGTCATCGGAAATGGGAGTATTGCGCGGGGCAATCACTTCTTTTGTAGTAGGATGAATGACATCCTCGCCTATTACCCGTCCCAACAAGCGTGTAGACAACTTGATCAGGGTTTTATTCCCTTCGGTCATCGCCCGGATAGGAATCCCTCTAGTAGTACCGCAATCAATTTCCCGAATGATCACATCCTGGGATACGTCTACAAGACGACGGGTCAGATAACCAGAGTCTGCTGTACGTAACGCCGTATCTACCAGACCTTTTCTCGCACCGTAAGACGAAATAATGTATTCTGTTACAGTCAGACCTTCGCGGAAGTTGGTTTTGATGGGTAAGTCGATAATTTCCCCTTGCGGGTCAGCCATCAGCCCCCGCATTCCCACCAACTGACGTACCTGAGAGATATTACCCCGCGCCCCAGAGAACGCCATCATGTATACAGAATTGAGGGGGTTAGTTTGTCTAAAGTGGGTAACAACCTCATCCTTCAGCGCTTCACTAGTACCGTTCCAAGTATCAATTACCTTTTGGAAACGTTCAACTTCCGTAATTTCACCCCGTTGGTAACGAGCTTCAGTAGCGCGAATTTCCTCCTCGGCTGCTTCCAGAAGACTCCGCTTACTAGGTGGAACCATCAAGTCATCAACACTGATAGAAACCCCTGCTCTAGTAGCATAGCGGAAGCCCAAATCCTTCAACTTATCCGCCATCACTGCGGTACGCGCCGTTCCATAATGAGTGAACGCCCAAGAAATCAAATTTCTCAGTTGACCTTTATCAACGACGCGATTGCGAAAAATCATCTTTTCGTTAGTCATTAGTCATTAGTCCTTAGTCATTGGGGATTGGGTATTGGGTATTGGGTACTAGGTACTGGGTATTATTTCCCAGTCCCCAGTCCCCATTCCCCAGTCCCTAACTTGCAAGTGCTTCTTGAATCGCTTTATTGTAAATAACGCGACCTGGAGTTGTCCGAATATACTGAGAAAGCAAATTTCCCTGAGCGTCTTCTCTGACTCGGCGGTACTTATAGAGTACCGTCCGGCTACCATCTTCGTTATTTGTAACTTCCACAGGTTCCGTGTCTGGTTGGTCAGATTCCATTTCCCCGTCGAACCGCACGTAAATATAGGCGTGCAAGTCGATTTGCTCTTGCTGGAATGCCATAATTACGTCGTCCAAAGAAGCAAAATATCTACCTGCACCTTTGGTAGCGCCTGGGTTTTCCGCCGTCAGGTAATAAGCACCCAATACCATGTCTTGGCTAGGTGTGATAATTGGTCTACCTGTAGCGGGTGAGAGAATATTGTTAGAAGCCAGCATTAACAACCGCGCTTCCGCCTGACTTTCCAGAGATAGGGGAACGTGTACAGCCATTTGGTCGCCGTCAAAGTCAGCGTTAAAAGCTGGACAGACCAAAGGATGGAGTTGAATGGCGCGACCTTCTACCAAAATTGGCTCAAACGCCTGAATACCCAAACGGTGTAGGGTAGGCGCACGGTTTAGCATGACTGGGTGTCCTTCAATCACCTCTTCCAACACATCCCAAACACTAGGGTCATTGCGAGAAATTAACTTTTTCGCAGCCTTGATGTTATTCACCATCCCACTACGAATTAGGCGGTTAATTACAAATGGCTGGAATAACTCGATCGCCATTTCTCTAGGCAAACCGCACTGGTGAATCTGCAATTTCGGGCCGACCACAATTACCGAACGTCCAGAGTAGTCAACCCGTTTACCTAACAGGTTTTGCCGGAAACGTCCTTGCTTACCTTCAATAATGTCGGACAAAGATTTCAGGGGTCGGTTATTTGCCCCCACCACGGTGCGTCCCCGACGACCGTTATCAATCAAAGCGTCTACAGCTTCTTGCAGCATCCGCTTTTCGTTCCGCACAATAATTTCTGGTGCGAGAATTTCTTGCAATCTCGCAAGACGGTTATTCCGGTTAATTACCCGGCGATACAAATCATTCAAGTCGCTGGTAGCAAACCGTCCACCGTCCAATTGCACCATTGGGCGCAAATCTGGAGGAATCACAGGAATAACTGACATCACCATCCACTCTGGCTTGGAACCAGTAGCGATGAAGTTGTCAATTACCCGCAGGCGCTTGATGAGTTTGGCGCGTTTTTGTCCCTTCGCACTGCCAATTTCTTCCCGTAGCTTTTCTGCTTCTTCCTCTAAATTAATATCAGCTAGTAAGCGCAACAGTGCTTCCGCACCAATACCAACTTCTACACCTTGCAATTGAGAATCTTCGCTGTAGATTTGGTCTTCAATTTCTAACCACTGGTCTTCGCTCAGTAGTTGCTTGTAGGTCAAGGTTTCCGCATTACCGGGGCTGAGAACAACGTAAGAGTTGAAATAGACAATCTGTTCTACATCCCGCAAAGGCATATCCAACAGAATGGAGATGTAGCTAGGAATCCCTTTGAGATACCAAACGTGGGCGACAGGCGCAGCTAGTTTGATGTATCCCATGCGGTGACGGCGTACCCGTGATTCGGTAACTTCCACGCCGCAACGCTCACAGACAATCCCTCTATGGCGGACTCTCTTATACTTACCACAATGGCATTCCCAATCTTTCGCCGGGCCAAAGATGCGCTCACAAAACAAGCCATCCATTTCTGGCTTCAGAGTCCGGTAATTTATCGTTTCTGGTTTGGTAACTTCACCTACGAGCTGACCATTGGGTAATGTACGCTCACCCCATTGGCGGATACGTTCTGGTGATGCCAAGCCGATTTTAACGTAGTCAAACTGATTAGTTTGGGCGGGTCTCATCTTTTTTTATTCGTAATTCGTAATGCGTAATTTTATGGGGTATTGGGGATTGGGGTATTGGGGACTGGGTATTGGGTATTTTCCCAGTCCCCAGCGATGCACTGAGCGCAGTCGTTCGCTTAGCGTCCCGTAGGGAAGTGTCCCCAGTCCCTATTCCCTATTCCCTACTCATCATCATCCAAAGATTCGCGGGAAAGCGACTCGTAGGTTGGTCTGGGTGGCGTGCGCCGGGCTGCTTGGTCTGCCATTAAATCGACTTCGACATCCAAGGAACTACCATCAGCTTGGGTTTCTACCTTGTGTACAGCGATATCTAAGCCCAAGGATTGTAGTTCTCGCATCAATACCTTAAAGGATTCTGGTGTTCCCGGACGGGGAATAGCCTTACCTTTGACGATCGCATTTAATGCTTCGTTCCGTCCCTGCATATCGTCGGATTTCACCGTCAGCAATTCCTGCAAGGTATAAGCAGCACCGAAGGCTTCCAGCGCCCACACTTCCATTTCTCCAAAGCGCTGACCACCTTGTTGTGCTTTTCCACCCAGGGGTTGCTGTGTTACCAAAGAGTAAGGGCCTGTAGAACGGGCGTGAATCTTGTCGTCTACCAGGTGTACCAGCTTCAGCATATAAGCCACACCGATAGTTACTGGACGGTCAAAGGGTTCGCCTGTCCGCCCATCAAACACCATGATTTTCCCTGGGTCATCTGGGTTGTATACCCAATTTTTCCCTGTCTCATCCCTGGCTTCTTGCAATTTGCCATGCACAATACGGCGTGATGACTCTTCCCCATACATTTCATCGAAGGGGGTAATCTTGAACCGCACACCCAAGGTATGACCAGCCCAACCCAACAGACATTCAAATACTTGTCCGACGTTCATCCGGCTGGGTACACCCAAGGGGTTAAGTACGATATCCACAGGGGAACCATCGGGCAAATAAGGCATATCTTCTATGGGTAATATGCGGGAAATAATCCCCTTATTACCGTGACGACCCGCCATTTTGTCGCCGACTTGGATTTTCCGCTTCTGGGCTACATACACCCGGACGACCATGTTCGCCCCTGGTGGTAATTCATCCCCTTGTTCGCGGGTAAATAAGCGCACGTCTACAACGCGACCTTTTTCACCGTTGGGTACACGTAGGGAGTTGTCGCGAACATCCCGCGCCTTCTCACCGAAAATCGCCCGTAATAGTTTTTCTTCTGGTGGTTGATCAGATTCACCTTTGGGTGTCACTTTACCTACCAAGATATCTCCAGCTTCTACCCAAGCCCCAATGCGGATGATCCCTTGCTCATCTAGTTGACGCAGTGCATCTTCCCCAACGTTGGGAATTTCTCTGGTGATTTCTTCTGGGCCGAGTTTGGTTTGGCGTGCCTCAATTTCGTATTTCTCGATGTGGATTGAGGTATAAATGTCATCCTGTACCAACCGCTCAGAGATCAAAATCGCGTCTTCGTAGTTATAGCCTTCCCAAGGCATATAAGCGACGACGATATTTTGACCAAGCGCCAATTCCCCACCTTCTGTAGAGGAACCATCAGCTAATACCTGACCAGCAACTACCCGCTCACCAATCCGCACCAGGGGTTTTTGGTTGAGACAGGTATCTTGGTTAGAACGTTGGTACTTGGAGAGGGTGTAACGAATTTCCTGCCCTTTGCTAGATGTCATTTGTCCGTTATCAGTGGATTTACCACTGGCGGCTGGCAGTTGCCCACTTACGCGCACACGGATTTCTGTCGCATCCACGTAGACCACATCCCCATCAGTACGGGAGACAATTACCATCCCGGAGTCTCTCGCACCTTGGGCTTCTAAGCCTGTCCCTACCAAAGGACGCTCTGGTTTGAGTAGGGGGACGGCTTGCCGTTGCATATTGGAACCCATGAGGGCGCGGTTCGCGTCGTCATGTTCCAAGAAGGGAATCATACTAGTAGCTACTGATACGATTTGTACTGGGGAAACAGCTACGTAGTCTACTTGTTCTGGTGTTGTGGTGGAGAACTCTTGGCGGTAACGGACTGGTACTTGGGGGCCAATGATGTGTCCGTTTTCATCTACGGGGATATCCCCAGGTGCTACCCGCAGGTCGTCTTCCTCGTCGGCGGTCATGTATACGGCAGGTTGGTCAAATAACACCTTGCCATTTTCCACTGGTCTAAATGGAGTTTCTAGGAAGCCGTATTGGTTAACGCGGGCGTGGGTTGCCAAGGAACCAATCAAACCAGCGTTGGGGCCTTCTGGTGTCTCAATAGGACAGATCCGACCGTAGTGGGAGGGGTGAATATCTCGCACAGCAAAGCCTGCCCGTTCTCTGGTCAAACCACCAGGGCCAAGGGCTGACAGACGGCGTTTGTGGGTCAGTTCTGCTAAGGGATTTGTTTGATCCATGAACTGACTCAATTGGCTGGAACCAAAAAATTCCTTGATGGCTGCGACCAAGGGTTTAGGGTTGACCAAGGATGCTGGTGTTAATACTTCTGCATCCGATACGGTCATCCGTTCCCGAATAATTCGCTCAAGGCGGTTTAACCCAACTCTGACTTGGTTTTGCAGCAATTCACCAACACTTCTTACCCGACGGTTGCCTAAGTGGTCGATGTCGTCAACGCTACCGATATCGTATTCCAGGTTGATCAGGTAATCGACGGCTGCCAAGATATCGCCAGGGGTAAGGACGCGGACGGTATCAGGTACAGAGAGGCGGAGTTTTTTGTTGAGTTTGTATCTACCGACTCTACCCAAGTCGTAACGTTTGGGGTCAAAGAAACGGGAGTCTAATAACTGTTGTCCACCTAATACGGTTGGAGGTTCACCAGGACGGAGTTTTCTGTACAATTCCATCAGGGCTTCTTCTTCAGAAAACTGCCCTTCTTTCTCAATAGTTTTTTGGAAATACTCAGGGTGGCGTAGGGCATCAAAAATTTCGTTATCTGATAAGCCTAAAGCCTTCAACAGTACCTGGGCTGAGAGTTTGCGGGTTTTGTCGATCCGTACCCACACCAAATCATTCCGGTCTGTTTCAAATTTCAACCATGCGCCCCGGTTAGGGATGAGGCTGGCTGAATAGGTGCGGCGACCGTTTTTGTCGATTTCTGATTTGTAGTAAACTCCAGGCGATCGCACAATCTGGTTGACAATTACCCGCTCGGCTCCGTTAATAATAAACGTACCGCGATCGGTCATCAAAGGCAGATCCCCGATAAATACTTCTTGTTCTTTGATGTCCCCTGTTTCTTTGTTCAACAGCCGGGTAGGAACATACATCTGTACAGCATAGGTACTATCACGACGTTTCGCTTCCTCAACGCTGTACTTCGGTTCCTTAAGTTTGTAATTATGTCCTAAAAAATGCAGTTCTAATTTGCCTGTATAGTCTGTAATAGGACTAAAGGAGTTCAGCTCTTCTATCAGCCCTTCTTCTAAAAACCAGCGAAAGCTTGCTCGCTGGATTTCAATCAAGTCGGGCAACAGAAAGGCGGGTTCAATATAATTTTCGCTAATCATGCCTCTACCTTTGTCAACCTGGTTAAATTTTTTAGATGACACTACAGCTAGTGTCCTTAGCCGTTTGGGAACTTCTCCTTTATCTGGCCTGATCAATTACAGGCAAGGGCAAACGGAGCAATTGAAACTGCAAATGGGAATTTTGACAAGAGGGCAATAACCCCTTGTAGCCAGTCAAGGATTTCCCTACCCAGCCATGCAGCCAACTCCCCAGCAGCAACTGTTTGATGGATATCTGAATTTTCTTTGCTTTCCTCACTTCCCCTCCCAAAAGCGCTTTAACTTGCTTTTTGCAGCCTTTTATACTCGCGGCGGTATCTCGCCATAGAGGAAATGAGCCGCATTATGGAGGTTTTGAGTTAAAATGGCCTGATTTTGTTGGGTTTTAATCACGAGGCAATTTCTTTTAAGAATTTTCTATAGGTTCAAGTAAAAACAGGCGATGCGTGGTCAAGGTCTATCTCCATGTGGTTACTAGATTTAGTCAACCATTAGAGATCATCCGTTTGTAGAGGTGTGAGGATGGTCAATTTGATCACTTTCCAAAATCAAGCTTAGGAGTTTTTAGTTCCTTCCTTTATCATTATGACGCACACAAAATGTTTTGGAGGGATTAATCTTATCATATTTTTGTCCTCCTAACGGTTTATTTATTTTCCTGTGACCCCAAAGATGAACTAAATTATAATACCAGACCGAATAATTCGCAGGCATTTTTGGTTGTTTGCTCACAAATCGCCTCTAATGTTTCTCCCCGCAGAGTCGCTACTTGTTCGGCTACGTGGCGGACATAAGCTGGTTCGTTCCGCTTTTCGCCCCGTTTGGGAACTGGCGCTAGGAAAGGGCAGTCTGTTTCAATGAGTAGGCGATCGCTACTTACCATTGCGGCTGAGGCTTGAATTGCCTTGGCACTTTTAAATGTCACTGTACCGCTAAAGCTAATATAAAAGCCTAAATCAACAAACCATTGGGTTTCCTCTGGCGTACCTCCCCAACAGTGCATGACACCCCGAATTGGCTCACGCTGTTGCCTTTTCTCCAAAATTTCTCTCACAGCAGATGCAGCATCCCGACAGTGGATAATCACTGGTAAATTCAACTGGGCGGCAATTTCTAATTGTGCCTCAAATACCATGCGCTGCTGCTCATAGTTATCGGCTTTATAAAAATCTAGCCCCATTTCCCCAATTGCTACTACCTTCGAGTCGGAACGAGCCAAGGATAATATTTGCTCGGCTGTATCACTTTCCCATTTATCCGCATCTAGAGGATGCAGCCCCACAGCAAAGCTGACTTCGGGAAATTGATGAGCTATGGCTTGAATAGTGGCAAATTCTGAGGGTTCAACACAGGAATGTACTAAGCGCACTACTCCTGCTTCTTGCCAGCGCGATCGCACGGCTGCCAAATCTGGCTGGAAGGTGTCAAAATTTAGGTGTACGTGGGTGTCGATTAGCTGCATTTTTAGTCATTAGTCATTAGTCATTAGTGAGCCAGTCCTGTAGGCGGGTTTCCCGCCGTAGGGAACTGGCGAACCCGTAAGGGTCATTAGTCATTAGTTGTTGGTGCAACTTTTGACTGTGGACTAATGACTCTTGGACTATTAAGCTGTTTGCTCGATGGGCTTGAGTTTGCTGGCGAGTCTGGACTTTTTCCTGGCCCCGTTGTTGGGATGGAGTACGCCCCGTTTGACCGCCTTGTCGATTTTGCTGTAAGCCGCAGCTAGGCGAGTTTGCACTTCCTGTTGTGATTCTGGGCTAGGATTAGCTGCATATACTTGTACAGCACTCAAGTAATTTTTCATCAGCGTCTTTACTGCTGATTTATAGGCTTTGTTACGCAGCCGGTTACGTTCTGCGATTTGGGCGCGTTTAAGAGCAGACTTGTTATTGGCCACAGTCGATTCCAAAAAGAAAAATATATGTACACACACTACTAGACTTACTAATATAGCATTTAGATTGCCAATATCAGAATTTGGGGAAAAATTTTATTGGGGATTGGGGACTAGGGACTAGGAGGGAGCAGAGGAGCAGGGGAGCAGAGGAACAAACCTTTCCCCTTTCCCCTTTCCCCCTTCCCCTTTTCCCCTTCTCAACACTCAGTTCTCAATAACACCATGAGATAATCAGTGTGTGCTAAACCGAAGAAAACAGTTTAGAATAAGGTACTCTAATCAAAAAATATCTCTGCTCTAACTTCTGCCGAATTAGGTCAGAAAGTAAGAGTACCAGTTGTTTAGTTCTTTACCAAAATGAATTGACTTTCGTTTTATACGTTAAGGGTTAAGCGGCTAGAGTAACGTTATAAACCTGATTCACTGTAGATATACAACAAAGGCTAGTTACCAAGGCAAAAACATAATTAAAACTTATATTCAGAACCTAGTATTCCTAGTAAATTCAGGAGAGAGGTTGAAGGGAATTAGGTCTTGGCGCTCCTACCCCTGCCGTAGCTGTAAAGGCGCGGACTGAGAAATTTACCGCCCTCCCATGTTACACCAACAAGTAATACCAGTTTGAAACAAAAATGCCACAGATACATACACCTAAACTTTATGTTATGGATGGCTTGCTGAATTTTGAATTGGTATAGCTCAGGTGCTGGATGCCTTGGGAGTATCAAAAAAATCCAGGTTAAGCTAGAGAAGAGAATTAGATTAGGCTTGGCATCCTTTGGGGTAAAAAGAAGAAATAATTCTCAGGCGGGTATATTCTAAATTTTGGCATTGTCCTTACTCCATGCTGCGAATCATTACTCAGCAGGCAGATGTTATAGCAGAACTGCAAAGGATCTGCGATCGCACTCATGACGAACAGGTGCTTCATAAAGAAGCAACGGTACGGGAAGTGTTGCAAGCAGTGAAGCGCCAAGGTGACAAAGCTGTTCTGCACTACACAGATGAATTTGACAATCAGATTCTCAAGGCTGAAGAATTGCGCGTTACAGGCTCGGAACTGGACGCAGCCTATCAGCAGGTCTCTAAGGAACTGTTGGCGGCAATTAGGCTAGCTTCTCGTCAAATTGAAGCTTTTCATCGTCAGCGTGTGCCTAAAAGCTGGGTTCACTTTGGCGATGATGATATAGTCTTGGGCAAACGATACAATCCTGTGGATCGGGCGGGTTTGTATGTTCCAGGTGGGCGTGCGGCTTATCCTAGTACAGTGCTGATGAACGCAATACCGGCGAAGGTGGCTGGTGTACCGCGTGTAGTTATTGCGACACCACCAGGAGCCAAGAAAGCGATTCATCCGGCGGTGTTAGTAGCAGCCCAAGAAGTGGGTGTGGAAGAGATTTATCGCGTAGGGGGGGCGCAGGCGATCGCAGCTTTGGCTTATGGTACAGAGACGATTCCCAAGGTGGATGTAATTGTCGGCCCTGGTAATATCTATGTGACTCTGGCGAAAAAGTTAGTTTACGGCACTGTGGGGATCGATGCTTTAGCCGGGCCTAGCGAAGTGCTGATTATCGGTGATGAAGGGGCTAATCCTGTCCATGTGGCTAGTGATATGTTAGCACAGGCAGAACATGACCCAATGGCGGCGGCAATTTTGTTAACTACAGACCCAGCCTTGGCTAAGAATGTGCAGCTAGCGGTAGAAAGACAGTTAGTAGACCACCCACGGCGGATAGATACAGAAAAGGCACTTGCCCATTACGGTTTAATTGTCCTGGTGGAGTCTTTAGAAGCAGCCGCAGAATTGGCAAATGAATTTGCTCCAGAACACCTAGAGTTAGAGGTTAAAGACCCTTGGGCTGTGTTACCCAACATTCGCCATGCAGGAGCCATTTTCCTTGGTTATTCCACACCAGAAGCTGTAGGGGATTATCTAGCAGGCCCTAGCCATACCTTACCTACATCTGGTGCAGCTCGTTATGCTTCAGCCTTGGGTGTAGAAACTTTCCTCAAACATTCCAGCATTATTCAATATTCCCAAACTGCGCTTAACAAGGTGGCTGGCGCAATTGACGCTTTAGCCACAGCCGAAGGTTTACCCTCTCATGCTGATTCAGTGCGACGACGAGTCCAGCAAGATGAGTGATGGGCAATGTTTAAATTTTTCCGATACTTTTGGCTAATTTTTTTTAGCAGTTGCAAACTAAAACTTTAGGTAATTCGTAATTATGAAATGAGTATTTGTTAATTACGAATTATTGGGTGGTCTACTCTGGAGGAGGCAACAGCAATGATAAAAAATGTTTTGGTAGCTCTGGATACTTCGGAGATTGCCTCAAAAGTAGTTGAGACTTTGGATAAGTTGATATTATCACCAGATAGCACAGTAGTTTTTTGTCATGTGTTCCCTACAGCCGATTCAGAGATAGAATTACCAGCCGATCGCCCCCATTCAGAATCTACAGCAGTTGCTTATTTTCAGGTGGAAAAACAATTGCAAGCTTACCAAGAAAATTTATCAGTTAAAACTGAATTGGAACTAGTGACAGGCGACCCAGCCCAAGAAATTATTCGTCTTGCTAATATTTATCAAACCGACTTAATTATTATTGGTAGCCGTGGTTTAACCGGAGTCAAGCGAATTGTGTTAGGTTCGGTTAGTAATCAAGTAGTGGAAGAAGCTAATTGTTCAGTTTTGGTAGTCAAGTCGAATTGAGTATAGATGAGAGTTAAAAGTGAACTAATGCCATGACTACAACCCCAGCATTGACTAAAAGGCTGACTCTTGCAGAGTATCTTGCTTATGATGATGGGACTGATACTTGTTATGAACTGGTCAATGGAGAATTAATTCCTGTGAGTCTAGGAACTGGACAACATGGGGCTGTAGTGAGTTTTCTCAATAACTCTTTTCGGGCTGAAATTCGTCGCCAAAATTTAGATTGGACTTCTCAACAGATGGTTGTTGGTGTTCGCTCTCCCCGTGCAGGAAAATGGGATACTTTGAGAATCCCCGATGTAGTTGTGATTCCTTTAGCTCAATGGCGAGATTTGCGGAATAGGGAAGCGGTGATTGAACTAAGCGAATCACCTCCTTTGTTGGTGGTGGAAGTTGTGAGCGAATCAACAAAAACTGTAGATTATCGAGCCAAGCGAGTAGAATACAACATTCTCAATATTTTAGAGTATTGGATTGTTGACATATTAAGTAACAAGGTGACTGTTTTCACCTTAATTGAGGAATTATATGAACCAGTGGAGTTTGTCGGTGCAGAAGTTATTCAATCTCCGACTTTTCCACAGTTGAGATTAACTGTTGAGCAAGTTTTGTCTGCTGAAGATTAAGTGTTGTTATTTGGCTTGAGTTGTCAAATATTGCCGCAAACTGAGTAAACTTAGGCTTTGTCCCAGGTTTAAGGGTAACAGGGAAATTCCTTCTAAGCGAGACTGCACCCAACCGTCTCCCCAGTACCATTCATGAAAACCATCGATACCGCCACTGAGTAGCAAGCGCAGACAGTTGGGTTTGGCTACATCTACGCGATGATGCACGGCTATGGGGCCTGTCCAGGTTGTAAACTGTAAGCCTGTGTGCAGTTCATCTGGTGTTCCTGGCGCAAAGCGTTGTCCTATCAACCATTTTTCTAATTGTGCGGGACACAGCAAGCTATCATGAATGGCGTTGGCTGATGCTGCAATTTCGATTCGCAGTTGGCTTTGTTGAAAATTACCTAGCATTGGTAGAAGTTGGATAAATATTAAGTTGCTATAGTCATCCTAGATCACTGATGAAGGATAAGACAGGCTTTTGTTTGGATGAATACAAATATTATGCGGTTTCATGAGATGAACTTGAAAGTTTAGCTATACATATAATGGTCTACCCATATCACTTATTTTTATTAATAAATTTTATCTTTAGTAGCTTTTTTATTAATTATGCTTACAAATAGGATTGCTATAAATACAGTCAATAGATAATAAATACTATCTTTAATACTCTTGAACTAACAGGAGGTAGAAAAATTAATTTGATGTTAAACACAGACTACTTTATTTTTGTCAATCTAAAAAACTCTTCTACGAGACACAATCTTGAAATTACAGGTCAAATTATATCTACTGCATATGCAGCCATATCAGACAGTGCGTTTACAGAAAAGTATATATAGTGGGGAGGTTGACTATCTACCTTTTGTGCCTAATTCTCAAAGAAGCACTGGTTTTGTTTCTTTTTACTGTAGCTCCATAACTGCTAGTTATCGTCTTGAATATGATGCTGAAATTACGAGAGTAAAATACTTTCCAAAACTTCCATCTCGTTTGTCAGCAATTTATGCTTTTGCCACCGAAGAAGATTGCAGGAAAGCACATAATATTTACAAATGGGATCTAAATACAGTTAGAAGGTTCAAACTTTTAGAAGATGATTTAACTAGAGTTGTAAAAGTGAATATGGATATAATTTCCTTGATGCGCTTTGCCTACCCTCGTACAATGTTTTCACTGGAACAAATAGAGGATATTTGGAGATATTATTGGTCTGGTGGCGGAACAATGGACGTAGAAGTTCCTACTATGCAGCCTGAACCAAACACTCATCAGCGTATATCTTGTGGTGAAATATGGGAGTATTTAATTGAGGGCAGACTAGAATTACAAGGAGATTTACATACACCAATTCAGTTTTAGTTATCAGTTTTCTGCAAAGATATTCATTAGCAAATTATTGAGGCATTTTATTGAGAAATATAATTTGAAATACTCAGAACTAGCTAACCCAGTTATCCCTCTACCCTAACGCCAGTTACATATCACGGTGCGTTAGGGGCTTAGATCATAATTTATTGTGACAAATCGTCTCGAAATGTGCGCCTAACACACCCTACTGGCGTGACTTTTCATTCAACTAAAAAATACTATTTTGCCAACTCACGTAATGCGTTCCTGTATTTTGTTCTGACTTTTCTATAAGCTTCCATTGCTTTTTCAAAATCAGGATCGTGAGCAGTTATGTGAACGCCAGTAGGGGTTTCTGTAATATACACACTGTCCCCTTCTTTTACTCTCAGCTTTTGGAGAACTTCTTTGGGGATGGTAATTCCAAGAGAGTTACCAATCTTGCGAATTTTTTGTACTTGCATAAAAGAATTTACTCGCCTTGGAGGAGTAATACTATTGTAATAACATTGTCAAGCCGAAAATGTTGCATTAGTTAACCACAGAGTCACAGAGGAGGACACTTGCGTAAGTTCTGTATAAGTTAAGTTTTGTTATACTAAGATAATATTTGCGTGCTTCTAGCTTACAGCCGGGGCATTTGTCAAGACATTATTATTTGGTAAGGTTCTTCATGGCTGATCAATTAATTCGCGCCACAGCAGCTGATGGCGGAATTCGTGCGGTGGGTGTGATCACCACTCGCTTGACCGAGGAAGCACGGCAGCGTCATCAGCTATCTTATGTAGCAACTGCTGCTCTGGGACGGACGATGGCGGCTGGCTTGTTGATGGCTTCTAGCATGAAACGTGCTGGTTCTAGGGTGAATGTCCGGGTGAAGGGCGATGGGCCTTTGGGTGGCATTCTGGTAGATGCTGGCTTGGATGGGACTGTACGCGGTTATGTGGGCAATCCTCATGTGGAACTGCCTCCTAATGCTAGGGGTAAGCTAGATGTGGGCGGTGCGGTAGGTAATGGCTTTCTCTATGTTGTGAGAGATATTGGTTATGGCTACCCTTACTCTAGTACGGTGGAGTTGGTTTCGGGGGAAATCGGCGATGATGTGGCTCATTATTTGGTAAGTTCGGAACAAACTCCTTCGGCTTTGGTTCTGGGTGTGTTTGTGGGGGCTACTGGGGTGACGGCGGCTGGTGGGTTGCTGGTGCAGGTGTTGCCGAAGGCGGCTAGGGATGAGGCTTTGGTGGCAAAGCTGGAATCTAGGGTGGCGGCTTTATCTGGGTTTACGCCTTTGTTGCAAGCTGGGAAGAGTTTACCGGAAATTTTTCAGGATTTGTTGGGTGATATGGGGTTGACTGTTTTCCCTGAAAGCCAAATCCTGCGCTTCCATTGCGGTTGCTCGTTTGACCGGGTTTTGGGAGCATTAAAGATGTTGGGAGAAGCGGAATTACAAGATATGATTGTGAAAGATGATGGGGCTGAGGCAACTTGCGATTTTTGTGGCAGGGTCTATCAAGCAAGTAGTGAGCAGTTGGCTCAATTGATTGTAGATTTGCAAGCTGAGTCTTCTGTGTCGGGTTAAGGTATAAATGGGCGCTGATTCTGTTAATTATTAATGGTATTTGTGGGAAAGGTAATGTAACAAGTGGCTTTTTAATTATGAGAAAGTTACTATGGCAAAAATAGCATTATCATTCTAAAACAGATGGCTATTCAACTATTTTGGTGTGAGAGATGACAGAGCGGGATATCCCAGAAAGTTGGCATCCAACCAGAGGAAGAAAACCAGATGAGATGGACGGTGTATACCGATCGCCACAAGTCGGTGACACCCAAGCATTTGGTGTCCCGGCTCCTGGTGCGGCTAATTCGGTCAATCAGCAAGTAATTACTGATTCCGAAGGATTACCTATAAATCCGCAAGATAAAGTAACTCATGCTACTAAAAAAAGTTTTGTGAAGTTGCCGCGCTGGATGCAGGGTTGGCTGGGCTGGGTGTTATTATTAACGCTCGTCCCTGGCGGTATCGGATTTGTGGCGATGGCGATGTTGCTGAAGTTGCCGGCTGCACCTAATTGTCCGGCGATTTTCTGGCCCCTCGCGAGTGCTTCGGTGCGGATACATTGCGCTCAGTTGGCGGCTTCTAAACAAACGGTTGATGATTTGTTGCAGGCGATCGCTTTAGTCAAGCAACTGCCAAAAGACCACCCACTAAGGGGCGAGGCTGACAGGTTTTTAGAAGAATGGTCACGGGATGTGTTAAAATTAGCTGACCAAAGTTTTCAGGCGGGGAATTTGGAAGTGGCGATCGCCACAGCGAGGAAAATTCCTCAAGACTTGTCAGCTTATAAGTTGGTGGATGAGCAAATCGCCAAGTGGCAGACGATTTGGGATAAAGCCCAAGGCATATACGCAGATGCGGAAGAGGAATTGCGCCAACAGCGTTGGCAATCGGCGTTTATGGTGGCTTCTAAGTTGTTGCGTGTAGATAATAAATACTGGGCAAGTGCCAAATATGATGAACTCAATGATATTATTACTGCATCTAGAGAAGATGTAGATAAGTTGGACAAAGCCCAAAGATTGGCTAATAGTAAGGTGGTAGATAATTTACTAGAAGCTATTAAACTGGCTGAGTCTGTTGGGGAAAAAAGTTATCTGTATCGCAAGGCGCAAGAATCAATTCCGGCATTTGGGCGCAAAATGTTGGAGTTGGCACAGGCGAAAATGGACGCGCGAGATGCAGATGCAGCTTTAGAAATTGCCAGACAAATTCCTGAAAGTACGGGATTAAGAACGGAAGTTGAAGATTTTATGGCTTTGGCTGATGCCCAAAGAAGTGCTTGGCAAGGTAATGTGGCAGGTTTACAAGCAGCAATTACCCAGGCGCAACAAATTGACCCGTCTCGACCAAACTATGATCAGGCTCAACAGTTAATTAGCCGTTGGCAGTTGGAAATTGAAGATGTTTCCCGTTTGGAAAAGGCGCAGCTATTAGCTGGTCAAGGTACAGTCAATGATTTAACAGCTGCGATCGCCGAAGCACAGATGATTCCGGGTGGCAATCCTCGCGGTTCCGAGGCTAGAGAGAATATTAATCGTTGGCAAGCGCAAATTGAGACTATCGAAGATAGACCTTATTTGGAACGGGCTGAACAAATCGCCTTGTTAGATGATGTTAACTCTTTGCAAGCGGCGATCGCCGAAGCTAGTCAAATTCGCCGAGGTCGGGCGTTGTATCCAGAAGCACGCCGCAAAATTAGGACTTGGGTAGGCAAAGTACAGCGCATCCAAGACCAACCTTATTTAGATCAGGCGCGGGAATTGGCTACAAGGGGTGATTTGTCGGCGGCTATTAGTGCAGTTCAACCAATAGCGTCTTCTGGAAGGGCGCTGTCTGGGGAAGCACAAGCGGCTATAGATGATTGGCGATCGCAACTTCGCGCTACAGATAATTGGAACCGCGCTAGGGAAGTGGCGGCGGTTGGGACTCCCCAAGCATTGGCGGAGGCGATACGGTTGGCTGATCAGGTATCTAACAAAAGTCTGTTGCGGATGGATGCAAATATCGCTATTGACCAATGGGGTCAGCAAATCTTAGATATTGCTCGTTCTCAGGGTGGTGGTGATTTGTCTAGGGCGATTGAAATTGCGCAGTTGGTTCCCCGGAATAGTTCTGCTTATAGTATGGCGCAAGAGCAAATTAGAATGTGGCAGCAATTGCTTAATTCTGCTCCTCAGCCTGAGTCTGAACAAGTTGTGCCTTCAACTATTATTAATGGGCTGTAGTTTGATAAGCCTCCTGGTGGTTGTACAGGAGGTTTTTTATTTGGGTACTGAGGACTGGGTGAGAAAGAGTAATAATTTTTTGCACTGTACCAAAAATTCCTAATTTCAATCGCTGATAGTGATTTTTGTTAATAACCCAAGTTGCTAGTTACTCTCTTGCGAGAGATGACATAGGGGTACAGAAACAAGAAAATCCCTCCAGACAGAGAATTAGGAGGGATATATGTTAAATGAAATAGTTACTAACCCAAGTTGCTAGTTACTCTCTAAGAAAGATGACATAGGGGTAAAGAAACAACAGAATGATTCCGAAGCCCTAGTAGATGAATTTTGGCATAATTTTACAAGCGATCGCTATGAAATGCGTATCGGTAAAAGTGAACTGCTGTTTTTCCTCCAGCGCTGGTTTCCCCAAGTAGCTGAGAAGATTCTCCGACCTGGACTGTAGTTATGCTAAGGTAAAAATCAGGCTGCATCGTCTTTGACAACAAAATTCTGTTATAGATTAGGAGAGAAGCACACCGCTTGCAAAATTGACCAACAAATTAGGATGGTTGTGATGACGAGCAAGAATCAATTTGTTGTATCCGTAATTTTGAAAAGCGCATTAGTCTTTTCGCCTTTGCTGGTGTGTACTGATATTAGCCCTGTACAAGCTACAGCATCCACCTCACAACAACAAATAGTTGCTCAAGCACTGACAAATCAGGAAAGAGAAGAATTAACAAGGTTGCGTGCAGAAAAAAGAGATAATACACAAATCCAAGCTGATCTTGAGCAACGCTTCAATCGTACAACCATCCTCTTCAATATCTGGCTAGTGCTTCTCAGTTTATTCCCCATTGCCATCATCGCTTTATTTTGGCTATTGCGGCGAGTAGCCATTCGGGAGATTGTGAATAGAGCAATGTCCCAGTTTGAGGGAATAGAAAAACTAGAAAATCAGTTAGTCATTGTTAAGCAAGATGCGGAAAATCTCATCCAAGAAGTAAAAAGTATCAATCGGCTATTAGAAAAGGAAACAGAAACTCTACAGCAAAAAATTAGACTTGAACAAGAAAATTTATCTATCTTCACATCTGAATTACTACAAGCAAAAACAGATAATCTCGCACAAATAACAGCAGAGATCACCAAGTTTCAAAGCAAAATAGAAACTTTAGTCTTAGAATTTGCCGATAAATTATCTCAATCTGAGTTAGATACGCAAAAGCAAAGAGATATAACTTTAGAAAATATAGTCAAGCTAGAATCGCTATTGAATCATCAACTGGCAGAACTACAAAAAGAAGTTGAGGAACGCCAGCAGCTAGCTTTAGGAAATATAGATAATGCCAGGTTGGAATTTGATAATCATCTATTAAACTTACAGGCTGAAACTCAGCAACAAAAAAATAGTCTTATTGATAATCTGACTCGCTGGGAATTAGAATTACAGGGAGATTTAAAACAAGAGAAAGACATTCAGCTAGGGAAGATCCAAGAATTAGCGAATGCTTTTAATTCTCAAGTCGCTGAATTGCAACTAGCAGCCCAAAATAATAAAAATAACCTGAATAAGAATTTACATCAATGGCAGTCAGATGCACAACTGGAAAAAGATAAACTTTTACAAAGTTTAGAAGAATTGCGGCAATTATTCCAGGCTCAAGTATCAGAATTACAGCTACAAAATGGGCAAGAATTAACACAATTACAATCAGAATTTATATCATATCTATCTGAACTTAAAACAACTGCTGAAAGTAACAAAGAAAAAATCATCGAAAACTTAGAAAAATCTGGCGCAGAGTTTGTTTCCCAATTTTCAGAATTACAATCCAATACTCAACAACAAATTCTACAAAAACTAGAAAAACTAGAAGCAGAATTTGTCAATCAACTCTCTCAATTACAATTAGATGCCCAACAACGCAAGGATGCAATTCTGCAAGAGTTAGCAGAAAATCAACCTGCTGTGGTAACAGAAATACAACCAATACAAGAACCTCAGTCGGAAGAATTAACAGATGAAAATGAACAGCCAGAAGTCAGATTTGATGAATGTACTGCACAGGGAGATAGTCTATTTTCTCAAAAGCGTTATGAAGATGCGATCGCCTATTACGAACAAGCTGTTAAAATCCAAGCTAACGATGCTGTCGCTTGGTTCAAGCTGGGTCTTACCCTAGCAAAATTAAAACGTTTCAAAGATGCGATAAAATCCTACAATCAGGCTATTAAAATCCAACCCGACTATCATCAAGCTTGGTGTGATTTAGGTGTAGCCTTTGGCAATATCCGCAGACATAAAGAAGCATTCGCCGCCTTTGACAAAGCTACGCAAGTTAAACCAGATGATGGAGTTGCTTGGTTAAATCGCGGTTTGGCGTTGATAGAATTGGAAGAATACGAAGATGCGATCGCCTCTTTTGACAAAGCCTTACAATTCCAACCAAATTCCCCTAAAATATGGGATAAACGCGGATACTGCCTAGTCAGATTAGGACTTGATGATGAAGCAATAATTGCTTTTGATAAAGCAATAGAAATTAAATCAGACTACGCCAGTGCTTATTATAATAAAGCTGCTTGTTATGCCTTGCAAAGAGAAGTTAACTTAGCTTTAGCCAATCTACAACAGGCAATTATTATCAATCCTCGATATAAAGAAGATGCTGCAACTGATATAGATTTTGATGAAATTGCAGATAATAAACAATTTCAACAACTAATTTCAGACAGTGGAGAAGCCAGAGGCGAGGTGACGTAACTTATGAGTTAGTAGTGGCGTAGCAAGGCTAAAATGTGGTAATAAATTTGCAAAAATTGAACGCAGATAAACGCAGATAAACGCAGATGAGTGCGCCCCTACAAATAATGGATGTGTTGCCAAGATTTTTTGAGTTGGTATAAGATGTTAGCCTCCCACTAGCGCGACTACGCGCCAGCAAAACATAGAAGAAACACTTTTTTTCTTCCCCTACACCCCTACACCCTTGTGTTTCTTGAAAGATTGTTGGCTGATGCACAAGTTTAGCCTAGACAGTCCAGTAAGGTGCGTCAGCATCAATAATTTCGTACACATTTAAGCATTTTCCACATCTGACGCACCCTACTATTGTGCCAGTTGCGTAAGTCCTGATAACGTATGCCTACGGTGGAACAGGCGCTTACCTACGTCAGAGTATGCCAAATGCTTTCAAATGGATATCAAGCTATCCAGTTGTTTTAAATCAACAGGAGAATTTTCTACGTATCTTCATGGATACCTAGCAATAAAAAAACATAAATTTATAAATACGTGATGTATGATACTGGAAATCCAAAAACTGTAAAGCAGCATCCAATCATACATCATAATTACGTAAGGATATAACTATCATGTTTAAACTAAGTTTAAAGTTGAAGCATCTTAGCAAAACCACGCTCATAGGCTACAGCCTCATTTTCCTAGCAATTCTCATAGGTTTTATCACAAGAATCATTGGTGTTTTTCAATACGTATCATTTGATATCGGCCCGGCTCCTGATCAAATAAGGGATGCTTTTATCGTCATGAATATGTGGAAAGGTGAATTACCTACACTTGGCCCCGTCGCTGCTGTAGGTGGACACCATATCTTACCCCTCTATTATTATCTTTTCTGGCCTTTCACTCTTTTAGGTGCAGATCCAGTCTTTCAGGTTTTACCCAATGGCTTATTTTCTTTTTTATCTATCCCGTTATTAATCTATTTAGTCTATCAACTGCTAGAAAATGTCGAACCGCAAAAAAGACTTTTCTTAAGTGGTTTAGCTGGCTTTTGGTATAGTGTTCTTTACGGCGAAATATTTATTAATAATTTCCAATGGAATCCTAGTTCAATTCCTTTCTTTTTCATTGCTTTTACATTACTGTACCATTTTCAAATGGAGGGTAAATTTTCTTTCCCAGTTCAAGCTATGTTATGGTCTGGATATGGAATAATTCTCTCTATATTGATGAGCTTACATTCCTCCACTTTATTTGTAATGCCAATTGTATTTATTATTAGCTGCTCTATTTTTTTATATAGAGTTATAAAGAGAAAGTCTTATTCGTTAATAATATTACCCATTGTCAGCGTTATATCAAGCGCAATTGTATTACTACCATACTGGATAGGCGAATTTGGTAGGGGCTTCCGAAATACCAAAGAAATTGTAAAAGTTATATTCCGGTCTAAATCAGGAGCAGATAATTCTTTATTGGGCAGTTTATTTAAGAGACTGAGCAATGTTTTTTTAAATTATGTCCAACTATTCCAAGAACAATATCTGTGGAATGCTTCATTAATTTTCTTTGTGATATCTATTATTTTCCTAAGTATGGTTACGTATTTGGGAATTACTAGATTCAAAGGTAATCAATATATTTGGGGAATTTTTTGTTCTACATGGGGTATTTACCTCTATGCTGCTTCTAACCTTGACTCAGAAGTTACTTTTTTTCACTACAAGTTACTAATAGTATTTGCCCCTATTGTTTTAACGATTACTTCTCTTGCTTATCTGAATTTTTCTAAAAGTAAAAAACAAATTTTTTACATAGTCACTGGCATAATTATTCTTGTGTCTTGCTTTAACAACTTATTCTATGAATCTAAGTTTTTACTAAGCAAATATGGTAGCCATCGGGTAATGAACACAGCAGATATGACCCAGATTATCAGTCAATTACCATCAGGCGCAGTTGTTTGTGACCCCAGAGTGAAGAATCGGCGAAAAATTCATAATCAATACAATTATATTGATACAAATATTACGAATAAAGGAATTAAATTGGTTAATGTTTGTGAGTCTGGTAATTACGTAATACATCCTAAAAGGTCGCTCGTTTTAGATGATACTTATCTCAATGATGCAGCCTACGAAAAACCCTATTATGTAGAATATAGTCCATCGGATATAGAAAAGTTATGGCCTATATTTAGAATTGTAGAAAATGGCCAAATTGCTAGACCAGCTAAGATATTTTTGCAAACAGATATAGCTACGGTTTATCTTTTAGATTAAGGCAGATGAATCAACGTTTAACTGCGTTAGTTTAGCCAAGTATTACAGATACGCCCTGAATGAGGCGATCGCCTACACCACTGTTAAGCAATTTAAACTAAAAGTTGCGATAAATGTAGAGCTATGTAACAGTCAGCAATAAACCAATCAGAGGGAGTAACTCATTAGGGTAAAATCCTGAAAATAGGAAAAGGCGATTATATAGAGTCTTAAGACAATGGCACAGGATCGAAAATCAACGGTTATAGTTACTGGAGCTTCTTCTGGGGTTGGTTTGTATGCAGCTAAAGCCCTTGCCAAAAGAGGGTGGCACGTCGTTATGGCTTGCCGTAATTTAGAAAAAGCAGAACAAGCCGCTCAAGATGTGGGCATTCCCAAGGACAGCTACACCATCATGCACATTGATCTAGGTTCCTTGGATAGTGTGCGCCAGTTTGTCAACAATTTTAGAGCAAGCGGCAAGTCTTTAGACGCTTTGGTATGTAACGCCGCTATTTATATGCCTTTGATTAAAGAACCTTTACGCAGCCCAGAGGGTTACGAGTTAACAATGACCACCAATCACCTTGGTCATTTCCTGCTGTGTAACCTCATGCTGGAGGACTTACAAAAGTCATCGGCGGCGGATAAACGACTGGTGATTTTGGGAACCGTCACCCACAACCCAGATGAACTAGGCGGAAAGATTCCACCACGCCCAGACCTGGGTAACTTGGAAGGTTTTGCCCAAGGCTTTAAACCGCCCATTTCCATGATTGACGGTAAAAAGTTTGAACCTGTGAAGGCGTACAAAGACAGCAAAGTTTGTAACGTCCTCACCATGAGAGAACTGCATCGCCGCTATCACGAGTCAACAGGAATCACCTTCACCTCCCTGTATCCAGGTTGCGTAGCCGAAACACCACTATTCCGTAATCACTATCCCCTATTCCAAAAAATCTTCCCCTTATTCCAGAAATACATTACTGGGGGATACGTATCCCAAGACTTAGCAGGAGAAAGAGTTGCAGATGTAGTTGCAGCACCTGAATACAAACAATCTGGTGCTTATTGGAGTTGGGGAAATCGTCAGAAAAAAGATGGCAAGTCTTTTGTGCAGAAAGTTTCTCCCCAAGCCCGCGATGACGAAAAAGGCGATCGCCTATGGGAGTTGAGCGAAAAACTTGTAGGACTTGAGTCACAAAAGCCGATTGCTGTCAACAGTTAATCTATAAGATTCCTATTTGATTTTTGAAATCTATATGTGGTGGGCAATGCCCACCCTACCGGGAATTGACACACCAAAGCGATCGCTCTCAATAGTTACAATATTTATTACCTATTGTCCAAGTGCTTGACTCTCACCTGAGACAGATATATAATTCAATTCTGATAGAAGGGGAGTAGCTGCTGGCAAAAGCCAGTACATCTGAATCAACATACTGGCGATGAGCCTGGTTCAGATGACAATAATTAAAGATTTGTAAGCGAGACCTTCACTAAGTTCACATTCGAGATGTGAGCTTGGTGAGGTCTTTTGGCATTCATCAAGCTCCATATCGGTAAACATTCTTCAGGAGCTTGAGAGAGTGCTAACAGCTTTTACGGCAGGTTTATTACTAATTACAGTTTCCGAACTGGGTGATAAGACATTCTTTATCGCCGTCATATTGGCGATGCACCATTCCCGACGCTTGGTATTTACAGGGGTGGTAGCGGCTTTAGCAGCTATGACAATCTTGTCAGTGATGTTTGGACAAGTAGTGTCTCTGTTACCAGAAATTTATATTCGCTATGCTGTAATCGTTTTATTTTTTGCCTTTGGGATTAAGCTGTTGTACCAAGGGAGTAAAATGTCTGCTGCTGCTGATAAAGCCGAAGTCATGGAAGAAATAGAAGAGGCAAAAGCAGCCGTAGAAAAAGCGGAATTGCAGCTACCAAAAGGAAAAACGCCCTTATCGATTATATTAGAAGCCTTTGTGTTGACATTTATGGCTGAATGGGGCGATCGCACGCAAATTTCCACTATCGCCCTAGCAGCCAAATATGACATCATTGGCGTAACCATAGGAGCCATTATCGGTCATGCTATTTGTGCGGCGATCGCAGTCATCGGTGGCAAAATGATCGCCGGAAAAATCTCTGAACGCCAACTCACCCTTGCCGGCGGATGTTTGTTTTTGATTTTTGGTGTCGTCGCTGCTATTGAAGGAGCGTAAGCTGAGAGGTGAGGGGGATGAGGGAGATGGGGGATATGGGGGAGATGTGGTTCGACTACGCTCACCAACCGGGAGATGAGGGAGAATAATATTTTTTAGTTACTCAACAAATTACTGATTTTTCTCCCCCTACTCCCCCCACTCCCTCATCTTCCCCTACTCCCCAATCTCTCACTGCTTCGGAGTAACTTCAGGTGTAGGCGTAGGAGCAGCAGCAGGCGCGGGGGTGGGAGATGCGGAGGCTGCTTTATTAATTTCATCCTTGTATTGTGCAGGAGCTAGGGCTAAGGCACTATCAAATAAAGGTTTAGCTGCTGCTGTTTGTCCCTGCTGCTTTAAAAGCAGTGCTTTGGCGAGAACTGGGCGGAAATCCTTGGCATCTTTCTTAATTGCTTGGTCAAATGCGGCGATCGCTTGAGGAAAACGTTTCTGAGAAGCATGAACATTGCCTAATAATACCTCTACATCCACTGTATCCACACTTCCAGGTTGGATCGTGTTTGCTTGGGCTGCTTTAGTCAGGGTATCTTGTAATAACCCAACAGCAGCTTCGGGGCGTTTTTGGTCTATCAGCAGCACTACCATTCCCTGCAATGCCTTTAAGTCACCGGGTTTCGTGTCTAAAATTGCCCGGTAAGCCTGAGCTGCGCCTTCATTATCGCCAATTTGCTGTTTGGCTTGAGCGAGTAGCACACCATACTCAGTTTGATCAGGATTGAGCTTGGCTAATTTCTCCAGAGGCTCAATGACACTTTGGATATTACCTTGTTTTATCGCTAAAAGTTGTAGCCGCGCTTGTAATAAACCCTTCAAAGCAGCTTGATTTTCTGGTTCCCTTTGTAAAACCGATTCATAGCCACGTACTTCATCTTCCCATTTGGTCTTTTGGTCGGAAGCAACAGGGGCACTTGGGGTACTAGCGTTATTCGGATTTGGAGGTGATGCACTATTGTTGAGCGCCCCAATGATTGGCAGCACTGAAACACCTACAAAGGCTAGAACTGCCAGCGCCAATATCAGTTGAACTATCCAGCGATTGCGCGGTTGAGACACAGTTTAAACCCCCTCCATAACTATAATCACAATATTATCGACACGAATGAGAACGTTAAAGATTTCAAAAGCTTACGGAATACCGCCAAATACCTGTGAATTTTATAACAAACAACCGATTAGCACCGCTAAAGTAAGTGATGACTTTAGGAGGAGCCGTCAAAATGGAAGCTGTGATATGCTTCCGAAACTAGTATAAAGGCGCTAAATTACAGATTTAGAGTAGAATGACGAGTCTAGCGTCTTTAAAATTGTATAGAGCGTTGGATGTGATCTTGGGAAAAGCCAATATACTTTCATCAATCACATCGGCGCTCTTTCTCGATGCTTAGTAAAATCCCAAAATTGGGATGTGTCTCCGCCGCAAGGAGTTTTTATGACTTCCGACCTGATGCCTTTGCCTGAATCTTCCAACTCTATTGCCTCCGATCAGCCTGAAAATAATACAGAGGCAGCCGCTAACATTCAAATAGCAGCACCGCCACCCATTAAACGAGAAAATTCCTCATCTACCACTAGTGAGAATACCTCAGATGGGAACCTAGCCGATCGCCAGCAACCAATCCCGCCTCCCAGTGAACCAATGCAATATCGTGCCATTGGTTTAGTCCGGGGTCGTTACCGTGCTAGCGATGAGCAATTCACTCAAGGTATCTTGCTCACCTCCGATGGGGTAGAACTCAACGCCGTCCTCTTGGGTCGGATTATGAGTTTAGTCAAGAATCACCTAGACCTGGAAAAAGACCATTTGTGGGTAGTTTATCCCCGCACAAGGCAAGAAAACGATAGTTTGCATATGCAAATCGTCGGCGTTTGGGAACCAGAAAATCTGGCTAAAAATTCGCCAGAAGAAGACGAGCAAGAATCGGGTTTACAAGAATTAATAGTACCCGATACGCCAGAAGCCGCAACAAAACCCCCAGCGCCTTCAGCCAATATCCCTGATGGTGGATTTTCTGTCCGTGGTGAAGTAGTTTACCAAGCTTTTGACTCTAAAAGCTTAGTTGTCAAAATTAAGCAAGCTCCCCGTAAACCAACGGATAAACCCAAATACTTTAAATTGAAACTGCAAGGTGTGCTGACCACCAAAGCTGTAGGGAAATTTTGGGATTTCCAAGCCAAGCGAGAAGGTGACGCTTTGGTAGTGCAAATTGCCGAAGCGATCGCCGACTTACCCAAAAAACGCCGACCACCGTTCAAAGGCGGCGGCGGTGGCGGCCCCCGTGGTGGTTCCAGAAAACCCTTCCCCCCCAGAAGACCCGGAGAAACGCCCCGTCCCGTCAAGAAAGTCGGTGGCGAACCCTCGGCAGTTTCCAAACCCCAGCCAAAAACGCCAACTCCTAAGCCGGTCAAGAAGCCCAAGCCGGCGGAGTAGGGAGATGAGGGGGATGAGGGAGATGAGGGAGATGAGGGAGAAATACCCAATCCCCAGTCCCCAATCCCCAGTCCCCAATCCCCAGTCCCTAAAAATCCCTCCACCTATCTTGAGGCAGGAAAGAACGCTCTTGAGGAATCGGGGCTACTGGTTCTGTGAGAGTAAAAGTACCTGCCTCAATCCACTGTTTTAGTTCTAATGCTACTTGTCGAGAGAGGAAGACGCTAGCTAAAGGCGCAGCCCTCACAGTTTTACCCTCGATGGTGACACGTCCAGATTTGAGTTGAGCGTAAGTCACTAAACCAAATGTGGGACGAACCCGCCGAGGGATGGAAAAATCTACTATTGGCGCTACTAAATCTTGGTCTTGAACTGCACAGTGTTTTACCACCTCTTCATTTAACACTGGCAACGGCACGCCAACACCTAACATCAAGGAAGGGCCGTAACTTTTAAAATAACAACCCCTCACCCAACGGGCATCCATTTGTTTGGCATCACCTATTAAAGCTAAAGTTGCAGCCGGGCCGATTGGTGTTTGATTAGCTAGGCGCTTTTGTAAGGGAAAGTGTTGCGTACCTTCCCAAGCCACATAACCCACGCCACCACCTAAGAAAATGCGTGTACCGATGCCAATCAGTTGTAAATTGGGGTCATTGAATAGGGGAGAAATTGCGCCAGGGTTGGAGTAAACAGCGTTTGCCAAGCGTGGCTGTAGGGGGCCGAGATAGGTATGTAGTGGGCGATCGCCTCCATTCACCCCTACGATAAAATTTTGGTAGAGATTCCTGGGATTGAATAAATAAAACTGATTGATAGTGTCACGAGTAATTGTAGTTTCAAAACTCGCCCTGGGATAACAATCAGTTACCTGTCCCTGCGCCCTGACATGTATGGGTTTACCCGCGATTAAATCCTCAATCACATGACCACCGCCACGTTCGCGGACTTCCTCACCATCTATCAAATCCACAGCACAGCTAGCACCCAAGTATAAATCAACAGCCCCAAAACCACTGTAAGCGGGAACGCCATCTAACCAGCAACGGCGAATTTTAATTGGTGGGTCAGTGTGTCCAAGATTGAGAATAGCACCAGTGGATTCCATCGGTTCAAAAGTGCCAGTAGTGACTACATCAACTTCTTGGGCAACTTTACTGACACCAACTTCTAACACTCGTGCCTTTAATTCTTCAACTGTCAGGACTACCGCAGTTTTACGGTTAATTTTTTCGTTAATTTCCGCAATAGTTCGCATTTTAAATGAAGCGGATAGACATTCTCTTGCCAGGAGAGTTGCCTGCCAAATGAATTAATTAAATCAGTTTGGCAAGAAAAATCCAATACCTCCAAGAAGAAATGCACATCAGCTAGTGATAGATGTACCTATATTAGTATTAACGGTTAGCAGTAAATTACTGCAAAAATCTTTATTTAAATATAGGACTATCATGTAATTTTTTTGGAGTAGCCTGCACTATACCCTAACGAAAGCTTCTACCAGTTCCTATCATATTTTCCTCTTCCCTGTCCTCTCTTCCCTATTCAACTATTAGTTAATTCTGGTATAGTAGCTTCTAATTTGAGACAGTTAGCTCCATTAACCTGCAATTGATATTCTACTTTATCCATCAAACGATTCATAATTAGCCAACCATAGCCACCTTCTTGCCTATCATCTGGATTTGGTGGGAAATAAGTAGACATATCAAAACCTGCGCCGTAATCCCAAATTTCTATAGCAATATCTCGTTGTTTAAATTCCACACGTAGTAGTATTGGTATATTTGGTTGCTCTTTATGGGCGTGACGCACAACGTTAGAGTAGGCTTCCACCAACGCTAGACGCAAGCGGCTTGATTGTCGTGACCAGTCAACAGAGTCTCCAAACTGAATTTTTAAACATCCCAATAACCAGTTTTCAACGATGTTTAAATAGTTCAAGTCACTTGGTACATGAAGCTCACTTTTCATAAGTTACAAAACCTCCAATGAGAGTATAGTTTGATCGTCTTCTTGAACTTGGTTATCTGCCTGAATCCGAGCTAACAAATGGTTAAGAGATAGTGGTTGAGGCTCTTGTTGTAAGAGTTGCCACAGACCATCCTGATTCAGCATAGAATGACTTACCGACTGACCGCCACCCCCGGTTTTCACGGAATTTATTAAGGTGGTAGATACTGTTGCTTCCGTAATCCCATCGCTGGCTAAAAGTAATGTATCTCCGGGTTTCAGCAATAAGCTACCCGACTTAGCCTGCCACTTAGGTAAAATGCCTATAGGAATGGCTCTCACTGTGAGATAGACGGGTTTTTCTGGTGCATTAATTTGATTTGACCAAACCAAGGGATAGATATGACCAGCGTTTGCATAAACTAACTCTCTAGTAGTGGGTGTGTAACGAGCTAAGACAAAAGTGATAAAGCAGTTGTTGCTAATTAAGTCATCAGACAAAGCATGGTTGAGATTATGTATAACTACGTTAGGTTCAGGTGGGTTTTCTTGTGATAGTTCCCGACGTAAGACAGAAATTGCGCTAGCCATGAATAAAGCCGCCGGTACACCTTTACCAGAAACGTCACCCACTGCTAACCACACATCTCCTTGTGTGGGATGAACAAAGACTTCAAAAAAGTCACCGCCTACTTCTCGCGCTGGATAACAACAAGCTTGTAATTTTGCGCCTTTAATATCTGGTAGGGTTTGACGCAGTAAATTATTTTGAATTTGCCGCGCCACTTCTAATTCAGCACTGATTTGCTGTTGTTTTTCTTGCAGGTGTTGGTAGAGTTTTGCTTGGGAAACTGCTAAAGCTGCTTGTTCAGCCACACCTGTAATTAATTGAATCTCCTCATCATGCCAAGGATGCTCTAGTCCCCATTGGTAAAGAGCCAGCACAGCTAGGAGTTGCTGTTGGTAGGATAGGGGTACTACTAAGTAATTACAGAATTTGCCATTGTATGTATCTTGGGCAATTTGATAATCACCAGTTTCCAGTACTTTGGCGATTAAACAAGAAGGGTCAAAGGCACTTTCAGGTAAATCTGCTGCTGGATTTTGATAGTAAAACTGATTTGGAGTTAGGCGGTTGTTTTCTACTGGCTTGAGTAGACAGCAAGTAGCCTCAAAGGTTTGTCCTATAGTGGCGGCGATTTTTTGCAGCATACTCTCATAATCCAAGGATTCTCGAATGGCTGTTGTTACCGCGTTAAATAAAGATTGTCGCCGCAAAGCACGCCGCAATTCTTGGGTGCGTTTTTTAACTAAGCGATAGGTTTCGGTGGCTTGCTCAACTACAGCTTTTAGGCGTTCAGGACTCCAAGGTTTGGTGATGTATTTGAAAACTTGACCAGAGTTAATAGCTTCTACCAAGTCTTCCACATCTGTAAAACCTGTCAGTAAAATCCGAATTGTGTCGGGATAAAGTCCAACTGTACGGCTCAAGAATTCTGTACCGTTCATTTCGGGCATTCTTTGGTCTGAGATAATTACAGCCATTTCGCCTTCTTGAGCCAGAATTTCTAAAGCTTTGCGAGCGTGATTGGCTTTATATACTTGAAAATTTCGCCTAAAAGTACGGTAGAGTAAATCTAAGTTGTCTTGCTCATCGTCTACAACCATGAGCTTCAGTTTTTCTACCTGGTTTTCTACCTCGGTTTCCGTCATAGTTGACTTGCTTTTTCGCGTACTAGAAATTGGCGAGATATGATAGTTCTTATCCCACCGAGTCGTTAAATATAGCAGGGGACAGGTGAGTCCAGTCCTGTAGGCGGGTTTCCCGCCGTAGGGAACTGGCGAACCCGTAGGGGGATAGGTAACAGGCTCAAGAGCTGCTTACTATCAGGATTGGATGATCACTCCTTTTCCCTATCTATCTGGTAACTGCCATAACAGCAATAGATGTAATTTCTTTTATGGAAAAATTACTCTACTTACAAGTATAACTTTACTCTTTAGTTTGTTTGAAAATCTTTCCATCCTATCCCAGTTTAACCTACTAGTCCAGAACGTAAAGCCCGGACAGCCGCTTGGGTGCGGTCATCGGCGGAGAGTTTATTTAAAATATTGCGAACATGGGTTTTTACAGTTCCGACTGTAATATATAGACGTTCGGCGATGACTGCATTACTACAGCCTTCGACGATCAACTGTAGCACTTCTAACTCTCTTTCTGTAAGGGTATAGGGGTCAATAATATCTAAATCGTCTTCAATTGGGGTATTTTTTGGGGTATTTTCTGGTTCTACTTTGGTAAGCTCTGGTTTAGGGGACTGTTGTTGTGCTTGTTGTAGTACGATTCTGGCGATCGCTGGATCAATCCAAGCGTTGCCATTGTAAGTCACTTTGACTGCTTCCAATAAGTTATCAAACCCAATATCTTTCATACAGTAAGAATCAGCCCCAGCTGCAAAAGCTGCCAAAACCGCTTCTTTATTATCGCGTAAGGTTAAAATCAATACTTTTGTCCCTACATCCGGGTTATTACTACTAGATTTTAATTCTCTTGTTAGCTCTATACCATCTTTATCTGGTAACCCGATATCAACGATCGCAATATCCGGTTGTACCGTTTTTAACATATTCAGCCCTTCTACCGCATTGGCAGCTTCTCCGACAACTTCAATTTCTTCTCTTTGTAGTAGTGCCGTCCGAATACCCACACGGGTTAGATCGTGATCCTCAATCAGCGCAATCCGAATTTTACTCATAGTCAATTTCTACCCGTTACGCTATTACACAAAAATTTTCACCGAAATTTCCCTGTTTTGTTCGTTCACTACCTTATACAGCCTCTCGATTACTAGAAACAATCAAGTTAATTTTTCCAGAAATTTATCAAAAAACTATGATATAAGATTACTCAGGCATTATAAGCTGTTTTTATCATGCAAAATAAGCAAAACAGAAGCTCAATTTTAACAATTCAGTTTTCTTAGTAAACTTGTTTGCATAATTTTACCCTCCCTCTCACCCCAGAGGCGACCTATTAAAAAATTTGATAAACTATCGTCGAGACAATCTGGTGTGAGGCTCAAGGGCTATGTTTCCATCATCTAAAGTGTTTACGGTGCTGGGTATCCCAGTTCATGTGATGAGTGACTATCCAATGTGGTTGCTAGAATCCTTAAAACAAGGCAAAGGCGCTCATGTAGTCACACTGAATGCAGAAATGACAATGCAGGCGCAGCAAAATACATCCCTGAACAAAATCATTCAGAATGCGGAATTGATCATTCCAGATGGTGCAGGAATAGTCATGTATTTGCGCTGGCTTTGTTGGCAAAAAGTCCAACGTTGTCCGGGGATTGAACTAGCGGAAACGTTGTTGCAAGCAATTGGTCAACAGCAGCCAGATAAAACGGTGTTCTTCTACGGAGGCGCAAACACAGTAGCGGCAAAAGCAGCCGATTATTGGCAGCAAAAAGCGCCTAATTTGAATATTGTAGGGACTCATTCTGGCTTCCATTCGGCGGGAGAAGAACAACAATTGCTACAAACTCTCGCTAAATTACAACCACAGGTGATTTTGGTCGGTTTGGGTGTACCGCGTCAAGAATTATGGATTGCTCAAAATCGCCATTTGTGTCCCAAAGCCATTTGGATTGGTGTTGGTGGTAGTTTTGATATTTGGTCAGGTAGCAAAAATCGCGCCCCTGCTTGGTTGGCTAATAATAATTTGGAATGGCTATATCGTCTTTATAAGGAACCTTGGCGTTGGCGGCGGATGTTGGCTTTACCTGAGTTTGCGGTGAAGGCATTTTTTTATCGGTTGACAATTGATGGTTGACACCCGCTCCCTGCTTTATTAAGTGATTGTACTGACTTGATGTCAAGGGTTTAAAAATTTTTAACCTCCTTGCGGGAAGTCCCCAGGTGGAGGAACGGAACCTGGGGATGAATCTTGGGCAGGAACTTGATTGCACCTTGAAGATATGGAAAAATAACCAAAGCGAGGCATAATCAGTAACAGACCCGCTTGCTACGCAGGATGATTATTCTTTCCTTAGTGGGGCAACTGTGTGAAAGGACTTTTCTACCCTGGAACGATACAGTTAGTGGCAGTATCCGGTGAAGACAACCCGTAAGGCAGGACTGCGACGAAAAAATAAGTCTCCTGTCAACATCTCAGCCAAAATATTTTTTGGAGCGGCGTTTGGAACGAGCGTCGTTAGACGTAGATGGTAAACCTCTATCCATTAGAGCCAACCGGACTCGAACAGGTAAGTTTGCCAGATGAAACGTTAGAAACCTTGTACGAAGCGAAGCGGAGTGCAAGTGTAGTTCATTACTGGATTTGAGATTTTCAGGCATTACTTGGGAATCCTTATTTTTAAGTCAATACTGTTCAGGTAAGGGTGATGCTAACTCCTTTGAGGGGTAGGCTCACAAAAATGAACATTATACCGATACGGATACATAGGTAGGGGCGCACATCTGTTATAGGTGTCAACTTAAGCTCAAATGCTTGTTCCACATACGTTTTACCCCCCTTAATCCCCCCTTGGAAAGGGGGGAAACTAGAAATTCAGTTCCCTCCCCTTTCTAAGGGGAGGGTTAGGGTGGGGTAACGTGGTGAGTAACGGTAAGTAAATGAACTCAATATCTGCTTTTGACAAGGGTTTCACGTTAAGTTGACACCAATGCACATCTGTGCGCCCCTACTGAACAATTGTCTATTGTCTAAGGAAGATTGAGTAATGCCTGTATTAACAAATCCAGCAACTGGCGAACAGGTGATTGATGAAAAAGAGGGGAAAACTCAAGAAGGTTGTACCAGTAACATGGTGCAATTAAGGTCTGTGACGAAAACTTATGCTAACGGTTGTCATGCTTTGCTGGATGTCAACTTAGAGATTAAAAATAAAGAATTTTTATTTATTACAGGGCCTAGCGGTTCGGGGAAGTCAACTCTGTTAAAACTGCTGTATGGGGAGGAGTCACCCACCCAAGGAGAAGTGGTTGTGAACGGCTGTAATGTGACAGCTTTGCGGGGCGATCGCTTATCATTATTACGCCGACGTATTGGCATTGTGTTTCAAGACTACAAACTCATCCCCCAACGCACTGTTGCGGAAAATGTAACTTTTGTCTTACAAGCTCAAGGTTATACCCGCAAGGAAATTCAAAGGCGTTTAGAACCTACACTCAAATTGGTGGGTTTGCTTTCTAAAGCTGACTGTTTTCCTGATCAGCTTTCTGGAGGAGAACAACAACGGGTAAGTATTGCTAGGGCAATTGTAGGAACGCCACCATTAATATTAGCTGATGAACCTACGGGCAATCTCGATCCTGATAACTCTTGGCAAGTGATGCAGATTCTCCAAAAGTTAAATTCTTTTGGAGCAACTATCATTGTTACCACTCACGACGAACAATTAGTCCGCCGATGTAATCGTCCTGTGGTACAAGTACGTAATGGTAAACTTTATCGTCAGTGATTTGTCCATAGTCCATAGTTAATAGTCCACAGTCATTAGTTTTGATCTCTCTCGTAAAAAACCTACACCTGTCAGTATACCCTTACCCCCTTACACCTCTGCTAGCTGTTGGTTTCGATATCATACAACTGGCAGAGGGTGAGGAGTTTTTGTTTAAAGCGATCGCGCAGATTCTCTGGCGCTATAACTATACAATCTGGTGCATATTGCATGACTTCGCGGCTAAACCAAAAGGTACTTGATACTCGCCTAATAACTCGCCGGACTTTTGGTTTATCTGGTAGCCATTCGATAGTCTCGTCCTCTGGTTTGGCTTGGTAGGCAAATACTAAATTTGCAAATAGGTGCATTTCTACTGTGATTTCATCTAATTTATTATGCCATTCCCCACTAATTGAAGTCACAGCTGCATCGGTAATTCGGTCTAAGCGTAAACTCCAGTTGTGCATTAGTTCGGGTATGTCCAGGTTTCCTTGTGTCTCTTCACACCAGCAATCAAGGTATTGCCGTTTTTCATGGGGTGTAACTTTGGCATAGCGGACTGTGAAGTTAAGTAAGCGTCCGGCTGCATCTTGATAGGTTAGCTGAAATGGCTGCTGGCGGAGGATGAAGTTATCTATTTGTAAACGCCAAGGCGGGGGCAGATTTTCTAGGAAACGTTCAATTTCGTTTCTCAGTGGGATTGATATTTCACTGCGTTCTAGAAGTAACTTAGCAATTACTTGGGCTTGTTCTATCTGCCCAATGTCAGTTAATGCGCCAATACACCGATGTAATGCCCTGATGCGGCTTTCTGACCAGTTTTGATTATTGCCGATCAGTAACTTACGTTGGGCGATCGCTTCTACTAATTTGGATATGTTCGGGCGATCGCCCCACATCATACCAAACTCTAGGGCGATCGCTTCTAGTTCGGTTTTATCTCGTTCTTTTAATGAGAGAGTTATAGATTGACCTTTACGACTCATTTATACGGACACTTTTATACTTACACTTCTTGCCAATCTCCATTTTGCGTGGCAATATAGATTTTAACAACCAGTTACGGACACTATTTAAGTGTATGTCCGAAGATTACAAAATTACTCTCAAATCTGTTTATTCGCAAACAGTCCCTACACCTGATGGGGTGCAGATACCTGAAAATTGGTCTTTATCTTGGCATCAAGTCGCTACTTTGGAAGCACTGCGTAATCCCAATATTGATGTGGTGTTTAACACGGCGATGACAGGGGATGGTAAAAGTTTAGCTGCATATTTAGAGGTTTTACAAGGTGAATTGTCAGCTATTGGACTTTACCCAACTAATGAATTAGCCCGTGACCAAGAAACACAAACTCAAGGGTATGTAGAAAAATTTCAACCAGAAAATAAACCGCGTATAGTGAGATTAAGCGGGGCGGATTTAGAAGTTTATGCAGAGAATGAAGGTTTGAAAAAAAGTGCGGCGATCGCAACTCTTACTAGCCAAAGAGAAGTATTACTAACTAACCCCGATATTTTTCATTATCTGCACCGTGGCGCTTATATAATTCCTGGTGATAGCCCCGATAAATTATGGGGAAAAATTGACAAGGATTTTGACTTATTTATCCTTGATGAGTTTCATGTTTTCGCCGCACCACAAATAGCTAGTGTAATTAATACTATGTTGTTAATTCGCTGCACAAATCGCCGCAAGAAATTTTTGTTTCTTTCTGCAACACCAGATAAAAATTTAATTGATAGGTTAAAATTAGCAGGATTTCGTTGCCAAGAAATTAATCCTATTGAACAAGATAAATATCAATTTCCTGACACAATAGAACAAGAGGAAGAACTGAGAAACGAAGGATGGCGACAAGTTGCGCGGACAATTTCACTAAATTTTATTCCTCTGGAACCGAGTTTTAAAGCCTCGGAAACTTGGCTGAAGGAAAATAGTGATTTAATTTTAGCGCAGTTTCAGCAATATCCAGGGAGTAAAGGGGCAATTATTCTTAACTCCATCGCCGCAGTTAAACGCTTGACTCCATTTTTTCAAGAAATCTTGCAGCCTCATGGGTTAAAAGTAGGAGAAAATACAGGGTTATCAGGAAAGGCGGAAAAAGAACGTAGTTTGGCGGCTGATTTAGTTTTGGGAACTAGCACAATTGATGTTGGGGTTGATTTTAAAATTAATTTTTTGATTTTTGAATCATCTGATGCGGGAAATTTTATCCAACGTTTGGGACGCTTAGGTAGACATGATGGTTATGAAAAGTATGGGGAACAAATTAAGTTTCAAAACTTTACGGCATTTGCATTAGTACCTAACTTTTTGGTGGAACGTTTATTTCAGGGTGATACACCACCGTTAGAGGTGAATAAGATTTGCGATCGCCCATCTTTTCATAATATTATTGCTGATAAGTATCGCCAGATAAATGATTTTCGCGGCTATTATAAAAGTTGGGGTGCAGTGCAGTCATTTTATTTGTGCTGCAAATTAGGCGATCGCACGATTAAAGAACAGTATGCCCAAAGCCGAGAACAGTTTCAAAAACTTTGTGAAGAAGTATTTGACACCAGCTTAAAATCTGTGGCTGGGCGTGTTTCAGGATGGGCTAAAGATTGGCAAGCACTATCAGGTAATAAATCGGGAAATCCGATTGCAGATGATGCTGCTAGTTTCCGGGGTGTGAGTTCTCTGCAATGTGGTTTGTATGATTTAACCGAAGAAAATGAAGTAGACAGATTTAAAACCTATGATTTACCGGGTATTTTAGGTAACTTAGAGATTGAAGTCTGGACAGAGGCGGGATTTATACGGACACTTAAGGAAACCGCAGAACGTACAGGAGTGGCGATCGCTAAAAGTAGATTTACTCACTGTCTAGCATTTATGAAGTTGCGTTCCTACCGTGAGGAACGGCTGAACTGGAAGTTTACATATTCTGGGGATTTGCAGGCGATCGCCGATGCTTGGAAGGTGCAAGTTTTAAAAGGTGTGGAAGTTTGGCAACCGGAAAACTACTGGATTGGGGAAATTAACAAACGACTGAAAAAAGAGGGTTTGGTTTGTTATGTAATTCGCCGTCCTGTGGCGGAAGTGCGGATGCGGCTACGGCTACCGATGCACTTTCAGATTTACCCAATTAGCGATAAGTACAGCTTTCATGATGCAACAGCACCCTATTCCATAGCTTTTGGTCACTCTGCGCTGTTGCTTGATACTTTGGCGTACACGTTTAAAAGCAAAGGGGATGAAATATGGATTGCTTCCTGTCCCAATCCCTGATAGGGATTTTGGTTAATGTGACGGAGAAAAAGCTTACGCCAGTAAGTTCAGACGTATTTATTTCAATCCCTGATAGGGATTTTATCTCACCAAGTTAGCAAGGTGAGTCTCCATCCTAATTCGAGGATAGCAGATAGTACGACATATTAAGCGCCATCAAGTCCTGACCTATTTAACCTGTCAAATAAGTCTATAACTTAATGGCTTGTCATCGGTTATCGCTTAAGTTAGCTTTTGAGTATGCGGTAGCAAAAGCTTGTGGTTAAAAAGACTATCTGCTTTAAGAAACCGTATGTAAATTTCTCTAAAGGACATAAAGATGCAAAAACGCAAAAAAACCAAACTTGATTTATTGCTTGAAGTTTTATCTGATAATGAGTGGCATTGGGGCGACGAATTAGCTGTTAAGGTTGGTCATCGTTACGGTGATCCTGTATATAAAGGAAGACACCGAGGCTACCCCATTCAAACAGAGCGAGTCAGTCTTAAACATAGATATCGATTGGCAAAAGTTTAGCCAGCATTAACGCCATATTAGCGAATTTTATGTTACAGAGGGAAGCTTATCAGTAGCTTGCGGCATTAAGTTCAGGCTTAATTAGTCTCAACCCCCTAAAACTATAAGGTAAAACTTGTAGTATTCAGCTGGGTACAAGTCTGGTAGGCATCAAAATCTTTAAGCAGTTAGTTTTATTGAAGCTTCCTTCTTTTCTTAAAGTAAAGTACAAGTTTGTTTAATCTATGCGTCTCGGCTAGTTAATCATGACTCAATTGAAAGTCCACAGCTATGAGTAAACCAATTCCAGACGAGTATGGAGATTTGCTTGTGGAAGTAAAACAACGCATTCGTTCTGCACAATATGAAGCACTGAAAGCAGTCAATAAAGAACTCATTGCCCTCTACTGGGATATTGGGCAGATGATTGTTACCCGACAGCAGCAAGCCGGCTGGGGTAAATCAGTAGTGGAACAGCTAGCAACAGACTTGCAGAGAGAATTTGCAGGAATTAGTGGCTTTTCGGCTGCTAACCTGTGGCGGATGAGACTTTTTTATGAAACTTACGCCGCGAATGAAAAACTCGCACCATTGGTGCGAGAAATTGGATGGACTCACAATCTAGTCATTTTAGAGAAATGCAAAGATGACCTAGAACGAGAGTTTTATATCAGAATGACTCGTAAATTTGGCTGGACAAAGAATGTTTTGATTCATCAAATTGAAAATCAAACCTATGAAAAAACTTTACTCAACCAAACAAATTTTAACCAAACCGTTCCGGCAGAAATTCGTAATCAACTACAACTAGCTGTTAAAGACGAATATACTTTTAATTTTTTGGAATTAGCAGATAAACATAGTGAACGGCAGCTAGAAGAAGCAATTTTAACAAGAGTTGAACCATTTCTACAAGAAATGGGAGGAATATTTGCTTTTATCGGTAGTCAATATCGCCTAGAAATTGATGATGAGGAATATTTTATAGATATATTGTTATATCATCGTAGTTTAAAATGTTTGGTAGCCATAGAACTAAAGATTGGTAAGTTTTTACCTGAGTACGTCGGCAAGATGCAGTTCTATTTAGCTGTTCTAGATGACAAGGTAAGGCTACCTGATGAAAATCCTTCTATTGGCATTATTCTTTGCAAGTCCAAGCAGAGAACAATTGTTGAATATGCACTCAAAAAATCTAATAAACCGATTGGCGTAGGAACCTATCAAATAGTTTCAACATTGCCGCAAGAATTAAAACATCAGCTTCCAGCACCAGAACAAGTTGCCAAATTACTCGAAGGTATTGAATAGAATTGTAGAGTAATACCAATTTTATATGAGGTTGTCAATTATAAAATCCATTGATTTATCTGCGTTTATCTGCGTGCATCTGCGTTCAATTATTCTCGACCTATTATTATTCGCAGCTTCATATTAATTTGGTATAAATCCCTATGGAGAATCATCAAATGCAAAACCATAATCCGACAATTACAGAGTTACAAGAACTTTCCCTACAAATACCGGAAAAAATTCCTTACTTAAAAATGTTAGTTCTGTTTGGTTCTAGAGCCACTGGTAACATCAACGCTAATAGTGACTGGGATTTTGCAGTTCTGTATGATCAAGAACAACGAGAAGCTTATGTTAAAGATAATGCTTTCCTGTGGTTTGAATTACCTGTGGTACTTGGCGAAATATTCAAAATAAATTCCGATCAAATTGACGTTGTAGAACTTAATAACTGTTCTTGGTTAATTGCTCATTTCGTTGCTCGTGACGGGATAATGATGTTTGAGAAATATCCTGGCGAATTTGCACAATTTAGATTAATTTCATTAAAGTCTGAATCAGAATTGAAAAAATTCGGGCAAGAACAACACAAAAAAATTGAAATAGAACTAAGTAAGTGGGGAGTATGAGTGAGATAGATCCGCAACAAGTTTTCAACGCTATTAGTTTTGCATTGCAACAATATCCGCTTTACGTGCGCCAAGTTAACTCTTATTTAATCTCGTTGAGTCAAGACGATGGCTAAAAAAAGTAAAAATTCAGATGAATATCAACAATTATCACTTTTAGAAACCGAAGATGATGATTGGTTATCGGGTGATTTTGGCTTTGATAGTGATGGTAGTCGCACTATCGAAACCCCTGGTGAATTACTCAGTCTTAAGCTACTGCGCGAAGCAATTCAGGCACAAAATCCTGATGACCAAGTAATGGCTGATTTTGCTGAGTATGTTTTACCAAATCTATTAACAATAGCTATTGGTGTAACTGCTAAAGGCGGTAAGTATTTTGATGCAATTGACCAGCAGCGAGAAGCAGAAGGGAAAAGCAAAGTTAGGCGAGATAATGCGGCTGATCAATCATTGAATACACATTTATTAAATGGCTTATTTCCAGCTAATTTAATTGAGAGACGGTTACAGCAACTTGATACTACAGTCCAGCGAGTTGTGAAGGAAAGAGAACGGCGTTTAGTGATTGCTGGGTTTATTTTACATGACTTTGAAAAGTTTCCTGATGTGCCGAATGATTGTCGGAAGTTACCGTTAGCAGAACACCGTCCAATTATTGATGTAAAAATCCGTCAATTGGGACTGGATAAGTTTATCAATCCAGAAAATCCAGAAGCTTATCAAGAATATATTGATGATTTATTGTGCATGGCTTATAATGCACAAAGTAGGTGGGATACTAACTGGAATTTTTCGGAATTTGGGTTGAATCCAGTATTGCGCGATCGCACCCTACGTCAACTATCAGCTTTGACTTGTTTAGCTGACTCTTTCGCCTCCATCGTCAAGCATCCCCAAGACGCAGAACACCCCAAACTTAAAGAAATTCTCCACTTATTAAGTGATGGACAATTAAAACTCACCTATCACAGCATTGCAGAGAATAGAGGGGTTTTAACTAATGTCGTCAACAATGCTTTAATTCAAGCTCATATCAGTTTGAATACAGATGAGCATACCTATTATGAACCTTTGTTATATCTGCCGACGGGGGTAATTTATTTAGCTGCGCGTAATGCACCGCCTATTTCTACCGAAGATTTACCAGACCTAGTAGTTGAGAATATCAAATCACTTTGTGCAGGACAACTACGCCTGAGACAAACAGGTTTTGGTAGAGATGGTAAAGGTATGAAATATGCTGAATATTACAACTTATTTTTTGATTCTCCTGGCTTGATGCAGGTGGCGTTGGATGCAACTTTACGCATCTTGAACCCGAATAAAGATTCAGTAGCGAAAAGTCGCAGTGAGAATTTAATTAAGTTTCAGCAGCAAAGGGTTTTATCGGCTGACTATGACTTTAAATTTGCTGATGATATCCGCATTGATCAAATTGCTGAGTTTGGTGATTTAGTTAGTCGGAAAATTTGGGATGAAACAGTAAATCGCATTGAGGATATTCGTAAGAAAGATAAAAAGTTGCCAGAAGTCCCAGCTTTAGATTTAACTCATAAGGTGGCAGAATTTTGGAACCTTACGTCATACTTACCCCAAGTTAGAGAAATTCAACGCATCAACGAAAGCCTGAAAGAAAATAAGTTGAAAGGGAATACGGGAGGCGTACCTTATGAATGGTATTATCTGGCTGCCAAATATTTAGAACATCATCCTGGTATTGAAAATGTCCGGGAAACTTGTCAGCAAGTTATTCAATATCTCACAGGCTTAATTTCACCCATCATTACACAGTATCAATTACCTGATGGTTGGGATGATTTAAGGCTTTGGGTAGCCAGAGTTGTCATGTTACCAAATACTAATCAAGCAGTATCGGTGAAAACTCAGGTTGACACATTTCTAGATGAGTTGAATAACTATAATGCTGCCAAAAAACCAGGACGGGGAAGACAATTAATCTGTTCCATATCCCATTCTGCTTATACAGTGACAGAACAGATGGAGTCGGCAGTTTTATTTACTCCGCAAGTTTATACAAATAAGCAAATGTTAGGAGGTTCTAACGCTAAACGCAACATTTCTAGTATTGCGGGTGTGGAGATGATGCTGAGGCAAATCTTGATGAATCAAACTCAAGCGGTGGGTAAACGGTTTGAAGATGGTAAATATCGCTATCTCTACTTTTATCCGACTTATTACTTCACACCAGAAACCAACAAATTTTTACAGAAAGCATACAATGGTATTGCTCAAACTCGGTTCGACACTAGCGTCCGTAATCACTTTATTAGTAAGGATTTACAGGCAAATTTAGAACGAGAAAATTATCAAAGTGCCGATGCTTTCTTAATTGATGAAAACTTAGAACGGGACAAAGATAGGACATTTAAACTGTCTTATCCTGAAGACCAACCTTTAACATTTTACTTCATGGCGCTACCGCCTGGAAGAGATAGTACAGACACCGAATCTTGGATTATGCCAAGTTGGTTGGCGTTTGCTTTCCCGATGATTTTAGATGTGAAAACTGTGGTGTCTGAGTCACCAATTCCCCCATTTAATGATGGTGCGGAATTTGAAGAAAGCGTATTTCTTGATAGTGCGCCTCATGCTTTCCGTGCATTAGTCAGACGCGATCGCTTCCGTCTAGACTACATCCTCGAAGGTTGGCTTGACAACGGTATTCAATACCCCGCGCCTCTAAACGTGCTTACCGCCGCCTATGCAGTTCACCTTGATGTGAATGCTAGGCAAGGTAAGTCTGGTTACGACGCTAACTGGGGGAGATTTACGGAACTAGCAAAGGATTTTGAAACCAGTCCTTTGTACGTCTTTTCTTATCTCAATCGTTGGGTGCGTAACCAAGGAATAGAAACAGCACGCATCGAGAAAATTAGGCTTTATGCCTATCATTTTTACCCTTGTTTTGACCCTTATGTGCAGTATGATATGGATACGAAAACATTGATTGTAAAACCAGAATCGAGTTTGAATCATCCCCAGAATTTAACAGAACTTTATCGCCGCTTTTATCGGGCGAATAAGCGTTATAATCCTAAGTCTAATGCTGTCCTCAAACCTATCGATATTGCAGCAGAAACTATCCTTAAAGCGGAATCAACTGTGTTTCAAGGAGACACATTAGTTGCAGCCGTCGCCGCAGAAGTTTTTAAACTCATGGATCGGGTTCATGCTTCCACGGCTGAAGGACGTTGGATATTGAGTAAACGGGAAGAAGAAAGACAAGCCGTTTTGGACTTTGCTAAGTATTTTGTCATCGAAGTATTTGAGAAAGCATTTGCAGGCGATCGCGCACGTTTAGCAGGTCGTCAACTCAACTTAATTCGTGACACTTGTGAGTTTCTTTATCGTTTAGCAGATGACAAGGAAAATGCAGGTAAAGATGATAAATCGACTGAATCTGATGATGATTAATTTGTGATTTTAAGTAACCCGTCGAAAATAAATCAAACTATGTTAACTATTGTCAAGTTATCACAATTGAGTTCGTAGTGAGGACTTTAGTCCTCAAAAAAAGGACTAAAGTCCTTACTACAAACCTTGATTTATTTAGTCCGTTCTACTCACTTCAACCATTACTAAACTACTTGGAGATGAATGATGGCATTACTAAAAACTGTTGATTCCCAATTATTTCAAGCAGAAATTCCCTACAAACCGATGGGTAAATACGCTCATTTTCTCACAATCCGTATCACCGAATCTTACCCTTTATTTCAAACTGATGGAGAATTAAATAAAGCTAGAGTTAGAGCTGGGATTAAAGATAAAACTACAATTAGTCGGCTGTCAATGTTCAAGCGTAAACAATCTACCCCAGAACGTTTAGTAGGAAGGGAATTATTACGTAAATATGAATTAATAACCGATAAAGAATGCGAATATAACGTTAATTTTGCAATGGATAATCCTGATTGCATTATTTACGGTTTCGCTATTGGTGATTCTGGTTCGGAAAAATCTAAGGTTGTAGTCGATACCGCATTCTCAATTACTTCATTTGATGAATCTCACGAAACCTTTACCTTGAATGCTCCCTTTGAAAATGGCACAATGGCTTCTAAAGGTGAAAATGGTTCCAAACCCGGCGAAGTTACTAGCCGAATTAACCAACAAGACCACATTAGACCACAAGTTTTCTTTCCTAGTATTGTCACCCTGAAAGACCCAACAGAAGCTAGCTTCCTTTACGTCTTCAATAACATTTTACGCACACGCCATTATGGAGCGCAAACTACCCGGACAGGTAGAGTAAGAAATGAGTTGATTGGGGTTGTATTTGCTGATGGCGAAATTACTAGCAATTTACGCTGGACTCAAGCAATATATGACCAGATGAAAGCGAATAATTCCTTAAATTCTCCTGAACCTCTCGATGAAGATGAAGTAATTACGGCGGCTAAAAATGCAATTGCAAATTTAATGGCTGAAGAATTTATTGTTCACACCGATTTTATTGGTGATGCTTTTGCACCTCTATTACAAGAAGTGAAAAATCTCACTGGTAACGAAGCGGGAATTAAAAGCATTTTACAAAAAGCTGATGCAGAAGCTAAAGCTTACGCCAATAAGCACATTAGTAAAAAGAAAACTGCTGCGAAAGCGGGGAAAGAGTAATGGTATTAGTTTACCGTTGTCAATTAGAATTACACGACAGTCTTTATTTTGCTACTCGTGAAATTGGCAGACTTTACGAAACAGAGCCAGTAATTCATAATTACGCACTCTGTTATGCACTGGGTTTAGTTGATAGCGCCATCTATTCTACCACCGTGGCTGAGGAGCATTCCTATCGCTACTTCTGTCCCGAACAAGTGCCAAAATATGAGGAGCATTTAACACCCCTAAATCAACAGGGAATTTATGTCACTCCCGCACATTCCATCGGACATTCTACTATTCTCAACACTTGGAAGTATGCTAATAATAACTATCATGTGGAGATGGAGAAGACACAAAAGAATATTCCAAGTTTTGGGAGAGCGAAGGAAGTAGCACCAGAAAGTCAATTTGAGTTTTTTGTCATCTCCAAAAACGAAATCAAATTACCAAAATGGATTCGTTTGGGTAAGTGGATGAGTAAGGCTGAGGTGACGGTTGAGAAATTACCCCAACCTCAAACTTATGAAGGGATATTCACTTGCAAATTTCCTTTAAATCCCTTGGATGTGATGTTTACTAATCAAGTGATGAGCTACGATGTGGTGAATATGCCTCCAGTTAGTCTAATTCAAAATGTGCAAATGCGGGGGCAATATTACCAATTCAAAGATATTCAAAACCTGCAAATTCCGGCTAGGATAGCATATCATTTTCGTAGTTAATTATTACTGTGCGATCGCCTCCCGTGAAACAATACCAACAACAGCCAAACGCCTTTCCCAGCGACTACCTCAACCACTTGTGGGGGGAAATACACGCTTGTCCTTACTTCGCTGTCAACAACCTCAACCGCGATTTTGTCGGGACTAAAGGATTTTCTGTAGTGTTCAGGCGATCGCACATTCCCACAGTAGAACAAAAATTCCCTTACTTCAAACCATACCTAGATTTGGCTCTCCGTCCCAATTGTAACGCCTTTTACCTCAATCCCTTACTCCTCAAAGAAGGCTCCCGCGTAGATCCACATATAGATCGTTCTCTGCGTTCCTACTGCAAAACCATTGAACCGCCGATGTATGTCAGCGTCTTATACGTGCGCGTACCGGAAAATATGCAAGGGGGAGAACTGGTACTCAAGGCGCACAAACGCCAACTGGGACAAATTAAACCGCAGATGAACACCTTAGTCTACTTTCAAGGCGATTTAACTCACTCGGTTAATGCTGTGAAAACACCAGGAAATCGTTTGAGTTTGGTATGTGAACAGTATAGTTTAGGCGAGGATGAACTAGGAGAAATTCCAGAGTTTACCATTGAATCCAGAGTTGCTCAATCTACCAACAAAAAACGTAAATAGGCTTAATTTTGAATTTTGAATTATTATGCCTCATAGTTTAGTCCTTAATTTACTGCCGCAGTCGCCTATTCCTCCACAATATCTTACAGGCAGACATTTACACGCGCTATTTCTCACCCTTGTTAGTTCTGTTGATAGCACATTAGGCGATCGCTTGCACGACTCCACCGCCGATAAAGCCTTTACCCTCTCGCCTTTGCAAGTTAGGGGACACTTCTCTTCTCTACGAGAGGCTACGCCAACGAGACGCTCCGCGAACGACAGGCTCAGTGCATCGCAGGGTAGATATAAGCCGAAAGTTCCTAATGGGGAGTCCTTGCAATACTTCCATCAGCAAGCCATCCCCGCCGGAACGCCTTGTTGGTGGCGTATTTCCCTGCTTGATGACACCCTATTTAGTCAACTAACGCAACTATGGCTCAATCTTAATCCCAGTCATCCTTGGCATCTCGGCCCGGCTAACTTGTATATTACCAGCATTCAAGGTACACCCCAATCTACCCAACCTTGGGCAAATGCTACCACCTACGGGCAATTGTACGAGCAAGCAAGCGATAACATTCGTACTTTTAACTTCAGCTTCGCCACCCCTAGCGCCTTCCGTCAAGGACAATTTGATACCACTCTCCCCACTAGAGAATGTGTGTTTAATTCCCTACTTTCGCGTTGGCATAAATACAGTGGGATAGAATTTACTCAAATTCCCATCGAGTCAATATTTCCGTCATTTCTCAACATTCACACCGAAATTTTAGCCGATTCTCGGAGTAAGTTTATTGGCATTTTAGGACAGGTTAATTATCGAATTTTGGGTGATGTAGAACCAATGCAAATTAAGCAAATCAACACCTTAGCTGACTTTGCTTTGTATGCAGGTGTTGGACGTAAAACAACTATGGGAATGGGTATGCTGCGGCGACTTTCTTCTGTGTAAGAAGATATTTGGAGAGGCGCAAAGCCCTACAAATGTAGAGACGTTGCATGCAACGTCTCTACATATACCCCTTCTTTTCAACCATCCTCAAATAGATGAGATAGAAAAACTAATAACTATGAACACCGAATACATTCCTATTGCGGCATTAAACCAATATGCCTATTGTTCACATCGCTGTTGGCGGATGTTTTGTGCAGGTGAATTTATCGATAATCATTATACCATAGAAGGCACAAGTTTACACGATCGCGTCCACACAATTAGCGAAAATATGCGTGATGAAACTTGGCAAGTTCGCGCAATTTGGCTGAAGTCTGAGCAGTATAAACTCATCGGTAAATCTGATTTAATTGAAGCGGCAAATGGTCAATTTTATCCTGTGGAATATAAGCGCGGTAGTAAGGGCGAATGGGATAATGATGAGTTGCAAGTTTGCGCTCAAGCTTTATGTTTGGAAGAGATGACAGGGCAAACAATTACTACTGGATATATCTATTATGCCCAGTCTCATCAAAGGCAATTGGTAGAGATAAATCAAGAGTTACGAGAAACTGCGATCGCTACAATTCACGCAGTCACAAATTTACTGACTACGGGTATTATGCCTACTCCAGTTTATAGCAAACGTTGTCAAGGATGTAGTCTGAATTTGCAATGTTTACCTAAAGCTTCTGAGAGGGTGAGGAGTTATCAGGAAGTGGGTTAGGTGAGGTGTTTTTAAACGCAGAGGTTAGGTTTTCATCTAACAAACAATCAACATATCTATTTGAGGTGGATTTATGGGAACGGTTTACGTTACGCAGGATGATTCTTTTATTAGCAAGGTTGATGAACGTCTTCATGTAAACTTTGAAAAGAAGACGATTTTAGATGTACCTTTGATAAAAATTGATGGGTTAGTGGTGATGGGAAGGGCTAGTATTTCTCCGGCTGCTATTTCTGAACTTATCGATAAGAAAATCCCTCTGACTTTTCTCACAAATAATGGTAAGTATCTCGCTAGTTTGGAACCGGAAATGGGTAAAAATATTTTCGTTCGTACTGCACAATGGAAGGCGGCGGGAGAGTCACCACAAGCGATTCATGTTACCCAAGGTTTTGTTAGGGGGAAACTGAAAAATTATCGCTATAGTTTATTGGAAGCACAGCGTAGATATGAGGTTGATTTAGGTAATAATATTAGTCAATTAACGAATGCGATCGCCTCTGTAGATAAGGCTGATGCAATTGATAGTATTCGCGGTTTAGAAGGTGCTGGTAGTGCTGCCTATTTTGGTTGTTTTAATCATCTCATTCGTGTAGATAATTTCAGCTTCAATACTCGTAACCGTCGCCCACCAATAGACCCGGTAAACTCTCTTTTAAGTTTAGGATATTCTTTACTCCGTCACGATATCCAAGGAGCTTTAAATATTGTCGGCTTCGACCCCTATTTAGGATATCTACATACAGAGCGATATGGTAGACCTTCTCTAGCATTAGATTTAATGGAAGAGTTTCGCCCTTTAATTGTCGATGCTGTTGTTCTGAAAGCAATTAACCGCCGGATGCTGACACCAAAAAATTTTGTAACTGAACCTGTTAGCAATGCAGTTTCACTGACTAAAGAAGGGTTACATATTTTCTTGAGGTTATATCAAGAGAAGAAACAAACTCAATTTAAACATCCAGTCATGCAGAAGAAGCACAGTTATCAAGAAACTTTTGAAATTCAAGCCCGACTCCTCGCTAAATACCTCATAGGAGAAATCGATAAATACCCACCTTTAGTTATGAGATAAAAATAATTCTCATAAATCCTGTAGAGACGTTGCATGCAACGTCTCTACAAAAACAACCCACTCCCTACTCTCTCTTACCATGTATATAGTCATTTCCTACGACGTACCCGAAGATAAGCGGCGTACTAAAATTCATAAGGTTCTCAAATCTTATGGGCAATGGATGCAGTATTCTGTTTTTGAGTGTGACTTAACTCAGACTCAGTATGCTAAACTGCGATCGCGCCTAGCTAAACTCATCAAACCAGACCAAGACAGCATCCGCTTTTACTACCTCTGTGCTTGCTGTCAGGGAAAAGTTGAGCGCATCGGCGGCGAAATGCCAATTGACACCACCGTATTTTTTGCCTAACTTTGCGTCAACCTATAGGTGTTTGAAAGGCTATTAACATTAATCCCTATTAACCCAAGTTGCTAGTTACTCTCTTGCGAGAGATGACATAGGGGTACAGAAACAAGAAAATCCCTCCAGACAGAGAATTAGGAGGGATATATGTTAAATGAAATAGTTACCATCTATTCTGTCATAGATGACCTGTT